>NZ_JACCCA010000013.1:0-124044 GCF_013408815.1 Rhodanobacter sp. K2T2 | reverse complement strand
TGCAGGGACACAAAAAAATCCGGCCTTCAACAGGTGAAGGCCGGATTCTTGGGACGCCTTGGCTACGATGCAATGCTTAAGTGAACAGCATTACGCACAGGGCGGGGTTTTCATGTACTGCCGAAACGGGACCCGCTTACTGGCTGTCGGCAAACCCGATTTTGGTCAGGTTGTAGCTCTTCGCGTCGGCCAGCACCGTGGCAACATACTGGTAGGCCGCAGCGTCATCCGCCGTGATCTGGATTTCCGCCGGATCGGGCTGCTGCGCGATCACCGCCAGCTGCGCCTTCAACCCAAGCTCGTCCACCGGAGAGTCATTCCAGTAGAACGCACCGCTCTGATCGATCTTCAGCTTGATCGGATCTTTGGGATTGGTCGGCGGCGGTATGTTCTGGTTGGGCTGAGGCAGATCGACCTTGATCTTGAGCGAGAGCACGGGTGCCGTGATCATGAAAATGATCAGCAGCACCAACATCACGTCGACCAGCGGCGTGACGTTGATATCCGCCATCGGGCCGCCACCGCTATTGCTGGAAAATGCCATCGGTCACTGTCCCTTCGTTGGAGCGGTGGTCATGAAGGCAACGTGGACCATGCCCTGGCCTTTCGCATCGCTGATGATCTTTTTCACGATCTTGAACTCGGTCGCCTTGTCCGCACGAATCTGCAGTTCGGGCTGAGGCGTCTGCTGGGCTTTCACAGCAAACTGCACCTTGAGCTCTTCCGCCGTGATCGGATGGTCATTGAAGTACAGGCTGCCGTCCTGTTTGACCGCGAGATCCAGCGGCGGCGTCTTGACTTCCTCGTCCTTGCTCTTGGGGTTAGCCTTGGGCAACTCGATCGTGATCGTGTGCGACATCAGCGGCGCGGTGATCATGAAGATGATCAGCAGTACCAACATCACGTCGACCAGCGGCGTGACGTTGATCTCCGACATCGGACCACCGGAATTACCACCTGAGCTCATAGCCATGAGTCAGACCTCACTTCAGGGTCGGTGCGGCGCCTTCGACGCGCGAGCCCGTTGCGAAGAAGTCGTGCAGGTCATGCGCAAATTCATCAAAGCGAGCGTACGTGAGACGGTTGGAGCGGTTGAAGAAGTTGTACGCAAGCACGGCCGGAATAGCGGTGAACAGACCGAACGCGGTCATGATCAGCGACTCACCGACGGGGCCGGCCACGGCGTTCATCGAAGCGTTACCGGAGGCGGCAATACCGATCAGCGCGTGGTAAATACCCCACACCGTACCGAGCAGACCGACGAACGGTGCCGAAGAACCGACGGTTGCCAACATGGTCAAGCCACCTTCCAGACGCAGGCTTTCGCGAGCCACGGCCTGGCGCAGGGCGCGGTCGATGAATTCCGAACGGCTCAGCGACTCGGCAAGACGACCGGAGCCGGTAGAGGACTGCTGGTGATGGGCCACAGCGGACGCAGCGTCAAGAGCGATCTTGGAGAACGGTTCGCCCTTGGGCTGGGCTTCCAGCTCGCGGATCGCATCCTGGGTGGAACCGTTGTTCCAGAACCCGTCGATGACCTTGTCGCGACGCGAGGCCACCATCGAGTTGCGGATCGAGTTGGCGATGATGAAGTACCAAGAGGCAAGCGACATGATCAACAACACGACGAACACGACGAGTCCGACAACGTTTTCGCCATGAACGAAACCGTCGACGAGGTGACCGACACCCATTTGCTTCATGGCATCGGCGGTGGAATTGGCGCCAGCGGCTTGTGCGGCGTCGGATGCTGCAGGAGTCTGTAAGAACATAACGCTACCCTAGGAAGTCAAGCGTGAACTGTAACTGTAATCCAGTGAAATGGACGACAGATGATTAATTACTCGGCCAAGTTGAAGTTGATTGGAACGCGTGCATAGCCTTCCACCTTCTTTCCGTTCTTGACCTCCGGATTGAAGCGCCACTTTTGTACTGCATCCATTGCTGCGCGATCCAGCTCGTGGAAACCGCTGGATTTTTCCACCTTGACGTCTTTCGGTGTGCCGTCCAGGCCCACTAGGATCAGCAACGTCACCGTACCGGTATGGTGCTGGCGAATTGCCTGAGGCGGAAACGTAGGCGCGGGACGGCTGCCGTAGCTCAGATCCGAACCAGCTGCAATGTCAGCCGGTGGTGCCGGAGGAGCGGGCGGCGAAGGCGGCGGAGCTTGCACCGCGTTCTGCGACACCTCTTCGACCGCCGGCGGCGGTGTCGGCGGCGGCGGTGTCGGCGGCGGCTTGACCTGCTGAATGATCTTCGGCGGCGGCTGCTTGGGCGGCTCCGGCGGCGGCGGCGGCGGCGGCGGCGGCGGCGGCGGCGGCTCGATAAAGCTCACCTTGACGATCTTGTCGACCTGCTTGTCTTTCTGCGTTTGCGGGGCCGAAGGCGCCACCATGAACAGAAAGGCGAAAGCATGCAGGCCAATGGCAAAAGCCAATGCCGCCGTGCGCTTCCAGCTGAAGCCTTCGTTCTCGTTGTCTTGTCTACTTGAGGCCATCTTTCACTGTCTGAAGCTGATCAATCGGAAGAGAACGTTGCCGCAGGGCGTGGCCTGAAACCGCCTGATGAATCGACGGAACTCGCCGCTGGGGAGACGCAGGAAAAGGTTTTCAACGGTACAACAGCATCCTGCTTTTGTATAGCTCGACAAGACAGATAAATGGACGTCCATCTGGCCTGCGGAGCATTTGCAGCGACGCTATTTGCCTGCGCCCGCTTTTTTCAACCACGCGTTCGCCTTCTCTGCCGTCTGCGGATCCTGGGCGGCCTGTTTCATCGCGGCAATGGCCCCGGCCTTGTCCTTCAGACCACGATCGCTTTCGGCGAGCAGCATGTATGCCGCGCCTTTCTGCTTCACGCCCTTGTCGATGCCCTGCTGGATCATCGATTTCGCGGCGCTGTATTTCTGCTGCGAAAGAAGAATCTGTCCGCCGCGGATCGCAGCCTCTCCGTCCTTCGCTGTCGGCAACGCCTTGGTGTAGGCATCGACAGCCTTGCTTGTATTGTCGGAGAGTTCGTCAGCCTCGCCCAGCAACAGGTAGTTGTCTGCGCTGGCGGTAACGATGCTCTTGCTCATGCCGTCCTCCAGCACCTGTGCGGACTTCTCGGCATCGGGCTTGGAGTCGGTGCTGCTGGACTGCGCACGAATCAGATAAAGCTTGGCCAGATTCACGTAGTTGGCTTCGGTTTTCAGCAAACCGCTGGCGCGCGCCTTTTCCATCACCTGGATAGCTTCGTCGTTCTTGTTGGCCTGCATCAGCACGGCCACGGTATTGTCCAGCGCGTTGGGATCGTTCGGGTTGGCGGCCAGCGCCTGCTGTGCGACCTGCGCAGCCTGATCGCCCTGTCCGGACTGCGAGTAGCTCGCCATCAGAATCTGGTTCCAGGCCGGATCGGGCTTGTCGGTCAGCGACTGCGCTTTCTTGATCGCGGCAATGGCTTCGGGGAACTTGCCGAGGCGGTAATCGATGTTGCCTTCCAGCGCGTAGGAGTTGGCGGTTTCCTTCTTACCTTCGGCACGCCACTTGGTCAGTGTGTCCAGCGCCGGCTGATACTCCTCGTCGGCGACCTGGAACTGCGCCAACATGTATTCGAGCTGGAAATACGTGTCGTTCGGCAGCACGCCATTGGCCAAGGACTGCTGCAGGAGCGCGATGGCCCCCTTCGGGTCGTTGTCGATCTGATACTTGACCGTAGCCAGACCCTGCAGGGCCAGTGCCTGGGCATATTTGCTCTTGCTGCCGCCGTCGGCGATGGGCTGCAGATACTGCAGCGCCTTGGCTTTGTCATTTGCCGTGACGGCGTCAAGACCGGCGTTGAGGTTTTTTTGATCCTTTTCGCTGGTCAGGTCGAGCTTGGGCGCGACGCGGGTCGCGTTGGGGTACTGCACTTCCGGCTTGTCCTTGGACGAACTGTCTTTCGCCAGCACCGGGCTGCTGCTTGCCAGCATCAGCATCAGAGCGGCGCTCGCCAGCGCGGTGAATCCTAGGGCTCGCTTCATGGTGATCCTCGTCGTTCAGTGACTCGCCGCAATGCGCGAGTTGACTTCCGAGGTTAACCCGGGAGTGATGACAATAACAAGCTGCGCTGCCACATTAAATATTCATTAAAATCAGAAACTTGAAACACAGCGTTCGCAGACAGCTGCCGAACGGCGATGCAACCGGTTCTGGCTCCGGAGCGCGATCAAGGCTCAGACGTCGAGGTTGGCAACCTTGAGCGCGTTGGCTTCGATAAAATCGCGCCGCGGTTCGACCGCCTCACCCATCAGCATCGAGAACATCTGATCGGCAGCAATCGCATCCTCTACGCCGACCTGCAGCATGCGGCGGGTTTCCGGGTTGACCGTGGTTTCCCACAGCTGCTCGGGATTCATTTCACCCAGACCTTTGAAGCGCTGGATGCTGCGGCCCTTTTTCGCCTCGTCCAGCAGCCAGTTGCGGGCCTCGACGAAGCTGAGAATGCCGCGCGATGCATTACCTCGACGAACCACCGCATCGGGCTGAATCATCGCCGCCACCTGCTGGCTGATGCTGAGGATGGCACGGAACTCGTTGCTGGCGAAAAACGGCTGCGGCAGGAACCAGGTATGGCTGAGCCCATGCTGCTCACGCACCACTTCGATCGCGGGCGGCTGTTCGCCGGCGGCGGCGCGCAGCGAGAGTTTGTAGCGCGGCTTGCCCAGTCCGCTGGCCGCGAGCCGCTGTTCTGCTTTCGTCAACCAGTCCTGCATGGCTGCCGCATCGTCCCAAAGTGCCGGCTCTAGCGGCGTGTGCTCTAGCAGAGAAATCAGCACAGTGGCGTCGAAGCGATGCGAAAGCTTGGCGATCTGGTCCAGCGCCTGCTGATAGCCGCGTAGCAGCTTTTCCAGAGCCTCGCCAGTAATCGGCGGAGCATCGGGGCTGTAGGTCAAGGAGGCGTTGTCGACGGCACTGGAAATCAGGTAATCGTTCAGCGCGGTATCGTCCTTGATGTACAACTCCTGCTTGCCCTGCTTCACCTTGTACAGCGGCGGCAGGCCGATATAGATGTGGCCGCGTTCGATCAGTTCGGGCATCTGGCGATAGAAAAACGTCAGCAGCAGTGTGCGGATATGCGAGCCGTCGACGTCCGCGTCGGTCATCAGGATGATGCGGTGATAGCGCAGCTTGTCCGGGTTGTATTCGTCCTTGCCAATGCCGGTACCCAGCGCGGTAATCAACGTACCGACCTCGGCCGAGGCCAGCATGCGGTCGAAGCGAGCCTTTTCGACGTTGAGAATCTTGCCCTTCAGCGGCAGCACGGCCTGAGTCTTGCGGTTGCGGCCCTGCTTGGCCGAGCCGCCGGCGGAATCGCCCTCGACCAGGAACAGTTCGCACAGCGCGGGATCCTTTTCCTGACAATCGGCCAGTTTGCCCGGCAGGCCGGCGATGTCCAGCGCGCCCTTGCGGCGGGTCATCTCGCGTGCCTTGCGCGCCGCCTCGCGCGCGCGCGCCGCGTCGACCACCTTGGAGGCGATCGCCTTGGCTTCGTTCGGATGCTCCAGCAGGAACTCGCTCAGCTTTTCGTTGACGACCTGCTCCACCACCGTCTTGACCTCCGACGAAACCAACTTGTCCTTGGTCTGCGACGAGAACTTCGGATCGGGCACCTTGACCGACAGCACGGCAATCATGCCTTCGCGCATATCGTCGCCGGTCGGCGAGACTTTGGCGTTCTTGGCCAGACCCGATTTTTCGATGTAGTTCTGCAGCGAGCGCGTCAACGCAGCGCGGAAACCGGTGAGATGCGTACCGCCGTCGCGCTGCGGAATATTGTTGGTAAAGCAGAACATCGTTTCCTGATACGAGTCGGTCCACTGCATCGCCAGTTCGACGGTGATGCCGTCCTGCTCGGCGCTCAGGCTGATCACGTTCGGATGCAGCGCTGTCTTGAGCTGGGCCAGATGCTGTACGAACGAGCGGATGCCGCCTTCGTAGGCAAACGTATCGGCACGACCGTCGCCGCGCTCGTCCTTCAACTCGATGGTGACGCCGGAGTTGAGGAAGGCCAGCTCACGCAGGCGCTTGGCCAGGATGTCGTAGTGAAACTCTAGATTATTGGTGAACGTGGCCGGGCTGGGCTTGAAACGCACCATGGTGCCGCGCTTGGTCGATGCGCCAACCGACTTCAGCGGGTAAAGCGGTTCTCCGTGCGCGTATTCCTGCTGGTATTCCTCGTCGCCGCGGTAAATCGTCAACCACAGCTTTTCGCTCAGTGCGTTGACCACCGACACGCCCACGCCGTGCAGACCACCAGAGACCTTGTACGAGTTAGCATCGAATTTGCCGCCGGCGTGCAGCACCGTCATGACCACTTCCGCGGTGGAGCGGCCCTCTTCGGGATGGGTGTCTACCGGAATGCCGCGGCCGTTATCGATGACGCTGACAGATTCATCCTCGTGGATGGTCACGATGACCGTGTCGCAGTAACCCGCCAACGCTTCGTCGATGGCGTTGTCCACCACTTCGAACACCATGTGATGCAAGCCAGTGCCGTCATCGGTATCACCGATATACATACCTGGACGCTTGCGCACCGCTTCCAGGCCTTTCAACACCTTGATGTTGCTTGAGTCGTAAGTCGGTTCGTTCGTGGTTTCGTCGTTCATTCGATGACCGTTTCCTGGCGCCCATGATCCCCTGTGTCGCGCAGGGATCTGGCAAGAGTTATGCACTAGCGATGGATGCAACCTTTCGATTATAGCAGGCGCGCGACCTGCCCCTGTTCCACGTGGAACACCACTGGGGCAGTCGCACGCAGGACTTCTGGCGTTTCCGTACCTGTGATCAAAACTTGAGCACCCACGGCCACGAGTTGCGCCACTACCGCTGCCTGATGGCTCTGATCGAGCTCTGAAGCCAGGTCATCGAGGCAGACAACCGGCCATTCGTTGCAACATGCGGCATAGAGTTGCGCCTGAGCCAGAACGCAAGCCATCGCGGTGAGCTTTTCCTGACCTCGCGAGAGATGTTCGCGAAGCGGCGCGCGCTCGAACGCTACAGACCAGTCCGCGCGATGAGGACCCGCTGTCGTATGGCCTCGCGCGATATCCCTGCTTCGGTTGCCTTGAAGCAATTGACGCAAATCCTGCTCATCCGACCAACCCCGGCGATAGCGCAAATGGGGCTCTCCCAGCTCCGGGAGGAGACCTGCAAGGCTCGCCTCGAGTGCAGGTCGAAGCAAGTCGAGGTAGCGCCGACGAAATTCGTCGATTCGGTTCGCCGTATGGGCTAGCTCAACTTCCCACGGGTCAAACAGATCGTCGGAAACGCTATTTCCCGAGCGCAGCAAACTGTTTCGTTGCTTGAGCGCGCGCTGATAGCGTCGCCACTGGCCAAGAAAATCGTGTTCCACGTGGAACACGCCCCAGTCCAAATACCGCCTCCTTTCATCGGCGGCGCCGGCAATAAGTGCATGCGAACCCGGTTCGAAACACACGACAGCGCACTGCCTGACCAATTGGCCAATGGCCACGTTCTCGCCATCGACCTTCGCTTCCCAGCGCGCGGACTCCCGGCCCAGACCAATACGTACCGTCCGCTCGTCCTGATGAACCAATTCAGCGAACACGGACAACCGACGTGCATCGCGCTGCAGCAACGCATCCTTGGATCCGCTCCGAAACGAACCGGCATGCGAGAGAAGAAATGCCGCCTCCAGGACGCTGGTCTTGCCGGCTCCGTTGTTCCCCACAAAGAGATTGATCGCTGGGCTCAGTGTCAGATCGGTATCGGAAAGACAGCGTAAACCGCTGATGCGAAGCCGTTCGATCCTCATGCAAACGATCCGCACACACAAGAACGCCGGAATCTCGTACGGAGGTTCCGGCGTTCTCGAGACCGACCCATCAGATCGACAAGCATCGGACAGCGGTCAGAGGCGAAGCGGCATGATGACGTGGCGCGAGTGTTCGTTGTCGTGCTCTTGCACCAGGCAGCTGGACTGCGCATCGCGCAGGCTCAACCTGGCCTTATCACCGCGCAGTGCCGCCAGCGCATCGAGCAAATAACCCACATTGAAGCCCACGGCAAGATCGGACACGTGGGTGTCGGCTTCGACCTCCTCCACCGCTTCTTCCTGCTCGGGGTTATGCGCCACGATGCGTAGCTTGCCGGGGGAGAGCTCGAGACGAACGCCACGGTATTTTTCGTTCGACAGGATCGCGGCGCGCTGCAATGCGCCGCGCAGAACTTCGCGATCCAGCGTCGCCGACTTGTCGGCACCTAGCGGAATCACTGCTTCGTAATCCGGGAAACGTCCGTCGATCAGCTTTGACGTAAACACCACCCCGCCGCGACGAACGCGCAGATGATTGCGGCCAAACTCCAGCTCCACCTCACCGTCGCCTACTTCAAGCAGTCCCACCAGCTCGTTGACGCCTTTGCGCGGGATGATGATCTGCCTGCGCGTGGTGACAGAACTCTGCAACTGAGTTTCTTTCATGGCCAGACGGTGACCATCGGTGGCTACGCAGCGCAACGTGTGCTCCTGCAAATCGAGCAGCATGCCGTTCAAGTAATAGCGCACATCCTGATTCGCCATGGCGAAGGAAGTACGCTCCATCAGGTCGCGCAGCACTTCTTCCGGCAAGCTGACTTTTTCCACCAGCTCGATTTCGTCGACCGTGGGAAATTCGCTGGCGGGGAGCGTGGTCAGCGTGAAACGACTGCGGCCCGCATTGAGCGCCACACGATCCCCGTTGAGCTTCAGCTCGATCTTTGCGCCATCAGGCAGCGCTTTGACGATATCGAACAACTTTCGGGCGGGTATGGTGATTTCACCATCGTCCAGTTTTTCTGCTTCCGTGGTGGCGACCATCTCGACTTCAAGATCGGTACCTGTGAAGGACAAGCGTCCATCGGCCACTTTGACAAGTAGGTTGGCCAGAACAGGCAGCGTTTGGCGTCGTTCCACGACGCCTACTACTTGTTGCAGGGGTTTGAGCAGCGCTTCTCGTTGAATGCTGAATTGCATATCTATGCTTTCCTGTAACTGCTGTTCTGTCTTTTAAAAGAAGTTTAGTAGTAGTAGTAGAGGCGGTGGATAACTTTTATTCACATTTTTATCTTTTAAAAACAATAAGTTGAACGTTTTTCTGACTGTGCTTGTGGCCTGTTCTTTCCTGTGTGTCATATGTGGATAACTGCAAGGCCTAAGTGATCCACCGTTTATCCACAGCCCGCCAACCCGCTTATCCTAAGCTTTGCCGCGATATTGCAACAGGCTGGGCTCAGCCGGTCAGTGTGCGAATGAGCTGCTCCCAGTCCTGGCGCATGCGCGCGTCGGTTTCGACAAACTTGCGGATGGTCTTGCAGGCATGCATCACCGTGGTGTGGTCGCGGCCGCCAAATGCCTCGCCGATCTCCGGCAAGCTGTGTTCAGTCAGTTCCTTGGACAGCGTCATGGCCATCTGCCGAGGCCGTGCCAGCGAACGTACGCGCCGCTTGGACAGCAGGTCTTGCAGGCGCACGTTGAAATACTCGGCAGTGATCTTCTGGATATTTGGAATGGTGATCGCCTGCGCGTGTGTCGCCAGCAGGTCGCGCAGAGTCTCCTCGGCGAAATCGGTGGTGATCGGCTTGCCGTAGAAGTTGGCCCGGGCTGCCAGCGTGTTCAACGCGCCCTCCAGATCGCGCACGTTGGAGCGAATTCGTTTGGCCAACAGCATCGCCACGCTTTCATCCACGGCGACACCCTTTTCGTGCGCCTTGGCCAACAGAATCGCAGCGCGCGTCTCGAAGTCCGGCGGTTCGATCGCCACGCTCAGGCCCCAGCCCAGGCGCGATTTCAGCCGCGGCTCGAGCTTGTCCACTTCCTTCGGGTAACGGTCGCAGGTCAGGATGATCTGCTGCTTGGATTCGAACAGCGCATTGAAGGTATGGAAAAACTCTTCCTGCGTGGTGTCCTTGCCGGCGAAGAACTGGATGTCGTCGATCAGCAGCGCATCGACGGAGCGGAAACGCTTCTTGAACTCGTCCATGCTCTTGGCGCGCAGGGCTTCGATCATCGAACCCACAAACTGCTCCGAACGCAGGTAAAGCACCTTGCAGTTCGGGTTGTGCTCACGCATCAGATTGCCCGCCGCATGCATCAGATGGGTTTTACCTAGACCGGTGCCTCCATACAGCAGCAGTGGGTTGTAGGCGCGGCCGGGATTGGTGGCCACCTGCATCGCAGCGGCCTTGCCCAGCTGGTTCGATTTGCCTTCGACGAAGGTTTCGAAGGTGTAATGCGGGTCGAGATTGTGATGGAACGTCGGCGCCGCCGGCTCGGCGGCCTTGGTGCGCGGAGGCGCTACCGGTTTTGCCGCTGCGACAGGTCTTGCCGTATTGGAGCCGACGTCGATGCGCACGGCGATGGCGCGCCCGGCCAGCTGGTTCAGCACTTCGCCGATCAGCGACAGGTAACGCTCTTTCACCGTGTCCAGCGTATAAGAATTGGGCGCGAACAATTGCAGGCCATCCGCTTCGTCGCGCGCCTGCAGCGGCATCAGCCAGGTGTGCAGGTCTTCGGCGCTAACAATGCCTTCCAGACGCTCAAGACAGCGCCGCCACAAATCACTCATGAATAGTTTCAACCACAGACTTTAAGGGCGCTTTCGCGCGTGACGGGCAGGCAAGTCTAGCAGCAGCGTCGGCAGCGTCACCGGCAATTATCCACACGCTTGCCCACAGCCCTGTCCACAGGCCCGTCCCCGTATGATGTCAATCCCATTTGACACTCGAACTACAAACCAGACATACTTTGCGACCTTTTATTAACATTCCCTTCGGAGTACGCCATGAAGCGGACCTTCCAGCCAAGCAAGCTCAAGCGCGCCCGCACGCACGGTTTCCGTGCACGTATGGCCACGGCCGATGGTCGCAAGATCATCAACGCCCGCCGTGCGAAAGGCCGCAAGCGCCTGATCCCGTAATCGAGCGGTAGATCATGTCGTCCGCCGGTTTGCCGCGCGATGCGCGGTTACGCCGGCCGGGTGAATTCGCCGCCTTGCGGTCGAGCAGCGGACGCGCAGGCGGCCGCTGTTTTCATATGCGCTTTCGCGGCAACGAACTTGGCCAAGCCCGGCTTGGCCTGGCAATATCCAAGCGTGTTTCCAAACGCGCAGTCGAGCGCAACCGGATCAAGCGTCTGTTGCGTGAGTCGTTCCGGCGGGTACGCCACCAGCTCCCTGCCGTCGACCTGATGGTCATGGCGCGCGAGCAGGCGGCCGGTGTGCCGGGGCCCGAACTGCTGGCGGAAATCGATCTGCTGTGGAAGAAGTTGCTGGCAAGTCGCAACGAAACATCGCGTTGAAACGCTCCCGCCATTGAAGCCAGCCGCCGTGACCGCCACAATCGCGTGTTGACTGCTGCCCTTTATCCCATCCTTTCTTCCTGACCATCCGCGGCTCTGCACTGTCGTGGCGTTACCCGGATTTGCTACGCGATGAATCAAACGCGCACCTTTCTCCTGTTCGCCCTGCTCGCCGTGGCGTATTTCCTGTTTCTGGCCTGGGAAAAGGATTACGCGCCGCTGCCGCCGTCCATGCCTATCGCCAGCTCCAGCAGCGCGGGCACACAGGCCGATGGCAGCGTACCGGTGGCCGCCAACGACGGCGTCAATGCCAGCGCGGCGATCCCTGGGGCAACGCCTTCCAGCACCGCGCCGTCGGCCACGGCGACGACAGCTAAGCTGGTCAACATCAATACCGACGTGCTGCATCTGACCATCGATACCCGCGGCGGCAGCGTGGTGAAAACCCAGCTGCTGGCCTACCCCTCGTTGCCGCCGACCCATGCGATGCCGCATCCGGCCCCGACCGTGCTGCTGGACAATAGCGAGGACGATTATTTCGTCGCGCAGAACGGCCTGGTCAGCAGCAGCGACAAGGCGCCGGCCGATCAGCCCAATCACCAGGCGATCTTCACCGCGGCGCAGACCGACTACACCCTGGCGCCGGGCCAGAACGAGCTGAAGGTCGATCTGACCTGGCAGGACGCCGCCGGCCTCAAGGTCACCAAGACCTATACCTTCAAGCGTGGTAGCTACCAGATCGGCCTGACTCAGCGGATCGACAACGGCGGCACACAGCCGTGGCAGGGCTACGCTTATCAGCAGCTGCTGCGCGCGGCGCCGCCGAAGCCGAGCAGCTGGATCAAGGGTTATACCGACCCGCAGACGCGCTTTGCCCAAGGCGCCGGCTGGTACACCGGCGAGAAATTCGAGAAGCTGCCGTTCAAGAATTTCTCCGAGCCGAAGGATCAGCTGGACGCGCAGATCAAGGGCGGCTGGGCCGCCATGCTGAAGCTGTACTTTTTCGCGGCGTGGATTCCGCCGGCTGACCAGACCGACCGCTACGTCACCAGTACCATCAACCCGGACAGCGGCCAGCCGCATTATCTGATCCGCACGATGGGTCCGGGTCTGAGCGTGGCGCCGGGTCAAAGCGTCAGCAGCCAGTCGCAGCTGTATCTGGGCCCGAATATCCAAGGCAGCCTCGATGCGATTGCGCCGGGTCTCGATCTCACCATCGATTACGGCATGTTCAAGGCGATCGCCGTGCCGATGCACTGGGTGCTGTCGCAGCTGCATGCCATCGCCAAAAACTGGGGCGTGGCGATCATCCTGCTGGTGCTGCTGATCAAGGGCGCCACCTGGAAGCTGACGGCGATGCAGTACAAGTCCAGCGCCAAGATGCGCAAGCTGCAGCCGCGCATCGCGCAGCTGAAAGAGCGCTACGGCGACGACAAGTTGAAGATGCAGCAGGCGACGATGGAGCTGTACAAAAAGGAAAAGGTCAATCCGATGGGCGGCTGCCTGCCGGTGCTGATCACCATGCCGGTGTTCCTGGGCCTGTTCTACGTGCTGGAATACAGTATCGAGCTGCGCCATGCGCCGTTCCTGTGGATTCCCGACCTCAGCTCGCCCGACCCGTTCTACATCCTGCCGATCATCTACGCCTTGGTGATGCTGGGCACGCAGTGGCTCAATCCGGCGGCGGCCGGCATGGATCCGGCGCAGGCGCGGATGATGAAGGTAATGCCGCTGCTGTTCACCCTGCTATTCGCGTTCTACCCGTCCGGCCTGTGCCTGTACTACGCGATCAACGGTCTGGTGGGTCTGGGCCAGCAGTGGTGGGTGACGCATCACGTGGATCGCGAAGAAGGCATCAAGGCGGCTTGAGTCCGTTTCGATAGAGACGCCTCGACAGCCGCGAGCGGGAAACCGTCGCGGCTGTCTTCGTTTAGAGTGCATGCCGATGACATCCACTTCCCCGTCCGATCAGGTGATCGATCTTTCCAGCGAGACCGTCGCCGCCGTGGCCAGCGCGCCCGGCATGGCCGGTGTGGGCGTGGTGCGGGTGTCCGGACCGGCCGTTCCGGCGATCGCACAAACGCTGTTGGGTCGTGCGCCGACGCCGCGCTACGCGCATTTCACCGCCTTCCGCGATGCAGCGGGCGAACTGATCGATCGCGGCCTGTTGCTGTACTTCCCGGCGCCGGCCTCGTACACCGGCGAACACGTACTGGAACTGCAGGGACACGGCAGCGCGGTATTGCTCGATCTGCTGCTGCGCCGCGCATGCGAGCTGGGTGCGCGTCTGGCGCGTCCCGGCGAATTCACCGAGCGGGCCTTTCTCAACGGCAAGCTCGACCTGGCGCAGGCCGAAGCTGTCGCCGACCTGATTGCATCGCGCTCGCACGCTGGCGCACGTGCGGCGCTGCAGTCGATGGAAGGCGTGTTCTCACGCAAGGTCGACGCGCTGCTGCAGGCGCTGGTCGCGCTGCGCGTGCATATCGAAGCGGCGATCGACTTCCCGGAAGAGGAGATCGACTTTCTCGCCGACCCCGCCATCAATCGCCAGCTGGTGACCGTGCAGGCCGAGCTGGCCGAATTGCTGCGCGAGGCGCGCCGCGGTTTGCGGCTCAATGACGGATTGCGCGTGGCCATCGTTGGACGTCCAAACGCCGGCAAGTCGAGCCTGTTGAACGCGCTCGCCGGCAGCGATCGCGCCATCGTCAACGCGGCCGCAGGCACCACGCGCGACGTGCTGCGCGAGCAGCTGAGCCTGGACGGCATCGTGCTGGAACTGGCTGATACCGCCGGCCTGCGCGAGACGGATGATGTCGTAGAACGCGAGGGCGTGCGCCGCGCCCACGGTGAGCTGCAGCGGGCCGATGTGGCGCTGTTGGTCACGGACGCAAAGCAGGCCGATGCCGATCTCGCGTTGCTTGTCGATGTGGCCGAAGGCGTCGAGCAGCTGGTGCTGGTCAACAAGATTGATCTCGATAACGAGCTACCGCATGGCGAGGAGCGCGACGGCCGCCGCTGGCTATGGGCCTCTGCAAAAACCGGCGTGGGGCTGGACGCGTTGCGCGAGACCTTGAAGCAGCTTGCCGGTGCCGGCAGCGGCGAAGGCGCCTTCAGCGCACGCCGCCGCCACGTCCTTGCCTTGCAACAAGTAGACGTCCATTTACATGACGCCGCAATTCATCTGCGCGAAGGCCGAGCTGGCGAAATGGCCGCCGAAGAGCTTCGCCAGGCGCAGCAGGCGCTGGGTGAAATCACCGGAAGCTACAGCAGCGACGATCTGCTTGGAGCGATCTTCAGCTCGTTCTGCATCGGAAAATAACGACGATGCCTGCAGGCAGAAATTTCGCTGGCTGCAGGCATCGAACCGTCGAACGCTTCAGTGACTCGACTTAACCGCCGTCTTCGTCGCTACCACCGCCGGCAGCAGGTGCACCCTGTTTGTGATCGAGGCGCTTTTGCATCGCCTGCTGCTGCATCTGCTGATACTGCTGGCGCTGGCTGTCCGTGAGGATGGCCTGGATCTGACTGTCGGTGTCCTGCTTCAGCGCGCGCATTTTCTGATGCACATCGCGCGGCGAGGATGACGTGTCGCCACGCATCTGCTGCATCTGCTGCATGCGGTTGGCCAGGATCGGCTCGATCTTCGCGGCCTGGTCCGGCGTCAGCTGCAGTTTGCGGCTCAATCGCGCGGTCTGCTTCTGCGGGTCGGGCATAGCGTGCTGCCCGTGCGCCGAGTCGCTGTTTCCGGCAGGTGGCGTGTCCTGAAAAGGTTGGGCATTAGCGGCGCT
This sequence comes from Rhodanobacter sp. K2T2, assembly GCF_013408815.1. Classification (NCBI taxonomy): domain Bacteria; kingdom Pseudomonadati; phylum Pseudomonadota; class Gammaproteobacteria; order Lysobacterales; family Rhodanobacteraceae; genus Rhodanobacter; species Rhodanobacter sp. K2T2. The sequence goes on along the minus strand of NZ_JACCCA010000013.1, from coordinate 108,940 downwards.
CGTGGCGACGAGGCCGAGGGCGAAGCCGAGCACGGCGAAACAACGGACAAACTTCATAGCGATATCTCCGGTAGTGTGCCGAGCGATGGCAACACCTCGACGAACGCGAGCCACGGGTGGCGGGTTGACGACACGCAGGGCCTTTCTTCGCAAAGTCTTATCGGCAGCTGGGCCATATTCAGCCGCTGGCTTTATCGTGCTCACCGCGTACTCGAGGACTCCCCATGATCGAACTGCATTACTGGCCAACGCCGAACGGCCACAAGATAACCATGTTTCTGGAAGAAGCCGGGCTGGCTTACGAGGTCAAGCCAGTGAATATCGGCAAGGGTGAACAGTTCGCGCCGGCGTTCCTGAAGATGTCGCCCAACAATCGGATGCCCGCCATCGTCGATACCGATCCGCTGGGTGGCGGCGAGCCGTTGAGCGTCTTCGAATCCGGGGCGATCCTGCAGTACCTGGCCGAAAAGACCGGCAAGTTTTCGCCCAAGGAGGTGCGCGAACGCTATGTGGTGACCGAATGGCTGTTCTGGCAGGTCGGTGGACTGGGCCCCATGCTGGGTCAGAATCATCACTTCAACCGCTATGCGCCGGAAAAAATTCCTTACGCGATCGACCGCTACGTCAATGAAACGCGCCGGCTTTACGGTGTGCTGGACAAGCGGTTGGAAGGCCGTGCCTATATTGCCGGCAAGGACTACACGATTGCCGATATGGCCGCCTATCCCTGGATCGTGCCGTACGAGGCGCAGGGCATGACACTGGACGATTTTCCGAATCTGAAAATGTGGTTCGAGCAGATTCGCGATCGCGACGGCACTCGCCGTGCCTATGCGCTGGCCGACACGATCAAGGGCAAAACCGATCTGGCCACCGACGAGGAGGCGCGAAAGCACATGTTTGGACAGGGCGCCCTGAAAAAATAGAGCGCGATCGCGACGGCTGGCGTCCGATCGGAGCCAGCGGTTGCGAGAGATCAGTCTGCAAAGTTGGTGCGCACCAGTTCTTCGACTTCCATGCCGCGGCCGGCGATGATCGCTTTGGCCGAGTACAGCGCGGTGTGGAGCACCTGCCCGACTTCCACTTTCGGCGGCATCACCAGCTCGTAGCGATTGACCTTGACGTCGAGCAGCGCGGGGCCGGGCTGCGACAGCACATCGCGCACGGCTTCCTCCAGCGTCGACGCGTCGTCCACCCGGCGACCGTAGAAACCGATGGCTTCGGCCAGCCTGGCGAAGTCGGGGTTCTTCAACTCCGTAAACGCGTCCAGCAGGCCTTCGACTTTCTGCTCCATCTCGACGAAGCCGAGCGAGCTGTTGTTGTAGACGATGACCTTGATCGGAATGTTTTCCTGCACGGCGGTAAGCAGGTCGCCCAGCAGCATGCTGATACCGCCGTCGCCGGAGAGCGAGATCACCTGCCGACCGGGCAGCGCCTTTTTGATGCCGAGCGCCTCGGGCATCGCATTGGCCATGGTGCCGTGGACCAGGCTGGTCAGCGTGCGTCGTTTCCCATTGCTGGTGATGTGGCGCAGTAACCAGACCATCGGGCTGCCGCCGTCGGCGCTGAAGATCGCATCGTCGTCGGCATATCGATCGATCAGCTTGGTCAGATACTGCGGATGGATCAGGCCGTCGCTGCCGGCGTGCTCTTCCTCGGCGATCTGCTTGAGCGTGGCTTCGCGATGCTTGAGGCTGTTGCGCAGGAAGGCGTGCTCCTCGCGCGCGTGCAGGCGCGGCAGCAGCGCTTCGATGGTGTCCTTGATGTGGCCTACCACGCCGATATCGACGGGATGGCGTCGGCCTAGATGGGTGGCGTCGCTGTCGATCTGGATGAGCTTGGCCTCGTTCGGGTAGAACTGGCTCCAGGCGAAATCAGCGCCGAGCAGCAGCAGGGTGTCGCAAGCGTCCAGCGCGCGGAAACCGGACTCCACGCCGAGGATGCCGGTCATGCCCATGTTGTATGGGTTGTACGGCTCGATGAAATCCTTGGCGCGCGAGGTATGCGCCACCGGCGCCTTGATCTTTTCGGCCAGCGCGACGATCTCCTGCTCGGCGCCCTCGCAACCGGAGCCGCAGTACAGCGTGACGCGCTTGCCCGCGTTGATCACCGCGGCGATCTCGTCCAGCTCGGCATAGGACGGCCGCAGCACCGGCTGCGGCTGGTGCGGGCGGAAGGCCAGACCGTCCTCGACCTCCATCTGGCTGATGTCGCCCGGCACGATGATCACCGCGGCGCCGCGCTTGTTGAGTGCGGCCTGTGCGGCGAGCGCGGTCACGCGGCGCGCCTGTGCCGGCGAGTGAATATAGGCGCAGAAATGGCTGCAGGTATCGTAAATCGGCTTCAGATCCACTTCCTGAGGGAAATCCATGCCCATCTCGCTGGTGGCGACCTGGGTGGCGATCAGCACCACCGGCGCGCGGTTGCGGTGCGCTTCGAACAGGCCGTTGATGAAATGCAGGCTGCCTGGCCCGCAGGTGCCCGCGCAGGCGGTAAGGCGGCCGGTGATCAGCGCTTCGCCACCGGCAGCCATGGCGCCGGCCTCTTCGTGGCGCATATGCACCCAATCGATATCGCTGCGGCGGATTGCGTCGGTGATGTGGTTGAGCGTGTCGCCGACGATGCCGTAACAGCGCTGCACGCCGGCAGCCTGCAGCGTTTCGATGATGATGTCGGCGACTTTTTTCTTGCTCATGGGTGATCTCCGCGGCAGGCAAACGCGGGCACCGGGCGGCTCGCGCAAAGCTTGATTGAATGCGCGTCGGTGAAAATTCCGGGTGAATGCAGGGCGGCGCCAGCGGGTGCGAACACGCAAACGCCCGCCGCTTTTGGCGGCAGGCGTTCGTTGTCACGCCATACGTTTACTGCTCGGGCGCGACGTCAGATCAAATGCGGCTGACGCCGGCATCGCTCTGTTCCAGCGGCGGCGCCGTGCCGGCTACGGCCAGCAGCGCCTGCGCGTAGCTATCCTCGATGCTGACGGTAGAAACCTCGTCCCAGCCGAAGAACGACACCTCGCGCATCCACTCCGCGTCGGGGCTGAGCTCCTGCATGTAGAAGCCGTCGTCATCCATGCTGGCGAGCCGGCCGATGTAGCAGACCTCGGACTCGTCTTCGCTGTCCACATGTACGCCGATTACCGGCGCCTGTGCACCCGCGGCCTGGATCACTTCGCGGATGTTGTCCAGCGGAAAGCCACGCGGCGGTCGCGGCAGAATATGCTTCAGCGCCAGCGCTTTTTCGAAGAAAACGTGGTGCTTGTCGGGTGCTTCCAGTTCGGAAATATCGCGATGGCGCATGATGTACATGCCATCGTAGGTAATGCCGTCGCCGACCACCCAGAGCAGGAAAAACTCCTGCCCGACGCCACCCACGTAGCCGCAGAAGCTGCCGTGTTCGAGGTCTTCGCGCCACAGCCGGATCAGCGTCTGCTTCTGCTGCGCCTCGCGCAACTGGGCGCGCTGGCCGGTGGTTTTGAGTTCTATGATGTTGCTCACGGGCATGATTTTACCAGATCGGGTCAGGCGGCTTGTTAGGGCTGGCTTTACAGGGGGCGTTTGCGCAGCAGGAACTTGCGAACAGGCCGATTCCTCAGAGAACCCGCCTTTTTATTTAAAGGATGTATCGGCTCAGATCCTCGTTCTGCACCAGGCTGGCCAGGCTGCTGTCCACCATCGCGGCGTCGACCCGATAGTGCTCGCCGGACTTGTCGGCCGCCTCGTAGGAAATCTTTTCCAACAGCCGCTCCATCACCGTATGCAGCCGCCGGGCGCCGATGTTCTCGGTGCGTTCGTTGACCTGAAATGCCACCTCGGCCAAGCGGTCGATGCCGCTGTCGACGAACTCGAGCGTGACGCCTTCGGTACCGAGCAAGGCCACGTACTGCTTGGTCAGCGCGTTGTGCGGCTCGCGCAGGATGCGCTTGAAGTCGTCGACGCTGAGCGCCGACAGCTCCACGCGTATCGGCAACCGGCCCTGCAGCTCGGGAATCAGGTCAGAAGGCTTGGCCAGGGAAAACGCGCCCGAGGCGATGAACAGCATATGGTCGGTCTTGATCGGGCCGTACTTGGTCGACACGGTGGAGCCTTCGACCAGCGGCAGCAGATCGCGCTGCACGCCCTCGCGGCTGACGCCGGCGTGACCGTGGTCGCCGCGCTGCGCGACCTTGTCGATCTCATCGATAAAGACGATGCCGTTCTGCTCGGCCGCTTCCATTGCCAGCGAGCGGATTTCATCGTCGTTGAGCAGCTTGCCCGCCTCCTCGTCGATCAGCATCGGCCGCGCCACCTTGATGGCGACCTTGCGCTGCTGGGTCTTGGCGCCGCCGATGTTCTGGAACATCTGCTTGAGCTGCGCGCTCATCTCCTCCATGCCTGGCGGCGACATGATTTCCACGCCGACGTTCATGGCGAAATCCAGCTCGATCTCGCGCTCGTCCAGCGCGCCTTCGCGCAGCTGCTTGCGCAGCTTCTGCCGAGTGTCGTTCTCGATCGCCGGTGCGGGTGCGTCATGCGTCCAGTCGGTCGGCGCGGATTGCCGTCGCGGCAGCAGCGCGTCGAGAATGCGATCTTCGGCGCGGTCCTCGGCCTGCGTGCGCACGCGCTTGACCGCCTGTTCGCGGGTCAGCTTGTACGCCACATCGGCCAGATCGCGGATGATCGATTCCACATCCTTGCCTACATAGCCGACCTCGGTGAACTTGGTCGCTTCGACCTTGACGAACGGCGCGTTGGCCAGCGTTGCGAGGCGGCGCGCGATTTCGGTCTTGCCCACGCCGGTCGGGCCGATCATCAAGATGTTTTTCGGCGTCACCTCATTGCGCATCTCCGGCGCCAGCTGCATGCGCCGCCAGCGGCTACGCAGCGCTACGGCCACCGCGCGCTTCGCGTCGTTCTGGCCAATGATGAAACGGTCGAGTTCGTTGACAATTTCGCGGGGAGTGAGTTCGGACATGGTGTACTTCTTAAAAGCGGGAATGGGGAACCGGGAACGGGGAACGCGTGCTTTTTGAATGGCTGAAAGTTTGGTACGCAGACCGCCAACAAGAGGTCTGAAATCAGAGCGGGATGCGAAGGATTACGACGAACGGCACGTTTCCCGTTCCCCAGTCCCCTCTCCCCGCTCGACTCAAAGCTCTTCGATCGACACGTTGTGATTGGTGTAGATACAGATGTCACCGGCAATCTTCAGCGCCTTCTCGACCACGGTGCGCGCATCGAGCTCGGTGTTTTCGAGCAGGGCCAGGGCGGCGGATTGCGCAAACGGACCGCCGGAGCCGATCGCGATCAGCCCGTGTTCTGGCTCCACCACGTCGCCGTTGCCTGAAATCAGCAGGGAAGCTTCCTTGTCGGCAACCGCCAGCATCGCCTCGAGCCGACCAAAGCGACGATCGGTGCGCCATTCCTTGGCCATTTCCACCGCGGCGCGAGTCAGGTTGTTGTTGTGCTTCTCGAGCTTCTGTTCGAACAGCTCGAATAGCGTGAACGCGTCGGCGGTAGCGCCGGCGAAACCGGCCACCACATCACCCGCCTTGCCGAGCCGGCGCACCTTGCGCGCATTGCCCTTCATCACCGTGTTGCCCAGCGTGACCTGGCCGTCGCTGCCGATCACGACGCGGCCTTCGCGACGGACGCAGACGATGGTGGTGGCGTGAAACGATTCCATGAGCGCTCCGCATGATGTGCTAGTGACACGATGTGCGGTCACGTGACGAGGATTCAACGCCTAAAAAGCGCTTCAGGTCGCCCTGGGTCGCCTTGAAAGGATCGGTGACTCGATATAGCGGTAGGAGAGATAGGCCAGCGCAAGCGTGGTCGGAAGCACGACGCCAAGTACGGCTAACGGCTTCAAATGGGTTCGAACAACCAATAGCCAAACTATTGGCCAGTGCCACAGATAGATGCCATAACACATCAGTCCGAGCTGGCGCAGCGGTCGCGATGACAGGAGACGCTTCACGGGGGTGTCGAACGGGCTGGCCAAGGCGACAAGCGTGCCGCATGACAATAAGATAATCACGCTCTGCTGCCAGGCAAAGTACTGGACTTCCCAGGGGTTCCAGTTCATCACCAATACAAAAAGCGCAAGAAAGCAGCCCTGCCAAGCAATATTTAGCCAACGCTTGCGATAGAGCATGTCGTTCGATCGCTGCCAAAGCATGGCGAGAACGCCGCCAAGCAGAAATCCATCAACACGGGTGTCCAAACCGTAGTAAATGCGTGACCACGGCACGCCTGAGCCAATCAGATAATTGCGCCAGATGAGCGTGATACTCGCCAGGCACAGACACGTCACGAGCATTCCTTTGGCCGAGATACCCCAGCGCAGCAAGACCGTGAGCAGCAGCGGCCACAAAAGGTAGAACTGTTCTTCGATCGACAGCGACCAGCTGTGTGCGAAAAGAGGGGGATACACGTAGTTGTAGAGCTTGGTCCAGTTGGACACGTACAACAGGGTTTCAATGCCATCCGCGTAAAGTCGCGCGGGGTGATCAATCAGAAAGCTTCCCAGGACAAGATATACGCTCACCACGATAGCCAGCATTGGATAAAGACGCTTGAAGCGCCGCGCCCAAAAAACCTTCAGTTCGATCTTGCCGTCACGGTGGATATTGTTCAGAAGCAGCAGCGTGATCAGAAAGCCGGAGACCACAAAGAAAATGTCCATTACCGCCGGTGCCCCCGGAAACCAGGATCGATTCACGTGCATCAGAATCGTACGGATGGCGAGAATTCCGCGTAATCCGTCGACCGCAGGAAAGTAGCGCGCCGGCTGATCGCTTCGCGCAAGATCGTCGACAGCACGGATCGCGTCGTTGTCCAAAATGGTTCGGCGCTCGTTGGAGTTAGGCAGATCCGGCGACGATGACCGCAGAAGCGTGCGCATTCAGCCCCTTTTCCGTGCGCGCGGGTGCGCGGCGTCGTACACCTTGGACAGGTGCTGGAAGTCGAGGTGCGTGTAGATCTGCGTGGTGGCGATGTCGGCGTGGCCGAGCAGCTCCTGCACGGCGCGCAGGTCGCCGGAGGATTCCAGCATGTGGCTGGCGAACGTGTGCCGCAGCAGATGCGGGTGGATGTGTTTGGGAATGCCCTGCTGCAGCGCCAGCTTTTTCATGCGCAGCTGGATCGTGCGTGGATTGATCGGCGCGCCGCCGCGGCCGCGGAAGATCGCACTTTCGGCGATCATGCCCTCCTCGGCGCCGAGCGCGCGCAGCGCGCTCACGGCATGCCGACCGACCGGTACGATGCGGGTCTTGCTGCCCTTGCCGAGTACGCGCACTTCGCCGCCGTCGAGGTCAAGATCGAGCCAGCGCAGACCGACCAGCTCGGACAGGCGCAGGCCGCTGGAATAGAACAGTTCAAGCATGGCGCGATCGCGCACGGCCAGCCTGCCTCCGCTGTCGGTTTCGACCAGCGCGCTGGCTTCGTCGACATCCAGCACCTGCGGCAGCTTGCGCCGTACCTTCGGGCCGCGCACGCCCAGCAGAGGGTCGTGGCTGAGCCGACCTTCGCGGGTGAGCTGGCGAAACAGGCTGCGGCAGGATGACAGCAGCCGCTGCAGGCTTTTCGGCGCCAGTGCTTCTCTGCCCTTGCTGCCGCGATGTTCGGTGGCGACAAAGCTGCGCATGCGGTTGGCGTCGAGCGCATCGAACGATGCGATGGCGTTTTCCTGCATAAAGCGGGTCAACTTCGCCAGGTCGCGCCGGTAGCCGGCGACCGTGTGCGGGGACGCCTGCCGCTCGCTGGCGAGGCGTCCCAGCCAGTCCTCGATCTGTCGTTCAGGCGTCACTGTCGGCTCAGGAAACGTCCCGCGAGCGGGCCAGGGCCGCGGTGATCGTGGCGGCGATCATTTTCAGGAACAGATTGCCCATGCCGGGCTGGAAGCGGTCCGGATCGCCGCTGCCTATCGCCAAAATGCCGGCGGCACCCAGGCGCATCATCGCCACCGAGCGGGTTTCGGACGCGGCGCTGCCGAACAGTCGCTCCAGCCTTTCCTTCGACAAGCGGCCGGACATCGGCTCGTTCTGCTGCAGAAAGTCGCTGAACTCCGGCAGTGCATCCGGTCCCGTCACCTGCACCAGCCATTCGGCGCGCGGCAGCAGCGCTTCGCTGCCGAACAGCACCAGGCGCACCTGATCGGTGTGGAAATCGGCCGTCAGTTTGGCCACCACACTGCGCGCCGTGACTTCGATAGTGTTGGCACGCAGCAGCGCAACGGTAAGCGCATGCACGCGCTCCATCAGCTTTTCGTTCTCGGCCGCAATCGCGATGAGTTCGGCCAGCCGGCGTTCGAGCTCGGCGTTTTTCTCGCGCAGACTCTGCAGCTGATAAGTCGCCAGCGAGGCGACCGGACCTTTGTCGTGCGGCATCTTCAGCTGTGCCGCCAGCTCCGGATAGTCGCTGAGGAATTCCGGATGCAGCTTCAGGTAGGAGGCAACAACACGCGCCTGGGTCGCGTCATCGAGCAGGGTGGCGGTCATGCGGGTACCTCGGAGCAGGGCGGGTCGAAACAAGGCCTGTGCGCGCAAAAAGCGGCGTCGGCTGGCGCAGTGTGCGATGGACCGGCCCGCGCTTCAACTGCGAGGCCCGATGAGCGACGAAAACGCATGGGAAATCGCGTGCCAGCGTTTACGGCAAACCCTCGGGCACGATCCATTCGCCGTCGAAGACGAAGGTTGCCGAGCCGCTCATCCACAGTGGCTGGCCGGGGCCGGTCCAGTCGATCTGCAGCATGCCGCCGGGCAGGCTCACCTGCACGCTGTCGTCGACATCGCCGCGTTGATGCAGCACGGCCATGGCGGCGCAGGCACCCGTGCCGCAAGCCAGCGTCCATCCCGCGCCACGCTCGTGCACGCGTAGCTTCAGGTGACCCCGATCGATGCGCCGCACGAAGCCGGCGTTGACGCCTTCAGCGAAGCGTGCGTGGGTAGATAGCAGCGGGCCGAGCCGTTCCAGTTCGGGACTGTGCAGATGCTCGACCTCGATCACCGCGTGCGGGTTGCCCATCGAGACCACGCCGATCTGCCGTATGGCGCCAGCGATATCGATCGGGTAATGCGTGGCCGCGCGCGTCGCATCGAAGCCGCTTTGTGCCGGCTCGAAGACGGGTACGCCCATGTCGACGACGACTTCATTGGCGTCGATCAAGCGTACGGCTACCGGACCGGAGGGGCTTTCGATGCGTACCGTCTCGCCGATCGCCAGCGCACCTTCCCGATGCAACCAGGCGGCCACGCAGCGCACGCCGTTGCCACACTGGCCCGAGGGCGAGCCGTCGGCATTGGAGATGCCGTAATAGAACGCGCAGGTAGGATCGCTCGGCCGGCCGATCCCCAGCAGCTGATCGAAACCCACGCCGGTATGCCGATCCGCCATGGCGCGGATCTGCGCCATCGTCATGGAAAAAGGCGTGTCGCGGCAGTCCAGCACGACAAAATCGTTGCCGATCCCATGCATCTTGGAAAAGCGCTGCTTCATGATCGATCGCGACTCAGTACTGCGTGTTGTCCGGCCGCTGGTTGTCGGGTATCGCGCTGTTACCAGTGATGGCTGGCTGCTGCGGTTTTACCGTGCTGGTGGCCGAGGCTGGTACCGGCTTGGTGGCCGGCGGCAGGTACAGCGGGCCTTTCTGGCCGCAGCCGGCGAGCGTGCTGGCTGCGATGCAAAACGAGACCAGCAAAAGCGAATTCAGTGAGATCGGTCGGCGCATGACGAGGTTTCCTGAAGAGGCATGCAGTATAGCGAGGCGCGCCCGATTCACCGCAGCACGGCGTGGTCATGCCGTTATGATGCGCGCATCGAATCACGTTACGCCCGGGCGGCGAGGATCTCACGATGGACTGGAGCACATTGCTGCGCATGCCGATGACCGTGCTGCTGGTGCTGGCGGCGGTTTTCCTGCTGATCACGCTGGTGCAACTGGTCGTACTGCGTCAGCACTTGCACGGCGGTCGCCGAGCTGCCGCCGCGGGACGCGCGCTGCTATGCGTGATTTTCTTCGTGCTGGCTCTGGTTCTGGGCGGCACCGGTTACGCGCTGCGCGGCTATCGACTGCTCAGCGAAGAGACGCCGGTGGTCGACATCGAGGCCCATATTCTCTCGCCACAGCGCTGGGCGCTGACCCTGAGCTGGCCCGACGGCAGTACGCGGCAGGTCGAACTCGCGGGCGACGACTGGCGGGTCGAGGCCATCGTGTTGAAATGGAAGCTGCCCGCCCTGCTTTCGGGCATCCCGCCGCTGTACCGGCTCGATCGTCTGTCCGGTCGCTACGACGACCCCGCCCAGGAAATGAGCGCGCCGCGCACGGTCGTCAGCTTCGATCACGCCGATGGTTTCGATCTGCTCGACCTGCACAAGCAGTATCCCGACTGGCTGCCCGAGGTAGATACCTTGTACGGCAGCGGCGCCTTTCTGCCGCTGGTGGATCAGGGGCACTACACCGTGAGCCTGATGCGTACCGGCGCGCTGGTGGCCAGGCCGGACGAAGCGACACAGCAGAAGATCGGTCAGCCGTTCGGCGGCTGATGCGCGCCGGACGCCGGCCTCGGGTTGTTCAGAAAGCGCTGCCGTGAAAGCGATCGTTCAGTCGAGCTGCTTCTCGTAGCGCCAGCCATCGGCACCATCCTGGTAGTAGCCGGGGAGTGAACCGATACATCGGTAGCCGAGGCGCTCGTACAGCTTGATGGCGCTGAGGTTGTCGGTGCGCACTTCGAGCCGCAGCCGTCGGCAGCGGCGCAGTCGAGCCGCCGCCTCGGTCGCCTCGACCAGCGCGGTACCTACGCCCTTGCCGCGCGATTCGGGCTGGCTGGCCAGCGAGTAAAGCCGCGCCACGCTGCTGCCTTTGCGGAAAAACACCACGGCGGTGCCGAGAAAGCGGCGGTGGTTGGCGCTGGCGACCAGCACCAGTGCCGTATCGCTGTCGAGATGACGCCGATACTGGTCGCGCGTCATGCGATCGCTGTCGAAGGTGCGATCTTCCAGCGTGACCAGATCGTCGAGATCGGAGGTTTCGGCGCGGCGCACGCGCACGCTGGCGGTGGACGGCGTTGGACGCATGCTGGCGGGATCCTGGTGTCGCACGTTTTCCAATGCCATCGGCGGCTGACGGTCAGTGGAAGAAAATCCTGATGCCATGGAGTCGAAGTCCCGCAGTAGATGAGTGACGCGGCGGATGTGCAGAGAAATCGAATCGCCATTCGAACCGCGCGGACTCTAGCAGCCGGCGGCATTCGCCGCGTGTATTTTTCATTGCAGCCAACGTCGGCGCGGATCGCGTTTAATCCCGCTTCAGCGCTTTGACTTGTGCGATGCCGCCCCTGTGCCAAACTGCGCGCCGTGCAAATCGCGCCCCGCCACTGCTGGGCAATCTGCTCCAACCGCATTGCCTGAGTGGTGTCATGACCCGTCTGGTCATCGTTGTCGAAAAAGCCTCCGACTGGGCTTCGTACTACCCGTCCGTCGACGTGATGAGCGCGATGGACTATCTGCGCGAGCCGATCAGCAACGACGACGAGCGAACCCACGTCATCAACCTGTGCCGCAGCTACAAATATCTCGGTACCGGCTATTACGTGTCGCTGCTGGCCGAAGCGCGCGGGCACAAGGTGATGCCGTCGGTACGCACGGTCAACGATCTGCGCCGCCGCTCGCTCTACGGTGTGGATATCGACGATCTCAACCAGAAGCTCACGCACTTTCTCCCTGCCGGCGGCCGCGATACCACCGACCTCGGCATCTTGGTCTACTTCGGCGAGACGGCGTATCCCGCGCTGCAGGATCTGGCGCGGCAGGTGTTCGAAACCTTTCCCTGCCCGCTCATGCGCATCGAGTTCGAGCGCGACCGCGTATGGCAGGTGAGCTCGATCAAGCCGGTCGGCCTGCACACGCTGGACGACGCGCAGGAAGACGCGTTCGCCGAAGAGCTCGACCGCTTCTCGCGCAAGCTGTGGCGCAAGCCGCGCGCGCGCAAGCTGTATCGCTACGACATCGCGATGCTGGTGGATCCGAAAGAGATGATGCCGCCGTCGAACAAAAAGGCACTGAAGTCCTTTGTGGCGGCAGGCAAGCAGCTCGGTATCGAAGTCGACATGATCGGCAAGAACGACTATCAGCGCCTGGCCGAGTACGACGGTTTGTTCATTCGTGAAACCACCGCCAGCGACAATCACACCTATCGCTTCGCCCATCGCGCCGAGAAGGAAGGCATGGTGGTGATGGACGATCCCACGTCGATTCTCCGCTGCACGAACAAGATCTTTCTCAACGACCTGATGGTGTCGCGCAAGCTCGCCGTGCCGCACACCGAAATTCTGTATCGCGACGATGCCAAGGGCATGAAGGAAGTGGTCGGCAAACTCGGTTTTCCGCTGGTGCTGAAAATCCCCGACGGCTCGTTCTCGCGCGGCGTAGTGAAAGTGCAGAGCGAGGAAGCGCTGGAAAAGGCCGCCGGCGAACTGTTCCAGCACAGCGCGCTATTACTGGCGCAGGAATACCTCTATACCGAGTTCGACTGGCGCATCGGCGTGCTCAATCATGAGCCGCTGTTTGCCTGCAAGTACTACATGTCGCGCGGTCACTGGCAGATTTACAACCACGGCGCCAAGGGCACAGCCAAGAGCGGCGGCTTCGAAACCATTGCGGTGAGCGAGGCGCCGGCCGACGTGGTGAAGCTCGCGCTGAAAGCCACCGCGCCGATCGGCGATGGCCTCTATGGCGTCGATCTGAAGCAGGTGGGCAACAAGCCGGTGGTGATCGAGGTCAACGACAATCCGTCGATCGATGCCGGCGTCGAAGACGACCACCTGGGCGACGCGCTGTATCTGCAGATCATGCAGGAGTTCCTGCGCCGGATGGAGCGCAAGCGGCAGGGCATCACCGGTTAGGGAATTCGTTGGTCGGGTCTCAGTGCCACATGGCCGTGCGCAGGGTGCTTTGGCGGGGCCGCCGCAGGGCGAGCAGCTGACGCGGCAGCGACGGCTCCAGCGTCAGCAGCACGATCAGCGGCGCGCCGACCAGCCAGAACGCCGATGTCCAGCCAAGCATTTCGCTATAAACCGGCACCAGGGTGGTGGCCAGCAGAAAGCTGCCGGCCAGAAGCCACAGCACGGCGCTCCCGAGCAGGTGCCGGTGGCTGGTATTGTCGCGGTGGTTGTCGGAAAGCGGTTGTGGTCGCATCGGCAGACTCCTCGGGTTCGGATGCCTGCAGCTTCCAATACGCGTATCTCACAGGCTGCGACCGGTCGGCAGTCAATTCAAACGGGTGGTGCCGCGACGGCAAGCGGTTCCGGTTTCCGCAGAATCATCGCGAATAGATGGCTAGTAGAATGGCCTCGATGAGGCCGGACGCGGCGAACCCCCCAGCATTCTGGAAAACCATGGCTCCCCTTTCCTTTGCCGTCTTCGGCCATCCGATCAAGCACAGCGTGTCGCCGCCGATCCATCGGGCGTTCGCCGAGCAGTTCGGCATTGCGCTGGAATACCGAGCCATCGACGCGGCGCCGGCCGAGTTCAACGATGCTGTGCAGCAGTTCTTTGCCGACGCTGGCCGCGGCGCCAATGTCACCCTGCCGCACAAGGCCGCGGCCTTTGCTCTGGCCGATGACCGCAGCGAGGCCGCGACACGCGTCGGCACGGCCAACGTGCTGACGCGTCTACCGGATGGCCGTCTGGCCGCCCATAACACCGATGGTGCCGGCATGGTGCGAGACATGACCGAACGGCATGGCATCGCGCTACGGAGCAAGTCGGTGCTGATGCTGGGCGCCGGCGGTGCGGCTCGCGGCGTCGCGTGGAACCTGCTGGATGCCGGTGTGCAGACGCTGACCATCGTCAATCGTTCGCGCGCATCTGCCGATGCGCTGGCCGGCCTGATCGACGATGCCGAGCGCGTGCAGTCCCATGACTGGCAGCAGCTGGCCGAGCTTGGCTGTTTCGACCTGATCGTGCACGCCACCTCGGCAGGGGTGCTGGGCGAGGCGCTGCCGCTGCCTACTTCATTGGTCGACGAACATACGATCGGCTACGACCTCTCCTACGGCGCGGCGGCTGCCGGCTTTCTGGCATGGGCCAAGAGCGCCGGTGCACGCCAGGCCGTCGATGGCCTGGGCATGTTGCTGGAAACCGCCGCCGATACGTTCGCCCTATGGCACGGCCAGCGCCCGCAGACGGAGCCGGTCTATCAGTCGATGCGCCGGCAAACCGCGTGAGCGGGTTGCCGTGCCGCGCGGGCTGTGGCGCCTGCTGCATTGCGCCGTCGATCAGCTCGTCGATCCCAGGCATGCCGAACGGCAAGCCCGCCGGCGTCCGCTGCGTGCAGCTCACCGAGGAAAACCGCTGCGCCATTTTCGGTGACCCACGTCGCCCACCTGTATGCGCGAGCCTGCAGCCGGAGCCCGCGATGTGCGGCAGCGATCGCGGACAGGCGATGGCGTGGCTGACAGCACTCGAGACCGCCACCGCTGCCGGCTGACCCGTGTTGTGAAGTGCGGCAGATATTTCGCCGCGTAATTTTCTGCACCCCGCTTTTCATCCCTCAACCGTGTGCTACTTTTCCCAAACAGGGGCACCATCTCGTGGGGGAGTCACGCATGTTGCCGAAAGGGTTTTTCGATCGTCGAGCGGTAGTTATGGCGGGTCTGGCCTTGGTTCTGGCCGGCAGCGCCTTTGGCGCCGCTGCCAGCAACACCAGTCCGATCGGCTCGACCAATGTCACCGTAGCCGATCCCACCGTGCCGCGGCCGCCGGGCACGCCGTGCACGGTGCAGCTGTTCAGCGGCGTGGCGTTCAACGACTTCAACCCGCGTCCCTATGCCTACACGCCGCCGACGGGCTGCGGCACGCACTGGTCGAAAGTGGTGCTGGAAGCGGATTTTTCGGTCACTGCCGGGCGCCAGTTCGATCGCACCGCCACTCTTTGGCTCGGCGGTGTGAACCTGTATTTCGGTACGACCGAGGAACCCTCGTCCACGGTCGCACCGAGCTGGCACGTCGAGCGCGATCTCACCGACTACAGCGCCCTGCTGCGTCAGGCCGGCAACGGCCAGGCCCTGATCGGCAACGTGGTCGACAGCACCTATACCGGCGTGATCTACGGCAGCGCGAAGCTGCTGTTCTATCCGGTCTCGATTCTGGCACCGGCGGCGCCCGCGCCCGACGCCGTGATCCCGCTGGGCAGCGATCCGATCGGGAACACAGTGTCGCTGACGACATCCACCAGTCAGCTGAGCAAGTCGCTGACCCTGCCCACTAACGTCGAGCGTGCCTATCTGGACGTATTCGCGCAGAGCCAGAATGCCGACGAGTTCTGGTACACCTGCGTGCCCGATCAGTACGCCGCCGAGGTACAGGAATGCGGCGGCGGCAATTTCCGCGAGGCCGAAGTCAGCATCGATGGCCAGCCGGCCGGCGTGGCGCCGGTGTATCCATGGATCTACAGCGGCGGCATCGATCCTTACCTGTGGCGGCCGACTACCGGTGTGCAGACGCTGAACTTCATGCCGTACCGCATCGACCTGACGCCGTTCGCCGGCGTGCTCAGCAACGGCGCGGCGCATCAGGTCGCGGTAAGCGTCGCGGGCGCAAACAATTATTTTTCGGCCACGGCCAGCCTGCTGCTGTATCTCGACCCGCATGCGAAAACCGTCAGCGGCCAGATCGAGCGCAATACCTTGGTTGGCCAGCCGCCCACGCCGACCATCGGCAGTACGCTGAGCACCGATGCCTCGGGCAATATCACCGGCGCCATCACCACGCAGCTGAGCCGGCATTTCATCATCACAGGGTACGCCAATACCTCGCGTGGCCGCGTGGAAACCACGGTGGATCAGACCGTGGGTTTTGGCGACGTGCAGACGTTCACCATCAACGACACCACGTACCGCCAGGTGACCGATCAACAGACCTCGTCCGATAGCACCAGCCAGAGCAGCATCGGCGGATTCGTTACCGGCAAGTACAGCGAACACGTGCGCTATCCGTTGCATCTGGATGTCAACGAAGCGATTGCTGCCGACGGCAGCTTTAGGTTGGCCACGGTGGCGCATCAGGGCGACGAAAAGAGCACGGTGCATCAGCTGTTCGGCATCACGCTGTATTCGGCCAAGCTCAACAATACAGTCGATAGCGACGACACGCTGGCCTTCGACGCCAGCGGCAACCTTACCTCGCACAGCAACCAGCAGAGCACGCAAAGCTTCACCTTCAACGATTCGCTGGGTGGCTGCTATCGCACCGACGTCGGCAGCTTCAACGGGGCGGTATCCAGCTATGCCACCGGCACCGGCTGCCCGAACAAACAGAACCGCGTGTTCTGGTTCACCCACCCGGACGGCTCGCCGGAGAACGGCAACGCCGTGCTCGGCTGGTGATTCTCGCGCACGCTAACAGGTGATCGTCGCTTGCGTGGAGCGGCGACGGTTACATAGCCGTATTCTTCCTCGCGTTTCGTCACGCCGCTGACATATGGCATGACTATGGTGACGACCGCTTCCGCCGAAGCGCCCGATCGCGGGCGCCTTCGCGCGCGGTACGATCACTATCCGAGCGCCATGTCTACTTTTTCGTCTGCTGCGTTTTCCCGACGCGGACCAATTTTTGCGTCTGGCTTGGCACTCATTGTCTTAGCCGGCGGCATCGGCTGGTATGTTCACGCGGCAGGTTCAGCCCAAGCCGAAGCCGCGGGTTCCGGCACCTCGACCGACGCCAGCGGCGAGGGCATTCTGCTGGGCCTGGCGAAATCCGCGGTCAGCGAACACCGGCTCGTTGCGCCCGCCGGCAGCAACGCCTACGAGTTCTACCTCAGTCTGCTGCAGCTCGATCCGAAAAATGCGGTTGCGCGGGACGACCTGAATACGCTTTTTACGCAAGCCTGCAACGACGTCGAGCAAGCCATCAACGCGCGCGATGTCGACGAAGCGCAGCGCGAGCTTTCCCTGCTGCGCGATTACGACAGCAACAATTACAAGCTGGCACTGCTGGGCAGCAAGCTCAGCGCCCAGCGCATGGTGATGATGCGCGAGCACGAAGCGCAGGCGGCGGCGATCCAGGCGCGTACGGAAAGCGCGACACTGTAGCTCCTCGTCGCGCGCAGGCGGCGGGCGCGACATCTGTCTATCGCAGCACAGGCCCCACTTTTCGCAGCAGCAGCTCGATCAGCTCGGGCTGCATGAAAGCATAGTTGTCTGGAATATCCAGCACTACGACGTGCTTGCCTTTCAGATACCCGCGGTGGCGCTGCATCAGCCGTCGCCGGTGCGACGGCTCCATCACGACGATCAGATCGGCCCATTCCAATTGCTCGCCCGACAGTGACACGTCGGCGTCATCGGCGAGCCCGGCCGAGTCGGTTTCAACATCGGGCCATGCGGCAAACACCTGTTCTGCCGTCGGGCTGCGCAGCCGGTTGCGGCTGCAGAGAAACAGTACATGGCGCACAGCCATCAGCCGGCTGCCAGATACTCGTCTTTCAGGCGCACGTAGTGACTGGCCGAGTAATGCAGCTGCTCGACCTGGGTATCGCTGAGC
This sequence comes from Rhodanobacter sp. K2T2, assembly GCF_013408815.1. Taxonomy (NCBI): domain Bacteria; kingdom Pseudomonadati; phylum Pseudomonadota; class Gammaproteobacteria; order Lysobacterales; family Rhodanobacteraceae; genus Rhodanobacter; species Rhodanobacter sp. K2T2. Next base: position 91,421 of record NZ_JACCCA010000013.1, on the reverse strand, counting down.
AGCCGCACGAACTTGGCCGGGTTGCCCAGCCACAGTTCGCGCTCGCCGACGACTTTCCCCGGCGGTATCACGCTGCCCGCGCCGACGAAGCCGTACTTTTTTATCGTGGCGCCATCGAGCACGGTCGAGCCCATGCCGATCAGGCAGAAGTCCTCGATCGTGCAGGCGTGAATTACCGCGCCGTGGCCGATGGTGACGTCCTCGCCAATGATGGTGGGGAAGCCGCCAGGCGAATACGGGCCGTCGTGAGTCACGTGCACGATGGTACCGTCCTGCACGTTGCTGCGTGCGCCGACGCGGATGTAATGCACGTCGCCGCGAAGGACCACGCCAGGCCAGATCGATACGTCGTCACCGAGTACGACGTCACCGATCACGGTTGCCGCGGTGTCAACGTAGACGCGTTCGCCGAGGGTTGGGAGCAATCCTTTGTAGCTTCGTATCGATGTCATGGCAGCATTCTAGCGTTCGCGATCGTGGGGCGGGTCAATCACCGCAGCACGGTGCATCTGCCTTTCTATTACCTCGCAAGCGATGGCGCTAATTGGCACCGAGAGCAGGTCGCTGCCTAGTTTTCTAGGTACTTTCCATCGATTTCATCACGCCTCAAAACTTTCGAGGCGTAAATTCTTGCCATGCTGCGATGTAACATAGAAACCTGTTGACAGGTCGGCGTGCCTGAAAGCACTGTCCGGAGGCGGAACTTGGATATGGGGCACGATTGGACTGTTAATCAATTAGGCCTGTGGGAGTTTCGCAAGCACGTGAACGTCAATGTCCGGAGCTGGCTCCAATGGTGCGATTGATCTAGTAAGGGAGCTACCGGATTCTTCAATACAACTCATGATTGATACAAATCATGGTCAATAATCAAATGGAGAAAGATTATGCAATTGAATGACGAAATCGTTTCAGGTTGGCTCAGCGGTTCCGATAGCAGCGGTGGCTACGACAATCCGGCCGGACCGCTGTATATCGAGGGACTGGCGGTTACTGAAGCGGCACTAACGAGCGCAGGCCCCGAGATAATCACTTTGACATTGCGCGGAAGTACGACCTGTTCAGTGGCTGGTGGTTGCGCCTGCTGTTGATCTAGGTTGCCGCCTGCGGGTATCAATTTTGTTTGTGCTTAGGTACGCGCAGGCGGTCTTTCCAGCCAATTTCGGCCCCATGAACTGAAAGGACTCTTGGTGCACGATGACCGAAACCAACGCATCGGATGCCTTCGCGCGCATCATCGAACACTTTGCTGCTCCAACGTGCGTTTCCTTCGCCGCGCAGCTTGCGGAAATCGCCTATGAACTGGATCCTGAAGAAGCGGCACTGATCCAGTCGGTTGCCGAACAAGCTCTGCAAAATAGTGCGCGGCTCAGACTGAGTCGATTAATGCTGCTGGAACTTCATGCGTCCAAGTTGGCGGGTGAGCTGAACGCAGGAGACGAAGCCGGCCAATTTGCACAATTCGTCGAAAACGCATTAAAGCCTGCGTTCGCCGAACATCTCGACCGCCGCTATCCACCATTGCGCGCGCGTCTGCGGCGCCTGCTCGCTCAGCAGTCCAACGCCATTCACTCGCTGGTGGTGCGCTTTATTGCCGATCGCGCAGAACTGGGGCGCCTGCTGAAACAGCCTGCCGGGCGTTTGATCGGAGTGACTTTGGGCCAGGGCGATTTGCATGCGGGTGGCCAGACCGTGGCTCGGTTGTCGCTGGAAGGCGGCGAGGTCATGTACAAGCCACGTTCGCTGCGTGTCGACGAGACGCTTGAGGTGTTTCTTGGCAGCGTATTCGGTGACGCGGTCGATCGTGTGCGTGTGCCGCAGGTGATCGATCGCGGCGACTATGGTTGGGCTGCCTTTGTCGCGCATCGTTATTGCTCCGGTGAAGATGAGCTGCGGACCTTCTATCGTGGCTTGGGTCACTGGCTGGCCGTATTACGCCTGCTCGGTGGTACCGACATTCACCTGGAAAACCTCATTGCCGTCGGTCCGGTGCCGATAGTGATCGATGTGGAAAGCCTGTTTTCGACCCCTACTTCCGCGCCACCTTCCGGATACGGCCAAGCCTACGATCTTGCGGCCGCGATGATCCGCAGCTCGGTATTGCGCACGGGCATCGTGCCGTATCGCACGCCAGCGCTTGGATTCAATGGGGTCGATGTTTCCTCTGCTGGCGCACTGCCCGATCAACAGCCATTGGTGCACAAGCCGATCATTGTCGACGAAGGCACCATGTCGGCAAGGGTCGAGGTCGTCAGCGTGGACATGGTTCCGGCATTGAACCATCCCAGTCCGCGTCCGAAGGTATCCCTTTACTGGGACCAGATCAGCGAAGGATTCCTCGAAGCCAGCGCACGTCTGCACTCGCTGGATGCCGAGGAGCGTCTTGCACCGCTGCTGGCTTGCTTCGAGGGTTGCCGAGTGCGCGATGTCCGTCGACCTACCCAGGCTTATGTGGAGCTTGGTCGCATGCTGTGGCATCCAGCTTCGCTGCACGATGAAGGCAAGGCCATCGAGCGTGTTCGCGACCTTCTCGCACGCAATGCCGCCATAGTGCCGATCGCACCATCGGCGCCAGAAGAGATCATGGCCGAGATCGACGACCTGCGTCATGGCGATGTGCCGATCTTCGTTGCGTCGTTGAGCCGGTCCCAGATCGATGAAGTTTATGCCGACTGGCGGGCCATGCGCATCGAGCTTGAGGAACTGACGATACGCAGTGCGCTCGTTGCGACCGATCTCAACCAGCGTCTTCGCGATCGCGAAGAAGAAAGTAGCGGACGTTTCTACGCCGCTCAGCGGCCACACACCCACCGGCTCGACGAACGCCGACGCAAGCTGGCCGCCAATGCGGTCGAGCGTCTGTTGCGGCTGGCCGTGAGGGGCGACGATGGATCGGCAACCTGGATTACGCCAGAAATCGGTCGGAGCGGTTGGGCGGTTCAACCCGTCTATGCGGATGTGTACTTCGGTCTCGGCGGCATTGCGTCGGCGTTGGCTGGCTACCGGTTCGAGGTCGAGCATGGCCGTGCCGACGCAGTGCCTGGGCTCGATGAAGCATTGGCGGGAGCCTTGAAGGTCATGCGGTCCATGGAGGTGGCCGACAAACCGCAGACAGTTGGCGGTTTTTCCGGCTATGGCGCACAGATCTGGGCCTGGTTGAGCCTGTATGAGCTGCAGCAAGATCCGGAGTTGCTGGCGCGTGCCATTGCGCGTGCCGAAGCTCTGGAACAAGAAGGTTTCGAAGGCGACGAACTGTTCGACATCATTGATGGCGCCAGCGGCGCGATCATTCCTTTGCTGGGGCTGGCCGAAGTCACCGGCGACTCACGCTGGCACGTGCTCGCAGCTCGCGCGGCGCAGCGTCTGGAAACGACCGCGATCATTGACGAGCGCGGTGCGCGCTGGCCGATGGCAGGGACCGCGGAGCCGGCCGGTGGATTCGCGCACGGTGCGGCCGGCGTCGCCTGGTCGCTGGCGCGGCTGGCGCTGACCGCCGCTGGCAGCGCGGAAGATCGAGCTCGCTGGGTTGCCCTATCGGATCAGGCGTTCGCCTTTCAGGACTCACTCTACGATGAGGCGCAAGGCAACTGGATCGACATACGCGCAAATGCCGGCGATAACAGCTTCCATACCTGGTGCAACGGTAGCGTCGGCATTGGCCTGGCTGCCGGCGATCTGTATGCGCGCACGCGCGATCTGCGTCATTTGCGGACGTTGCGCCGTGCGGCTGCCGCTGCCCGCGGGAAGTGGGGTGCCAGCCATACGCTGTGCCATGGCGACATGTCTCTATGGGAACTGCACGTGCGCGCCGCGGAACTGGACCCCGACGGCTGCGCTACCGATCCAGACGAGGCCACCGCAGAGATCGTCTCTGCCATTGAAGAGCACCGAGGTATGGTCGGCGGGCTGACGCGTGCGGCTTTCACACCGGGTCTCATGACTGGCCTGGCTGGGGCGATACATGGCCTCAACCGAATGCATCCGCAGTGCACTCTCGCCTCACCGTTGCTGCTTGAACGTCGTGGGCAGAGACATAACTTGAAAAGTGCCGTTTTGCAGAAAACGGTCAAAACGTCAGAGATGCAGGCTGAGCGATAATCGGCCAAAAGATCGAGTCGAGCATCGCTTCAATCAAGCTATTGCAGCTGATTCAGCACCTCGATCGCATGCCGGTAGCCCGAGTCGATCGCGCGCTGCCAGTCCTTCCAGTCGAGCATGCCGATGTGATCCAGCGGCGGTGTGAACAGCAGCTGTGCCTGCGCGCGCCGGCGCAGGCTGGCTTCCTCGCCGTTGACCATGCCGGCGCGCACCAGGGTGGAAACCAGCCCCGGACGCTGCAGTGTTTTTCGTTGCAGCAGCAATCGCCACCACGGCGGGCTGGAGGATTCATTGACGTCGGTGCGCAGCGCGATATCCGCCTGCACGTCCAGCGCGGTGATGTGGGCGATGCCATCGGCGGCCATCACGTCGGTGGGCAGGTTGTTGACCAGCGCGCCGTCCACATGCACCTCGCCGTGCTGCAGCACCGGCGGCAGCACGCCGGGTATCGCGCTGGAGGCGCGCAGCCACAGCCACAGCGGCCCGTTCCGGTGCACGGCCTGACCGCCGCCGGAGAGCCGGGTCGATACGCAGAAATAGGGTAGATGAAGATCCTCGATGCCCAGCACGCCGAACGTGCGGCGCAGCATGCGCGAGGCGTGTTGGCCACGGGTCAGTGCCAGTAGCGGCAGGGTCCAGTCCGACAGCGGTCTTCCTTCGACGAAGGCACGGCGGAAGATCTCGGTCATCGTTTCGATATCCCAGCCGTTCGCCACGCCGGCACCGAGGATGGCGCCAATGCTGGTACCGCCGACGGCATCGAAATCGTGGCCTGCCTCGCGCAGGGCGCGCAGCACGCCCAGATGCGCCAACCCGCGCGCGCCGCCGCCGGCCAGCACCAGTCCGCGACCGTGGCCGCTGACCAGCCGCGCCATTCGCGCGATGTCGCCATCGCCGCAAATATGGTGATGCTGCAGTTCGCCGCTGAACACCGCGCGCCAGCGCAGCGCTGCGCTCAGCGACACCTGATGACCGGCATGCAGCAAGATCAGATGTCGCGGCCGATGGCGCGCACGCGAAGCGTGCACCGGCACCATCGTCGGCCAGTCGCGCGCCGGCTGTGCCGCGAGGGCCGGCAATAGCAGCACGTCGGCCTGACGCAGGCAGCGTTCGCGCCAGAGGCCGTCGTCGTTTCGTTGGCCGGGCACGTCGAGATAAATCACGAAGCGATGCTGTGCCTCGCGCGCGGCAAACCAGTCGCTGCCGCGTCCGTGTCCCAGTTCGGCGTCGACCACGAGACAGCTGCCGTAGGTTTCCAGCGCCATCACCAGCTGCATGGTCAGCGCGCGCGCCGGCACCGCGCCATCGAACGGCAGCACGGCGAAGGTTCTCGGCAGCCCGGGCGTTTCTTCGCCGCGGTCACGCCGCTGCAGGCGTTCGATCGCGGCGCGCGCGACGCCGAGCAGCGCCTGCGGATGCCCGGCCAGCACGCGCTCGAACGCGGCCCGGTCCAGTCGCAGCAGTTCGCTGTCGCGCAACGCTCGCACCATGCGGCCGCGCGTCTCGCCGCCGAGCAGGCTGATCTCGCCCACGCTTTCGCCGGCGCTGACGAGGTGACGCAGCACCGTCGGGTTGTCGAATACGCCGAGGCTGCCGCTTTTTACCAAATACAATGCGTCGGCCGGCTCGCCCGGCTTGAACAGCGGCCGTCCGCCGGGCAGGCCGAACCAGACCAGCTCATCGGCCAACGCTTCCAGCGCCGCCGGCGGCAGCTGCGCGAACGTGGCGCTATCTTTCAGCAGTTCTCTGACATCTGTTCGCCACATGGCGAGGATGTTACGGGGCCAATCATGACAATACGGCGCGTACGGTACGCGAACGTGGCGCAAGCGCGCCCTGTGCGGCTTTGTTCCGCTTGATTTCGCGCGCTGGCGTCGCCACGCTGGGGGTCTTGAGAGAACTTGCATGAGATGCGCATGAACCAGGCCAACCCGCTGCTCGCCGACGACGTCCTGCCGGCGTTTTCCCAGATTCTTCCGGAACACGTCGAGCCGGCGATCGATGCGCTGCTGGCCGACTATCGCGACGATATCGCCGCGCTGACCGCGCCCGACGCACCGCGCGATTTCGCCACCGTGATGCTGACCCAGGAGCGGCTCGAACAGCGCCTGTCGCGTGCGTGGGGACCGGTGGGCCACCTGCATTCGGTGGCCGACAGTGACGCGCTGCGCCAGGTCTACGGGCCGGCCGAGGAGAAACTGACCGAACACTCGATCGAACTAGGTCAGAACCGCGAGCTGTATGCCGCCGTGCAGGCACTGGCCGATGCGCCGGACTTTGCGCAGCTGCCGCGGCCCGAGCGCGCGCTGGTGGAGCATTCGCTGCGCGATTTCACCCTTTCCGGCGTGGCGCTGGATGAGCCGGCGCGGTCGCGCTATCGCGACATCGGCGTGGAGCTGTCCAAACTCTCTACCGAATTCTCCAACGCGGTGCTCGACGCAACCGAGGCATGGCAGGAGCACGTGACCGACGAGCGCGATCTGGCCGGCATCCCCGAATCCGGCCGCGCGGTGCTGCGTCAGTACGCCGAAGATCAAAAGCTCGCCGGCTATCTGGTCACGCTGAAACAACCCAGCGTGCAGGCCGTGCTCGGCTATGCCGACAACCGCGGCCTGCGCGAGCGCGTGTACTGGGCGTACCAGACGCGCGCCTCGGATCAGGGCCCTAACGCCGGCAAGTTCGACAACTCCGAACGCATCGAAAAAATCATGGCGCTGCGGCACGAGTCGGCCCAGCTGATCGGTTTCCGCAACGCCGCCGAGGAATCGCTGGCGACCAAGATGGCCGGCTCGCCGACCGAGGTGATGGAATTCCTGCATGACCTGGCCGCACGGGCCAAGCCGGTCGCGCAGCAGGAGCTGGCCACGCTGCGCGACTTCGCCCGCGACGAACTCAAGCTCGACAACCTCGAGCCCTGGGACGTCGGCTACGTCTCCGAAAAGCTGCGCCAGCGGCAGTACGCGCTGGATGAGGAACAGCTAAAACCGTATTTTCCGCTGCCGGCGGTCATCGACGGCCTGTTCGCGCTGACCAGCAAGCTCTACGGCATCACGTTGGCGGCCCGGGACGATGTCGACGTGTGGAACCCTGACGTGCGCTTTTACGACGTGCGCGATGCCGACGGCCGCGTGTTTGCCGGCGCCTACATCGACCTGTATGCCCGCAACGGCAAGCGTGGCGGCGCATGGATGGACGTCTGCCGAGCCCGTTTCGATGACGGTGAGCAACGTCAGCTGCCGGTGGCCTTTCTCACCTGCAACTTTCCGCCGCCGACCGGCGGCAAGCCGGCCCTGCTCACCCACGACGACGTGCTGACCCTGTTCCACGAATTCGGCCACGGCCTGCATCATCTGCTGACCGAAATCGCCCTGCCGTCGATCGGCGGTATTGATGGCGTGGAGTGGGATGCGGTCGAGCTGCCTAGCCAGTTCATGGAGAACTTCGGCTGGAATCGCGAGGCGCTGGACCTGTTCGCCCGCCACTACGAGACCGGTGAGCGGCTGCCTGACGAATTATTCGAGCGCATGCTGGCGGCGCGGCATTTTCAAGCTGGCCTGTTTCTGGTGCGTCAGCTGGAGTTCGCGCTGTTCGATTTCACCCTGCACCTGGAATACGACCCGGCCCAAGGCGCGCGGACCATGAGCGTGCTGGACGAGGTGCGTAAGCAGGTGGCGGTATTGTATCCGCCGGCCTGGCAGCGGTTTCCGCACGCCTTTAGTCACGTCTTTGCCGGCGGTTACGCGGCCGGTTACTACAGCTATTTGTGGGCCGAGCTGCTCTCTGCCGACGCCTTCGGCACCTTCGAGGAGCAGGCGGAAAAATCGGGCAGCGTCATCGACCGCGCCACCGGCGATCGCTTCCGCCGCGAGGTACTGTCCGTGGGGGCCAGCCGGCCGGCGCTGGAGAGCTTCATCGCCTTCCGCGGACGAAAGCCCGAGCCGGAGGCGCTACTGCGCAGTCACGGTTTGGCGTGAGCCAGAACTAGACGGTCGCCGCTCGTTCGGGGGGCGACCGAACTTTCATGCGTTCCTGGGCGTGGCTTCTGCATTTCCGGTGTGCCGGCCAGCCACGGCCATAAAAAAAGCCCGCCGAAGCGGGCTTTTCAAATCGCTAAAGTCCGAAGGACTTAGGCAACCTGGACTTCTTCAGCCTGCAGGCCTTTCTGGCCCTTGGTGACTACGAACGTGACGCGCTGACCTTCCTGCAGGGACTTGAAGCCCGTGCCCTGGATCGCGCGAAAATGCACGAACAGGTCATCACCGCTTTCCGGCGTGATGAAGCCAAAACCTTTGGCGTCGTTGAACCACTTGACTGTACCGCTCTGACGATCCGACATGTAACATTACCTTTGAAGCAGTGATGGTTTGCGGCTCGGAGCGAATAGCACTTTACCGCAGTATGAGCAGGAACCTAGGGTCTCCCCGAGGGCTTGCTTCCTAAGCATACACCGTAAATACGGTTACCGGTCGGTTTTATCCCCGAAAATCCTGAAAGTTCCTTTTCCTCATCGGAAAAAGGCCGCTCTTTTTGCGCTTTATCCAAATCTAATCAAGGGTTTTGCCGGTTTCAGGGTCATGCTCGATCGAGCCCCTTGCCTGGCCTGCGGTCGCTGATGATGGCGGGATGGTTGAAATAGCCGGGGCCGGCATTGGCTCATCCCTTACAATATCGCCATGAAAATCGCCTCATGGAACGTCAACTCGCTGAAGGTGCGTCTACCCCACCTCACCCAGTGGCTAGCCGACGCGCAGCCGGACATCGTCGCCCTGCAGGAAACCAAACTGGAAGACGCCAAGTTTCCGGTCGACGAGCTGGCGGCCGCCGGCTATCGCGCGGTCTTTTCCGGCCAGAAAACCTATAACGGCGTGGCGATCCTGACGCGAGCCGATACCTGCGCCGAGCCGCGCGACGCGGTGACCGACATTCCAGGGCTGAACGATCCGCAGCGGCGCATTCTGGCCGTCAACATCGGCGATCTGCGCGTAGTCGATCTGTACGTCGTCAACGGCAAGGCGGTCGGCGACGAAAAATACGCGTACAAGCTGGACTGGCTGGCCAGAGTTCGTGACTTTCTCGAAGCCGAACTGGTGCGCTATCCGAAGCTGATCGTGCTGGGCGATTTCAATATCTGCCCGGACGATCGCGACGTCTACGACCCGGTCGCCTGGGGCGAGGACATTCTGTGCTCGCCGCCGGAGCGTGCCGGTCTAAAGGCCATCACCGAGCTCGGCCTGCACGACAGCTTCCGCCTGTTCGAGCCCGACGCCGGATACTTCAGCTGGTGGGATTATCGGCAGGCGGGATTCCGCCGCAATCTGGGCCTGCGTATTGACCTGATCCTGATCAGCGATACTCTGAAATCGATAGCCAAGGCCGCCGCCATCGACCGCGAACCGCGACGCTGGGAGCGCCCTTCCGACCACACGCCGGTGCTGCTGGAACTGGACACGAAATGACTGCAAAGACCGAATGGCCCAGCTCGCTGGACGATAACGAACTGGAAGAACTGGACCGCTATCTACGCGCCCATTCTGGCGAAGGTGACCTGCTGCTCGATGGCGTGCACGGCCTGCTCAGCGCGCTGGCGGTCGGCCCGCTGCTGGTGCTGCCGGACGAGTGGCTGCCCGAGGTGCTGCACGAGCCCTTCGCCGACGAGGACGAGGGCAACCGCGTGCTGGCCCTGCTGGCCAAGCTCAACGATTCGATCAGCGCCGAACTCGATGTCGACGCGTACGAGCCGATTCTCGGCGAAGTGGAGCTGGAAACCGGCCCGATGCTGTCGGCCGCCGGCTGGTGCGAAGGCTTCAGCCGCGGTATCGATCTGCGCGCCAGCCTGTGGGAAAACCGCCTGTCGGAAGACCCGCAGCTGATGGAGCTGCTTGGCCCGGTGATGGCGCTGGCGGTGGACGAAGGCATCCTCAGCGCCGATACCGAATTCGAAAAGCTCAGCGACGACGAATACGACGAGTGTCTGTCGCAGGTGCCGGCCGTGCTCGGTGCAGTCAATCAATACTGGCAGGCCAAGCCGGCGACCGAGGCCGAGGTGGAGGCGATGGTGCAGGCCATCCCCGAGACCAAGGACGACGACAACGCACCACCGCGCCAGCGCAGCGGCCACTGGGTGCATTGATTCGAGCGACGCTCGTCCCGGCCGTTGGGCGGTCGCGCGCCGTCATCGATCACGCCGTTATCCATACCGTGTCGACAGGGAATATCCATGGCTTATGAATACGGTTCCAGCGCCAAAGGCCTGGATTTTCCCAATCCCTTCCGCGTCGAAAACGTCTTCCGCTTTATCGCCGCGGCGATTCTGATCGGCGGCGGACTGATCGCGCTTTTTCAGGGTCGCGCCGGCCTCTACGCGCATATCGGCGGCTGGGCGTTGGCGCCCATCATCGTCGGCGTGGCGATGTTCGCAGCAGGCATTCAGCACGCGGCGGTGGGGCTGAGCCGGCTGCGCTTTTTCTTCGGTCGCGGCAAACCGGCCGGCCTGGCCGGTGAATTGGCCGACGCCCAGCTCGGCGAACTGGCCGGCGCGGTCGCGCTGAAGTCGACCATTCGCGGTGGCGCCATCTCGGTCGACGAGCCCACGGGCGCCTTGAATGGCCTGCTTTACAGCCTGGTGCGATCGTTGATCTGGGCGCCGCAGCGGATTCAGTGGGTGGCGCAGCGTTTATTTCGCACCGGCCTGACTCTTGCCGTCGTCCTGCTCGGCCTGCTGGTCTCGTTGCTCGGTGTGCTGAGCGAAAAGGACATGGCCTGGCTCGGCCTGTTCTTTTTCATCTACACCGCTGCATTGCTTCTCAAACCGCTGGAAAGCGGCTCGCAGGCGAGCACGCACCTGGGCTCCGCCGGGCTGATCGTGCTGGTACTGGTGGCGATACTCGCGCCGGTGTTGATCCATACGATTTCGCCCGCGCTGCCCAATCTCGGCGGCATCGACCTCAGCGGGCAGGCGCTGTTTCTGCTGCTTTGCGCGCTGATATCCGTACTGGTGTTTTTCGTCGCCGTGCTGCGGCAGATGGTGGCGCCGCCGCAGACCACCATGGCCTGCGAACTGGCGACGGTATCGATGAACGCGCCGCCGAACCAGATCCTGGTCGAGCTCGATCGCGAAATGCAGCGCAACTGGATCGAGCAGATTCCCAACCGCCGCTACGCGCGCTACGTGCCGCAAACGGTGGGCGACAACGGAACCTTCCACGGCGAACTGCTGGAGGAAACGCAGCCGATGCCGCGTGAGGACATGCGCACGGTGAGCTTTTCGCATGCGCTGGCCGAACCGCGCTACCGCTGGCTGACCGTGCTCAGCGCGCTGGGCGTTCTGTATACCGTGGCCGGTTCGATTGCGCTGCTGCTGTTTACCCATCAGGTGACGATGGGCGAGCTGGCGCCGACGCTATGGAAATACGTCTGCTACGCCGGTGGCATGTTTTCGCTGGCGCTGTTCTGCCTGCGTGCCGGGCATATTCTGTGGGCGCGGTTTGATTTTGTTTCGCTTATGACCTGGGTCGAGATCGACGGCAGCTTTCAGCGCGCGCATACGGCAGTCGGTGCGCCGTTCACCGATCGCGTGCGCACCGAGAAAGACATCGTCAGCGTCAACGACATGACCCTGCGGGTGTGGGTGGCCGAAGTGGACTCGGTCACTTTCGGCAGCGAATCCGAACGGCGCATCGTCGGCCTGCGCGGCCTCACCGATCGGGCCAGCGCCTTGCGCAAACAGCTGGAAAACTTTGCCGCGGACCAGAGCAGCGTCGACATGCCGACCTCGCGCCGCGACGTTGAAAAGATCGCCGCCCTGGGCGCGATGAATCAGTTCGGCGGCCGGCCCGCCTCACCGGATGCGCTGCTCAAGGCGATGGGCGGTGCACCCGCGCCAGCCGGCGCGCCAACCGATGCACCGAAACCACCGGCCTTTTGCCCTCACTGCGGTGTAGCGACATCGGTCGGCGCACGTTTCTGCGCCAGCTGCGGTCATTCTCTGGGAGCCATGTGAAGCCATCGGGTCTATCATCGACGTCAGACAGATGCTAGTCGAAAGGAATCAGCGTGTCGCAAACGCATTTGAATGTGCTCGCCATCTTCCTTTGCGCTGTCCTCGCGCACGTTCTTCCCGCAACGACATGGCTCGGCGCCTACGCGGTCCTCGGTCCGGCCCATTACCTCACCGAAATTTCCTGGCTGCATGACCGAAAGTATTTTGTGAGCCGTCCAAGGCTGTGGATCATCACGGCGCTTGCGGTGCTGATGATCATGCTCGTGCGCCCGAACCAGCCCGAGGCCGACGGTGTGTTTTGCGCGTTGCTTGGAGGATTGGTCGCCGCGGGCCTGGGCATGTCGATGGTCGTGACTGTCCTCGTCACGGCTTTCTCGGCCGGTATTGGCATGGCGGGCGCAAAGCTGGGCTGGGGCTTCGTTCTGGCGGTGGTCGTGCTCGTGCCAACGCTTATCCACGTCTTTGCATTCACGACGATGTTCATGCTGGCCGGTGCGAGCCGCACGCGCCAAACAAAGGATTGCTTGCCGCTTGCTGCTCTGGGGCTGGCGGCGGCCAGTTTTCTTTTGCTGCCGACCGTGGATCTCGGCGACGGCAGCTTCTTGAAGACGGCCGAAAAAAGTTTTCCACGACTATTGGAGTTGTTGTCGGTACCAGGCCACGGTGTTGCGTTACGGCTGGTGGGCTTCCTGGGCTTTGCTTATGCCTATCACTACGTAAACTGGTTCCTGAAAACGGGACTGCTGGGCTGGCACCGTGTGTCATCGACGCGGCTGGTGCTGCTGGCGAGTGCGTGGGCTGTGGTGATGTTTGCCTATGCGCAGAGCATCGTTGTCGGCCTGCTTGTCAGCTTGCCGCTGAGCCTTGGCCATGTGCTGCTGGAGCTTCCGTTGAATATGCGCACGGTACGCGGACTTTGCAGCACATCGTTCCTGCGCCCCCGTCTGCCTATGGCCTGATTCAAGCGCATCGAGCCCTAACTGGCGAGCTCTAGGAAACAATCCGTTCCCATGAGCGCCCTTGGCAGCGTGCCGCGTCGGGTCCATCTTGCTGGAATCTTTTGACGGAGAGCAGACATGACCGATCGCCATATCGTCCGCCGTATCCGCGGCATGGATACCTCCGACGGCGCGGGCGTCAAGCTCAAGCGCATCATCGGCCAGCCGGGGCTCGACATGCTCGACCCGTTCCTGATGCTGGACGAATTCCGCTCCGATCAGGCGGGCGACTATATCGCCGGTTTTCCCGAGCATCCGCACCGCGGCTTCGAGACCGTGACCTACATGCTCGCTGGCAACATGCTGCACAAGGACAACCACGGCAACAGCGGCGATCTGAAGCCCGGCAGCGTGCAGTGGATGACGGCCGGCCGCGGCATCCTGCATTCGGAGATGCCACAGCAGGAAAACGGCCTGATGTGGGGTTTCCAGCTGTGGGTGAACCTGCCGGCGAAGGACAAGATGATCGCGCCGCGCTACCAGGACATCGCGCCGGAGAACATCCCGGTCGTGCATCCCGCCGACGGTGTGGAGGTGCGCGTGCTGGCCGGCGAGCTTGCTGGTGCAACCGGCCCGGTCGAGGGCATCGCCACCAACCCCGTCTATCTGGATGTCAGCCTGCAGGCGGGCGCCGCGCTCACGCTGGATCTGCCGAAGGGTCATCACGGCTTTGCCTACGTGTTCGATGGCGAGTCGGCCCTGGTCGGCGGTGAGCAGCTCAAGCGCAGCGAGTTGGGCGTGTTTTCCGACGGCGACAGCATTCAACTCAAGGGCGCTGAAAAGGCCTCGCGACTGATTGTGGTCGCAGGTCGCCCATTGAACGAGCCCGTCGCCCGTTACGGCCCGTTCGTGATGAACACGCAGGCGCAGATCCACGAGGCGATTGCCGACTTCCGCGCCGGCAAGTTCTGAGGCCTGTGCCTTCCGCCACGGGAAGGCACGCTCACTCGGTCTAGGGAATTCAGCGCGGGTGCTGCACGCGCAATTGGGCAGGAACGCGGCGAATGACGATTTCGTCGCCGCGCCACATCACCGGACGCCCATCCAGCGACGCGTTTTTTGCGCCTGGCTTGCCCGGGTAAGGCCATGGTAGAACCAGACCGCCGGGTGGCACGGTCAGGCCGCCGTCGATCTTCAGTTCGAGTGCCGTGCCGGTTTCCCGCAGCGAATAACTCAGTTCCCCGTACGGGGTGCGCAAGTGCGCGATGCCGACACCCTTGCCGCCCATCCACGCCGGTGAGATGCCGGCCGCCAACACCAGCGCGCGATCGCTGCTGCGCTCATAGGCAAACATGTCGTAAACCGAGCGCATGAAATCCGAGGCGATCCACGCGTGCGGCATGTCGCCGACAAAGCGCGGTTGGCGCGGGTCGTGTCCGACCACTTCGGCCCACTGGTTCCATGCCGCCGGGCGGCGGCCGTCGAAAAAGAACGTAAACAGCTGCTGCAGTCGATCGCGCCAGCCCAGCCGCACGAAGCTGCCGATGGTGCGGATTTCGTACGGTGTGTAGTCGGTCCACGGCTGCTTGCCGTCGCGACGCGCGATGAAATTTTGCCAGTAGCGTTCGAATGTGCGTGGCAGCAGGTCCGGTGGCAGCCAGTCGATGGCATCGCCAGGCGACAGGGCGATCGTGGTCGAGGTCGCGTCGAAATCGCCGAGCTCGGCCGAGCCCGGAACGTAGTCGATGTGATGCTGCTGCATGGCCAGCAGGATCGAGGCCTTCAGATCGGCCTGGAACTGATCGCGCGAGGCGGCAAATTTCTTTGTCTCTTCGGTCTTGCCCAGCGCCGTGGCCAGCTGCACGGCATCCTGATAGCCGATCAGCGACCAGAAATCGTCCCAGTACGAATGCATGGGCTTGGCCCAGTAACCTTCGTGACTGATCGATGCGGGCATCAGTCCATACAGGGCACGCTTCGCATCCGCGGCGTTGACGGATGTGCGCTCGCTTGCGCGCAGCGTGTCCATATAGGCGACGGTTTGTTCGACGTGCGGCCACAATTTTTCCAGGCCGGTGCGATCGCCGCTGTAGCGCCACCACTGCGCGATGGCGAAAATCAGCTCGCCCTGGCTGTCGTTCTCGGGCACCGGATCGGCGCCGCGCTTGTCGATGCAGCAGGGCACCTTGCCGGTATGAAACTGCTGCGGTGCGTACCAGTTGATAAAGTCGCCGGCCGCGTCGGCGTGGCCACTGCGCAGAAGAGCCTCGCTCATCATGGCGCCGTCGCGGATCCACGAACGAGCGTAGGAGCGCGTGCCCGGCTGCAGCGCGTCGCCGTCGCGCGACATCAGAATTTGCGCCAGCGTGCTGCGCGCGGTATCGGCGATGGCCTGCTGTCCGTCGGGCAGCTGCAGCGTGACGCGGTTGAGCTTTTCGCGCCAGGCCGCCGCGGTTTGATCCTGCTGCTGCCGAAGCCACTGCGCAGCATCTGGTGGCAGCGCGAACGACGGCTGTTCCCCGGTAGCGCCCAGGTTGGGCACGACGAGCCCGAGCGTTACCTCGCCATGCGCGGGCAAGGTGAGTCTGTAGAGCAGTGCGCCCTGAGCGTAGCCGGAGCCGTCGTGCAGTGAGGCCTTCTCGATGCCCGCATCGATTTTCGCCGGTGTGCCGCTGGCCAGCTTTTCGGGCAAGGTGACCGTGCCATGTGGGCTGGCCACAAAGGCAGACGGCGCCTGCAACGGCACGATCTGTTGCGAATCGTTCACGCGCAGCGCGCGGCCGCTCCAGTCCAGATCGTGGATCGGGCTGATGCCTGATTTCATATTCAGGAACTGCGTCGGCGGATTGACCTGGAACGGCCGGACCAGCAGCGCGAGCATCAGCGAGCGTGGCGCGTCGCCGTCGTTATGCAGCCGATACTGCGCGAAGAGGTTCGAATCCTTTGGCGTGCCGCTGGCGAAGGTGGTCGTCTCCAGACTTAGGCCGTTCGCCTGCCAGCGTACCGTGGGTATCGGCAAATAGCCGTCCAAAAGCTTTTGCTGCGTTTTTACCGTCGCCCAATCGATGACCGTATGGCCATCGAACAGCATCGGCTCGATCGACCAGCCGCCCTTGCCCACCTCGATCGCGCCGTCTTCGGACATCAGTGCCGAATGCGGCGCGCCACCATCGACGCCGACAAGAGTCCAGTAGCTCTGTTCGCCGCTGAGACCGCGCGGGTACATACCGCGTACCGCACGCCGCGCCTGCTGCACCAGCGGGGTCTTGTTCGGATCATCGGTTGGCGTAGTCTGTTCCGAAGCAGCGGTCACCGGCAGCGGCGTCAGGCGCAGGTTGCCGAAGCAAAGCTCGCCCTTGCCGCCGTGGCCGGCGTAGACGGTGAACTCGATCGCACTGCTCTGGTGCAACACCTTGTCCTTGGCGGTTCCCCAGGCGAAATCGATATCCCGCTTGCCGACCTCGATCGTCTGCCAGTTTTCGCCGGGCTGAAACGCCTCGTGACGGTACCACCACACATTGTCGCCACTGGCATCGACCAGGCGCAGCTGCAGATCGTTCGCCGGCATCGCACCACGCACGTCGAACGACAGCGCATAGTTGGCGGGGAACCGGATAGGCAGCGCGCGGTGCAGCGTCACACCGCCGGACACGCCGTTGAAATTGAAATCCACGCAGACGGCATCGCCGCTTTTGCCCTTGACCGCTTTTACCGACGCACTGATGTCATCAGTGCCGGTGGCCTTCCAGGCGTCCGGGTGGCTGAAATCATCCAACGCTTCGACGGAAGGCATCTTTGCCGCATGCCCCGCGACGGCCAACGTCGGCAACAGGCCAGCCATCATCACTAGCGTCGCGCCGGCATGGCGACAAAGGTCGATGCACACGCACTTCAATGGCTTAACCATCATCATTTCTACCCTGCCTGCCCTATCCCGTGTGTTTCAACCTCTGCCTGCCTCAGCCTTTGACGCTGCCCAGCAGCAGACCTTCCAGGTAATAGCGCTGCATCGCCAGAAACAGCACCAGCACGGGCAGCACGGTGACGACCGAACCGGCCATCATCAGTTCGCTGTCCTGCGAGTGCTCACGCGCCAGCGAGGCCAGCCCGATCGGCAGGGTGTAATGTTCCTGCCCGGTCAGCACGATCAGCGGCCACATGAAATCGTTCCAAGCGGCGAGAAAACTGAAGATCGCCAGCGTCACCATGATCGGCTTCAGCAGCGGCATCACGATCTGCAGAAAGATCCGCCATTCGCCCGCGCCGTCGATGCGCGCGGCTTCCATCAACTCGTCGGGAATGCCGCGCGCATACTGGCGCACCAGAAAGATGCCGAACACCGTGGCCATCCCGGGCACGATCACGCCGGCATAGCTGTTCACCAGTCCGATGTATTTCAGCAACAGAAAAAGCGGCAACATCGCGACCTGGGCGGGAATCACCAACGCGCCAATCAGCGCCTGGAACAGGCGCTCGCGCCCGGCGAAGCGCAGCTTGGCGAAGGCATAGCCGGCCATCAGATTGAACGACAGCGACAGCAGCGTGATGGCACCCGATACCAGCAGGCTGTTGAGCAGGTACGTACCCATGCCGGCATGCACGAACAGCTCGCGATAGTTGTTGAGTGTTGCATGCGATGGCAGCAGCGGCGGCGGCAGCGAGCTGGCCTCGCCCGGCTGCATGAAAGACACGGACAGCATCCACAAAAGCGGAAACAGCGCGATCACGGCGCCGCCGATCAGCAGCCCGTTGATCATTGCCTTGGCCATGCGCGGGCTCATGCGTCGGCTCCTTCGCTGCGCCGGGACAGGCGCAGCATCATCGCCGTCACCGCAAACATGATCAGGAAAAGCAGAAAGGCCACGGCGGAGGCCGAGCCAAGATTCCACCACTTGAAACCTTCCTCGTACATCAGGTACAGCACGCTGGTCGTGCTCTGCAGTGGCCCACCCTCGGTCATGACATAGGGTTCGGCGAACAGCTGGAAATAGCCCGACACCGTGAGAATGCTCACCATCAACAGCGTCGGCCCCAGCATCGGCAGGGTGATGTGGCGGAACTGCCGCAACGCCGAGGCGCCGTCGATGCGGGCGGCCTCGTACAGATCGATCGGAATCGCCTGCAGGCCGGCCAGAAAGATGATCATGTTGTAGCCGAAGTTCTTCCACACAGCGAACAGAATGATCGTCGGCATGGCCCAGTGCGGATCGCCGAGCCAGTCGATCGGATGGACGCCCAAATGTCCGAGCACATAGTTGGCTATGCCGTACTTGGTGTTGAACAGGTAGCGCCAGATCACCGCCATCGCCACCACCGTGGTCACCACTGGCGCAAACAGCGCGGTGCGGAAGAACGGCTTCATCCGTGCCAGCGGCGAGTTCAGCAGCATGGCGGCGCCCAGTGAAGCTCCCATCGACAGCGGTACGCCGACGGCGACGAAATACACCGTGTGCCCGAGCGCCGACCAGAACAGCGGCCGCTGCAGCAGCAGCCAGTAATTGCTCAGCGCCACGAAGCGCAGGTTGTGGATATTCGCCAGCGCATAGATATCGTAGTCTGTCAGGCTCAGCGCCAGCGCCGCAATTACCGGCAGCAGAAAGAACAGCCCCAGCACGATCAGTGCCGGTGCCAGGAATAGCCATGCCATGCGCTGCTTGTTCATCGGAAACCTTTCATCGTGCGTCGCTCCGCAGCGAGTGATCGAGCATCCAGCGACGCTTCTCGAGAATCGCGTCGGTACGCTGATCGAGTTTTGCCGTCGCCTGGTCGATGCTGAGTTCGCCGGCGATGGCCTGCGCCGCGACGAGCTGCATCTCGCTGGCGATGCGCTCCCATTCCGGCACCGGCGGTGTCGGTTTCATACGTTCCATCTGTTCGCGGAAGGCGTGCGCCTTCGGGTCGTCGCGCAGGCTGGCACCTTCCCACGACGACCGCCGCGGCGGCATGTCGCCCAGCAGATCGTAGAAGCGCTGCTGCACCGCCGGCTGCGACAGGTATTCGATCAGCGTCCACGCCGCCTGCTTGTGCGTGGACGTGCGAAAGATCACCAGGCTGGAGCCGCCGGCCACCGATGCGCCGGGGCCGTTCTCACCGGGCAGCGGCATCGTCGACCAGTCGGCCTGTTCGGTAGCGGGAAGGCGTGAGCGAAACTCGCCGATATTCCAAGGGCCGGAAAGATAAAACGCGTAGACGCCGCGGCCGAATTCGGACCACGGGTTGCCGGCTTCGACATTGGTGATCGCCGGTGCCTGATGCAGCTTGAACGTGTCCACATAAAACGTCAGCACCCGCTTGAAGCCCGCGCTTTCGAAGTTGCCGTAGCGTCCGCCGTCGCGCAGCAGCGGGTCGGGTGACTGCAGCGCCAGCGCCATCAGCGGTTCGTATTCATTCGTCGGTAGCAGAATGCCGTAGCGGTGCCTTGCAGGATCGCTGAGTGCGCCGAGAACGTTTCGCCACTGCGCCCAGTCCTGCGGCGAGCGGTCGAAGCCGGCCTGCTTCAGCAGATCGGTGCGATAGAACAGAATGCGCGTATCGACATACCACGGTACCCCGTACAGCGTGCCGTCGATCAGATTGGTCGACCAGATGCTCGGGAAGTAATCGTCGCGTTTCACGATGCTCGAACGATCGACGCGCGACTGCAGCGGTTCCAGCGCATCCAGCGCCACCATTTCCGGCAGCCAGGTGTTGCCGAGCTGGGTCAGGTCCGGCGTCGAGTTGCCGGCGAAGGCGGTCAGCAGTTTCTGGTGGGCGGCGGTCAGCGGCAGCTGCTGCACCTTGACGTGGATATCCGGATTTAGGCGTTCGAAATCCGGCAGCAGTTTGGCGATGGCTTCGCCTTCCCGACCGATCGTCCAGAACACCAGCGCGTTATCGTCTACCGTGGTTTTCGCGCAGCTGCCAAGCGCGCCAAGGCATAGCAGAAGGCCGACCGACCACAGGCGTCGATAGCGAAAGATGCGCAGTGAGCGAAGGCGATTCACGGCGCTGCCTTCTCCGCATCCAGCCAGCCGCCGGTGAAGCCGGCGCGCTCGAGCCCCTTGCGGATATAGGGGTTCTTCCGCATCACCCGCCAGACAAAACCGCTGCGCCAGTTCTCGCTCATCAGCACGATCGGACCCTGGTCGATACCCAGCTGTTCGGTGTCAAACCAGCCCTGGCCTGGCAGCAGCTGACCGGTGCGCGTCTCGGTTTTGGTGTGGAAGGTAGGGTTGAACGCGTCGACGAAGCCGAATCGGTTGTACACGCGCTTGCCGTAGCGGCGCTGCATTTCCTGCAGTGCGGGCACCACGATTTCCGGTGCAAAGGCGATCGAGCCGGCCGCGGCTGTCGGTGCGATGGTGCCGTCGTCGCTGATGTAATCCATCCCCGCACCGCGTGCGGTGTAGCCGTAATACGTGCGCTCGCCGCCGGCATCCTTCACTACGAAACCGCCGGGGCCGTTGCTGGCGGTCAGGCCCCAGATGTTTTTGCCGTAGTCGTTCCAATGGCCCGGGTTGGCGATCGCATACGCCTGCTGCGAGTAGGCCGCGCGGCGGCTGTTCTCGAAATAGTCCAGATCGTGCTGGCGGTTCCACGCATCGCGGATGCCGCGAAAATCGATCCACGACTGGCTGTACTGGTGGCCGAACAGCGGCGCGAAGTTCAGCAGCTGCTGCCCCTGAAACTTGCCCCACTGACGATCGTAGGTGGACGTCCACGCCGCCCACGCATCGCTGCCCACGGCATGCGTCGGCGAGCCCAGCGCCAACACGTAGATCAGCATGCCTTCGTTGTAGCCCTCCCAGTCGTGCGGTATGAACTTGCCGCCGGGCGTCCAGCCCATATTGATCAGTGGCGCGCGAGGCTGTGCCCAGGTCCAGTCGACGCCGCGATAAATGGCGTCGGCCAGCTGACGGATTTCCTTTTCCTTCGGCGTGTCGCGGTCGTAATACGACTGCGCGAACAGGATGCCGCCGAGCAGCAGCGAGGTATCCACGGTGGATACTTCGACCCAGCGCGCCTCGCGTTTGCCGGTCTGCATATTGAGGAAGTGATAGAAAAAGCCGTGGTAGCCGGTGGCATCGTCCTCGCTGTCGTTCTGCGGCGCTTCCTTGAAAAAGTGCAGCGTGGCCAGGGTTCGATCGATCGCCTGGTCGCGCGTGATGTAGCCGCGCTCCACACCGATGCCGTACGCGGTCAGGCCAAAGCCGACCGACGCGATGCTGGCAAACGAATCCGCCGGGTAGTGGTCCGGTATCAGGCCGTTGACGGGGTTGGCGCTCTGCCAGAACCAGTCGAAGCTGCGTTTTTCGATATCCGCCACCATCGCCTGCTGCGGCTTTGCCAACGCAGCGTAGCCAGTGGGGACGTCTCTGGCAGATAGCGCAGAGACACCGCCGACGCCGACGACGAGAAGCGAGACAAAAAGTTTGGTAGCGAGGGTGCGAAGCAGTTTTTTTGCCATCGTCAAAAGGCTCGATGTTGTTGCGGTGAAGGGGAATGTGCGGCCAGGCAATCGCGCTGGACCGCGGAGAACATGTCGGCTGCCGTTAGAAAGTCACCTTTGGCGCGGCGCAATGCCGGTCGATAAACGCCTGATGCATCGGCATCGCATCGACGCAGCTGGAGATCACGTGACCCACGCTGGCCATGAATTTCTGCAGGTCGTCCTGCGGCATCTGATCGACCATCGGGTGATAGCCCTGTGGCACGATCCCTTGGCCGATCATCACCTGCACCCAGCTCACGCTGGCGAACATCTCTTCGGCGTTGCGATAGAAGCGCCCGCTATCCTCGAACAAGCGCATGTTTTCCCGCAGCGATTCAGGAATCGACAGGGTGCGGCAGTCGTTCCAGAACGCCGTGTCGTCGCGCTGGGTCGCGCAGTAGTGCAGGATCAGAAAATCGCGGATGCGCTCGAACTCGAAGGCTGTTTGTGCGTTGTAGCGGTCGGCCAGAACCGTGCTGCAATCGCGCTGCGGAAACAGGCTCAGCAGACGGGTGATGCCGGACTGGATCAGATAGATGCTGGTCGATTCCAGCGGTTCCATGAACCCACTGGCCAGGCCGAGTGCGACCACGTTCTTGTTCCAGCCCTTGCGGCGCATGCCGGTGGTAAAGCGCAGCGGTCGCGGTTCGGCCAGTGGGCGACCGTCGAGATGCTTCAGCAGCGTGGCGGCCGCCTCGTCGTCGCTGAGGTGTGCGCTGGAGTAAACGTAGCCGTTGCCGGTACGGTGCTGCAGCGGAATGCGCCACTGCCAGCCGGCCGCGCGCGCGGTCGAGCGCGTATACGGCGTGGGCGGCCCGACCTTTTCGCAGGGTACTGCGAGCGCCCGATCGCACGGCAGCCAGTGGGTGAAATCGATATAGCCGGTATGCAGCGCCTGTTCGATCAGCAACCCGCGAAAGCCCGAGCAGTCGATGAAAAGATCGGCCTCGATGGTTTCGCCGCTTTCCAGAACAACGGATTCGACAAAGCCGTCGTCCGCACGGAGGCGCGTCTGCGCGATCTTGCCCTCGGTGCGCGTCACGCCGATGCGCTCGGCGTAGCCGCGCAGAAATTTGGCGTACAGCCCGGCGTCGAAGTGATAGGCGTACGCGATATCCGCCAGCGGCGAACCGGCGGGAACGTCCGTCGCCGACGGCATGAACTTGCCGCGCGGCGCCGCTACGGTATTGATCGAATACGCGCCGATGTCGGTCGCGAGACCCAACTGACGGGCCTTGATCCAGAACTGATGAAAAGGCAGCAGGCTGATGTCGTGGCCGATGCTGCCGAAGCCATGAATATACGAGTCGCCCAGCTGACCCCAGTCATTGAACTGGATGCCGAGCTTGAACGTGCCCTGGGTCTGTTTGACGAACTCGATGTCGTCGATGCCGAGCAGGTCGTTGAACAGCTTCAGATGCGGCACTGTCGCCTCACCCACGCCGACGATGCCGATCTCTTCCGACTCGATCAGGCGTATCGAATAACCGGGGCCAAGTACCTTGGCCATCGCAGATGCAGCCATCCAGCCGGCCGTGCCGCCACCGACGATAAGAATGTTTTTGATGCGGTCAGCTGTCATCGAAAAGCGCTCATCGTGTCGCAAAAAACAAAGCCCGCACGTCGCGGGCTCGGGTCGAGGCCCGCGTGCCGTTGCCGGCACGGAGCCTACAGGGCAAGCCTAGAAGTTGATGCCTACGGATACTTTCAGCGTGCGCGTGTAGCCGGTGATTTCGCCGGTCGGGTTGTACGAAACGCGTACCTTGTTGAGCACGCCGTTGGCGCCGAAGGTTTCAATATAGTCGGTGTAGTTGTCCCAGTTGAACGCGTTGATCAGGTCCAGCCGGACGTAGCCACCCAGGCCGCCGTAGAAGGTAAAATTCTTCGTTGCCTGAAAATCGATGTCGCGATAGCCGAAGAACTTTCCACCGATCAGAAAGCGGCCGGTGGCCGCCGGAGCAAACGACACCGACCGACAGCCCGCACCGTTGATACCGTTGGCATCTTGATTGGTGGCAGCGGCCCCGTAGCAAGCCAGGTTGAGATCGGGTACTGGCGTGGAAAGCGTCAGCTTGGAGCCGAACACGAAGCCCCAGGGGCCGTCGATGGTCCCGGTGGCGACCAGGCGATGTTTGGAAACGCCCGAGCCGGTATACGGGTAGTTGCCGATCGTCTCGTAATCGAATGCGTACTGGTCGTCCGGCGAGTTGTTGTCGTTGTTCTGCAGCGCATGGGTGTAGGTGTAGGCAATGGTCGCGCCCCAGCCGGATTCGTGGGTGTACGGTTTTTCGGCTGACAGCAGTACCTGAGTGGTCTTAGTGACCAAGCCGTTGTTGCCGATGATCAGGCTGCCGAAACCGGGAATACCGTTGCCCCAGGGCTGGCTGCCGTTCTGCCAGAAAGCGCCGTCCGGATAGCGGTTGCCGAGCGTGTAGACCAAACCATCGTGGCTGTGCACATAGGCCACCGCGGCGCTGGTATTCCAGTCGCCCAGCTTGTTGCGCATGCCGAGACTGAGCTGGTCGGAATACGGCGCCTTCAGGTTGTTGGTGATCAGATCGACTTCCTTGCCGGAGGTGCTGCCTGCCACGAGCGCCTGCAGATTGGGAATCTGGTAGTACTTCGGATCCCACGCGTAGCAGGAGTTCTGCCCCACGACGCAGGGTTTGTCGGGTGTATTGAAAAGCAGCGTTGGCTGCGACAGGACCGACTTGGTCTGTTCGACCTGCAAAGCCTCGTACAGGTCGCGGTCGTAAGAGCGGCCGATGCCGCCAAAGATCACGTGCGCCTCGTCGCCGTTGAGGTCGTAGGAGAAGCCCAGCCTTGGCTGGAACTCGTTCTTCGGCGCGCTGCGGTTGTGACCCGTACTGATGTAATCGTTTACATTGACGCCGCCTTTAGCCAGCGTCTGGGCATAGGTCTGGCCCGGCGGCGCGTTGGGATCCTGGCTGTTGAAGGCGTCGATGACATTTTGCGGCGTGACGTAGTTGAGGTACGACGGCGTTTTCTCGTAATCCCAGCGGATGCCGAGGTTCAAGGTCAGCTTGTCGTTGACCGCCCAGTCGTCCTGGATATACGTACCGAACTGTTTGTCCGAGCTTCTCGCCACCGGGCTCAAGCCCGGTGTAGGCGAGCCGAACTGCACCTGATACGGAATGCTCTCGGTGCCATTGTTCTGGCTGACGGCGTAGCTGTAGAGCGCGTTCGTGTCGCCAGCGTCTTGTGCGGTGAGCTTCGCCTCCTTGTACTTCACGCCCATCTTGATGACGTGGTCGCCATGCCATTCGAAGTCGTTGAAGGTCAGGTCGTCCTGCAGCGCCGGACCTTTCTGACCCTTGTTCTGCTGGGACAGCGGCGAGTTGCCGGTAGTCAGAATGGTCTGGTTCTGGTTCTGCTGCTCGACGTAGGCGCTGCCGTCACCGGTAAACACAGGCGTTGGCGTGTAGAAAGCATTTTCGTAGGTTGCCTGCAAACGGTTGAACCAGCTGTCCGTGCTGTGATCCCAGCGGATATCGAAGCGTTTGTCGAAGTTCTTGGTATTGAGTGCGGCGGTGGCAGCGATAGGCCCACCAATGCCGCTGATCGCGCTTTCATCGCGATATTTGCCGCTTATTTCGAAACGATCGCGGTCGGTCGGCTCGAAGTCTATCTTGCCGAACCAGTCGTTTTCCTTGAACGGCAGGCTGGCTGGGCCCAGCAGGCTCTGCACGCTTGTGGGCAGCTGGCTGATGTAAGAAGCGTCACCGGCCGGGACGACGGTCGTCGGGCTATCGAATTCCTTGCCTTCGTAAGCAATGAAGAAGTGCGCCAGGTCCTTCGCAATCGGACCGCCCAGATCGAATCCATAATCCTTTTCATGCGACGACGTTTTCTTGTCGGCGGCCTGTTCGGCGGGCGTTTCCGCACGCATGGCCGTGTTGGTGAAACTGCCCAGCACATCGCCGTGGAATTCATTGGTGCCGGACTTGGTTTCGGCGGTCACGGCGGCGCTCGATATCTGGTCGTATTCCGCCTTGTAGTTGGAGGTAATGACCTTGTATTCGCCGACGGCAAGTTGCGGGAACGGATTGCCCTGGCTGTTGTTCTGGCCGGTGACGCCGCCCGACAGCACGTAGTTCTTCTGGCCGACGCCGTCGATATACACGTTGATGGCCGATGTCGCCTGAGCACCGGCGCGTAGGCTGGTGGTGCCATCGGCGCTCCGGGTGAAAACCATACCCGGCACGACGTCGGCAAACTCGAGGAAGTTGCGCGAGGCTTGCGGCGTGGTGTTGATCTGATGCAGCGAGACCGTGGTGCCGACTTCCGACGTTTTGACTTCGCGCAGATCGGTGGCCGACACGGTGACGCCGTTGAGGTTGGTGGCGTTGGCGGTCGATGGTGCGTTGGCGGCCGCCGCAAGCAGGTCGAGAGACGCGGTGGAGGCTACGCTCAGCGTGACGGTTCTTTCGGTTCCCGGACCGGCATCGACCTGATACGTGCCCGGCGGCAAGCCGACCAGCGCATAGCTGCCGTCCGTGTCGGCCTTGGTGCGACGAACGGCACCGGTGGAAATCTGCTTGGCCGTTATCACGGCTCCAGGAGCGGCATGTCCTCGAAGGTTGGCATCGGCACTCGCCGCGACCGACATACTGGGTACACCCGCCGCGATCGCGGTAACCGATGCCGTGATCAGACTGGCGAGCAATTTCTTCTTGAAGCGCGTTGACGTTTTCATGATTCCCCTCCCCGGGCAATGTGACGTGCTAATTCGGACTTTATTCGTGGGACGCTGGGGCGCTACTGGCACCGCAGGTTTCGCGCACAACGATTTCGCAGCCGAAGGTCGGTCCGGCTGTGACTTGGTGATCGGGGTTTTCCAGCATGCTCGCCACAGCCTCGAGCGCGCTGCGTCCGAGGTCGACGATGCGCACGCGCACCGTGCTGAGGGGCGGCGCGACATAACGGGCGACCGGAATATCGTCGAAGCCGGCCAAAGCGATGTCTTGGGGTACACAGACACCGGCTTCGCGGAATGCGTGCATGCAACCGACCGCCATCATGTCGTTGGCCGCGAATACTGCATTCGGTCGCTTCTTCCGAGCTAGCAGTGCTTCACCGGCGCGAAAGCCGGCTTCCTCGGTGAAGTCGCCGGCGACGACAACGGGTTCGACCTTGGACGCGTACTTGGCCATCGCCGCGCGATAGCCGTTCTCGCGCTGCTGTGCGTCGAAGTTGTTCTCTGGGCCGGCAATAAACGCAATGTCCTGGTGACCGGTGTCGATCAGATGCTTGGTCATCGCGCGCGCGCCAGCGTAATTGTCGACGTTGATGACGCGGTAGGCCTCATCTTGCACCGGGCTGTTGATCAGTACGGTCGGCAGATCCTCGGGCAGATTGGCGCGCAGGAATGCGTCGTCGACGTGCGCGGACATGATCAGCATGCCGTCGACGCGGCCCTGCATGGCGCGCAGGGCCGCGGCGGCGTCCTCGGAACTGTCGTGGGAGCTGGAAACCAGCAGATGCAAGCCGTGCGCGCGGGCGGCCAGATCGATGCCGCGAATCAATTCGGAAAAGAATTCGCCGTATAAATCCGGAAGCAGGGCGCCGATGGTGTTGGTGCGACGGGTGATCAGCATGCGCGCCGCGGCGTGCGGGATATAGCGCAGGCGCAGGGCCACGTCGCGAATACGCTGGCCGGTTTCGGCGGTGACGCCGCTGCCGCCGTTCAGCGCACGCGACACCGAAGCCACCGACACGTTGGCTTCGCGCGCTACATCCTTGATTGTGATGGTTGCCATGACAAGCTTCGCTAACCCCCGGAATCCCCCAGTGGCGGGAACGTAAACGTTTTCATGGCTGCTTGTAAAGTGTTTGCAAAACAAATATTTGTTGCAGCGCAAAAGGGTTTTCGGGATGCCGAGCGTGCCGAATCGGAAAACGCCTAATTGGCGCTAAATATTACGTTTGAGCGTCGAAAAAACCAGTGCGGCTCCGCAACATCAGGCGCTGACACCGTCGGGTCTCGGGATCGGGCGATGGGTGACTTTTGCATCGTCACACGCTCAGTGTCCTCGCTAAAGTTTTGGCGCCAGCAGACGTTTAAGTAGATGGAGACGATCACGCACGCACCCGCGCTGAACGGAAAGCGTTTGGAGAAAGCGATATGGCTGTCGGTGATGGGTGGCGTTGAAGGGGGTGCGTATTTGTTGCCTGCTACTTGGATCAAGCCGGCCGCTGATTGATCGCCGAGGGTTATGTCCACGCAAAAAGAAGGACTTGTTAAAGTTTTGCAGATGCCGTTAAATCAAGGTTAATATTTGACCGCTCAAGCGCCTGTACCATCAACTTCCTGCAAACATTCACCATAAAGCGATTAAGTCGCTGTTTCTGAAACATTATGTTCATCTCGCTCATCGTTATCGCCCTGTTCTTCGCCGCGCTGTTCGTCAGCGCCGTCAAGCGCGTGCCTGCGGGTCAGGTCTACAGCCTCTATCGCCAGGGCAAGCCGGCGCGGCTGCTGCAGCCGGGTGTGCACGTGGTGCTGCCGCTGGTGGAGCGCATCGCCAACAAGATCAACCTCTCCGGCCAGGTACTGCGATTCGAAGAGCCGATGGCGGACGATCGCGACGTCAGCGGCACGGTTTACTGGCAGGTGCTGGAGCCGGAGCGCGCCGATGCGGTATTCGGCCAAGTCGACCAGCTGATTCTTCGCGGCGCTCACGAGGCGCTGTGCACCGAGCGCGATGTGGCGCATGCCGATCGCCGCGTGCTCGGCTCGCATATGAAGCAGCTGCTCAACCAGAGCCTGCGCGAGCGCGGCATGATGGTGACGCGGGTCGAACTGGACGCGGCCTGAGCCCATTGCGCCGCTCGACTGGCGTCAAATAGGCCGAGTTGCTCGCACGACTGGCAAACCGAAACCCGCTGCGGCGGGTTTTCTTTTGCATAGTTTCTTGGCACGCGCTTTGGCATTGCCGGTCGTTGCCGGAGATACTGCTCTCTTACGCCAAGCTACCAGGAATCCGGATGACCGCGCGCGACCTCTTGCAGACCCAACTGGTACGCGGCATCGCCGAGTTGGGGCTTGGCCTGCCGGCAGAGGCCGTGTCGCGCTTGCTGGATTATCAGGTACTGCTGGAGCGCTGGAACGGCGCCTATAACCTCACCGCCGTACGCGACGCGGGCGAGATGATTACCCGCCACCTGCTCGATTCGCTGGCGATTCTGCCCTATGTGCGCGGCGCCACCCTGGCGGATCTGGGCACCGGCCCCGGGTTGCCCGGCATCGTGCTGGCGATTGCGGCGCCGGGCCGGGAGATGCTGCTGGTCGATTCCAACGGCAAGAAGGTGCGTTTTTTGCGCGAGGCGATCCGCGCGCTGAAGCTCGACGGCGTGCGCGCCGTACAGTCGCGCGTGGAAGACGTGCAAGGCCAGTTTGACTGCGTCACCGCGCGCGCCTTCGCCAGCTTCGCCGACATGCTCGGTTGGGGCGGACACCTGCTGGCGCCCGACGGCATCTGGCTGGCCATGAAGGGCAAGCTGTCGGAGGACGAACTGTCGGGCGTGCCGTCCGGTTTCGCCGTGCGGGAAACGCATGTGCTGACGGTACCGGGGCTGGATGCCGAGCGCCGTCTCGTGGTGCTCGGCAGGGCCTGATTGCAGGGTGCCGGAAGGTCAGGTGGCGTGTCGCGCAACCTGACCTTCGTGGATTTACCCCTGTTCGTCCAGCACGGCGCCGTTGCTCCCGATCACCTGGGCGTAGAGTTTGGCCGTCGCCTTCGCCGTGCGCTTCTGCGTGGCGAAGTCGACGTGGTAGAGCCCGAAGCGCTTGGAGAAGCCCAGCGACCATTCGAGGTTGTCCATCAGCGACCAGGCGTAATAACCCTTGATATTGACGCCCGCCTCGATCGCCTTGTGCATGGCGCCGAGGTGCTTGCGTAGATAGTTGGTGCGCAGCGGGTCGTCCAGCACACCGTTCTCCGCCACCGGTGGATCGTAGAAAGCCGAGCCGTTTTCGGTGATGTACAGCGGAATGTCGCCGTAGCGGTGCTTGAACCAGGTGAGCGTGTCGGTCAGGCCCTGCTCGAACACTTCCCAGCCGGTTTCCGTGTAGGTCTTGTTGGGCTGGCGCACCGGCACGGCCTTCAGCGGATACGCGTCGGCGTCGTGTTTGACCACGGCGCGGGTGTAATAGTTGATGCCGACAAAATCGACCTTCTGATTCGTCAGCTTGAAGTCGTCTTCCGGAAAATCCGGCCACGCATCGCCGAAGATTTCCTTCAGCTCAGGCGGATAGCTGCCGAGCAGCGCCGGGTCGGCAAACTGCTTGTTCATATAGGCGTGGGCGCGCTTGGTCGCGGCGAGATCCTCGGCGCTGTCCGAGGCGGGGTACTTGGGCTCGATGTTGAACACCACGCCGATCTCGTGCTTGCCGTGCGCGCGATATGCCTGGATGCCGGCGCCGCTGGCGCGCATCAGATTGTGCGCGGCGATCGGCGCCTCGTACTTGCTGCGGTGTCCGGGCGCCAGCGCGCCGTGCAGGTAGCCGCCGTCGGTGACGACCCAGGGCTCGTTGAGCGTGGCCCAGCGCGGCACGCGATCGCCGAGCGCCTTGAACATCACTTCGGCGTAATCGGCAAACCAGTGCGCGACGTCGCGGTTGAGCCAGCCGCCACGATCGTCAAGCGCCGCCGGCAGGTCCCAGTGGAACAGCGTGGCGTTCGGCACGATGCCGTTTTCCAGCAGTTCGTCGACCAGTCGCGAATAAAAACCCAGGCCCTTGGCGTTGACCCTGCCGGTGCCCTCGGGCAGCACGCGCGCCCAGTTAATGCTGAAACGATAGCCTTGCAGGCCCAGCGCGCGCATCAGCTGCACGTCGTCCTTGTAGCGGTTGTAGTGATCGCAGGCGACGTCGCCCGTATCGCCGTTGGACATCATGCCTGGCGTATGCGCAAAACGCTGCCAGATGCTGGGGCCGGCGCCATCGGCCAGCGGTGAACCTTCGATCTGGTAGGCCGACGTGGCGGCACCCCAGTGAAAACCCTCGGGAAAACGAAAACGACCGGTCATGGAGCTTCCTGCAGATGAAAACGGGTGATTAAGGCTTGATGTAAACGATTACGTAGGCAGAATAGCCGAATGTTTCGCCGATGTGCAGACACCTTCACACGCCGAATGCTGGCCTTTGTGGCCGACCGCACAGGAAATGCCGATGGCCACCGTTCGTCTGGATCAACTGCGCAAGGTTTACCCCGGCGGCCACGTCGGCGTCGCCGGCGCGAGTTTCGATATCGCCGATGGCGAGCTGCTGGTGCTGGTCGGGCCATCGGGCTGCGGCAAGACCACGTTGTTGCGGATGATTGCTGGGCTGGAGTCGATCAGCGGCGGTACGCTGAGCATCGACGGTCGCGTGGTGAACGACGTGGAACCGAAGGATCGCGATATCGCGATGGTGTTCCAGAACTACGCGCTGTATCCGCATATGACCGTAGCGGAAAACCTGGCCTTCGGCCTGAAGCTGCGCGGCCAGTCCAAAGGCGAGATCGACCGCCGCGTGCGTGAGGCCGCCAAGACGCTGGAACTGGAGCCGCGGCTGGCATCGCGGCCAGGTGCATTGTCCGGCGGTCAGCGCCAGCGCGTGGCGCTCGGTCGGGCGCTGGTGCGCGATCCGAAGGTGTTTCTGCTGGATGAGCCGCTGTCCAATCTGGATGCCAAGCTGCGCCTGACCATGCGGGTCGAGATCGCGCGGCTGCATCGCCAGCTCAAGGCCACGATGATCTATGTCACGCACGACCAGATCGAGGCGATGACCCTGGGCCAGCGCATCGTGGTGCTCGACGGCGGTGTGATCCAGCAGATCGACACGCCGATGCATCTGTACGACCGGCCGGCCAATTTGTTCGTAGCCGGCTTCGTCGGCAGTCCCGGCATGAACCTGCTGCGCGGCAGGCTGACTCTCGGCAGGGGCTGGTCGGTGGTGACCGAGCACGGCGAGGTGATGCTGGGCCGGCCGGCGCAGGCGGCGGGCTGGCAGGAATGGCGCGATCGCGAGATCGTGCTGGGCATACGTCCGGAAGACCTGCTGCCCGTGGAAGCGGATGAGGCAGCGTTGATCGCACAGCTCGAAGTGCTCGAACCGGTCGGCAATGAGATCTTTCTCAACCTGCGCTACGGTAGCCAGGCGCTGGTGTCGCGCGTGTCGCCGCGCGCTTTGCCCGAGGCCGGCAGCACGGTGCCGCTGGGGCTGGCTGCCGAGCGCCTGCACCTGTTCGATCCCGCCAGCGGCCTGCGCATCGGCGTTTGAGCTAGGGCAGCACGCCGAGCGCCGTCAGCGCACCGGTCGGGTCGACGCATTACACTAGCCCTCTTCACGCGTCCGGTAGCTATCTATCCATGGCCCGCATCATCGCTGTCGCCAACCAGAAGGGCGGCGTCGGCAAGACCACCACTGCCGTCAATCTCGCGGCCGCCTTGGCGGCGGCGAAACGTCGCGTGCTGCTGGTCGATCTGGACCCACAGGGCAACGCCACCATGGCGTCGGGCGTGAACAAGCGCGAAGCCAAGCCGAACGCGTGCGAAGTGTTGCTGGAAGAAGCGGAGATCACGGCCGCCATCGTGCCCACCGACGCCCACTACGACCTGCTGCCCGGCAACGGCGACGTCACCGCCGCCGAGCTGAAGCTGATGGATGCGCTGGCGCGCGAGCACCGGCTGAAGGAAATCCTGGCCAAGGTGCTCGGCAGCTACGACACCATTTTGATCGACTGCCCGCCGTCGCTGAATCTGCTGACGCTGAATGCGCTGACCGCCGCCAACGGCGTGCTGATCCCGGTGCAGTGCGAATATTTCGCGCTGGAAGGTCTGTCCAGTCTGCTCGATACGGTCAAGGCCGTGCGTCACCGGTTGAATCCGAAACTCGAGATCGAAGGCCTGCTGCGCACGATGTACGACGTGCGCAACAACCTCGGCAACGAGGTCTCCGCACAGCTGACCCAGCACTTCGGCGACAAGGTGTTGCGCTCGATCATTCCGCGCAACGTGCGCCTCGCCGAGGCGCCGAGCCATGGTCAGCCGATCCATCTGTACGACCGCAGCTCGCGCGGGGCGATCGCCTATATCGGTCTGGCCGGCGAAATCATCCGGCGCGAACGCGGCTTGCCGCCGGCCGCGAACGTCGACGCGGAAGCCGATATCGAAGCGGTCGAACCACCGGCCCCAAGCAAAAACGGCCCGACGCTGAAGGCGCCGGCGGCCAATCAACAGGACTAGGCATGGCTGCTGCAAAAAAACGTGGACTCGGACGCGGGCTCGACGCCCTGCTCGGCGGCGATGGTGACGGCGAGGGCTCGCCGTCGGTGATCGGGCAGGAAGGCGAGCTGCGCATCCTGCCGATCCAGCAGATCCAGCCCGGCAAGTATCAGCCGCGCCGGCATTGGAACGACGAGGCGCTGGACGAACTGGCCGCATCGATCAAGGCGCAGGGGCTGATCCAGCCCGTGGTGGTGCGCGCGCTGGGCAAGGACAGCTACGAGCTGATCGCCGGCGAGCGCCGCTGGCGTGCGGCGCAGCGCGCCCAGCTGAGCGAGCTGCCGGCGCTGGTGAAAATCGTGCCCGAGGCCTCGGTGCCGGCGATGGCGCTGATCGAGAACATTCAGCGCGAAGACCTCACTCCGCTGGAAGAAGCCGATGCGCTGAAGCGGCTGATCGACGACTTCGCCCTCACCCATCAGCAGGCGGCCGACGCGGTCGGCCGTTCGCGCGCGTCGGTATCCAACCTGCTGCGTCTCACCGAACTGCCCGCCTCGATCAAGAAACTGCTCGACGAAGGCAAGCTCGACATGGGCCACGCCCGCTGCCTGCTGACCCTGCCCGAACATCAGGCCGAAAGCCTGGCGCTGGAAGCCGCGCGCAACGGCTGGAGCGTGCGCGAACTCGAAGAAGCCGCGCGGCGCGCCCAGACCGTGCCGAAGGGCAAGGCCAAAGCCGCCCCGGCGCGCGATCCGAACATCGGCGATCTGGAACGCGAGCTGGGCGAGCGCTTCGCCACCCGCGTCGAGCTGGCGCAGGGCCGCGGCGGGCGCGGCAAACTGGTCATCCACTACCACAGCAACGACGAGCTGGAAGGGATTCTGGGCAAGATACGGTAAAGCAGGGATAGAGCAGGGAAGAGGGCGAGGGGCGAGTAGCGAGGGCGCTCCGACGGGATGCGACGAAAAATGTGGAAAAGACTCATGCTGTGACGCCCCGAATCTAGACAACTTGGCGGCGGCACAAGCGACCAGCCTTCCCCATCGCAGCTATCGCAGACGCAGAAATCGCGGTTCTTGCAACTGTTTTCTAACGTATCGCCAACTGACCGATTCGACGAACGCCACCGATGCGCCCTCGCTTCTCGCCTCTCGCTTCTCGCCCCTTTCTTTCTCCAAACGCCCCCACCCACTAGAATCCGCCCAGCGCCTGCGCGCCCCGTCCCCGCAACAAGGCTTCCCCATGCCGCAACTGTCCGTCGTCGTTCCCGTCTTCAACGAGCGCGACAATATTCCGCCGCTGCTCGCCGAAATCGCTGCCGCCCTGCGCGGGCAGATCGATTACGAAGTGATCTACGTCGACGACGATTCCGCCGATGACAGCCGCGCCGTGCTGGCCGCGCAGAAGGCGCTTCATCCGGAGCTGCGCGTGTTGCATCACGTGATCCGCAGCGGTCAGAGCACCGCCGTATGGAACGGCGTGCGTGCGGCGAAGTCGCCGTGGATCGCCACGCTCGATGGCGACGGCCAGAACGATCCGGCCGACATTCCCAAGCTGCTGGCGGCGCGCGACAAGGCGTCGGCGGATTTGCGCCTGTTCGCCGGCTGGCGCACTACGCGCCGCGACAGTTTCAACAAGCGCATCTCCTCCAAGATCGCCAATGCGGTGCGCTCGCGCATGTTGAAGGACGCCACGCCGGACACCGGCTGCGGACTGAAGTTGTTCGATCGCGAAGTCTTTCTGCGTCTGCCCTACTTCGATCATATGCATCGCTACCTGCCCGCGCTGGTCAAGCGTGCCGGCTTCGCCTGCCAAAGCGTGCCGGTGGGCCATCGCCCGCGCACCGCCGGTGTATCCAAGTACGGCATGCTCGATCGTCTATGGGTGGGTCTGGCCGATTTGCGCGGTGTGGCCTGGCTGATGCGTCGTGGCAAGGTCACCCATATCGAAGAGCTCTGAGTGCCCGAAATCACTCAGCGAGGCTGATGCGAAGCGGGTTTCCAGATCGATAGTGCGGCGCGGGCGCGTTGGCGGCCCAGTTCGATCAGCTCGCGGGCGCGGTAAAACTCGTAAGCCGTCGACGCATTGCGCGGCATCTGGATCAGCAGGTCGGGTGCATAGGCGGCGATACGCAGACGAGACAGATTGGCCTGCATCAGGTCCATCGACTGGTTGAGCAATTCGAACGCGCCGGGCTCGCGCGGTTTGGTTTCGCCGTGGGGAACGAGGCGACTGAAGAAATCGCCGATACGATGACGTGCGCCCGGTGTCGTGGCCTCGTCAAGCTCAGGCGTTTCCACCGGCGTGAATTCGGCCGGGCCGTCCACGCTGACCGCTATCAAATAGTCCGCGGTTTCGCGAATCAGCGGCGATACCGGTACGGGATTCAGCAGCGCACCGTCGACCAACACGCGCCCGTTGAGGTGATAGGGGCGAAAAACGGTGGGAATGGCAATCGACGCGCGGATCGCATCGAACAGCGAGCCACGGGTCAACCACACCTCCCGCTCGCGCTCCAGGTCGGTGGCCACGGCGGTAAAGGGGAACGGCAATTCCTCGATGCAGGTGTCGCCGATCAGTTCTAGCAGCGTGCCCATGATGCGCTCGCCCTTGATGAAACCACCGCCAGAAAACGTCCAGTCGAGCAGCTTCAGCACGTCGAACTTGGCCAGCGTCGAGACCCAGTCGCGGTAAACGTTGAGCTTGCCCATCGCGTAGATGCCGCCGATCAGTGCGCCCATCGAGCAGCCGGCGATGGCGACGATCTCAAAACCCTGCGCCTCGATTTCCTCAATCGCGCCGATGTGCGCCAGCCCCTTTGCGCCTCCCGCACCAAGGGCCAGCGCCACGGTGGGCCGGCGTGATTCGGAAAGCGCCGCGGGCAGCGCGGTAGGGTCGGCGATATCGGTGTGTGTCATGCGCAGCTTTCAATTGTGGTCGGAGCGGCCGCCACCCGCTGACGGCATGCGGCGTCTGACAAGCATGGACGCGCCACAAATTCTCGGCAAGCTGCCGTGGCCTTTCAACCTATTCATGCCGCAAGAGTCGCTGCGGGAATCTAGGTTTTCCCGCGTGTTGCGATCAGAGGCTAGGCTGATAGCCGCTCATCGCCAGCTGCAGCAGGATCTTCATTTCTTCGCGCAGAGGCAGCGGAGAGACGATCTCGGCGTCGGGGCCGTACTTGAGTACGTCCATCAGCAGCTCGCGCGAATTAGAGTAGGGCACCTGCAGCTCGTAGCGACCGTCCGGCAGCCACTCGCCGCGCTGCTGCGAATGCCAGTGCTCGTCGGCGACCCAGCGCGCGGCATGCTGCGAAAAACGGATCGTGGCCCATGCCTTGGGCTTGCCCGCGAAGATGCCATAACTGGAGGCCAGCAGTTCGTTGAGGTCGTTCTCGGCCACGTCGATAGCCGCAGCATCCAGCGCTTGCGGTTCGACGATGCGATCCACGGCGAAACTGCGCAGTGCCTCGCGGTCGTGATCCCACACGTCGAGATACCAGTTGTCGCGATAGTGGGTCAGCCGCTGCGGCGACACGGTGCGGCGGCTGTCGGTATTGGTGGTGCGCGCGCGATAGCGAAAGCGCAGCTGATGCCGCTTCAGCACCGAGCCGGCGACAATGCGGAAAACCTGCTGGCTGAGCTTGCGTTCGCCCCACGGAATCACCCGGATGCGCTCGATCGGCAGTGGCTCGTCGTTGCCTTCGCGATTGGACAGCAGGCCTTCGATGCGCTTGCGCAGCGGCGTCAGTGCGCCGGCCAGCACGCCGGTGCCGGAGCGATCGATCAGTTCGTTCAACGCCAGCAGCGCGGACAGTTCGTCCGAGGTCAGCCACAGGCCGGGCAACTCGAAGCGTTCGCCCTCGCCCACTTCATAGCGAAACGCGGCCTGGTCGCCGCCGGCGCTTTCGACCGGCGCGCCCAGCGCGTCACGCAGAAACGCCACATCGCGATAAAGCGTAGCGCGCGAGCATTCGAGCTCCTCGCGCAGCCGGGCCAGGGGAATCGGGTAATGCGCCGACTTGAGCAGTCGGTGCAAGGTGGATATGCGTTCGTAGCGGTCCATGTGCCTGATCGAAAGTATCGGGAGTGACAGCGTTTGTAGCATGGTTGCAGCCGCGCGCGGCCGCTTCAAGGCGTTGATTCGCCGCCTCGATTGCCGCAGGATCATGAAGTTCTCCGCTGCGGCGCAGCAGATTGTTCATTTCAAGTTCAATCCGGGCCGTTAAGGTAGCCAATCACTATTCTTTAACAAATGGATCATCACCCATGAAAAAGACCTTGATCGCCTGCGTTTTGCTGGCTTCCATGGCAAGTTTCGCCGCTCAGGCCGACAATGCCGCACCGGCTTCCGGGGCTGATGCCAACAGCACCAGCAATGCGGCCAACAACGGCGGCTGGAGCGGATCGGGCGAGTTCGGTTTTGCCTCCGCTACGGGCAACACGCGCTCGCAGAACGTCAACGGCAAGCTCAACCTGAATCAGGAAAACGAGCAGTGGAAGAACAACTTCTACGTCGATTTCTTGCGCGCGAAAAGCCAGCAGGCGGTGACCAACGCGTCGGGCGTCACGGTGGAGCAGTTCAACGAGACCGCCAATCGCTACGACGGCGGCGCCTCGGTCGGCTACAAGCTCGATCCGCGCAGCTATATCGTGACGGCCGCGCGCTACGAGCATGACGACTTCGGCGCCAATATCTGGCAGGGCGTGGTGTCGGTCGGTTACGGCTATATCGCGCTGAAGGACGACACCAACGAGCTGTCGTTTGAACTCGGTCCCGGTTACAAGCGCTACCGCCCGGCGGTTCAGGACACGCTGATCAATGGTGTTGAAGTGCCGCAGGAAGCGAACGGCACGCAGAGCGAGGCGATCGCCCGTGGCCTGGTCAATTACAAGCACAAGCTCACCGACAACACCTCGTTCGAAGATACATTCCTGACGGAAGCGGGTTCCAAGAACACGTATCTTCAGAATGACGCCGGTGTCTCGGTCAGCATGACCAAGAAGCTGGCGGTGAAGGTCGGTTTCCAGGTGCGCCACAACACCAACGTGCTGCCGGGTATCCGCAAGAACGACACGCTCACCACCACCAATATCGTCTACAACCTCTGACGCGTTTGTTCGGTCGAGGAGCCGGAAATGGCTTTTGCATTTCCGGTTTGGCGGGGTATCCATGGACATAACCGGAAATTGCTCCTGCATTTCCGGTTTACCGGCCATCCATGGCCATAAAATCAAAAAGCCCCGCGGTTCGCTGCGGGGCTTTTCTGTGCCGCACCTGCAGCGACGCAGGCTCAGTCAGAGGCCCAGTATTTCGCCCGCGCCCTGGTCGATCAATGCGGCGGCCACCTCCCGCCCCAGCGCTACCGCGTCGTCATCGGCCCTCATCGCTTCGGCATGCAGGAGCCGACCGGATGCTGCATCGCCGACCATGCCGCGCAGATGCAGGCCGCGCTCGCCCAATACGCACCACGCGGCAACCGGTACGGTGCAGCTGCCACCGAGCGCCTGGTTCATCGCCCGCTCGGCGTCGACGGTCAGGCGCGTATCGGCATCGTCGAGCGCGGCCAGCAGGGTCAGTGCGGCCGAATGATCCGAGCAGGCCTCGATCGCAATGGCGGCCTGGCCAGGCGCCGGCAGCCAGTCCGGCGGGGTGAGACGCGAGCGGATGCGCGCGGCGAAGCCCAGCCGCTCCAGCCCCGCGCAGGCCAGCACGATCGCGTCGTAGCCGCCGGCATCGAGCTTGGTCAGTCGTGTGCCAACGTTGCCGCGCAAATCGAGCAGCTGTAGATCCGGCCGCAGCGCGCGCAGCAGCGCCTGCCGTCGCAGCGACGAGGTGCCCACCCGCGCGCCCTGCGGCAGCGCGGCGAGGTTGGCGTATTCGTTGCTGACAAACGCATCGGCTGCATCGGCGCGCGGCAGGATCGCCGGCAGCGTAAAGCCGGGTTCCAGCGTCACGGGTACGTCCTTGAGCGAATGCACGGCCAGATCGGCGCGACCTTCCATCATCGCGACCTCGAGCTCCTTCAGAAACAGGCCCTTGCCACCGACCTCGGCCAGCGGCCGGTCGAGGATCTCATCGCCGCGCGTGGACATCGGCACCAGCTGCACCGATAGCGCCGGATGCGCCGCGCTCAGGGCGGCCGCCACGTGCTCTGCCTGCCACAGTGCGAGCGGGCTCTTGCGGGTGGCGATACGCAGGATGGAAGGGCTCATCGGAACTCCGCGACGTTCGGCAAGGTCTCATTGTCGCGTAGTTATGCAGCTATGCGCGCAATGCGGTCAGCGTGCGCGGCTGCGGCGGGCCAGATACGATGGCGACGAACTCATCGGAGCACTTCATGCAAAGCGGCAACCCGGCACTGAATAAGAATACCTTCCTCGACGCGGCCAGCGGCTTGGTCGTATCGCGCAACGGCGAGGCGATGACGCTCAACGGCACGGTCAACAAGACCGGCCTGCTGCTGATCCTGGTACTGATCGGCGCCATGTTCAGCTGGAGCCACTTCAGCGGACCTGCCAGCATTCCGGCGATGTGGCCGCTGGCGTTGGGTGGCGCGATCGGCGGCCTGGTGCTTGGCCTGGTCACCTCGTTCAAGAAAACCTGGGCACCGGTCACCGCACCGCTGTACGCGCTGGTGGAAGGCGTGTTCATCGGCGCGCTGTCGGCGATTTTCGAGATGCGTTATCCAGGCATCGTGGTGCAGGCGGTCGGGCTTACCTTCGGCACCATGGCGGCGCTGCTGCTGGCCTATCGCAGCGGGCTCATTCGCGCCACGGAAAAATTCAAGCTCGGCATCGTGGCCGCCACCGGCGGCGTCATGCTGCTTTATCTGGCCAATATGGCGATGAGCTTCTTCGGCCATCCGATCGGCTTCATCAACGGCCACAGCACCGTCGGCATCGTGTTCAGCGGCGTGGTGGTGGTGATTGCCGCACTGAACCTGATTCTGGATTTCGACATGATCGAAACCGGGGTCAACGGCGGCGCGCCGAAATACATGGAGTGGTACGGCGCGTTCGCGCTGGTGGTTACCCTGGTCTGGCTTTATCTGGAGCTGCTGCGGCTGCTGTCGAAGATGCAGTCGCGTAACTGACGCTGGGCGTGTACATCGACCAGAGCGGGAGCCCGGCGGTGGGCCGGGCTCCCGCTTCGTCTATCGGCATTTTACGCTTTCTTCAGCAGCGCCTTGGCATGCGCGATCACGTTGTCGACGGTAAAGCCGTACTCGGGCAACAGTACCTTGGCCGGGGCCGAGGCGCCGTAGCGATCTACGCCCAGCACGGCGCCGTGCGGGCCGACGTAGCGATCCCAGCCCATCGATACGCCCATTTCCACCGCGAGCTTGGCAGTGACGTCCGGCGGCAAAATTTCATCGCGATAGCTCTGCGGCTGGGCTTCGAATAGATCCCAGCTCGGCATCGACACGCAGCGAACGGCTACGCCGTCGGCCTGCAGCTTCTCGGCGGCCTCCACGATCAGGCCGACTTCCGAACCGGTGGCGATCAGCACGAGCTCAGGCTTGCCCTCTTTCGCATCGCTGAGCACATAGGCGCCCTTGCGCAGGCCATCGGCGCCGGCGAACTTGGTGCGATCCAGCACCGGCAGCTCCTGCCGGGTCAGCGCCAGCAGCACCGGACGCTCGCGTGTTTCCACGGCGACCTTCCACGCGACCGCCGTTTCGTTCGCATCGGCCGGACGGATCACCGTGACATGCGGAATCGCCCGCAGGCTGGCGATCTGTTCGACCGGCTGGTGGGTCGGACCGTCTTCGCCGACCGCGATGCTGTCGTGGGTGAACACGTGCACCACGTGCAGCTTGGACAGCGCGGCCAAGCGGATCGTCGGACGCATGTAATCGGAGAAAATCAGAAAGGTCGAGCCGTACGGAATAAACCCGCCGTGCGCGGCCAGCCCGTTGACCACCGCGCCCATCGCATGCTCGCGCACGCCGAAGTGCAGGTTGCGTCCGGCATGGCTCCAGCCGGCGCTGTCCGAGCCCTGGGTGTCTTCGCCGGCGG
The DNA here is from genome assembly GCF_013408815.1 of Rhodanobacter sp. K2T2. Classification (NCBI taxonomy): domain Bacteria; kingdom Pseudomonadati; phylum Pseudomonadota; class Gammaproteobacteria; order Lysobacterales; family Rhodanobacteraceae; genus Rhodanobacter; species Rhodanobacter sp. K2T2. The sequence goes on along the minus strand of NZ_JACCCA010000013.1, from coordinate 50,666 downwards.
TGGCGGCCGAATTGAAATCGCCGAAGCCTTTGAGGTTGGTATTGGTCGACGAATCCAGATCGGCCGAGCCGCCGAACAGCGCCGGCAGCTTCTCCGCAAACGCATTCATGATCTTGCCGCCGGCCGCGCGCGTCGCGATGCCCTTGGCGTCCGCCGGGAATGTCGGAATGTCGGCATCCCAACCGGCGGGGAGTTTGCCGTCCAGGCGATCGCGCAGTTCGGTCGCCAGCTCGGGGAAGGCTTTCGAATAGGCGTCCATACGGCCATTCCACTCGCTCTTCTGCTCCTCGCCGCGCTGCTGCGCTTCGCGGAAGTGCTCCAGCGCGGGCTGCGGTATCAGGAAATCGGGCTCGACCGGCCAGCCCAGCTTCTGCTTGGTTTCCTTGACCTCTTCGACGCCCAGCGGCGAGCCGTGCGCCTTGAACGATCCCTGCTTGGGCGAGCCGAAGCCGATCTGCGTGCGCACCAGAATAAGCGACGGGCGTGTGGTGTCCGCCTTGGCCTTTTCGATGGCGGCATCAATGGCGGCGATATCGTTGCCATCGGGCACCATGATGGTCTGCCAGCCATAGGCTTCGAAGCGCTTGGCGCGATCTTCGGTAAATGAGATGTCCGTGCCGGCCGCTAGGCTGACGTAGTTGTCGTCGTACAGGCAGATCAGCTTGCCCAGCTTGAGATGGCCGGCCAGCGAGGCGGCCTCGGAAGCCACGCCCTCCATCAGGTCGCCGTCGCCCACCAACGCCCAGGTGCGGTGATCGATAACAGTGTGGTCATCGCGGTTGTAGCGCGCCGCGAGGTGCGCTTCGCCGATGGCCATGCCGACCGCGTTGGCGATGCCCTGACCGAGCGGGCCGGTGGTGACTTCGACGCCGGCGGTGTGGCCGCGCTCGGGATGCCCCGGCGCCTTGCTGCCCCACTGGCGAAACTGTTTGATGTCGTCCAGCGACAGGTCATAACCGGTCACGTGCAGCAGGCTGTACAGCAGCGCCGAACCGTGGCCGGCCGACAGCACGAAGCGATCGCGATCCACCCACTCGGGGTTGCTCGGATAATGCTTGAGATGCTTCGTCCAGAGCACATAGGCCATGGGCGCGGCGCCGAGGGGCAGCCCAGGGTGGCCGCTGTTGGCTTTCTGCACCATATCGACCGAAAGAAAACGGAGCGTATCGATGCATTGCTGATCGAGCGAGGAGACAGTCATGGGGAGTCCTTGGGGAGGCAGGTATTCACTGCGGGGATGCATATCTAGAACACTTAGCATGACGGTTGCCGGGTAAAGCTACCGTCAAGTTTTCAGACAGGCTGCGCACGCCGGTGCGCACACGCGTCAAAACAGTCAGGCCGCATGTCCGATCAGCGCGCCAATGCCGGCGGTCATGGCCATGGCCAGCGCGCCCCAGAAACCGATGCGCAAAGCACCTGCCAAGACACGGGCGCCGCCCACGCGCGCAGCGAGCGCGCCCAGCAGCACAAGAAACAGCAGCGCGCTAAGAAAGATGCTTGGGATCAGAATCGGTTCCGGCGTCACAGCGGCCACCAGCAGCGGCAGCGCGGCGCCGATCGAAAAACTCAGCGCCGAGGCTATGGCGGCCTGCAGCGGTCGCGCCCGCTGCGTGTCGGTGATGCCAAGCTCGTCGCGCGCGTGCGCATCCAGCGCGTCGTGCGCCATCAGCTGCACAGCCACCTGCGCAGCCAGCGCCGGATCGAGCCCACGGCCGACGTAGATCGCAGCCAACTCTTTGTGCTCGCCTTCGCTGTCGGTGTGCAGCTCGAGCTGCTCCTTGGCCAGCTCGGCATTTTCGATATCGGCCTGGGAGTGCACCGACACGTACTCTCCTGCGGCCATGGACATCGCGCCGGCGACAAGGCCTGCCGTACCGGCGACCAGAATGCTGGCGTGGCTGGCGTGCGCTGCAGCGACGCCCAGCACCAGACTGGCGGTGGAAACGATGCCGTCATTAGCGCCCAGTACCGCGGCCCGCAGCCAGTTGATGCGGGCTGTGACGTGGCGTTCGGAGTGCTTTCGGGAACGGGACAAAGGGTCAGCCTTTCAACGGAATCACCCGCGGGATACGGTACGCGTGCCCTGGATGTTTATCAGACGCGCACCGCTGTGGTGCGCGTCTGCGTGCTCAAGAGGCGCGCTCCATCATGCACCACCGAGCGAGGCGTCGACGATTTTCTGCGCTTCTTCCAGGATCGCTTTCAGATGATCCTGACTCTTGAAGCTCTCGGCGTAGATCTTGTAGATCGCCTCGGTGCCGGACGGCCGCGCGGCGAACCAGCCGCTAGGCGCGATGGCCTTGATGCCGCCGATCGCGGCGCCGTTGCCAGGGGCCTTGTCGAGCACTTGGGTGATCTTCTCGCCGGCCAGCTGATCGCTGTGCAGCTGATCCGGCGACAGCTTGGCCAGCTTGGCCTTCTGCGCCGGTGTGGCGGCGGCCTCGACGCGGTCGGCGAACGGTTCGCCGAGATCCTTGGTCATCTGCGCGTAGATTTCGCCCGGGTCCTTGCCGTGACGTGCGGTGATCTCGGCCGACAGCAGCGCCGGCACCAGGCCGTCCTTGTCGGTGGTCCACACCGAACCGTCGCGGCGCAGCAGCGAGGCGCCGGCGCTTTCTTCGCCGCCGAAACCGAGCGAGCCGTCGAACAGGCCTTCGGAAAACCACTTGAAGCCGACCGGCACTTCATACAGCTTGCGGCCCAGGCGCTTGGCCACGCGATCGATCATCGCGGTGCTGACCACGGTCTTGCCGATGGCTGCCTTGTCGCTCCAGTGCGGGCGGTTCTGGAACAGGTAATCGATCAGCACCGACAGGTAATGATTCGGCTCCATCAGCCCGTTGCTGCGCGTCACGATGCCGTGGCGATCGTGGTCGGTATCGCAGGCGAACGCGACGTCGTACTTGTCCTTCAGCACGATCAGCCGCTGCATCGCGTATTTCGACGACGGGTCCATGCGGATCTGGCCGTCCCAGTCCACCGTCATAAAGGCGAACTGCGGATCGACCGTATCGCTGACCACGGTGAGGTCGAGCTTGTAGCGTTCGGCGATCGGTGCCCAGAAATGCACGCCCGCGCCGCCCAGCGGATCGACGCCCATGTGCACGCCGGCGCTGCGGATGATGTCGAAGTCGATCATATTGCCGAGGTCGGCCACATACGCGTCGAGGTAATCGTGCGTGTGCGTGGTCGAGGCCTTGCTCGCCTGCGCGAACGGCATGCGCTTGACCTCTTTCAGGCCGCCTTCGATCAGCTTGTTGGCGCGGTCCTGCACCCAGTTGGTGATGTCGGTATCGGCCGGGCCGCCGTTGGGCGGGTTGTACTTGAAGCCGCCGTTGTCCGGCGGGTTGTGCGACGGCGTAATTACGATGCCGTCGGCTAATCCCGTCTTGCGGCCCTTGTTGTAGGTGAGTATGGCGTGCGAAATCGTCGGCGTGGGCGTGAACTCGCCCTTGGCCGAGATCATGGTTTCGACGCCGTTCGCCGCCAGCACTTCCAGCGCGCTCTCGAACGCGGGCTGCGACAGCGCATGCGTATCGAAGCCGATGAACAGCGGACCGTCGATGCCTTTGCTCTTGCGGTATTCGCAGATCGCCTGACTGATCGCCAGGATGTGCCATTCGTTGAAGCTGCGCGTAAACGAACTGCCGCGATGGCCGGAGGTACCGAACGCCACGCGCTGCGACGCCTCGGCCGGATCGGGCTTCAGATCGGCATACGCGGCGAGGAGCTTGGCGATGTCGATCAGGATCGACTGCGGTGCCGGCTTGCCGGCGAGCGGGCTGATCTTCTGGCTCATTTCGGTGCCGCCGGTGGTGTGCGTGCGTCTTTCAGGCGGCCATCGCGCAGCTGGCGATAGCGGTGGATCAACGCGTTGGTCGAGCTGTCGTGCTTGAGCTCGGGTTCGTCTTTCGCGGTCAGTTCGGCGATGGTGGTTTTGGCCAGCTGCTTGCCCAGCTCCACGCCCCACTGGTCGAACGAATCGATATTCCAGATCGTGCCCTGCACGAACACGCTGTGCTCGTACAGTGCGATCAGCGTGCCGAGGATGTGCGGCGTGAGGCGCGATGCGAGAATCGTGTTGCTCGGCCGATTGCCCTCGAACGTGCGGTGCGGCACCAGTGCCTCGGCCGTACCTTCGGTCAGCACTTCGTCGGCGGTCTTGCCGAAGGCCAGGGCTTCACCCTGAGCGATCAGGTTGGCCATCAGCAGGTCGTGTTGATCGCCGGCCGGATGATCGCTGCCGTCGTGCACGGACAGCGGATTCAGGGTCTGGCCGAAGCCGATGAAATCGCACGGCACGATGCGCGTGCCCTGGTGGATCAGCTGGTAGAACGAATGCTGGCCGTTGGTGCCCGGCTCGCCCCAGTAGATCGGGCCGGTGGCGTAATCGACCGTGCTGCCGTCGAGCGTGACGTGCTTGCCGTTGCTCTCCATCGTCAGCTGCTGCAGGTAGGCCGGAAAGCGCTTCAGATACTGCTCGTACGGCAGCACCGCCACGGTGGCGGCATCGAGGAAGTTGTTGTTCCAGATCGCCAGCAGGCCCATCAGCGCGGGCAGGTTCTTTTCCAGCGGCGCATGCCGGAAGTGCTCGTCCATCGCGTGAAAGCCGGCCAGCATTTCGCGGAAATGATCCGGGCCGATGGCGATCATGGTCGACAGGCCGATCGCCGAATCCATCGAGTAGCGTCCGCCGACCCAGTCCCAGAAGCCAAACATGTTGGCGGTGTCGATGCCGAACTTGGTCACTTCTTCGGCGTTGGTGGACACGGCGACGAAATGCTTGGCGACGGCCGCGCCCTCGTCGGCGCCGCTGACGCCGAGCGCTTTCAGCGCCCAGGCGCGGGCGGCGTGCGCATTGGTCAGCGTTTCCAGCGTGGTGAAGGTTTTCGAGCAGACGATGAACAGCGTTTCGGCCGCGTCCAGATCGCGCGTGGCTTCGGCGAAATCGGTGCCGTCGACGTTGGAGACGAAGCGGAAGCTGATGTCGCGCTGGCTGTAATCGCGCAGCGCCTCGTAGGCCATCACCGGGCCGAGATCCGAACCGCCGATGCCGATACTGATGACGTTGCGAATGCGCTTGCCGCTGTGGCCCAGCCACGCGCCGCTGCGTACCTTTTCGGCGAAGGTGGTCATGCGGTCGAGCACCGCGTGCACGTCGGGCACGACGTCCTTGCCGTCGACCAGGATCTTCTCGCCGACCGGTGCGCGCAGTGCTACGTGCTCGACCGCGCGCTTTTCGGTGATGTTGATCTTGTCGCCGCGGAACATCGCCTCGATGCGCTTGGGCAGGTCGCACGCTTCGGCCAGCTCGCGCAGCAGGCGCAGGGTGTCGGCGTTGACGCGCTGCTTGGAGTAGTCGAGGTACAGGCCGACCGCTTCGGCGGTCAGCGTGGTGCCGCGATTGGCATCGGCAGCGAACAGCTCGCGCAGATGCTTGTCGCCGATCTGCGCAAAGTGCTTCTGCAGCGCCTGCCACTGCGGCCGGGAAACCAGGGGTGAGCTCATTTCTGGGCCGATCCTTTCGAGTCGTCCTCGAGCTTGCCGGTCTTGTCGACGATGCGCTTGAGCAGTTCTCCCCACGACTTGACGAACGACGCCGCGCCTTCGGTCTGCAACTGGGCCGCCAGCGCATCGATATCGACGCCGGCCTTGATGATCTTCGCCAGCGTTTCTTCCGCCTCCTTGCCGTCGGTCGGCATCACGCCGTGCAGCTGGCCGTGTTCGGCAAAGGCCAGCAGGGTTTTTTCCGGCATCGTGTCGATGGTGTCCGGTGCGGCCAGCGCGCTGACGTACAACGTGTCGGAGGCAGCCGGATCCTTGGTGCCGGTGCTGGCCAGCAGCAGGCGCTGCGGTTTGGCGCCGGCGGCGGCGAGCTTCTTCCAGCGCGGCGATTCCAGCAGTTCGCGATAGGCGCAGTAGGTCTGCTGGCACACGGCGATGCCGAGCTTGTTGTGCAGTTCGTCGGGCAGCTGCTTGTTGCTGGCGACATCCCAGCGGCTGACGAATACCGACGCCACCGAGCCGACGTCCAGATGCTGACCGGCCGCATGACGACGCTCCAGGCCGCGGAGATACGCCTCGGCCGAGGCCAGGTAGTGCTCGCGCGAAAACAGCAGGGTCACGTTGATCGGAATGCCGAGGAAGATCGCTTCCTCGATCGCCGGAATACCCTCAGGCGTGCCGGGAATCTTCACGAACAGGTTCTCGCGCTGCGCCAGCGAGTGAATTTCCTTGGCTGCCGCGATGGTGCCGTCGGTATCCGCCGACAGCAGTGGCGACACTTCCATCGAGACCCAGCCGTCCACCTTGTGGGTGGACTTGAAGATCGGCGCGAACAGGTCGGCGGCGCGGCGTAGGTCTTCCAGCGCCAGCTCGTTGAACAGCTTCTCGCCGGACAGGCCGGCCTTGGCCTTTTCGCGAATGCCGGCATCGTAGGCGTCGCCGCCGCCGATGGCTGCGTCGAAGATGCTGGGGTTGGAGGTGAGGCCGGTGACCGAATCCTCCGCGATATAGCGCGCCAGCGTGCCGTCGTCGAGCAGGGTACGGGTGATGTTGTCGAGCCAGAGGCTCTGGCCGAGATCATGCAGTTGCTGGGTCGCTTTCATGGTGGCTCCTGACTACGTATGGAAGATGGCGGTGTTGCGGATAGGTCGTGTTTTTGAAGATGGGGACGAAATAGCGGGGCGCTAGTGACTAATGCACGGCGCTATGACGGGCGGATGACGTGAGCGCAAAGTCCGCCAGCGTGTACCCGAGCAGATCGCCGATGCGATCGATCTTGATGTCCGGTGCGTTGCGCAGCTCGGCCGAGGCGTTGGCCGCGTATTGGCCCTGGCGCACGAACACCGTGGTGAGTCGATCGCCGAGCACGTTCTTCATGTCGGCGAGGATGTTCGGCTTGTCGTCGATCATCACGTAGTGTTTGGCCGGATAGCGCCGCTGCATCAGGTCGAGCTCGTGCTGCTTGTGCTCGTAGATCAGCACGTTGCCGCCGAAGGCGTCGAACACGCCGCTATGGGCGACCTTGCGCGGCTGGAACACCATGTCGCCGTCGGACAATGCCGAGGCGGGCGCCAGCGTACGCAGGTACGCCACGACTTCCAGCGCGTGCGGATAGAGCAGATCGGCAAACGGAAAATCGAGCAGGAACGGTGACATCTGCAGCAGCGCCGGATCGTTCTGCAGGCCGACGCGAAATTCCTGCATGGTGCCGAGATAATCCGATATGCCGGTCTCGGCCCAACGCTTTTTGTGCAACGACCAATAGCGCTCGCGCTCGGTCACGTTGAACGATGTTTCCAGGTGCGCGGACAGCTCGATCGCGAAACGGTCGTTGTCGAACAAGGTGTTGTCGACATCGACCAGGATGAACACCTCCGCCGGCGCGTCGCTGCTGGCAACCGCACTCAGCATGGAAAGGATTCCTCGGGCGTCGGGTCGTGCCAGCCTTCCTCGCCTTGGAATATTTTCGCGGCCTCGGTCGGGCCCCAGCTGCCGGGCTTGTACAGCACGACCGGCTTCTCGTGCGTCAGCACCTTATCGACCACGGCCCAGGCTGCTTCCACGCTTTCATCGCTGGTGAACTGCGAATTGTCGCCGCGGATGGCATCGCCGAGCAGGCGCTCGTACGGCAATTTTTCCCGCTGCGGGTGGTGCCGTGCCACCAGCTCGACCGGCTCACCACGCATCTTTTCGCCCGGTTTCTTGACCCGCGCGCCTTCGGCGATGATCACCTCGGGATTGAAGCGGAAGCGGAAGTAATTGGACTCTTTCTGGCCGATCTCATCGAACAGCGACAGCGGCGGCGTCTTCATATCGACGATCACCTCGGTGGCGGTGATCGGCAGGTTTTTGCCGGCGCGGATATAGAACGGCACGCCGTTCCAACGCCAGTTGTCGATATGCAGACGCAGCGCCACGAAGGTTTCCACATTCGAGTCGGGCTTGACGCCTTCGACGTCGCGATACCCCTTGTACTGGCCGCGCACCACGTCTTTCGGATCGACCGGCTTCATCGCGCGGAAGATGCGCAGCTTTTCGGCGCGCAGCGAGTCGGCGTCGCTGCCCACCGGCGCATCCATCGCCAGCATGGCGATCACCTGCAGCAAGTGGTTCTGCACCACGTCGCGGATCGCGCCGATGTCGTCGTAGAACGCGCCGCGGCCCTGTACGCCGAAGTCCTCGGCCATGGTGATCTGCACGCTTTCGACGTAGTTGCGGTTCCAGACCGGCTCGAACAAGGTGTTGGCGAAGCGGAAATACAGCAGGTTCTGAACCGGCTCCTTGCCCAGGTAGTGGTCGATGCGAAAGATCGACTGCTCGGGAAACACCTCGTGCAGCGTGGCGTTGAGCGCCTTGGCCGAGGCCAGGTCACGGCCGAACGGTTTCTCCACCACCACCCGGGCGTTTTCGGCGCAGCCCACCTTCTGAAGGCCCTGCGCCACGACGGCGAACAGGCTCGGTGGAATCGCCAGATAGTGCAGCGGCCGCTTGGCCTTGCCCAGCGCCTTCTTGATCGCGTCGAAGGTGGCCGGATCGTTGTAGTCGCCGTCGACGTAGTGCAGCAGCGCCGAGAGTTTGTCGAAACCTTCTTTGTCGAATTTGGCGCCCTTGTCCTTGGCTGCCTTGGTCAGGCTATCGCGAGCACGAGCGCGCAGATCCTTGATGGTCCAATCGGAGTGGGCGACGCCGATGATGGGCAAGTCCAGCCCGTCATTGAGAATCATCGCTTGCAGTGCGGGGAAGATTTTCTTGTAAGCCAGGTCGCCAGTGGCGCCGAAAAAGACCAGGGCATCCGAACGAGGTGTCGGCATAGCGGTAACTCTCTCCATGTGGCTTGGATTGTACGGCGGCCATCGCGGCGACACCGGGGGAAACATTTTGCCGCGTCGGGGGCTTCGATGCCGGCGGCGCTTCGAATCGGCAGTGTAGCTTGCGCGCCGATGAGTGAAGTCTTCGCTAAGATCGCCAGCTTGGCGGTGACGACAGGAGCCGGATCGTAGCTTCCTGTCGTCACCGCCAAGCGGTTTCAAGGCATGTTCAGTGCGAGCGCGGATGCTGCAGTTGCACCCGATGCTCCTGGCCGTCGTTGATCAGCAGCACGCGGCCGTCGGCCATCGGCTCGCCGTCCAGCCGCAGCGTGCGCGGCGCATCCGCAGCAACTTGCGTCACCTCGATCTGATACCAGGTCTGGCGATAGCGATAGCGCATCGAAAAACCTTCCCAGTCGGCGGGCAGCACTGGCGCAAAAGTCAGATGGCCGGCGTCCATGTGTAGGCCGAGCAGGGATTCCACCACCAGTCGATACATCCAGCCGGCCGAACCGGTGTACCAGCTCCAGCCGCCGCGGCCGACGTGTGGCTTCACCGCGTAGACGTCCGCGCTGACCACATAGGGCTCGACCTTGTAAACGTCAATCTCGGCTGCGTCACGCGTGTGGCTGAGCGGGTTGATCATGCGCAGCAGTTCCCACGCGCGAGCGCTGTCTCCCAGCTCGGCGAACGCCATCGTCGCCCAGATCGCCGCATGCGTGTACTGACCGCCGTTCTCGCGCACGCCCGGCACGTAGCCCTTGATGTAACCCGGGTCGAGCGGCGATTTGTCGAACGGGGGATCGAGCAGCTGCACCAGCCGGGCTTCGCGCTTGACCAGATGCTGATCGAGCGAATTCATCGCCTGCTGCTGGCGCGCCGGATCGGCGACGCCAGAGATCACCGACCAGCTCTGCGCGATCGAGTCGATGCGGCACTCATCGTTCGGCGCCGAGCCCAGCGGGGTGCCGTCGTCGTAGTAGGCGCGGCGGTACCAGGCGCCATCCCAGCCGTTCTGCTCCAGCGCGATCTTTAGCTTGGCCACTTCGCTTTCGCAGCGCAGGGCGAACGCTTCATCGTCGTGCAGGCGCGCGACGTGGGCGAAGCGGTTCATTACTTCGCACGAGAACCAGCCCAGCCAGATGCTTTCGCCGCGGCCTGCTTCGCCGACCCGGTTCATGCCGTCGTTCCAGTCGCCGCAGCCGATCAGCGGCAGGCCGTGCACGCCGCGCACCAAACTATGTTCGATCGCCCGCACGCAGTGGCGGTAGAGCGTTTCGCGCAGGCTCGAGTGCTGCGGCAGGTCGTAATACGACTCTTCGCCCGGATGCAGCGCCCGGCCCTCGATATAGCCGACGGTTTCGTCGAGCACCTGCCGATCGTCCGTGGCCAGCACATAGCGTGCGGTGGCAAGAGGCAGCCACAGATAATCGTCGGAGCAGGCCGTGCGTACGCCGCGATCGAGCGGTGGATGCCACCAATGCTGTACGTCGCCGTCCGGGAACTGGTGCGCGGCGCACAGCAGGATCTGCCGCCGCGCGCTGTCCGGCGCGGCGTGAATCATCGCCATCGAATCCTGCAGCTGGTCGCGGAAACCAAACGCGCCGCCGGACTGGTAATAGCCGCTACGCGCCCAGAACCGGCAGGCAATGGTCTGGTACAGCAGCCAGCCGTTGGCCAGCACATCGACGGCCGGATCAGGCGTTTTCACCTGCACCGCGCCCAGCGTCCGCTGCCAGTGGCCGCGCACTTTGTTCAGTGCCTCGCTCGCGGCAACGGCGCCGCGGAAGCGCTGCACCAGCGCGCCCGCGTCGGCGGTGTCGCGGCCCAGCCCGAGTCGGAACACCACGTCACGCTTTTCACCCTCGCCCAGCTCGATCGTCATCTGCAGCGCACCGCAGGGATCGAGGCCGGCGCCGAGGCGACCGGACAGATGCGTGCGGCCGAGCGCGGCCGGCGCGCGCGTGCTGCCGTTGCGGCCGAGGAACTCGCTGCGATCGCCGCCGATCGAGCGGCTCGGATCGTCGACGTCGAAGAACGCCACGCGGCCGGGGAACTCGGTGTTATAGGCGTTGCGGGCGAACAGCGCGCCGCTGGCCGGATCCGATTCGGTGACCACGTGCATGACGGTCTTCTCGCGCAAGTCGCCCAGTATCCACTCGACGTAGCCGGTGGCGCTGATCCGGCGCGCGCGGCCGGAATCGTTGCGCAGCTTCAATAGCGAGAATTTCACCGACGCATCCAGCGCCACATACACCCACAGCTCGGAATAAATGCCGTCCTCGGTGTGTTCGAACACGCTGTAGCCGAAGCCGTGCCGGGTCACGTATTCGCCGGTGCCGCGCGCGGGCAGCGGCGTCGGCGACCAGACCTGGCCGGTTTCCTCGTCGCGCAGATAGATCGCCTCGCCGCTGGTGTCGCCGACCGGGTCGTTGTGCCAGGGCGACAGGCGGAACTCGTGCGCATTTTCGGCCCAGGTGTAGGCGCCGCCGCTCTCGGAAATCACCGTGCCGAAATGCGGGTTGGCCAGCACGTTCGCCCACGGTGCCGGCGTGGCGTCATTCGGGCCCAGCACGATGACGTACTCGCGGCCGTCGGCGCTGAAGCCGCCGTACGGGTTGCTCAGCTGCAGGCCGCGCGCGGCGTGTCGATCAACGTCCGTGACCGGCGGCGCCAGCAGCGCCGGCACGATGGCCGGCGCGCTGTGCCGCGGCTTGCTCGGTTCGAAGCGCGGCATGTGCGTTTCGACCCAGCGCCGGCTGACCTGCTCGGCCAGCGTGCCGCGGGTGTCGGCGAGGATAATGCGCGCGCTGGCCTGGACCAGAATGCGGTCCTCGCTGGACAGCTGCTGCGCCGGGCGCACGAAGATGCCGCCGGGACGATCGAGCAGGCTCGCTTCGCTGCCCGAAGCGATCAGGCCCATGATCTGGTCCTGCAGCTCCTGCCGGTAGCCGGCGCGATCCTCGTTCCAGATCACCAGATCCACCGCCAGACCTTTCAGGCGCCAATACGCGTGCGCCTGCACCAGCTGACGAACCAGTTCGATCCGCGCCGGGTCGGCGATCTGCAGCAGCACGATGGGTAGATCGCCGGAAATCGACTGCCCCCACAGGCCCGACTGGCCGCGGCGGTTGGCCGCGATCATGCTCGGTTCGGCGCGCATATTGGAGCTGGGATAGATGATCGAGGTGGCCATGTGCTCGTACAGCTGCGCATCGGCCAGCGAGGCGTTGAGCTGGCGCAGCAGCACCTGGCTGTGCGTCCAGGCCAGGTCGAACACGCGGTCGGCCAGATGGCGGTCGCGGTACTTGCCGATCAGCTGCACGCAAGCGTCGCGGGTGTCGCCCATGCCGGTGACGAAATCCACCGTGACCGATTGCTCCGGCTCCAGCGTGATGCGGCAGCGAATCGACACGATTGGATCGAGCACCGAGCCCTCGCTGTTGGAGAGCTTCGGATGCGGGTCAGCTGCCGTGCCCATCGCCAGCGGCGCCGCGGCGCTGCGGCCGCGACCGATAAACCGCGCGCGGTCGGTCTCGTAGGAGATTTCGTCGATATGCCCGTTGTGCACGGCCAGCAGGTGGCACATCCACGGCACGGCTTCGTCGTGCGCGCGCGGGCGGCGGGTGCAGACGATCGCCTGCAGCTCGGGCATCAGCTCGGTCTGCACGAACAGCTTGCTGAAAGCCGGGTGCATCGCGTCGGCGATCGGCGGCGCCAGCACTACTTCGGCAAAGCTGGTCAGCTCGATCGTGCGGCGCGTGCGGCTGCGGTTGGTAATGCGCGTGCGGCGCAGTTCGATGTCGTCTTCGGGCGACACCACGATTTCGGTATGCGCGTCGAACTCGCGCTCGCGCACGCGGAACTCGGCGCGGGCGTCGGAGAAGATCGCTTCGAACAGCTCGGTTTTCTTCAGCGTCGGCTGGTGCGCGGTCGACCAGTAGGCGCCGCTGGCCACATCGCGCAGGTAGCAGAACATGCCCCAGTTGTCGCTGGTGATGTCCTCGCGCCAGCGCGTCAGGGCCATATCGCGGCAGCGGCTGTAGCCGCCGCCGGCGCTGCTGACCATCACGTGATAGCGGCCGTTGGACAGCAGCTGCACGGCGGGGCGGGCGCGATCGGGCTCGGTGAACACGCGCAGGCGCGCTTCGGCGGCGCGCGACTGGCCGTCCATTTCGGGGAAACCCGAGGCGTGCAGATATTCCGCGGCGGTCTTCGGTACGCGCTCCTGCAGCAGCAGGCTGGTGGCCTGAAACTGCGGATCGGATTCGAAACGTCGCTGCATCGGCTTGTCCAGCAGCGCATAGTCCAGCGCCAGCAGGCTCATGCCCTGGTGGTGGACCATGTACGACTGCACCAGCGCCGAGGACTGGCCCAGCGGCAGGCGCGCGGGCGTGTAATCGATCGCTTCGTAGAAACCCAGCCGCCCTTCCGCGCCCGCATCGACCAGGCGCTGCATGTTGCGGGTGGAGGCCGTGGGCGCCACCATCATCGCCATCACGGTGGCATACGGTGCGATCACCACGTCGTCGCCGAGCCCGCGTTTCAGGCCCAGGCCGGGCACGCCGAAGGCGCGGTACTGATAGGTGAAGTGCGCATCGAGCGTGTTGTAGCCCGATTCGGAAACGCCCCACGGAATGTTGAGCTGGGTGCCGTATTCGATCTGGCGCGCCACCGCGGCGCGGCAGGTCTGGTCGAGCAGGGTGCCTTCGTAGCTGGGCATCACCAGCATCGGCATCAGGTATTCGAACATCGAGCCGGTCCACGACAGCAGCACTGGCTGGCCGCCGCTGGTGGTCAGCAAGCGGCCCAGCGAGAACCAGTTGTCCTGCGGCAGCTGGCCCTGCGCGATGGCGACGAAGCTGGCCAGGCGCGCTTCGGAGGCCAGCAGATCGTAGAACCCGGCGTCGAGGCGGCGCTCGTCGACGTTGTAGCCGATCGCCAGCAGGTCGCGCGCGCTGTCGTACAGGAACCGGTAATCCATCAGCGCCAGTTCGCCGGTTTCCAGCGCCACCTGTTCGAGCGTGGCGATGCGTTCGCGCGCCCGTTCGCGCAGGGTTTCCGCATCGGCCTCGTCGGGCCAGATCAGCGGCTCGATGCGCGACAGCTGGCGCAAGGTCGGAATGCCCTTGAAGTTGGCGTCGTCATCGGGCGGCGGGTTGAGATGGAAGTGGCTGGTTTCATCGAGCAGGTCGCTGCACTGCTGCAACAGGGCGTCGAGCCAGAACTCGGCGTCGCTGTCGGGCTCGACCGGCAGCGAACGCGCCAGGGCATGCGCTTGATCCAGCAAGGTCTGCAGCAGTGCCACGGCCGCGCCGGTGGTCGCCGGCGGCGACACCAGCGCGGCCTCCAACGGACGCTGCAGCGGACTCAGCGAAGGGGCGCTGGCGCCGGGCAGCGCGTTCTGCAGCACGGTCAGCGTATCGAGCAGCCCCTGCAGCGCGCGCGGCTGGAATACCGGTTCGTCGGCCAGCGCCAACAGGCCCGGGCGCAGGGTCAGCAGGTGCCCAGCGAGGTTGCCGCTGTCCACCGCCGAGATGTACAGCGGCGCCAGTGGCTGCAAGGTCAGCGTGTCGTACCAGTTGTAGAAATGCCCGCGATGGCGCGGCAGCAGGCGCATCGTTGCCAGCGTCTGTACGGTGCGGTCGAGCAGGCGGCCGGCGCTGAGAAAGCCGAAATCGTAGGCAGCCAGATTGGCCAGCAGGGCCAGTCCGATATTCGTCGGCGAGGTGCGGTGCGCGATCGCCGGGGCGGGCTGGATCTGCACATTGTCCGGCGGCAGCCAGTGATCGGCCGGGCCCACATGCGTGTCGAAAAACGCCCAGGTCTTGCGCGCCAGGGTGCGTAGAAACTGCATCTGCGCGGCGGTCGGCGAAAAAACCGGCGGCAGGTTCGGCTTGCTGATCCACCAGGCGATCGATGGCGAACACAGCCACAACAGGAGCAGCGGTGCGGCGACCAGCAGGGCCGAAGGTCGATGCCAGGCCAGTACGGCGGCCAGCACCACGGCCAGTGCCGGGCCGATCCACATAAGCCGCCACAGTGCGGCCGGCGCGTTGCTGCTGCGCTTCTCGACATCGCTGGAGGTTTGCCACTGCAGCAGCAGCCGACGACTGACCGTCATGCGCCACAGCGTGCGCAGGATCGCATCGACGCTGTACAGCACCTCGTGCGGCAGCCACGCCAGGCCCAGCGCCATGCGCGCCAAGTGCTGGCCGGTGGAATGCATGGCCGCGCGCAGGTGCTGATCCATCTGCACTTCGGCCTGCTTCTGCACCAGATCGAGCATTGCCGACAGTACCGGCGGAATTAGCACCATCGCCAGTACGGCGAGCATCCAGGAAAACGCCGGCGACAGCAGCAACCAGCCGGTCAACAGCAGGGCCAGCAGCGATACCGGCACCAGGCTGCGGCGCAGGTTGTCGAGAATCTTCCAGCGCGACAGCGCGGTCAGCGCATTCTTGCGCCAGCCGTCGTGCGCGGTCGGCGCCCACGGCAGCAGCCACGGCAGCAGCTGCCAGTCGCCGCGGATCCAGCGATGCCGGCGCTTGACGTCGGCGCTGTAGCGCGCCGGGTATTCCTCGTACAGCTGCACGTCGCTGAGCAGGCCCGAGCGGGCGTGGCAGCCCTCGACCAGATCGTGGCTGAGGATGGCGTTGTCGGGGAAGCGGCCCTCGAGGCTGAGTTCGAATGCATCGATCGCGTAGATGCCCTTGCCGATGAACGAGCCTTCGTGGAACACGTCCTGATAGACGTCCGAGACCATCTGTGTATAGGGATCGATACCCGCGTCGCTGGCGTACAGCTGCGCATAGCGCGAGCGCGCCGTGCTGGGCAAACTGATGCCCACGCGCGGTTGCAGCACGCCGTAACCGGACACCACGCGACGCAGTGCGGGGTCGTACACCGCGCGGTTGAGCGGATGGTCGATCGCGCCGACGAACTCGTATGCCGATTCGCGCGGCAGCTGCGTGTCGGTGTCCAGCGTGATGATGTATTGCACCGGCGGCAGCGTATCGATGTCGCCGACGATCAGCAGGTAGCGATCGCGCGCGCCGCCACGAAGCAGCGCATTCAGATCGCCCAGCTTGCCGCGCTTGCGTTCCTGCCCCATCCAGCTCTGCTCGGCGGCATTCCACTTTCGCGGCCGGTGGAACAGGAAAAACCGGTCCATTTCAGCGGTGGCGTATTTGTCGTTGAGCGCCTCGACGCGGCGTCGGGCCAGCCGCAGCAGCGCGTCGTCGCCGGGCAGCGTTTCGCTGGCTGCGTCGGGAAAGTCGGTAAGCAGGGCGAAATGCAGCTGCGGATCGCGGTTGCCGAGGAAGCGAACCTCCAGCGCTTCGACCAGTTCCTCGATGTCCTGCGCGCTGCCGAACAGGCTGGGCACCACGACCATGGTTCGCGCGCTTTCGGGGATGCCGGCCGAGTAGTCCATGCGCGGCAGCTGCCGCGGCGCCACGGTCAGCGTGGCGATCCAGTTGAGCAGGCTCATCGCCAGCTGGCTGGCCAGGATGACAGACGGGATCGCGATGGCGATCAGGCCCCACGTCGGCAGGTCGTTGTGCGAGGCGGATACCACCAGCGCGCGCGCCAGCGCGAAGGTCAGCAGCGCCAGCAGCCCCAGATAGATCGGCAGCGGCGCGCGGTCGAGCACCCGGCGCAGCGTCTCGGCCACGGTCAGCTTCACGCCGAGCCGCTGTTCCAGGGTGTTTCGCCCCTTGTCGATCAGATAGAAGCCGACGTGTCGCGCGACCGCGCCGGCGTCCGCGCCGGCACCCTCTCGACTGAGCGTCAGCGCGGCCTCGGCCACGTCCGGTTCGTTCAACTTGTGCCTGCGCGAGATCGACTCGATCACGTGGCGATAGTCGTCGCGCGTGGTGAAATCCATCGAGCTATAGATTCCGGCCGGGTCCTGACGCAGGAACTGGTCGACGATGCTGGTGTGTTCGACGAAGTCGCGCCAGTCGATCGCCGACAACGCACGCAGGCTGCCGATGCTGTTGCCGATCGACACCTGATCCGCGGCCTGCTGCTGCGCCTCGAGCTGCACCAGATGCTCGATGGTCTGGCCCGATTCCGACAGGCGCTGCTCGATCCAACTCAGCGGCAGCGCCAGCGCGGGGCTCTGACCTTGCAGGCGGCGTGCCATTTCGGCGACGAATGGGCCGGTCATCGGAGGCTTGGAGCGCGCCATGTCGGCGACCACCAGCACCACGCTTTTCGGATCGCTCTCGGCGGTGGCGGTGAGGTTGTCGGCCCAGCGTGCGGCCTTGCCGCGGTACTGCCAGTCGGCGATCACGCGCGCGGCGACGCGGCGCAGGTTTTCGATCAGCGCCAGCCGCAGCATGATCGGAATGGCCCACAGTTCGCCGAGCTTGAGCGGCGTCACCGTCTGATAGGCGTTGACGAAACGCGACAGGCTGGCCGTATCGACGCGGCCGTCGCCGTGCGAAATGATTTCCAGCGCGATGTCGTACACGCGCGGCAGTTCGGCCGAGGGGCCGCTCTCCAGTCGCGGCAGCTCCTTGCTGTAGCCCTTGGGCAAATGCCGCCGGGCGATGCGGATCTGCTCTTCGATCAAATAAAAATTGTCGAGCAGCCATTCGCCGGCCGGCGTGATGCGCCGGCGGTGGCGCGTGGCCGCCGTGAGACGTTCGCAGGTATGTGCGAGCACCGCTTCGTTGTCATCCAGGCGGGCCAGCAGCAGGTTGCTGGTTTCGTCCGGGCTCAGGCGATGTTGGCCGGCGAGTACCTGGCCGTGCCGTTCCATCTGGTCAGCGCTGAACAGCTCCGAGCGTAGCGCCGGCTCCTGCTCGGGCTTGGTGCGGGCGGCTGCGCGTTGACGACGGAAAGCGCGCAGTCGGCGCAGTTTGAGCAAATCGAGTGTGCGGACGATGTCCAATTCCAGCTTTCCTTCCGGGGGTTCAGAGTGACACAGCCAGCGTTGTGCCTTCATGCACCCTCACCACCCCGTGGCGAGTGATGACTGATGAAAGCATCCCCGGCACTCGGTCGGGGAAGGTACGCGCCACCGCGTGAAGATCACGCACGCTACGATAGTCCAACTAGCACCTTGCCGGAGTTGTCTTGTGCCTTCGTTGCTGATTCGCGCCGCCACGCCGGACGACACGTCTTCGCTGCTCGCCTGGAATGCGGCGATGGCGTGGGAAACCGAACACAAGCGGCTCGACCCGGCCGTGCTCGAACGCGGTATCGCCGGCATCTTCGAACGACCTCAGCGCGGTTTCTATCTGGTCGCCGAACGCGATGGCGTGGCGGTCGGTAGCCTGATGGTCACCTACGAATGGAGCGACTGGCGCTGCGGCGACTTCTGGTGGATTCAGAGCGTCTACGTCGCCCCCGAAGCGCGCCGCGGCGGCGTATTCCGCGCGTTGTACGCGGCCGTGGAGCAGCGTGCGGCGGCGGCCGGCGCGGTCGGTCTGCGGCTGTATGTGGAAACCGAGAACGCCAATGCGCAGGCGACCTATGCCGGCCTCGGCATGCAGCGCTGTCATTACTTTATGTATGAAAGCGAGCTAGCCAGCGCTGACAAAAGCTAAACCAGCAGCGCTTCCAGCGCCGATGCCGGCATCGGCACCCCGTAAAGAAAGCCCTGCAGCTGCGAACAGCCGGCGCGGCGCAGCAGGTCGCCCTGCTCCAGCGTTTCCACGCCTTCGGCGATCACGTCCTTGTGCAGGCTGCGCGCCATCGCGATGATCGCCTGCGTGATGGTCGCGGTGTCGGCGTCGGTGGTGATGTCGCGTACGAAAGTGCGATCGATCTTCAGCGCGTCGATCGGAAAATGTTTCAGGTAGGACAGGCTGCAATAGCCGGTGCCGAAATCGTCCAGCGACAGGCGGACGCCGCGCTGCTTGATCCGCTGCAGCAGTTCGGTGGTGACGTCGCCGCCGGACATCACCATGCGCTCGGTCAGCTCGAGCTCGAGCTGACCGGGCTCCAGCCCGCTTTCGTCCAGTACGGCGTCCAGCCAGGCGTAAAAATCGGCGTGCTGAAACTGCAGCGGCGAGACGTTGACGGACACCGGCAGATCGATCCCGATGTCGCGCCAGCGCTTGGCCTGCTGGCAGGCTTCGCGCAGTACCCAGGCGCCGATCGGCATGATCAGGCCGGTGTCCTCGGCGACCGGAATGAACTGGTCCGGCGCGTACAGCTGGCGGCCGTCGACCAGCAGCCGCAGCAGCGCTTCGGCACCGACGATGCGCCCGCTCTGGGCATCGACCTTGGGCTGGTAGTGCAGCGCCAGTTCCTGTCGCGCCAGCATGTGGCGCAGCGCGGTTTCGATCTTGCGCCTTGCCTGGGTGCGCTCGCTCATCGACGCGGTGAAAAAACGGTAGCCGTGCTGGCCCTGCGCCTTGGCCGCATACATCGCGGTTTCCGCCTGCTGCACCAGGGTTTCGGCCTCGGTCGCGTCGTCCGGAAAAAGGCTGATGCCCATGCTCACGCGCAGCGCCAGTTCGGGGATGTCCGGCACGCGGGTTTCCTGGCAGTAGGCAATCAAAATCTGGCAGCGGCTGGCCACCTCGCCCGCGCTGCCAAGATGCGGCAGCATCACCACGAATTCGTCGTCGCCGAAGCGGCTGATCAGCTCGCCGTTGGGCAGGCCCTTGCGCAGTTGGGCGCTGAGCGCGCGCAGCGCGCGATCGCCGTCGGCGTGGCCATACAGCTCGTTGATCTGCTTGAAGCGATCGACATCCAGATACAGCACCGCGGCGCGCTGCTGGCGCCGCGTCGCCGTGACCAGCGCGTGCGCGATATGCGCATGCAGCTGGCTGCGATTGGGTAGGCCGGTGAGCGTGTCGTGCTGGGTCAAATGGATCATCTTCAGCGCCAGCGCGCGGTTCTCGCTGACGTCGTGGAACACCAGCACGCCGCCGATCACGTTGCCGGCATGATCGTGGATGGGCGCGGAGGAATCTTCGACCGGGGTGTCGAAACCGTGTCGGTGGCGCAGCAGGATCCTGCCGACCAGATCGGCGATGATGTTGCGTTCCATGGCAGCGCGCAGCGGATTGGCCACGGCCTGGCCGGTCTGCGCGTCGAACAGCTGGAAAATTTCCTCGATCGAACGGCCTTGCGCCTCGGCACTGGTCCAGCCGGTCATCGCTTCGGCGATCGGGTTGAGCGAGGTCACGCGCAGTTCGGTATCGGTGGTGATTACCGCATCGCCGATCGAGCGCAGCGTCACTTCGGCCAGCTCGCGCTCGCGGTGGAGCGCCTCCTCGAACGCCTTGCGCTGGCTGATGTCCTGCGCCTGCGACACGAAATAGCGCGGCTGCCGATGCTCGTCGCGTACTACCGACACGCTCAGCTGCAGGTGCACTGCGTGGCCGTCCTTGTGGAAGTTGCGCTTCTCCAGTTGATAGGAGTCGCGCTGGCCGGACAGCAGCTGGCCGAGCAGTTCCACGTCGGTGTCGAGATCGTCCGGATGGGTGATGGCGGTGATGTCCAGCGCCAGCAGCTCGTCCTCGCGATAGCCGAGCATCTGGCACACCGCGGTATTGACGCGCAGGAAGCGGCCGTCCGGATGGATCAGGGCCATGCCGATCGCGGCGTGCTGAAACGCGCCGAAGAAGCGCTGCTCGCTCTCTTGCAGCTTGAGCTCCAGCGTGCGCCGCTCGGTGATGTCGACGAACGCCGTGAACACGCCACGCACGGCGCCGCTCTCATCGACGTCCGGCTGAAAATTGCCGTGCACATAGCGACTCTGGTTTCCGCCGAACGCCTCGCCCTCGTAGCTGGCCATCTGCCCGGCAAACGCACGCTCCAGGGGCGGACCCATATTCAGATAATTGCGCCGGCCACCGACCTCGATCAGGGTGCGGCCGATCAGCTGTGCGGGGTCGACGCCCAGCCAGGTGCGATGGGTTTCGTTGGCGTAGACAAAGCACCGCGACGTGTCGATGTAAGAGAGCAGTGCGGGCGCGCCACGCAGCATCCGCGCGGACCATTCCTGCGCCTGGGTTTCAAGTGATGGCGACACCTCGGCAGGCTCTTTCGGCTGCATGGTCGTTCCGTCCCCCGGTTTGCCGCCATCATGCGCCGGCCAGCTGCCGTTTCACAGTGGCCTGTCGCCTCAGTGGAGGGTCGTGGCCGGCGCGCTCAGGGCGCCCCGCGGATCGAGCGTGATCGGCCCGTGGGCGCGCTGCTCCGCCGTGGTGCCGTAGCGCTCGGCCAGTAGGTTCAACAACGGGTTCAGCGCCTGCGGCTGCAGCGGATAAGCGTGCGCCAGTGCGCGGGCGCGGCCGCCCTCACCGCGCTGCACCACGGTGAGGGCGACCACGCCCAGGCCGGGCGCCTCGTGCGCGAACAGTGTCGGCGGTTCGCTTGTATCGTCCACCGCCGCCAGCGTTTCGAGCAGATAACCGGCACCGGCTTCGACAGTGCGGTCGGCGCTTGGGCGCAGCCGCAGCGGCAGCCGATGGGCGTCGAGCAGCGCGGCGTATTGGCGCAACTCGAAGACGATGCCGGCGAGCGCGTGGCGGCGCGCAGCGTGGTCGTCGTTGTCCTTGGTCGGCTGCTCGATCAGCCACTGCGACGGCGACTGAGCGAACACCTTGCCTTCGGCATACTGCAGCGCCAGGCCACGCGCGGTTATCGCGGACTCTTCGCGGTACGGCGTCAGCAGCGCGGCTTCCAGCAAGGACCACAGCGCTGCAAGGTTGACGTGTTCGTACTGCACGCAGGTCAGCGCCAGGAGGTCGTTGCGGCTGAGATAGCGCACGTGCTCCAGCCGGATGCCGAGCGTACGCATCAACCAGTCGGCGGTCAGCATTCCGGCTTCGCCGCGGCCGACCAGCTGCACTTCCAGCTGTTCCGACAGCTCCTCGGCCAGCGTCTCGGGCGCCAGCAGGCTCAGTGGCAGCAGGCGCATCGGGCCGTCGGCAAACGTCGGTGATGGTTCCAGCGGCTGCGCCGGCATATGGCCATCGTGGCTGCCGAAGGCGACCACATTCTCGATATGTCCGCGCGGCACGCGCCGGGCCAGTTCGTCCAGCGTCGCCCACACCGGAAAGCCCGGCCGCAGCAGTTCGACCTGATCGAATAGCGCGCCGGCCAGTGCCAGCCGCGCCCGGTTAACCGGCGGCACCAGCGCGTGCAGATCGGCCGCCACGAACTGCGCCAGCTCCGCCGCTTCGTCGCGGTTAAAGGTCAGGCGCGGCACCGGCTGGCCTTCGGCCAGTTCCAGTGCCAGTACCACCGGCAGGGCGAGCAGCGTTTGCGCTTCCACGAAAGCAGCTCCAAAACGTACGAACAAGAGGCGAATCGTACCATTCAGCGTTTTGGGCTTTCGCCGCACGGCATCGCGGGTTAGCCTTGGAGGACTTGAGTTCCGGACTGTTCTGACCATGGAAAAAACGCAAAAACGCGTGGGGGTGATCGGCGGTGTCCGCATCCCGTTCTGCCGCAACAACACCGCCTACGCCGACGTCGGCAACTTCGGCATGTCGGTGAAGGTGCTCGGAGCCCTGGTTGAACGGTTCGGGCTGCACGGTGTGGAGCTCGGCGAAGTGGCGATGGGCGCGGTGATCAAGCATTCGTCCGAATGGAACCTGGCGCGCGAGGCGCTGCTGAGCTCCGGCCTGGCGCCGACTACGCCTGGCATTACCACGGCGCGGGCCTGCGGCACCTCGTTGGACAATGCCATCATCATCGCCAACAAGATCGCCGCCGGCCAGATCGAAGCCGGCATCGCCGGCGGTTCGGATACCACCAGCGACGTTCCCATCGTGTATGGCGCGCGGCTGCGCAAGCGGCTGCTGGCCGTCAATCGCGCCAAGACGCCGATGGACAAGTTCAAGGCGGCGACCCGTGGATTCTCGCTGAGCGAATTGAAGCCTTCCTTCCCCGGCGTGGCCGAGCCGCGGACCGGTAAATCGATGGGCGATCACTGCGAGCTGATGGCCAAGGAATGGCATATCGGCCGGGTCGAGCAGGATCAGCTGGCGCTGGACAGCCACCGCAAGCTGGCCGCCGCGTACGAGTCGGGCTTCTTCGACGATCTGCTGGTGCCGTTCCGCGGGCTCAAGCGCGACGGTTTCCTGCGCCCCGACTCGACCATGGAGAAGCTGGCGTCGCTCAAGCCGGCGTTCGACAAGACCTCGGGCCAGGGCACACTGACCGCGGCCAATTCCACCGGCCTCTCCGACGGCGCCGCGGTCGTGCTGTTGGGCAGCGACGAGTGGGCGGCCAAACGCGGCCTCAGCATTCAGGCCTATTTACTGGACGCGGAAGTTTCCGCGGTGGATTTCGTCCACGGCGAAGGCCTGCTGATGGCGCCGACCGTCGCGGTACCGCGCATGCTGGCGCGCCACGGCCTGACTCTGCAGGATTTCGATTACTACGAAATCCACGAGGCCTTCGCCGCGCAGGTGCTGTGTACGCTGCGCGCGTGGGAAAGCGCCGACTACTGCAAGAATCGACTCGGGCTCGACGCGCCGTTGGGCAGCATCGATCCGGCCAAGCTCAATGTGCACGGTTCCAGCCTCGCCGTCGGTCATCCATTCGCCGCGACGGGCGCGCGCGTGGTGGCGACGTTGGCCAAGCTGCTCGAACGCAAAGGCAGCGGCCGCGGTTTGATTTCGATCTGCACCGCCGGCGGCATGGGCGTCACGGCGATACTCGAACGGCCGTAAGCGGCCCACCCCATGTTGCGCCTGCGCACCACTGTCGTCCTTAGCCTGCTGGCACTGGCGGTCGGTGTGGCCGGCACGCACTGGCTCAGTCAGCGCAGCGCCGACGAACCGCTGGCCATGCCGCTGAAGCGGCATGGCTCCTCCAATCATTTCGCCGCTGCACGGCCAGCGACCTCACACCCGCCGGCACCGCTATCGATACGAAGCCATCGGCCGCGGCAGCCGCCGATCGATAGCCATATCGCCGGCCAAAGCACCGAAGCGCCTGCCGCGCTGCCGCCGGAGCTGGTGCCGCTGGACATGCCGGTGAATCGCGATGTGGCCTACGACAGGCTGCGTGGTCATCTGGACGGCCGTGTGATCATGCACATCAGCATCGATGGCAGCGGCCGCGTCACGGCGGCCAGCGTGATCGAGTCGAGCGGGGATACAGTGCTCGATGCGCACGCCCTGCGCAGCGTCCGCGGCTGGCGTTTTGCCGTGCCGCCGGATCATCCCGATGGTCTGAGTGCAGACTTGCCGATGCGCTTTTCCTCGCACCTGCGTTGAACCGCGCGGACGCGAGGCACGGGCAGATCGTGAACAGGCGCCTAGAGGATGCCCGACACGCCGGCGCCGAACGCGGTAATGATCAGGGTGAAGAACATCTTCGGCGAGACCGCCACGTCGGGGAAATCGCCCACCGGCTCGTAGCAGGCGAAGAAGCCCGGGTCGCTGACGCGCATCGGCTGGCAGCCAGGCTTGAGCTGATAGCTGGTCGCGTAGCGGAACGGCCACAGGTCGAACAGCGGCAGCTGTTCGGAGACGCTGCCGATGGCGTTGTTGATATCTGTCAGTACCGGTACGCCCGTGCGCCGCGGCCCGATGACCCATGCGTTCTCCGGCTGCGTGTCGCGCAGAATGCTCTGGCGCAGCTGCGTGGCGAAACGCTGGTCGTAGATGATCACGCCGGCCTCGGTATTGTAGTGATCCGAGCGCGGGTCGAAATTGTGCGAGCCGACCATGGCGATGCCGTCGTCGATCACGATCGACTTGGCATGCAGGCCAAAGCGGCGGCCGCCGCTGATCAGCGGGGCCGGACGCCGGCTGCTGCCATGGCTGCCCAGCAGTCCGCGGTTCTCAGTGTCCACAAAATGGCGCGAGGCTTCGTTGCTTTTGCTTTTGCCGCCGCCGTCTCTGGGAGCGCCTTCGCTGCCGGTCTGGCCATCGGCATTGGCGGTGCCGGTGCCGCCGGTCGTTTCGCCGCTGTCCATCGGCGGCGCACTTTCACTGGTCGATTCCATGCTGGCATAGGCATTGGCTTCGGCCGGCCCCGGCGCGTGCGGCTTCAGCTCGTAGATCTCGAAACCGTAGTCTTTCAGATAGCGTTTGCGGTGTTTGTAGGAGAGCGCATACACCGCGAAGGCGTCGGTCGAGGCCAGTGAGTTGGTCGCGACAATAATGCGTGGAGGCGGCGTCTGCTGGTGCAGTTTGTCGAAAATCTTGCGCGCGCGGCGGCTCATCACCAAGTACGGCGTCTGCAGAACCACTTCGCTTTTGGCGCTGGCCACCATTTGCATCACGTGGCGGGTGAACTCGCGCGCGCTCTTCTTGTTCGGCTTGTCGGTCTTGGCCGGCATATCGCTGAAGAATTCCACGTTGCCGGTGCGGATACTGTCGGCCAGCACGTGCGCACGCAGCCAGTCGGGATCACTGGCTTCCTGCTGGGCTCGATAGGCGCGTTGCGGATGCGCGAAGGTCGGCGCGGGCCACTCCGGCGCAGCCGGATGCGCCACGATATAGCGATTGACGTCGCGCAGATGGGTCAACGGCACCGAGCGGCGATGGTTCCAGAACAGCAAGAAACTGTCGGCCATGGCCTTGGCGGCCGGTCCACCGACCAGTACGTCGCGGTCGACGTAGTCGAAGTCGTCGTCCCAGTCGAAGTAGCGATTTTCGTAATTGCGCCCGCCGGTAATGCCGGCGCTGTCGTCGACCAGCAGCACCTTGTTGTGCATGCGCTGGTTGAACTTGAAGAAGCAGCAGGCGATACCCGCAGCCCATTGCAGCGGCGAGGTATGCGCGTCGTGGAATGTCGGGTTGTACAGCCGCACCTGCAAATGGGGGCTGACCCGCGCCAGCCGGTTGAGCACGGCCATGTCGTCGAACGAGGAAAGCTGATCGGCCAGTATGCGCACCTGCACGCCGCGCCGCGCCGCCTGTACCAGCTCGTCGAGCACCAGCTGGCCGACATCGTCCTGCTCCCAGATATACGTCTGCACGTCGATCGAGTGGCGGGCGCCGCGGATCAGGCTGAGCCGCGCCACCATGGCGGCCTCGCTGTCGTTGAGCAGGCTGACGATATGCACGGGCCGCTGCAGTGTGGATGCGGCGACGGCATCGGTCGCGGCGTCCAGCAGCGGCGACGCCGCGGCGCAATGGTCCGGACGATCGCAGCTCGTGCGCGTGTCGACGGTGGCGGCGACGACCGCATCGGCACGGCGGATCTGCGTTTTCGACGCGACACAGCCCTGCAGCAGGGCTGCAGCGAACAGAGCCGGGAGAAAGATCGAGCGCGGAGACATGTGCCCGCATGATACGGGTTGTCGGTGTCAGTTCGGCGTATGTTCCAGCGCGATCAGCAGGCCCAACTGCACCTGGTCAGAGAGCGCGGTTCGATGCGAGGCCATGCCGAAGGCGGTGCGCGACAGCGAACCACGCGCTTCGATCAGGCAGGTCTGCCGTACGCTTGGCGTGCAATGGGCGGGCAGCAGTTCAAAGCGCATCGGCTGGGTGACGCCGCGCAGGGTCAGCTGGCCCTGCAGCACGCCGCCAGTGGTAAGCATGCTGAAGGTGATCGGCTGCGACAGAAAACGGATCGTGGGGTACTGCAGGGCGTCGAAAAAATCCGGCGCCATCACCCAGCGGCGCAGCCGGTCGGAGGCCATCTGGATGCTGCTGGCGGTGATGCGGGCATCGACCGTGGCCAGGCCGTGATCGTCGAGCTTTACCTCACCGGCGATCTGGGTGAAGCGTCCGGTGATGGTTTTCAGCCACAGCAGTCGGACGCCGAACTCAGCGTCCGAGCGGGCTGAGTTGATGCGGTAATCCATCGCGCGCGCCGTCGGCGCTGCCAGCACCAGCGCGGCGAAAAGCAGCGACGCCAGCAGCGACGCGGTGGCAACAGGCTGAGTCACGGCGACCAGAAAGCATCCAGCCTGGCGTTGCCCGGCTCCAGCGCGCCATTCAGATGCAGCACGGCCAGAGCGCCCGGCGGCATGCCGCGGTATTCGTCGGAGCGGCCCTCGACCAGCAGCGCCACCAGCCGTTCGATGCCTGGGTTGTGGCCCACCAGCATCACGGTGTCGGCGTCGCCGTGCTGGTCCAGCAGGGCCAGCAGTTCGCCGGGAGAGGCGTCATAGATTTCGCTGGCCAGCTGCGGTGCGGGCGCGTTATTGATGGCGGCCAGTGCAAGCCGGGCGGTTTCGTCGGTGCGGCGGCTGGGCGAACACAGCACGCGGTCGGGGTGGGCGCCGTGTCCAGCCAGCCAGCGCCCGGCGGCCTGGGCTTCCTGTTCGCCGCGCGCGCTGAGCGAGCGTTGCTGGTCGTCACCGGCCTTGTCTATGGGTACGGCCTCGGCATGTCGCAGCAGAATGAGTTCTTGCATGGTGGACTCCGTCAGGTGATAGCGCGCGAGCTGCCCCGAGTATCGATGCAGGCAGCGGAAGGCGAGATTGCTGGATGGACTTTCACTGCTGGCGCTTGATCCAGCGCAGCAGGGCTTTCCAATCCTGCTGGTGGTTGCGCACCTGCTCGGACTGGTAATCGAAGATGCCCTTGCCCAGCGCGCTCAGCAGCACATAGGCCTGACTGTCGCGCAGCTGTGCGGCGATCGGAAAGGGAGATTGCTCGGCGAGCTGGGCGACCGCGTCTTGGCTGGCATGGGTCCATGGCTTGAGCCGGTTGGCGACCAGCGCGACTGGCAGTTTGCCGCGGCGAATGCGGTTGATCTTCTGCAGCTCTTCGATGAAACCGAGCGTGGCGTGCAGATCGAACGAGGACGGCAGTACCGGCACCAGCAGCACGTCGGCCGATTCGATGTAGGGCTCAAGCTCGCGTTCACCCACGCCGGCCGGTGTGTCGATCAACAGCTGCTGCGTGTCGGCAGGCACCTTCTGCAGGGCTTTCTTGCCGCCTTCGAGCGCCAGTACGCCGGGTACATTGTCCGGCCGCAGGGCCGCCCAACGAAAGCTGGAGCCCTGGCGGTCGGCATCGATGATGGCGGTATGCTGACCCGCCTGCGCCCAGTGCGAGGCCAGCTGGGTTACCAGCGTGCTCTTGCCGCATCCACCTTTGCTGCTTGCCACCAGCGTCGTAAGCATCGACTCACCCCTGCCGCGGAAGGTGGCCCAAGCCTACACGGCTGCGGATGCGGCGCAAAGCTGCGCTGCGACGAGATCAGCCCTGCGGCTGTGACGCGGACGGCGGCTTCCAGTCGGCCGGCGCTTCGGTCGGGATGTTGTTGTCGCGCAGGGCGGTCAGCAGCAAGCTCATTTCGGTGCCGCCGCGGCGGGCGATGGTCACCAGATGCTGCGCGACAGCGGCGTCATTCTGCGCGCGACCGAGCAGACGGCTGAAGCTCTGCACCTGCCAGATCAGGCTCAGGCGCGCGTGCTTGGCATCTTCCTGCTGCGCCGGATCGTCGGCCAGCACTTCGCGCAGATGCAGCCCGAGCGAACGACCCAGCGGGCTGGAACCCCACTCGAGCACCTTGCCCAGTTTCAGACAGTCGGCCTTGATGGATGCATCGCCGGCGGCGCTCTCGCACAGCTTGGCGGTCACCTGCAGCACGGGCTGCGGCTGCGCGTTGGCCAGGCCGTAGACGAGCACGACCTGCACCCCGGCCGCACCGCTGGCGTTGGCGCTGTCGTACGTATCGGCCGGCGGCGGCAGTATGCCCACCGAGTTGGCCAGCGCCTTCAGGCTGGTGCCGGCGTAATCCTCATACAGCTTGGCGTTGGCCGCCTTGGCCAGATCGGCGCGCGCCGCGTCCTGCTTCATATTGCGGGTGTCTTCGCCGATCTTGAGCAGCCACACGGCGGCGTTGTCCGGCGCCTGCGTGGTGAGCTGTTCGAGCGCCGATGTATTGGGGCAGGCATCTGCCTTGCTGTCGCAATCGGCCAGCCGCGTCCAGCTGATGGCCGCCGCGATATCGGCGGCGCCATCGGCCTGCGCCGCGCGGTCGATCAGCCCGTGGAAATTGTTGAACTTGGGCAGGTCGGTCAAGGGCCGCGACAGGATGGCGGCGGCCAGCAGCGGCATGGCGTCGGCGCGTGGCGCCAGTACGCTGACCAGATCATGCTGGTAGGCCAGCAACGCCTTGTCGCGCGAGGGTGCGGCGACCGCGGGATCCGCGGGCTTGGCGGCGTCGGCGGCAAATGCAGGCGCGAAGGCGAGCGACAGGGCGCAGGTCAGGGCAAGGCGGTGCAGTCCACGCATCATCGGTTTCCGTCTACAGATTAAAGCGGTCAGCATACCCTGCGCCGATTAAGCCGGGCTGATCCAATCACCCCGGCGGACGGGCAGCCGCCGCGATGCTTGTTAGGATAGGACTCTCCATATGCATGGCTTGTGGAACTCATGGGCAGCTGGCGCGCCACCGCGACGGGCCCGAACTGGTTGGGAGAACGCATTGGATCATTATTTAACCTTCGCTACAGGCGCACCGTGGTTTGCGGGCTGGGGCACGCTGGCGCTGGTCAACGCGGCGCTGGCGCAGGGCAAGAACCGCAGCGGCCTGCTGTGGTTCTTGCTGTCGCTGTTGTTCGGGCCGATCGCTACGCTGCTGCTGGTGCTGCTGCCCAAGGTACGCAGCAAGCTGTTCTAGCCGACGCTCGGGCCACCCCCCGACGCGCGGCGTGCTCCGCCGCAGACAGGGCTCCGGCCGGATTACTCGCCCAGCGCCTCGCGCATGAATTCCGGCTGCGCCAGCGCGGCCTTGTGAATGTCGGCGTTGTAGTAGCGGGTGGGGAAATTTTTGCTCAGCGCGCC
Organism: Rhodanobacter sp. K2T2; assembly: GCF_013408815.1. Lineage (NCBI taxonomy): Bacteria > Pseudomonadati > Pseudomonadota > Gammaproteobacteria > Lysobacterales > Rhodanobacteraceae > Rhodanobacter > Rhodanobacter sp. K2T2. The sequence goes on along the minus strand of NZ_JACCCA010000013.1, from coordinate 21,166 downwards.
GCGTTCGCGGAAACCGGACAGGTCGCCGCCCTTGCGCACCATCGTGCAGCTCCACCAACCGGTGGGGTAGCACGGCTGCGGAAACGGCAGCGTGCGCACGGCAGAGAAACCCGAGGCGCGCATGGCCGAGCGCATCGATTTGATCAGGTCCAGATGGACCAGCGGCGATTCGCTCTGCTGTACCAGGATGCCGCCGTGGCGCAGCGCCTTGTAGCAGCTGGTGTAGAAAGCGGCATTGAACAGGCCTTCGGCCGGTCCGACCGGATCGGTCGAATCGACGATGATCAGGTCCAGCGATTCCGGCTCGGCGTCGGCCATATACTTGATGCCGTCGATAAACAGCAGCTCGGCGCGCGGATCGTGGTTGCTGTCGCACAGCTCAGGGAAATATTCCTCGGCCAGCCGCGTCACGCGCTCGTCGATTTCCACCTGCGTGGCTTTTTCCACTTCCTCGTGCTTGAGCACCTCGCGTAGCGTGCCGCAGTCGCCGCCCCCGATGATCACCACGCGCTTGGCGCGCGCATGGGTGAACAGCGCCGGGTGGGTCATCATCTCGTGGTAGAGAAAATTGTCGCGCGTGGTCAGCATGACGCAGCCGTCGATCACCATCAGGTTGCCCCAGTCGGTGGTCTTGTAGATCTCGATGGTCTGGAACGGCGTTTTCTCGGCGTGCAGCTGCTGCTCGGTGCGAAAACCGATGGAGGAGCCGGAGGCCTGGTGGGCTTCGGTGAACCAGCGGACTTCATTCGGCGTGTGCTGCTGCGACATGGCGGGAGTTCCTGACGTGCAAGGGAGAATGGGGCCGGCCATTGTAACTGCTGAAACGGCATCCTAAAGAAGCGCGGCGCAAAGGCGCAGTTCAACGGCCATACGCATATCGTCACAGGCGACCATTACAATAGCGGTTCGGTCGGCGGCGCAGCGCGTCGCGCGGCCGGCAAGTTCGACCGGCCCCGCGGCGTGCGAGGCTTCCGGCCGGTCGAACTTCGTGCCCGCTGACGTGCCGCCGCGAGCCGGCGGCCGGCCAACGGGCGATACCGTCAAGGCTCGCCGCTGCGACGCATTCGTGGGCTACATGCCGTTGATGCAGGGCCTGCGGCCGTCCAGATCTGGTCACTTGAGGAGATTCGCCGATGGCGAAGCAGTGGAACACATCCGATTGGAATACACCCGATTGGAGCACCGACGTCGCCCGCGACACCTACGCGATGGCGCACTGGGGTGATGGCTATGTCGATGCGGATGCCGGCGGCGACATCGTCATTCGCCCGCGAGGCCCGACGGGTCCCGCCCTGTCCTTGCCCGGCATCGTGGCGCGTGCGCGCGACGAAGGTCTGCGCCTGCCGCTGCTGGTGCGTTTTCCCGACATTCTCGCCGATCGCCTGTCCAAGTTGCAGGACGCCTTCGCCAAGGCGATCGGCGAATGGAATTATTCGGGCGGCTATACGGCTATCTACCCGATCAAGGTCAACCAGCAGCGCGGTGTGGCCGGCGAGCTGGTGGCCGCGGGCACGCATGGTTTCGGCCTGGAGGCCGGTTCCAAGCCCGAGCTGATGGCCGTGCTGGCGATGGCGCGCCCCGGTTCCATCGTGATCTGCAACGGCTACAAGGACCGCGAATATGTGCGTCTGGCGTTGATCGGGCTGAAGCTGGGGCTGCGCGTGCACATCGTGATCGAGAAGCTGTCCGAGCTCGAGCACGTGTTTGCCGAAGCCAGCGCGCTAGACGTCGAGCCCCTGCTCGGCGTGCGCGTGCGGCTGGCCTCCATCGGCGCCGGTAAATGGCAGAACACCGGTGGCGACAAGGGCAAGTTCGGCCTGTCGCCCGATCAGGTGCTCACGCTGACCCGGCGGCTCGATGCCGCCGGCCTTAAGCACACGCTGAAGCTGCAGCACTTTCACATGGGTTCGCAGATTTCCAATGTGCGCGACATCGCCAACGGCATGCGCGAGGCGACGCGTTACTTCGTCGAGCTGACCCGCATGGGTGTGCCGCTGGAGATCGTCGACGTCGGCGGCGGCCTCGGTGTGGACTACGAAGGCACGCGCTCGCGCAGCCACAACTCGATCAACTATTCGATCGAGCAGTACGCGTCGACGATCGTGCAGTCGCTGGCCGAGGCGGTGGAAGCCGAAGGGCTGAGCGCGCCGCACATCCTCACCGAAGCGGGCCGCGCCATGACTGCGCACCATGCCGTGATGGTGGTCAATGTCACCGAAGTGGAAGAAGTGCCGACCGGCGCGATTCCGCCACCGGACGCGGCCGAGGCGGCGGTGCTGCGGCGCTTGCGCGAAACCCACGAGGAGATCGACCGCCGTCCGCCGCTGGAGCTGTTCCACGAGGCCCAGCATCACCTCGCCGAGGGCCAGACCTTGTATGCGCTGGGCCAGCTCACGCTGACCGATCGCGCGCGGCTGGACGAGATGTACTACGCCATCGCCAATGCTGTGCGCACGCGGCTGCTGCCCGCCGAGCGATCGCACCGGCAGGCGCTGGACGAGCTGGACGAGAAGCTGGTCGACAAGTACTTCGTCAATTTCTCGGTGTTCGAATCGGTGCCGGACATCTGGGCGATCGGACAAATCTTTCCGATCGCACCGATCGCCCGGCTCGACGAACGGCCCACGCGCCGCGGCGTGATCGTCGACCTGACTTGCGATTCGGACGGCCGCATCGATCATTACGTCGATGCCGAGGGCGTCGACGTGAGTCTGCCGCTGCATGCGCTGAACGAAGGCGAGAGCTACCGGCTCGGCATTTTCATGGTGGGTGCCTATCAGGAAACGTTGGGCGACATCCACAACTTGTTCGGCGACACCGATGCCGTCAACGTGCGCGTCGATGGCGACGGCTACGTGTTTGCGCACAAGCGCAGCGGTGATACGACTGATCTGATGCTCGACTACGTCGGCTACGACCTGGCCGCGCTGCGGCAGAGCTATCGTGATCGCATCGCTGCCGCTGGCGTCACCGGCACACTGGCCGACCAGCTTTACACCACGCTCGACGGCGGTCTTACGGCGTATACCTATCTGGCCGAAGAAGGGCGCTGAAGCCTTTCCGCCCGATCATGGCTTTACGACATCAATCGAGGAATCACTGATGGCACGTCTGGATGGCAAGGTCGCGTTGATCACCGGTGCCGCCAGCGGTATCGGCAAGGCCATCGCCGAGCTGTATGCCCAGCACGGCGCCAGCGTGGCGATCGCCGATATCGATCAGCGCGCAGCGGACGCGGTGGCCGCTGCGATCAATGCCAGCGGCGGTCGGGCGATGGGTGTCGCGATGGACGTTAGTGACGAGGCGGCTGTCAACGCAGGCACCGAAGCTGTGATCAACGCGTTTGGACGTCTCGACGTCCTTATATCCAACGCAGGCGTGCAGATCGTCAATCCGATCGACCAGTTCGCGTTTGCCGACTGGAAGAAGATGCTGGCCATTCATCTCGACGGCGCCTTTCTCACCACCAAGGCCGCGTTGCAGTACATGTATCGGGAAAATGCCGAAGGGCGTAGCCATGGCGGGATCGTCATCTACATGGGATCGGTCCATTCGCACGAAGCGTCGAAGCTGAAGTCGGCTTACGTCACCGCCAAGCACGGCCTGCTCGGACTGGCACGCACGTTGGCCAAGGAAGGTGCCGCGCATGGCGTGCGCTCGCACGTCATCTGCCCGGGCTTTGTGCGCACGCCGCTGGTGGAGCGGCAGATTCCGGAGCAGTCCCGTGCGCTGGGCATCAGCGAGGACGCCGTGGTCAAGGACGTGATGCTGAAGGATACGGTGGACGGCGAATTCACCACCGTTGAAGACATCGCGCAGACGGCGCTCTATTTGGCGACGTTTCCGTCGGCGGCGTTGACCGGACAATCCATCGTGGTGACCCACGGCTGGCATATGCAATAGCCGCTGCGCTCGACTCGGTGCACTCTTGCGAGTGCGCCAGTGCTGTACCGGTGTTGCCGCGGCAAGAATCGACTATCCGCAAGGAATACATATGAGTATCAAGACAGGTTTCATCGGTTTGGGCGCAATGGGTGCGCCAATGGCGACCCACCTTCACGAACGCGGCCTGCTGGTCGCGGTAGCCAATCGCACGCAAGCGAAGGCAGCGGCACTGGCGGAAAAACTCGGCGTGAGCGCACCGGAGACACTGGCTGAACTGGCGGCGCAGTGTGACGTGATCGCGCTGTGTGTCACGGCGGATGCCGACGTGCTTTCCACGGTCGAGGCGTTGGCGCCGCACCTGAAGCCCGGTGCCATCGTCATTGATCATTCCACCGTGGCGCCGGACACGGCGCGCCGCGCCGCGCTGCGGCTCGGCGAGGTAGGCGCGCACTTTCTCGATGCGCCGGTGTCTGGCGGGGTGGAAGGTGCGAAGAACGGCAAGCTGTCGGTGATGGTGGGCGGCGAAGCGGACGTGCTGGAGCGCGCGCGCGCCGTGCTGGAGGCCTATGCCTTGAAGGTGACCCATCTCGGCGCGGTCGGCGCGGGTCAGGCGACCAAGGCGGTCAATCAGGTACTGGTGGCCGGCATCGCGCAGGCCGTGTGTTCCGGACTTGCCTTGGGCGAGGCGCTGGGCCTCGATCCGGAGCGCCTGATCCCCACGCTCGGCGCGGGTGCGGCGGGCAACTGGTTTCTGGAAAAGCGCGGCGCGACCATGTTGCGCGACGAATTCAGCGTGGGCTTCAAGTTGGCGTTGCTGCACAAGGACTTGGTCATCGTGCGCGGTATCGCCGAGCAGGCCGGTACCGACACGCGGGTCATCAAGCAATCGCTTGCCGATTACGCGGAGCTGATGAGCCAGGGTTATGGCGATGACGACATTTCAGCCTTGATCCGCCTGAAGCGCAAAAGCTGAGCGGTTCGCGCCGCCCGGCTTTTGCGTTGGCCGATCTTCGGCGGCTTTATTTCGCCTTGGATTGCGACGAGGCGATCGCCTGCTTGAAGAAACCGTAGACGCCATCGTCATTCATGCGGCGGGCGTTGGACAGCTCGCCGGCCTTGGTCGAGTAAAGAATCTTGTCGTCCGGCGACACGATCACCGCCGCCGGAATGCCGTTCTTGGTCGGATCGTCGTAGCGCTTGGTGATATCGAGGTTGTGGTCGAAGTTGCCCACGTCGATCTTCACGACCTGGAACTGCTGATGGATCAGCGCCGCATTTTTTTCGGTATTGAGCGCACGGTTCAGCGAGCGGCAGTCTTCACACCAGTTGGCGCCGAAGATCAACAGCACCGGCGTGCGCTTGGCTTTGGCTTGCGCCAGCGCATGGGCGATATCCGCGTTGGCATCGGCCGAGGTGTTGTAAGGAAGTTCGGCGGCAGCGACCTGGGCACCGACCAGCAGGGTAAGCAGCAATAGCAGACGTTTCATGGACGCGATCCGTGACGGGTACGAACGCCGAGCATAACCGTTTGCGTGCTTTGTGTGCTTTTGGCCGTCCAAATAAAAAAGGCGTGGCTTATGCCGTTTGGGCATAAGCCACGCCTAGTTCGAAGCGCCTTACTTGCCTTCTTTCAAGGCAATCGCATTGATGCCGGCGCTGGCCAGCCGCTGCTTGGTCGACTCCAGGTCGGTCGCCGAGCGGAACGGCCCCAGGCGCACGCGGTGATAGGCCTGCCCACCCACGTTGACGGATTGCACCGAGGCTATGAATCCTTGCATCGCCAGTTTCGCCTTCAGCGTTTCCGCATCGGACGGATTCGGGAACGCGCCGACCTGCAGCAGATAGCCGCTACCAGCGGCAGGACTCGCGGGTGCCGCAGCCGGCGCCGCGGTAATGCTCTCCTTGACTGCCGGCGGTGCAGTGTTGGTCGGCGTCGACGGCGTGGAAGCGGTTGGCGGCGCTGCCACCGGCTGGGCGGCCGCCTGCTTCTGCTGTTCGGCGCGCGCCTGTGCGCTGATCACCGCATCGGGAATGCGCACTTCTTTTTCCGACAGTACGGAATAGAAATCGAACTGCGGTTTCTTCGGCGCCGATTCGGCCGGCGGTGGCTGCGCTACGCCCGGATCGCTGCCGCTTTCGGCGGTGGCCTGCGGGTTGGCCTGCGGGCCGTCGGGTTTATGCAGACTGTCGAACAGCGAGCCGCGCATGACCACCGCCATCATGATCGCGCCGACCAGAATGCCGATGACGGCGTAACCCCAGCCGGGAAAACCGCCGCTGTTGTTACGCACGGCCTGCCGGCCTTTGCCCTTGCGTGGTGCCATTACATGCTCTCCGGGGCGCTCAGGCCCAACAAACCCAGACCATTCTTCAGGACTTGCCGGGTGGCTACCACCAGCGCAAGTCGCGCATTACGCAGCGCGTCGTCGTCGACCAGGAACTGGTGCGAGTTGTAGTAAGTATGAAACGCGTTGGCCAGCTCGCGCAGCCACGCGGCGAGAATATGCGGTTCCAGATTCGCCGCCGCGGCCTCGACCAGCTCCGGATACTTCGACAGCTCGGTCAGCAGGATCTGCTCGTGCTCGGTGTCGAGCCGTTTCAGATGGGCGAGGCCCTGCTGCAGATCGACAGTGAAACCCTTTTCAGGCGCCTGGCGCAGCACGCTGCACACGCGGGCGTGCGCGTACTGGATGTAATAGACCGGGTTGTCGTTGCTCTGCGAACGCGCCAGATCGATATCGAAAATCAGCTGCGAGTCGGTCTTGCGTGCGATCAGAAAATAGCGAGTGGCGTCCCGCCCGGCTTCGTCGATCAAGTCGCGCAGGGTGAGATAGCTGCCGGCACGTTTGGAAATTTTCACTTCTTCGCCGCCGCGCATCACGGTGATCATCTGGTACAGCACGTAATGCGGCCAATCCTTGGGGATACCGACATCGAGTGCCTGCAAGCCGGCTTTCACCCGTGCCAGCGTGCCGTGATGATCCGAGCCGAGCACGGTGACGGCGTTCTCGTAGCCTCGCTGCCATTTGCTCAGGTGGTAAGCCACGTCCGGCACGAAATAGGTGTAGGTGCCGTCGGACTTGCGCATCACGCGGTCCTTGTCGTCACCGTAGTCGGTCGTACGCAGCCACAGCGCGCCCTCGCTCTCGTAGGTGTGGCCGTGGTCGACCAGCCCCTTCACGGTTTCCTCGACCTTGCCGTCGCTGTAGAGCGACGACTCCAGGAAATACACGTCGAAGCCGACGCCGAACGCCTTCAGGTCGAGATCCTGCTCGCGGCGCAGGCTGGCCACGGCGAAACGACGGATCGCATCGAGATTGTCGACATCGCCCTCGCCCACCACGGTTTCGCCATCGGCAACGACCGACTCGCGATCCAGATAGGCGCGCGCCACGTCGGCGATGTAGTCGCCGCGGTAGCCGTTCTCCGGCCAGCCGCTGTCGTCCGGCAGGATGCCGCGCGCGCGCGCCTGCACCGAAATAGCCAGGTTGGCGATCTGCACGCCGGCGTCGTTGTAGTAAAACTCGCGCTTCACGTTCCAGCCGGTGGCATCGAACAGCCGGCTCAGGCAGTCGCCGATAACGGCATTGCGGCCGTGACCCACGTGCAGCGGGCCGGTCGGGTTGGCCGACACGAATTCCACGCCGACCGTCTTGCCGACGCCGCTTTCGCTGCGGCCGTAGGCATCGCCGCGGTCGAAGATCTGCCGTACCTCGGCGTGATAAGCGCCGGGCGACAGGTAAAAATTGATGAAGCCGGGACCGGCGATCTCGACTTTCTCTACCAGCGCGCTGGGGGGCAGTGCGGCGACCAGCTTTTCGGCCAGCTCACGCGGCTTGGCCCGCGCCGGCTTGGCCAGCAGCATGGCGATATTGCAGGCGAAATCGCCGTGCTCGCGGCTGCGCGCACGCTCGATCACAAAACCGGGCAAGGCCAAGTCCGCGGGCAGGATGGTGTCGTTTTGCAAAGACTTGATCGCCTGCAGAACCAGTTCGCGCAGCTGTGCTTTCACGGGTGAGATCGAATGCGGATGGAACCGCCGATCTTAACAGACCGGTTTGCGCCGGAGGCAGTAAATACCGCTGAGTCAGGGCGGCGCCTGGGGTTGGACCAAGCAAGCCGCGTGATGCGCCGCCGCGATAGGGCCTGTGGATAAGTCTGTGGGGAAAACCTGGAGCCTGCTGGGTATGTTGGGAGTTCGGCAGCCATTGGCGCCATATTTGGATAAAAAAAACAATAAATTCAAATATTTAAATTATCTATCTCGATGATGCGGCATGACCCGTCTCGCAAGCACTGTTCTCACCGTTTTGTGTATAAGTTTCGGCGACATGCGGCACTCCTTTCGAAACGCGCAAGTCATTCGGTTGTCATGCAGCATAGCCAAGATGCAACGGTGCCTGGCATGACTCCCCTCCATGACATGGCATCGGAGACGCCGCTCTCTCCCACAGTCAAATCGGCGCCGCGGCGTGGTTGATCCACGCCGCTTTTTTGTGGGCTGAAAGACGGTCGCAGCAGCCGGGTCGGCAGGCTCTTAGAGTAGGCCGCGCGCCGCCATGGATATCGGATCACCGCTGCCGATCACCAGATGATCGAGCACGCGCACGCCCACCAGTCGCAGGGCGTCACGCAATTCGTGTGTAATCGCATGATCGGCCGCGCTGGGCTCAGCCTCGCCCGACGGGTGGTTGTGCGCAAAAATCACCGCGCAGGCGTTGTGCTGCAGGCAGGCGCGTACCACCTCACGCGGATGCACGCTGGCGCTATCGACTGTGCCGCGGAACAGCTCCTCGAAGGCCAGCACGCGATGGCGGTTGTCCAGATATAGGCAGCCGAATACCTCGTAAGGCAGATGGCGCAGCTTGGCCCGCAGGTAGTCTCCGCTGTCGCGCGGATTGCCCAGACTCCGACGCTGCAGCAATTCCTCGGCCAGACTGCGCCGCGCCAGTTCGAGAGCCGCGACGATCCGCGCCCGCTTGACTGGCCCCAGTCCTCCCGCGCGGATCTGCCGCTCGGGGCGGCTCAGCAGTGCGCCGAGACTGCCGGCGTTGTCGAGCAGTTCGCGACCCAGCGCGATAGCGTCCTTGCCGCGGCTGCCGCTGCCCAAAAGCACGGCCAACAGCTCGGCATCGGACAGCGCCGCGCTGCCGCGGGCCAGTAGTTTTTCGCGGGGACGTTCGCCTTCGGGCCAGTCTCGTATGCTCATGCGAAGACAATGCCGGCTGGTGACTGGCGGATACAGCAGCTGAAACAAACGAATCCGGTAAGCTACGCGTCTGCCCGATTGTCAGGCCCGCCTTACATGAGTCTTGCCCAACGCCGCATCTTGCTGGGAGTGTCAGGCGGCATCGCCGCTTACAAGTCCTGCGAACTGGTCCGCCGCCTGCGCGACCTGGACGCCGACGTGCGCGTCGTGATGACCGAAAGCGCCACGCATTTCGTCAGCGCCACCACCTTCCAGGCGCTGTCGGGTCAAAGCGTGCGCGTGAGCCTGTGGGATGCGCAGGCCGAAGCGGCGATGGGCCATATCGAGCTGGCGCGCTGGGCGGAGCGCATTCTGATTGCACCGGCCAGCGCCGATATCCTCGCGCGGCTGGCGCACGGTCTGGCCGACGATTTGCTCACGACCCTGTGCCTGGCCAGCGCCGCGCCGCTGTATGTCGCGCCGGCGATGAATCAGCAGATGTGGGCGCATGCTTCGGTGCAGGTGAATGTCGACACATTGCGCCAGCGCGGCGTACACGTGCTCGGCCCCGCCTCGGGCGACCAGGCCTGCGGCGACGTCGGCAACGGGCGGATGCTCGAAGCGCACGAATTGCGGGACGCCCTGGCTGCGTCGTTTGGCGACGGCTCGCTGGCCGGTTTGCATGTCGTTGTCAGTGCCGGCCCCACGTACGAAGATATCGATCCGGTGCGTTTCATCGGCAACCGTAGCTCCGGCCGCATGGGCTTTGCGGTGGCGCAGGCGGCCGCGCTGGCCGGTGCGCAGGTGACCCTGGTCGCCGGTCCGGTGAGCCTGGCGACACCGGCCGGCGTGGCGCGCCGCATCGACGTGCGCAGCGCGACGCAGATGCATGCCGCAGTGCTTTCGGCGGCGGAGCAGTCGGATATCTACATCGGTGCAGCAGCCGTTGGCGACTTTCGTCCGAACGAGGTTTCCGTGCACAAATTGAAGAAATGCGATGGCACTGGCCTGTCGCTGCAGCTCAGCGAAAACCCGGACATTCTTGCGACCCTGTCGGCGCAACCGACGCATCCGTTTCTGGTCGGCTTTGCCGCCGAAACCCACGATGTGGCGAGCTACGCGCAGCAGAAGCTCAGCCGCAAGGGGCTGGACATGATTGCCGCCAATCAGGTCGGTGAAGGCCTGGGTTTCGAGGCGGCCGACAATGCGTTGAGCGTGTATTGGGCCGACGGATCGATCGATCTGCCGCGGGTCGCCAAGCCGGAACTGGCCCGTCAGCTGATTGCCCAGGTGGCGCAGCGTTATCGCGCGAGCCGCGCCGGATGAGTCGCCCGGTGATCGACGTCGCGATGAAGATTCTGGACGCGCGTCTTGGCAAAAGTATTCCCTTGCCGGAGACGGCCACCATCGGCAGTGCCGGTATGGATTTGCGCGCGGCGCTTGATCAACCGCAGACCCTGGCGCCCGGCGACAGCGTGCTGGTGCCCAGCGGCATCGCGATCCATATCGGCGATCCGGGCTGGTGTGCGCTGATCGTTCCGCGCTCGGGACTGGGTCACAAGCACGGGCTGGTGATGGGCAATCTGGTCGGCGTGATCGATGCGGACTATCAGGGCCCGCTGATGATTTCCTGCTGGAACCGCGGCACGCAGCCGTACACCATTGAGGTCGGCGACCGCATCGCGCAGCTGCTGCTGGTGCCGGTAGCGCAGGCGCGCTTGAACGTCGTGACGGAATTTGTCGCCAGCGAGCGCGGCGCCGGTGGCTTCGGCTCGACCGGTATCCGTTAGGATGGGGCTGGACGCGGTGCCGGTAGGCCGCGCATCCAGAACTCCCGGGGATGGACTATGGCGTTAAGCATGGCAAAGGTTCGCGCGCGACAGTCGCCGGTCGACTGGCGGCGCCAGCTGCCGCTGGCCGGCGGTACGTTGCTGCTTTTGCTGGGCCTGTTTTGCGCGTGGCAGACCTATCTGATTGCCGACGAATCCACTTCGATCGACCATGTCCACGCGGCGCAGGATCGGGCGCTGCGGGTGCTGGCCGCCGAGATAGCCGCGCAGCGTGGCAAGGTGCAAAGGGCCGTCCATTCCGTCGATCCCGCTACCGCAGTGGCCGATCCGGCAAAGACTCTGGATGCGCTGAAATTGCAGTTGCCACAGGCGAAGAAGGTCGAGCTTTACCGCGGCGATCTCAGCGAGGTGCTGCACGCGAATTACCACGACTTCGGCTATGCCAAGGCGGCGCAGCTGATGGCCGCGAAAGGCGCCGATGGCACTGTGCCGGTGCAAAGCGTGGCTGCCGGCAACGGCGACCGGCATCTCACCCTGATCACGCCGCTGGGAGCGCCGCAGGATCCGCTCGCCTGGGTGTGGGTCGAGCTGCCGTTTGCGCCGCTGCAGCAGCTGTTCGATTCGGTATCGCCGGCCGGCGGTAGGCTCGAGCTGCGCCAGGACGACGAGCACGGCGAGATGAGCCTTTCTTCACACGGTGCGGCTTCGGCAGTGGCGGAAGTGTCGGCCAAGCCGGTGCCCGGCAGCGCGTTCAGCGTCAACGCGGCGTTGCCGGACGCCTTTATTGTTCTTCCGCACGTCTGGCCATTGGCCGCGCTACTCACCCTGCTCGGCGTCGGCGGTGCGTTTTTCCTGTTGCGCCTGCGCCTGCGGCCAACGGCACCATTGATCGTTGATGAACCCGAGGATGTCCCTGTGCCTGAAAGAATCCGGCGAATCAGTCCGCCGAGCGACGCAGCAGCGGCTTCTTCTCCTGCATTGCCCAGCGTGCCGACGGTCAAGCTTGACCCGAGTATTTTTCGCGCTTACGACGTACGCGGCGTGGTGGGAAAAACCTTGAACGCGGAAGTCGCCCATGCGCTCGGCCAGTCGATCGGCACGCTGATGAGCGAGCAAGGCCTGCGCGAAATCGTGGTTGGCCGCGACGGTCGCTTGTCGGGGCCGGAGCTGGCAGGTGCGCTGTGCGACGGTCTGCGCGCGGCCGGCATCGATGTGATCGACCTCGGGGCGGTGCCGACGCCGGTGGTCTATTTCGCGGCCTTCCGCTACAACACCGGCTGCGGCGTTGCGGTGACCGGTAGTCACAATCCGCCAGACTACAACGGTTTCAAGATCGTGGTCGGTGGCGAAACCCTGGCGGAGGACGCTATCCAGAATCTTTACCAGCGCATCGCCACCGGCGCGCTGAAAAGCGATGGCCAGGGCGCGCTGCGCCAGGTCGACGTCGCCTCCGATTACATCGAGAAAATCGTCGGCGACGTGCAGGCCGAGCGTCTGCTCAAGATCGTAGTCGACTGCGGCAACGGGATTCCCGGAGCGCTGGCGCCGCAGGTGCTGGAGGGCGTCGGCTGCGAGGTGATTCCGCTGTACTGCGAGGTCGACGGCACCTTCCCCAACCATCATCCCGACCCGTCCGATCCGCACAATCTGGAAGACCTGATCGTCTCGGTCAAAAGCACCGGTGCGGATCTGGGTATCGCCTTCGACGGCGATGGCGATCGCCTGGGTGTAGTCACGCGCTCGGGCGAAATCATCTTTCCCGACCGCCTGCTGATGCTGTTCGCGCGCGATGTGCTGTCGCGTCAGCCCGGCGCCACCGTCATCTACGACGTCAAATGCACGGGCCATCTGAAAGGTCAGATTCTCGACGCCGGCGGCAGCCCGCTGATGTGGCGCACCGGTCACTCGCTGATCAAGTCGAAGATGCGCGAAACCGGGGCGGAGCTGGCCGGTGAGATGAGCGGCCACTTTTTCTTCAAAGAGCGCTGGTACGGTTTCGACGACGGCATATACGCCGCCGCGCGGCTGATGGAAATTCTTGGTGGCGACATGCAGGGGCGCTCGCCGGAAGAGATTTTCGCCACGCTGCCCAAGAGCGTCTCCACGCCCGAGTTGAAGATCGAGCTGGCCGAGGGCGAGCACTACACCTTCATGGATAAGTTTCGTCAGCAGGCCAGCTTTGGCGACGCCACGCTGATCACCATCGACGGTCTGCGGGCGGACTGGCCCGATGGGTGGGGGCTGGTACGCGCGTCCAACACCACGCCGGTGCTGGTATTGCGCTTCGAAGCCGACGATGCGCTGGCGCTAAAGCGCATCCAGCAGGTTTTCCGCAAGCAACTGCTGGCGGTCGACTTCACGCTGAATATGCCGTTCTGAGCGAGGAGCCTTTGCTACGCCGAACCAAGAAAAAAGGCCAGCATCGCTGGCCTTTTTTATGTATGAGGTGATCGATCCGGCGAGTTGTCCGGGGCACCAGCTCACTGCGCCGGCTTTGCCTGCGCCGCCTTGATCTCGCGGTAGTGAGCCAGTTGCGCGGCTTGGTTCTGCAGCATCTGTGCACGCGCAGCCTGCTGGCGCTGCAGGGTGTTCTGCTGACCGGTAACCACCGCCCGCTGGCTGGCGATGCTGTCATTCATGAACTTCGGCACCGTCTTCTGCGTGCGTTCGATTTCCGCCGCGCGGCCGAGCAGATCGGTCAGCGCTTTTTCCTGCGTCTTCAGGTTGAGCTGGGTGGTGTGGATCTGCTGGTCCAGCGTATCGAGCGCCTGCTGTTGCGAGATCTTGTACATGTTCTCGTCCGGGTACGCCTCCAGCATCTGCGCATCGGCGTTAATGCGGTCCTGCTCGATACGCTGCTTTTTCGCCTGCTCGATGGCCAGTTGGCTGGCGGCGGCACGCTCTTCCGGCGTGAGCTGGCGGGTGACGTGCTGAATCACCAGGCCCTGATCGTTCACCGCGTCGTAGCCATATTTCATCGCTTCAGCATTGAGGCTGTCGCTGAAGTGGACCTTACCCTGGGCATCGTGCCACTTGTAGCGCAGGCCGCTGCCGGTCGAGGGCGTCTGAGCGACGATCGCCGTGCTGGTAAACAGCGTGACGGCGGTGAAGATCAATAAGCGCTTGTGCATGGACTCTCCCCTGTTGGCGTCAGTATAACCGTCGCTATCGCGATACCAGCTCTCCACGTCGGCAAAATCGTCGGTTGCCTCAGGGTGTTCAGCGCTGAACGCCGTAGCGTTCGCGGTAGGCCAGCAGGCGACGGTGGTCGTCGGCGAGCTGTGGTCGCTCGCCGGCATAGGCCAGCACGTCGTCGAGGCTGGTGATGGCGATGACGGGTATGCCGTAATCCGCCGCCACTTCCTGCGCGGCGGAACGTTCGCCCTGCCCGCGCTCCTGCCGATCCAGTGCGATCAGCACACCCGCCGCGGTGGCGCCTTGCGCCTGAATCAAGGCCAGCGATTCGCGCACGGCGGTGCCCGCGGTCATGACATCGTCGACAATCAGTACGCGGCCTTTCAGCGGCGCGCCAACCAGCGTGCCGCCTTCACCGTGATCCTTTGCCTCTTTGCGGTTGTAGGCCCAGGGCAGGTCGCGCTGATGCTGGTCGGCCAGCGCGATGGCCGTGGACGCCGCCAGCGCGATGCCCTTGTATGCAGGGCCGAACAGCATGTCGACCTGGATGCCGGAATCCACCACGGCGGCGGCATAGGCGCGACCGAGCTGCGCCAGCGCGGCACCGGAATCGATCCGGCCCATGTTGAAAAAGTAGGGGCTCAGACGCCCCGATTTCAGGGTGAACTCGCCGAAGCGCAGCACGTCGCGGCCGAGGGTGAGTTCGATGAAGTCGCGCTGGTAATCGTGCACAGGTCGCCTCGCTTGCAATGACGTGAAAGAGAAAAGATTCGGCCGTGTCGGCGGTTACTCGACGCTACGCGGCGCGACGTCGACCATGGTAACGCCGCTCACAGTCCGTGACGCCCGCCGAGGTTGTTATGATCGCGCATCACTTGCTGGAAAACTTCATGCGCATCATCAGCCTCAATGCCAATGGCATCCGTTCGGCCGCGACCAAGGGCGTATTCGACTGGCTGCGTACGCAGGATGCGGACGTGGTCTGCCTGCAGGAGACCAAGGCGCAGGAGGATCAGCTCGGCGACCCGATGTTTCGTCCCGATGGACACCACTGTTTTTATCGCGATGCGACGAGCAAAAAGGGCTATAGCGGCGTCGCCATCTATGCCAAGCGCGAGCCCGATCAGGTGCTCACCGAGCTCGGCTGGGACGAATTCGACAATGAAGGCCGCTACATCGAGGCGCGCTTCGGCAACCTCTCGGTGGTGTCGTTGTACTTCCCTTCTGGATCGTCCGGCGATGAGCGCCAGCAGTTCAAGTTCAAGGCCATGGACTGGTTTACGCCGATTCTCGACGGCTGGCTGAAGAGTGGCCGCGACTACGTGATCTGTGGCGACTGGAACATCGTGCACACGAAAAACGATATCAAAAACTGGAGTTCGAATCAGAAGAACTCAGGCTGCCTGCCGGAAGAGCGCGCATGGCTGGATCTGCTCTTCCAGCAGCGCGGCTGGGTCGACAGCTTCCGCGCGCTCAAGCCCGATGCGGTGGAGTACACCTGGTGGTCCAACCGCGGTCAGGCGCGCGCCAACAACGTGGGTTGGCGCATCGACTATCAAGTAATCACGCCCTCGTTAAAGGATCGACTGAGGGACTGTTCGGTCTATCGCGATCAGCGCTTCTCCGATCACGCGCCTTATATCGTCGACTATGCCGACTGAGGCGGTCGGCCCAAATCGGTCGGTACAGGCCGCAAGGAGCGCCAGGCCATCGCTCTGGAAATCCTTTGCGCAGCCGGCGGCATGGACCATGCTGTTGTTCGGGTTTTCGTCGGGCTTGCCATTTCTGCTCGTGGCCGGAACCTTGGCGTACTGGCTGAAAGAAAACGGCATTTTGCTGAAAGACATCACGATGATCGCGAGCGCAGGCATGACCTATGCGCTGAAATTTCTTTGGGCGCCGCTGCTCGACCACTGGCGCATCCCCGGTTTTTCGCGCCTCGGTCGGCGGCGCGGTTGGCTGCTGTTTGCGCAGCTCGGCGTGGTGGCCGGTTTGCTGGCGATGGCCGTGCTGACACCCGTGCAGTTGGTGCCCTTTGTCGCGGCGACGTTGATCGTGGCGTTCTTTGGCGCCACGCAGGACATTGCGGTCGACGCCTATCGTATCGAGATTGCACCGGTCGATGCACAGGGTGCGCTGGTCGCCACGTATTCGCTGGGCTATCGCATTGCGTTGATCTTGGCCGGGGCGCTCGCATTGATTCTTGCCGACCATATAGCGTGGAGCTGGGTATATCTGGTGATGGCTATTGCCATGGGCGTGCCGATCGCTGCCACTCTGGCGGCACGGGAGCCCGACGTGCACTTCATCGCTCCACGTGGTTGGCGCGTTGCGATGCGCGAGAGCGTGGTCGATCCCTTTGCGGATTTCTTTCGTCGTTATGGCTGGCATATAGCCGGCGTGACGCTGCTGTTTATCCTGCTGTTCAAGATTCCCGAGCAGGCCACGATCGGCGGCGTGATGAGCCCTTTCTATCGTGACATGGGATTCTCCAAGACCGAGATCGGCAGCATCACCAAGATTTACGGTATCTGGATTGGCATCGTCGGCGTCTTTCTTGGCGGTGCCGCGGTAGCGCGCTGGGGCGCTTGGCGATCGCTGGGCGTCACCGTTGTGCTGTGTGGCTGCAGCAATCTGCTTTATCTGGCGCTGATCGCGCACCCGGGCAACCTGCTCGTGCTGACGATGGTGATTTCCGGCGAGAACCTCACGCTCGGCATGCTGGGCCCGCCGACGGTGGCGTTTCTTTCGTCACTGGTCAATCGCGAACACACAGCTACCCAGTACGCGCTGCTCAGTTCGATGGTGAATCTGCCGGGCAAGGTTCTCGGCTTCTTTGCCGGCGGGATCGCGGCGGCGACCGGCTACGGCGAATATTTCGTGATCACCGTGCTGTCGATCATTCCGGCCACGCTGTTGTTCTTCTATCTATGGCCGTGGTTTCGTCATGCCGACGCATCGGCGGCAGGGGCCGAGTAAATCGCGCCGAGTACGCGAGGTCCGCGCGCACCGGTGGCGGCCGGCAGATTGCCTGGCCGCCTCAGCAACCGCTGACGCGCCAGCCACGCAAAAGCGGTGGCTTCCAGAAAATCCGGGTCGATGCCGTGTGTTGCCGTGCTGCTGACCATGCGCGGCGCGAGCCGTTCGGCCAGCCTCTGCATCAGCCGTTGATTGTGCGTGCCGCCACCGCAGACTAGGACATCTGCCATCGGTGGTGTTTGCTGCGCGATGGCTTCGGAGACGCTGCGCGCCGTCAGCTCCAGCAAGGTGGCCTGCACGTCGGCAGGGCTGAGGTTGGCGAGGTGTGGATGCGCCGCCAGCCAGCCGAGATGGAAATGTTCGCGCCCCGTGCTCTTGGGCGGCGCCAGCGCGAAATAAGGGTCGGCCAGTAGTGCATCGAGCAGCGAGTTATCGACGGTGCCGCTGGCAGCGAACGCACCGTCGCGGTCAAAGGATTCGCCGCGATGACGTAGGCACCATGCGTCGAGCAGTCCGTTCGCCGGCCCGGTATCGAAACCCAGTACGGTGCCGTCGGCGTTCAGTACGGTGATGTTGGCAATCCCGCCCAGATTCAGTACCACGCGGCTGTGACCGTCGTGCGCCAGCAGCATGGCGTGCAGCGCCGGCAACAGCGGTGCGCCCTGCCCGCCGGCCGCAACATCGGCACGGCGAAAATCCGCAACCACATCGATGCGGCAACGCTCCGCAATCACGCTGGCATCGCCCAGTTGCAGAGTGAATGGATGGTCGCCGGTCGGCCGATGGCGCACGGTCTGGCCGTGAGAGCCGATGGCGCGCACCGATGTTGCCGGCGTGCCGCTTTGTTCCAACAGCCGCAGTGCGGCTTCGGCAAAGCAGCGCCCGATTTCGACGTCCAGACGTCCAAATGCATCGAGATCGAGCGCGACCTCGTCCTGCATGAGGGCGAGCATTCGTTCCCGAAGCACGGGTGGCCAGGGGTAAGCGTACGTGGCCTTAACTTGCGGCGCGCCGTCTGCAAAGCTGACCAGCGCCGCATCGATGCTGTCCGCGCTGGTGCCGGAAATCATCCCGAGATAGAGCGCCGAATCGTCAGTCACGCCGCCGCCGCAATCAGTTGTCGTTGTTGGCAGGAGCGTTGGTCTTGGCAAGCTTGATGCGTGCGTCAAGCTCGGTCAGACGCGCCAACTGCGGCTGCACCACCTGCGATTTGAATTTTGCCAATTGCGCGGCCGGCAAAAGCTCCGGCTTCGGCAAGGTCACGGTCTGCGGATTGCGTTGCGTGCCATTGACCCGGAACTCGTAATGCAGGTGCGGCCCGGTAGCCAGACCGGTCATGCCGACAAAGCCGATGACCTGCCCCTGGGTGACGTGCTGGCCGAGGCGCTCGCTGCCGAAGCGCGACATGTGGCCATAGGCGGTGCTGATGGTGCCGCTGTGCTGGATGATGACGAAATTGCCGTAGCCGTTCATCCATCCTTTGAACTTGATCACGCCATCGCCGGCGGCGTGGATCGGCGTACCGGTCGGTGCCGCGTAATCCACGCCCTTGTGCGCGCGCATCAGGCCGAGCACGGGATGCAGCCGCGCCGAGCTGAACGTCGACGAGATGCGGGTGAAATCCACCGGGATACGCAGAAACGATTTCTGGATCGGCCGGCCGTCTTCGCTGAACCAGCCATAGTCGCCACCAGCCTTCTTGAAGCGGTAGGCGGTATAGCGCTGGCCCTGATTGATGAATTCCGCCGCGACGATATTGCCTTCGCCATAACGGACACCGTCGCGATAGACGTCATCGTAAATCACCGTGAAGCTGTCGCCCTCGCGCAGGTCCTGTACGAAATCGACGTCGTACTTGAACAGGTCGGCCAGCTTGCCGACCATGGCGGCGTCGAGGCCGGCCTGATCGCCGGCGGCGTAAAGACTGCTGTGAATGACGCCATGGGCCACCTGTTCGCGCATGTCCATGTCGCGAGGCTGGATACTGACCGTCGGCTGGTCGCCGTCGAGACGGATCGTGGCGCGGTTGGCGTCGTCCTGATCGAAGCGCAGGCCTTTGAGGACGTGATTGCTACCCAATAGAAAATCGAATTCTTCGCCCGGATGGATGTGGTGCAGTGCCGTCTTGGCCGGGCCGGACGCATCCACGACCTTCTGTAGATCGGTCATGCTCAGGCCGCGGCCGGTAAAGATGTCCGAAAGGGTCTGCCCCGGCTGCACGCGCACAACCTGCCAGTCGTCCACGGCAGGCGCCGGTGCGCTGACCTCGGCGACTTTGGGCAAAGCCAGCTTCAGAACCGTATGCGCTTCGGGCACCGCCGCGGGTCGCATCGCGCTCGCCCATGCCGGCATGATGAAACCGGACAGCAGCGTAATCAGCATCGCCATACCGGCAAGCACCCAGCGCTCGCGATGCCAGTGGATAGGTTCAACGATATCCGACTGGTGAAACGACCAGTGGGCGAAACGCTCGTAAAAATGCGAGTGTTGCTGCTGCGCTTTGCGGCAAATGGCCTGTTTGCGCGCTTTGCGCGCTCCCTGCTTCTCTTCCGCCATTTCGACACGCCCCGCAAATACGTTCACAAACAGGTCGTACCATAGCGGCCGCGTCTAAACAGCGTCAACGTCCTTTTGCATCAAGGGTTTGCGCGATATTTTCGATTAACGCACAATTAACGTTTTGGCGCAGTCGGTTTACGTCGACCGTCAGTCCTCCACTTGCGATCTGAGGGAAACACGAATGAACGAGCTTGAGCAGGCGTTGGCCACGATCACCCGAGGCGCCGACGAAATCATCAAGCGCGAGGAGCTGATCGAGCGCCTGAAAAGCGGCCGGCCGCTGCGTATCAAGGCGGGCTTCGACCCGACCGCGCCCGATCTGCACTTGGGTCACACTGTATTGCTCAACAAGATGCGCCAGTTTCAGGATCTGGGGCATCAGGTGATTTTCCTGATCGGCGACTTCACCGGCATGATCGGTGATCCCACCGGCAAGAACGTTACCCGCAAGCCGCTCACCCGCGAGGATGTGCTGGCCAATGCCGAGACCTATGCCAGCCAGGTCTACAAGGTATTGGACAAGGAGCGCACCGAACTGCGCTTCAATTCTGAGTGGTTCGGTCAGATGTCGGCGGCCGATCTGATCAAGCTTGCGGCGCAGCACACGGTGGCGCGCATGCTGGAGCGCGACGACTTCGCCAAGCGCTATGCGGCGCAGCAGCCGATAGCTATTCACGAGTTCCTCTATCCGCTGGTACAGGGTTACGACTCGGTGGCATTGAAGTGCGACGTCGAACTCGGTGGTACGGATCAGAAATTCAATCTGCTGATGGGGCGTGCGCTGCAGGAGCATCACGGCCAGCCGCCGCAGATCGTGCTGACTATGCCGCTGCTGGAGGGGCTGGACGGCGTCAACAAGATGTCCAAGTCGCTCGGCAATTACATTGGCATCAACGAGCCGGCGATCGATATGGTCACCAAGACCATGAAGATCGGCGACGAACTGATGTGGCGCTGGTTCGAGCTGCTGAGCTTTGACGTATCCATGGACGAACTGGCGCAGATGAAACGCGCGATCGCGGACGGTTCGCTCAATCCTCGCGATACCAAGCTGCGCCTGGCGCGCGAACTGGTCACGCGCTTCCACGATGCGGCCGCCGCCGACCAGGCCATTGCCGGCTGGCATGCCGTGGTGCGCGGTGAAGGAGATACGTCCTTGCTTCCGTTGAGCGACATCGCCGTTCCCGCCGAAGGCATCCGGCTCGCCGCCTTGCTTACCGCCGCGGGCATCACTGCCAGCAATTCAGAGGCAAGCCGCAAGTTGAAGGAGCGGGCCGTCCGCATCGATACCGAAGTTGTCGAGGATGCGCAGCGCGTTTTCAGCGCGGGGTTCGAAGGCGTGCTGCAGGTCGGCAAGCGCAACTTCGCCCGCGTGCGGCTCATCGTAGCTTGAAAATCGGCCGGCGAATGACGATGGCGCGCCGATTTTCAAATTAGTGCTTGTGCTTTTTTCTGTAGCTCGTATGATGCGCGGCCCGGAGTCGTCCACGCAGTTTTTGACGAGTCGCGGCATCTTCGAAAAAGTGAAATGAAGGTGTTGACGGCCACAAAAAACGATATAGAATGGGCGGCTCACCTAGGACGAAACGTCTTAGACGCAACACGAGGAATCGGTTGCAAGTGGTTGATC
>NZ_JACCCA010000012.1:0-145168 GCF_013408815.1 Rhodanobacter sp. K2T2 | reverse complement strand
GCAACCTCTATCACGCACCGGAGCGCGACTGGCTGAACTCAGGGCCGGAATCGGCAACCTGTTTCTGGATAGACGACCTCGGCCTTCCAGGCCGACGTCCGTCAAAATATCCAAGACTCGCTACCCCGTGAATCGAAAGGCTGCTCCGCTTAAGTGAACAGCATTACGCCTATTGGCGGGCTTTTTTTATCTGCCGTACTACCCAATAACGCCGCCGCTTGTGGCACTCGATACGCTTGAAAATCAGCGCAAGCCCGTCTCCGCGCGCGCGATCACCATCCGCTGGATCTCGCTGGTGCCCTCGTAGATCTCGGTAATCTTGGCATCGCGGAAGTAGCGCTCCAGCGGCATCTCTTTCGAATAACCCATGCCGCCGTGGATCTGCACGGCCTGATGGGTGATCCACATCGCCGCTTCCGAGGCGGTGAGCTTGGCGATCGCCGCCTCGGTACCGAAGCGGCCGCCGGTCTTGTCGGCCTCGCCCTTCTGCCACGCGGCGCGCAGGGTCAGCAGCATGGAAGTGTCGAGCTTGCACTTCATATCCGCGATCTTCGACTGGGTCATCTGGAACGTGCCGATCGGCGCACCGAAAGCCTTACGGTCTCGCGCCCACTGCAGGGTGGCCTCGTAGGCCGCGCGCGAGATACCGATCGCCTGCGAGGCAATACCGATACGGCCCGCGTCCAGCACGCCCATGGCGATCGAGAAACCCTTGCCCGCTTCGCCCAGCAGATTTTCCTGCGGGCAGACGTAGTCGTGGAATTCGATCTCGCAGGTAGCCGAGGCGCGAATGCCCAGCTTCGGCTCGCTCTTGCCGGCATGAAAGCCCGCCAGCTTGGTATCGATGATGAAAGCCGACACGCCGCGCGCGCCCACGCCCGGCGTGGTGATCGCAAACAGCAGAATATAGCGCGCCACCGGGCCGGAGGTGATCCAGCTCTTCTTGCCATTGATCACCCAGTCGCCCTGCGCGTTTTTGGTGGCGCGGGTGTGCATGGCCGAGGCATCGGAGCCCGACTGCGGCTCGGTCAGCGCATACGCGCCGATCGCCTCGCCGGTAGCGATGGCGCGCACGAAGGTCTGCTTCTGCTCCTCGGTACCGTGCTTGAGGATGGCATTGCAGAACAGCGAATTATTGACCGACATGATGGTCGAGGTCGCCGCGTCGGCCGCGGCGATCTCGATCATCGCCAGCACGTAGGCGATCGTATCCATCGCCGCACCGCCATACGCTTCCGGTACCTCGATGCCCATCAGCCCCAGCTTGCCCATCTCGCGGATGTTCTCCAGCGGAAACTCGCCTTTGGCGTCGAATTCGGCGGCCACCGGCGCGATGCGCTTCTGCGCAAAATCGCGGGCAATCGACTGGATCGACAACTGATCTTCGGTAAAGCTGAAATCCATCGAAAAGCTCCGCAGTGAGAGTGGCAGCCGGCCATTGTAGCCGTGGCGGTCAAACGCGCTTGTGCGAGCGCAGCATCGGCGCTCGAGTCGCGTGGGACACCGCGCAGTTACGGAAAAATGGCCGGCGCGGACGCAGCCGGCAAGCGCAGCATCTTGTCGCATGCGCGCCGGAGTGAACGCAGCACGCATCTCCTTCGTCTCGACGCTTGACGCCCCGCCAAACCACGCCTAGCCTTGTCATCTCTTTATCGCGATATAAGGATGCTCAATGGATCTGGCCAGTGCTTCTAGCGTGCTGCGCCTGCTTGCGGATCCGACCCGGGTCCGCCTGCTGGCACTGCTCGAACACGAGGAGCTGACGGTGGCCGAACTGGCGGCCGTGCTGCATCTCGCCCAGCCGCGCGTCTCCACCCATCTGGCCAAATTGAAGGAGGCCGGGCTGGTGCGCGACCGGCGCGCCGGCGTATCCGCCTATTACCGCGCCAACAGCGAGGGCGAGGAGGCGCAGCGCAAGCTGCTCGACTCGCTGCGCCAGAGCATCGACGACGCCCTGCTGCGCGAAGACACCGCACGCCTGCCGGGCGTGCTGGCGCAACGCGCGAGCACCGAAGGTTGGGCCGACACCGTCGCCGGCGACATGGAGCGACATTACTCGCCCGGCCGCACCTGGGAAACCCTGGCACGCTCGCTGCTGCAGCTGCTGGAAACCGGCGACGTGCTCGACATCGCCTCCGGCGACGGCATCACCGCCGAGCTGCTGGCGCCGCACGCTAGGTCGATCACCTGCGTGGACTCCAGCGAACGCGTGGTCGACGCCGCCGCCAAGCGGCTGCGCGCGTTCACTAACGTGCAGGTGATCCAGGGCGACATGCAGGCGCTGGAGCTGGGCGAGCAGCGCTTCGATCTGGTCTTGATGCTGCATGCACTCACCTACGCCGAAAATCCGGCCAAGGCCGTCGCCGAGGCATCGCGCGTGCTGCGCCCGGGTGGTCGCCTGCTGGCGGTGACGCTTGGCCAGCACGATCACCGGACCGCGGTCGAGCCGTTCGATCATCGCAATCTCGGCTTCTCCGGTGACCAGCTGCGCGAGCTGGCGAGCAGCGCGGGTTTGGACGTCATTAGCTGTCACCAGATCAGCCGCGAGCGCAAGGCGCCGCATTTCGAAGTGATCAGCCTGCTGGCGCGCAAGCCGCATTGAACCGATCGCCGCCAACACCATTTGAAACACCGCCTCGCGACACGCGAAGCAAAGCACCAAGGAATCATCGTCATGAGCGCCCTGCCCTGGTTACACCCCGACCGCGTTGCCCTGCTGGAACAGGCGCTGCATCAGCGCATCCTGATCCTCGACGGCGGCATGGGCACGATGCTGCAGGCGCACGAGCTGGATGAAAGCAGCTTCCGCGGCGACCGCTTCGAGCACGGTCACGACGGCCATGCGAAATCCGCTGACGGTCACGCGCACGAACACGCCGGCAGCTGCGATCTGAAAGGCAACAATGACCTGCTGACGCTGACCAAGCCCGACATCATCCGCGGCGTGCACGCGGCCTATCTCGAAGCCGGCGCCGACCTGGTCGAAACCAATACCTTCAACTCCACTCGGGTCAGCCAGGCCGATTACGGCCTGCAGCATCTGGCTTACGAACTGAACCTCGAAGGTGCACGACTGGCGCGCGTCGCCTGCGACGACATGACGGCAAAAACACCAGATAAACCGCGCTTCGTCATCGGCGTGCTCGGCCCGACCAGCCGTACCGCATCGCTATCGCCGGACGTGAACGACCCTGGCTTTCGCAACGTCACGTTCGAGGAGCTCGGCGAAAACTACACCGAATCCGCCAACGGCCTGATCGACGGCGGCGCCGACGTGATCATGGTCGAAACCATCTTCGACACGCTCAATGCCAAGGCCGCGCTGTTCGCGCTGAGCGAGCTGTTCCACCAGCGCGGTGCGCGCGTGCCGGTGATGATTTCCGGCACCATCACCGACCGCTCCGGCCGCACCCTATCCGGGCAGACGGCCGAAGCGTTCTACTACTCGGTCGCACACGCGCGGCCGCTGTCGGTGGGCTTCAACTGCGCGCTCGGCGCGGAAGACCTGCGCCCGCACGTGCAAACGCTCTCCAGCATTGCGGAAAGCTACGTCAGCACGCATCCCAACGCGGGCTTGCCAAATGCCTTCGGCGAGTACGACGAATCGCCCGAGCACATGGCCGGCGTGATCGGCGGCTTCGCGCGCGACGGCCTGCTCAACCTGGTCGGTGGCTGTTGCGGCACCACGCCGGCGCACATCAAGGCGATTGCCGAAGCCGTACGCGACTGCGCGCCGCGCGTGATTCCGTCTGCCACGCAAGCGGAGGCCGCGTAAGTGAGGCGATATACCCGCCTGTCCGGCCTGGAACCGCTGGTCCTCACACCCGAACTGCTGTTCGTCAACGTGGGCGAGCGCACCAATGTCACCGGCTCGGCGCAGTTCAAAAAGCTGATCAAGGAGGAGCGCTACGACGAGGCGATCGACGTGGCGCGCCAGCAGGTCGAGAATGGCGCGCAGATCATCGACATCAACATGGACGAGGGCCTGATCGACTCCGAAGCGGCGATGACCCGCTTCGTCAACCTGATCTCCTCCGAGCCCGACATCGCGCGCGTGCCTTTCATGATCGACTCGTCCAAGTGGACGGTGATCGAGGCCGGCCTGCGCTGCCTGCAGGGCAAGGGCATCGTCAACTCGATCTCGATGAAGGAAGGCGAGGCGCAGTTTCTCGACCACGCGCGCAAGGTGCAGCAGTACGGCGCCGCCGCCGTCGTGATGGCGTTCGACGAACAGGGCCAGGCCGACACCTGCGCGCGCAAGGTGGAGATCTGTTCGCGCGCGTACGAGCTGCTGACGCGCGAGCTCGACTTTCCGCCGGAAGACATCATCTTCGATCCGAACATCTTTGCCGTGGCCACTGGCATCGAGGAGCACAACAACTACGCAGTGGATTTCATCGAAGCCACGCGCGAGCTGAAAAAGCGCTTTCCCGATTGCCATATCTCCGGCGGCGTTTCCAACGTGTCGTTCTCGTTCCGCGGCAACGACACCGTCCGCGAGGCGATCCACTCGGTGTTCCTGTACCACGCCATCAAGGCCGGCATGGACATGGGCATCGTCAACGCCGGCTCGCTGGCGATCTACGACGATCTCGATCCCGAGCTGCGCGAGCGGGTCGAGGATGTGGTGCTCAACCGCCGCGACGATTCCACCGAGCGCCTGCTCGAGATCGCCGACAACTACCGCAAGAAAAAGGGCGAGGCCGCGGTCGAAACGATCGCCTGGCGCGAGATACCCGTGCGCGAGCGGCTCAGCCACGCGCTGGTCCACGGCATCGACCAATACGTGGTCGAAGACACCGAAGAAGCACGCCAGCTGTCCTCGCGCCCGCTCGACGTCATCGAGGGCCCGCTGATGGACGGCATGAACGTGGTCGGCGACCTGTTCGGCGCCGGCAAGATGTTTCTGCCGCAGGTGGTCAAGTCCGCCCGCGTGATGAAAAAAGCCGTGGCCTACCTGCTGCCCTTCATCGAGGAAGAAAAGCTGCGCACAGGCGACATGGGCAAGAACAACGGCAAGATCATCATGGCGACGGTCAAGGGTGACGTGCACGACATCGGCAAGAACATCGTCGCCGTGGTGCTCCGCTGCAACAATTTCGAGGTGATCGATCTGGGTGTGATGGTGCCGGCGCAGAAAATTTTGGAAGCGGCCATTGCCGAGAACGCCGACATCATCGGCCTGTCCGGCCTGATCACGCCCTCACTGGAAGAAATGAGCCAGGTCGCGCGCGAAATGCAGCGGCAGAACTTCCATATCCCGCTGATGATCGGCGGCGCCACTACCTCGCGCGCGCACACCGCGCTGAAGATCGAGCCGCACTACAAGTCGCCCACCGTGTGGGTGAAGGACGCCTCGCGCGCCGTCGGCGTAGCGCAGTCGCTGGTCAGCAAGGATCTGGTCGAGGAGTTCATCGCCAAGATCCGTCTCGAGTACGCCGACGTGCGCGAGCGGCACAAGGACCGCGGCCCCGGCAAGCAGCTGGTGCCGCTGGCCAAGGCGCGCGCGCAGCGCTTCACCGACGACTGGGAGGCCTACGAGCCGCCGGTACCGAAGACGCCGGGCATCACCGTATTCGACGATTACGACCTGGCCGAGCTGCGCCAATACATCGACTGGCTGCCGTTCTTCAACGCCTGGGAGCTGGCCGGCAAATTCCCCGCCATTCTCGACGACGACGTCGTCGGCGCGCAGGCGCGCGAGCTCTACGCCGATGCCAACCGCATGCTCGACACGCTGATCGCCGAGCGCTGGCTCACCGCCAAGGGCGTGATCGGCTTCTGGCCGGCGGCGAACATCGGCGACGACATCGAGGTCTACGCGGTCGACGCCGCGCCGAAGGTCAAACCTCTGGCCACGCTGCGCCATCTGCGCCAGCAGGTGGAGAAGCCGGCCGATCGCCCAGACTTCTGCTTAGCCGATTTCATCGCGCCCAAGGACAGCGGCGTCAAGGATTGGGTCGGCGGCTTTGCCGTGACCACCGGCATCGGCATCGAGCCGCACGTCGCCCGGTTTGAGGCCGACCATGACGACTACTCGTCGATCATGCTCAAGGCGCTGGCCGATCGCCTCGCCGAAGCGTTCGCCGAGCGGCTGCACGAGCGCGTGCGCAAGGAGTTCTGGGGCTATCAACCGGACGAGACGCTGGCTAACGACGACCTGATCGCCGAAAAGTACCGCGGCATCCGCCCCGCTCCCGGCTACCCGGCCTGCCCCGAGCACTCGGAAAAAGCCACGCTATTTGAACTGCTCAACGCTACCGAACACACCACCATCGGGCTGACCGAAAGCTTCGCCATGCACCCGACGGCGGCGGTATCCGGCTGGTACTTCTCGCATCCGCAGAGCCAGTATTTCGTGGTCGGCAAGCTCAGCCGCGACCAGGTCGAGGACTATGCCAAGCGCAAGGGCTGGTCGCGCGATATGGCCGAACGCTGGCTGGCGCCCTACCTCGGCTACGAGGTCGAGTAAGCGATCAGGCGTGGGCGATCAAGTGGCGAAGTCCGGCCTGGGATCAGACTTCGCTCTCGACCACGTCGCGGCGCTTGACCTCGCGCATGTGCACAATCAGGTTGTACACCGAGACAAACGCCGGGAAAAAGTTCGACAGAATGCCGACCGAGTCGTTCTTGCCGATGATGAAATAGCTCAGCAGCAGCGCGCTGCCGATCACCGACAGCCACCAGAACGACAGCGGCATCACCACGCGCTTCAGTTTGCGCGTGTAGTACATCTGCACAAACCAGCGGCTGGTAAACATCAGCGAACCGATCAGGCCGACCAGTTTCCACGGCGTAATCTCAAAGCCGTGCAGCGCCGCGACAATATGGTTGAGCTCGTGCTGCAGGAATTCCATCGGGGCCGCCTCGTCAGTCAAGCGCGGCAGTTTACCAACCCACGGCACCGGTGGATGCACCGCCAGCGGCCCAGGCCGCCCATTTAGGCTGGCGCCAGCAAGCCAACGATTGACCCGGAGCCCCGCTCCCCGTATATTTGCGCGCTCTCGGCGGGCGATTAGCTCAGCGGTAGAGCACTGCCTTCACACGGCAGGTGTCGCAAGTTCGATCCTTGCATCGCCCACCACTAGTTTCAGTAATACATGCACTTACGAAAAAGCCCGACTTCCGCCAAGTCGGGCTTTTTTTGCTTTTTACGACTCGAGTGTTCCATAGGCGTTCCGCGTCTATCCCTGTCCATCCCTGTCCATCACTGTCTACCTGTGGGCTGTTCCATCGGAGTTCCGCATGCACCTTCTGGTCGGCTGGATTCTCGACGGCAGCGTCTGATCTCTCATTCCTTTTTCGTCACTGCAAAGCGCTTGGCAACACCACTACGGGCAGCAACCCTCATATCCGCTCTGTTAGGGATTTCCGACCGACTGATCTTGGCGCCATACGCCACCATCGGGATCCCAATAGCCTTTGGCACCATCTGGTGTCCCCAGGCTAACAATGATGGGGCCAAAGAAACGTCGCAGTTCCACTTGCAGGTCTGCGAATGGCGGCGGCTCAAGGGTCGGTGGATTACGGCGAAGGAAGCCACTCCAGAGACCTCGATTCTCGGCAATTGCCGCGAAAACCTCGGTCAGGCCCACGGGCATCTCGGTTGGAAAGGCGGTCTCCCGGCGCCGGAGCGTGCCACTAACCGCCTCGACGAGGCTCGGCAAATCGAAGCGAAAAGTGCGTGTCGTGACCCAGATGTCGTGGAAGTCCTTGATCCGGCCGTTCGCTTCTCCGAAGCGGATCATCGCCTCGAATTTCTCGGCAACCACGGTTTCGGGTGGGTACATCAGGATGTTTGCCTGCGGTAGATCTGGCAACAGACCAGGGAAATTTCTCCGCTTTGGCAGGGGGTAAACGTAGTCGCCGAAGCCGATGTCGACCTGTACGCGAATGACGGCTCTGGCCAATTCGCCGTCCAAGCTCAGCTGGACGCCCTGGTATTTATCGTCTTCGCGGACCGCGTCGACCTTCAAGCTGGCTGGATCGAACCTGATGCCGTCATCAGGGACTTCGATCCGGCAAATGCGGATGAAGAGTTCGGCAATGGCATTCGGATCGGGGTTGCCCTGGCCCAATAGATCGAGATCCCCCGTGGGTCGGAACACATGCTCCGGCCACGTGACGAACAGCATGGCCCCCTTGAGCACATAGCGCTCGACCGCCTCTGTCTGACTCAGACGAAAGAGCAGGCGCTCGATCGCGTAGCGCGTCAGGACACGCTGATAGTCGTCTCCGTGCTGTTTTGCGTGAGCGAGGAGTCTGGCCCTGATGGATGCCGCCGGATTCTTGGTGATCTTGAACTTCATTGCATGGCCTTGATGAGTGGGTCCATCTGGCCCCTGACCCGATCGATGGCGGCGAACTTCATCAGCTCACTTGGAGAGGTCTTACGTTGCCGCAGCGCGTCGCGCAGCGCCTCAATGGCGACGTCCTCGCCGACATGGCGGCGGTGTTTGAAGCAATCGGCGACCGTCTTCGCGACGCCGTAGATCAGCACCTCGACTCCTTCGATTTGGATATGTTCAATGCCTGCCGTGAGAGCTTCGCCAGTCGCCCGGACGATTTCGAGCCGCAGTCCTGTCGGGTTGGGTGTGCGGGCCTTATGGGGGATGGTCATCCAGACAGCGTGGGGCAGCTGGGTAGTGAGCCCGTGCTGACGTAGGGCGCTGACTAGACTGATGACTCCGTGCGGGACGAGACGTGCGGCTTCTGCCAGATCGTGTGCAATGTTTTCCCCACTGCGTTCCGGATCCTGGTAGAGGCCGCGGCCGAGGCGGACGAGGTCACCAGCGTCGGTCAGTCTCTTCAGATAGACGAGGGGGATGCCGGCCGCTTTGAAGTCTCTCGCTCGCACGATGCCTCGTGCCTGGACGAGGCTGAAGGCGCGTTCGCGATAATTACTATGACGTTCGATCATTATGTTATCTATTGTTTACAAAAAATATAATTTGTCGACAAAAAAGATTTATTGAAGAATGTTAGCTGACGTCATATATTTCATATGACTATGAACTCGTCAACTCCTCCCCCTGATCTCACGCCCAAGCACGTACGGGCGGCGCGCGCCCTTTTGGCATGGTCGCAACAGGAACTGGCCAAGGCAGCCGGTGTGGCGACTTCGACCGTTGCTGACTTCGAACGGGGACAGCGAACCCCCGTCGCCAACAACGCTCAAGCCATTCGGGGCGCTCTGGAGGGCGCTGGCATTCGATTCCTGCCCACGGGTGCCATCATCGGGCCGCCCGTTCCGATCATCACAACTTCCGAACGTCCGGGAGCACCGGTTCGTTGGGTCAGCGCTGAGGATCTTTCCGCGTGGGCTAACCGCACCGACGGCGCTGTAAGTCTCCCGACGCTTCTCGCTCATCTGATCCGAGCGACCCATGGCGCGGCAGCACAACTTCGTTTTCCGTCAGACGAAGGGGTTCGCCATCCGGGTTGGGATGGGCTGACTTCATCCGAGGTTGGTAGCACATACGTGCCCAAGGGTGATGCCGGCTGGGAAATTGGGACTCAACGCAGCAACATCGTCCAGAAGGCGAGCGAGGACTATCGAAAGCGAACGGCAGAGTCAGCACCGCTCAATCCCGCTGATGCGGCATATGTGTTCGTCACGCCGCGTCACTGGCCGAAAAAAGACGAGTGGGCCAAGACACGTCAGGAGGAGGGTCCATGGCGGGAGGTTCGCGTCTACGACGCCAATGACCTGGTTCACTGGATCGAACAAACGCCGGCGGTCGGCCTCTGGCTAGCAACTCGCCTAGATAAACGACCACCGGGGACACGGGAGCTGGAAGAGGTCTGGAAGGAGTGGTCGCTCGCTACCCAGTGGCCTCTGACTGAAGACCTCGTTCTCAGCGATCGTGACCAAGATGCCGTCGACGTCCTACGTTGGCTTCGCGGTGAGCCATCCGTGCTCTCCCTTCGGACGACTACTGCTGAGGAGGTGGTGGCGTTCTTTCATGCCACCCTCAGTGAGCTGCCGGATGACATGGCGACTGCCTATCGCGCGCGCTGCCTCGTGGCGACTACTGCCGCCGCAGCCAGGGCTCTCGCCAATGCGCCTGCACCGCTGATCTTGCTGTTGACCGATCCCGAGCCTGGTCTTGCCCAGACTCTTGCGGAGAAAGGGCACTACGTTCTGCAGGCCTACGATGAACGATTGATTGGGCGTGGCGAAGTGCGCACGCTTGCCCGACCTTCGCGCGAGGGGATTGCTAGCGCTCTGGTCAGCGCTGGTATCGCCGAGCCGAGGGCCAAGGCGCTCGCTCGCGATAGTGCCCGAAACCTCGCTGTCCTGCGACGCTTGATTCCGGGGGCTCCCGGACGCCTCCCACGATGGGCGGAAGAGTTGCCGCCGCATGCGCTGCTGGCGGCGCTGCTGGCCGGGGGCTGGGATGAGAACGCCGAAGCTGATCGGGCTCGACTTTCGGAGCTCGCGGATCAGCCCTACGAGGCGATCATTACTGCCTTGGCTCCCTATGTTGGGGAATTCGACAGCCCGCTGCAAAAGGTCGGTTCGACTTGGCGCATCACCTCTCCGTCCGATGTATGGGTTTTGCTCGCGCATACTCTGACAAGCACCGACATTGCCCGTTTCGAGGCGGCGGCACATGCCGTTCTGGGATCGGCAGATCCGCGCTTTGACATGGATCCTGATGAGCGTTGGATGGCGGATGTTCGCGGAGTGCACCGTGAATATTCAGGAATGCTGCGCCACGGTATCGGTCAGGTGCTCATCCTGCTTGCGCTTTGGGGTGATCGTGTCCGAATCGTTCCGGACGCAAGTCGGCGAGTTGACGCTATCGTCGGCAAGCTACTGCGGAACGCCGATCAGCGACGGTGGTGGTCGCTGTCTGGTGACTTTCGGCTGTTGGCTGAGGCATCGCCGGATGCCTTCCTGACGTCTATTGAGGACAGCCTTGACCAAGACGATCCGCCTATCGGCGCTCTCTTCGGCCACGATGATGGCGGTGTGTTCGGAGCTGAGCATCTGTCAGACTTGATGTGGGCACTTGAGTCTCTGGCATGGTCACCGGAATGGATGCCGCGGGTGACTCATATTCTGGCGCGCCTTGATGCGATCGACACCAAGCCGCGCCGCTATTCGAATGGGCCGGCCAATAGTCTGCGCGAGATCCATCTGCTTTGGATACCGCAGACCTATGCGAGTTTGGACCAGCGGCTTCGCGCTCTCGATCTCATCCGAAAGCGTGAAACAAACGCCGCGTGGAAACTGATGCTCGGCACCCTGCCGCAAGGGCACGACACCTCAACTCCATCACCCACGCCACTTTGGCGCGACTTTACTGTCGATCAGGTCGAGACCATAACTTGGGGTCTCATTGGGCGTGGTGCTGCTGCAATCAGCGAGCGCTTGCTGGCAGATGTTGGTCTGAGCCCAGCGCGCTGGTCGCACCTACTTGACCGCCTCGGTGATCTGGCTCCGGACATCGAACCAGCCATCATCGCGCTAGAGGCGGCAGAGCCACAAATCACCGATAAGGCCGACCGCGGGATTCTTTGGGGCAAGCTCCGTGGTGTGCTTCACCATCATCGACAGTTCCCAGACGCGCAATGGTCGCTATCGAGTGCCGTGCTGGATCGCCTGGAGTTCGTCTACCACCGCTTCGCGCCGACCGATCCGCTTGAGCAAATAGCGTGGCTATTTCAGCAACCCGTTCGACTGCCAAAACCTTCTTCGACAGGCTGGGAGGCTGAACAGCGAGATGTCGACGCCGCTCGACAGCAGGCAGTGCAAGCCCTTTACGCGAAGGACGGGCTGTCGGCGGTACTGTCGCTCGCCCGACTGGCAGAGGCCGCCGGTTATATCGGCAAGGCACTCTATGATAGCGGCCTGCCGATCGCTGACGTCGACGCGCTGATTGAGGCCGCTGTTCGAAGTGATGACGCCCACGAACGGGATGTTGCCCACGGTCTGATTATTTCCTTTTTCCGTGACCGGAAAGAGCCCTGGGCAGAGGCCTTGATCGCTAAAGCAAGAGCAGAGAACTGGGGCGACACCGCGCTGCTGACGATTCTTCGCGCGCTTCCGACAGTGCGCTGGACCTGGGATCAAGTGGCCCAGATCGACGGGGATCTGGAAACGGCCTACTGGCGTCTTGCGCCAGTGCTCTGGATGGACGAAGACAGCGAAGAAGTTGCTTATGCCATCCGCATGCTGATCCGTGTCGGGCGCGCTCGGCATGCCCTGCCGCTTGCGGCACATGGCAACAAGGTTCAACTACCCTGCGAACTGTTGGTCGAGGTACTGCAGGAAGCGGCTCGACAGCCGTTCGACAACAACGGCGACGGCAACGAAGCGACCATGTTCCAGCACTATGTCGCCGAAATTCTCCAGCTTCTCGACGCGCGCGATGATGTCGACCGGGACGCGCTCATTGCGCTTGAGTGGAACTACCTGCAGGTACTGGAGCATTCCCGTCGGCCGGCGAAAGCACTGCTGAGGGCGCTTTCTGAAGATCCGTCACTATTCATCATGATGCTGAGTGCGGTCTACAAGGCCAACGAGGAGAGCGGCGTCGTTGAGCCCGAACCCGAGAACCCAGAGCAAGCGCGGGCGGTCGCCACGCAGGCGTATCGGTTGCTTGGGCTCTGGAATCGGATTCCCGGGACACGCGACGACGGTACGCTCGATGGCGAGGTTCTTGAATCGTGGATAAAGGAAGCGCGGACCTTGGCCAAGGCTGCCGGCCGAGAAGAGGTTGCAGATAGCCGTATTGGAAACATGCTGTCAGCCTCGCCAATAGGCGCGGATGGCAACTGGCCGGCGGAGCCGGTACGCGAGGTGATTGACCTCTTCCGCAGCAAATCAATGATCGAGGGGTTCCACATCGGTAAGAGCAATCGGCGCGGTGTCACGACCCGTTTGCCGCGCGATGGCGGCGAACTTGAGCGCCAAGATGCAGCAAAGTATCGAGCTTGGGCAAGAGCAATCTCCTATGCGCATCCTCACACGGCCAAGGCACTTGATGCCCTTGCTGATGGGTACGAATGGCAGGCGCGACTAGAGGATGAAAGAGTGGAGCGTCTCGACTGGCAGGCTTAGATCCCACCGGTCAACATCAGGAGTGTTCATTAATGACAGACAGAAAAGAAGCTGTTGAAGCTTGGTCGCGCGAAGACCTCGTGGACACAGCCAAACGTATTGCGTTGATCACGGGCTGTGTGATTACAGGCGTGTTCTTTTTGTACTACCTACGATTCTCACATTGGCCCGAGCTACCACGCACACTCCGAACGCTGATCTTTGGTTTGGAATCAGACAAGCAATTTTCTGATGCTCAGGAAGCATGGAGCCAGTTCGGTGAGTTCGTTGGTGGCACGCTCGGTCCTGTTCTTAGCGGTCTCGCGTTTATCGCCTTATTGTTCACCCTGCTTTTGCAGCGAGAGGCCATGCTGGCGGCAAAAAGGGACTCTGCTAACACCCTCAAGACTCTCTCGGAACAGACATGGCTGTCCTTAGAGGCCGCACGTTTGCAAGCATTGACGGCTGCCCTAACCGTAACTTCAGAAGAACTTCGTCAAGTGCAAGAGACACGCCTACCCAACTCTACGGAAAAAGCTGAGGATCTGACCAAACGAAAAGAGCAACTGGCAGGCGAGATCATCGAGATCAATAGCCGCTTGGCCCTTCAAGCGAAGGCCAAGGCTTCACCATAGCAGCCGCCGCCGTTGCCCACAGCACACTGATCAACAGTCCGGCACCAGGCCAAAATCGTAACCATTTATGGAGCAGTGCATTATGCGATTGAGATCACACAAAAATGATCTGAAACTGTATTGACGCAACGACGCGGTGGCGTAATGCTCACCTCATGGACTCCGATGCACATCATACGGACACTTATTCCACCGCACACGTGGAGGAGATGATGCACACGCTTTTTGGGGAGACTCCAGAGCTTCCAGTACTCGATGTGCGACCTCAGATCCGAGCGCTCAATGCGCAGCTACGGGCCCGTAGTGCAGTTGCATCGGCGAGACACAACGCCAAGCAGGCTGGGCAATCCAACACACACGCGCACTTGATTCGTTTAGGTATTCTCGTTGGCAGCGCGGCGAAGGGCTTAACTGCGCGCTGGCGGCGCACCCTGCGCTCAGAACTTGGACTGGCATCCGGTTTGCTGGGGCGCGAGTTGGTAAGTCCGCACGCAGAAGCTCTTTGCCGCGCCGCAGTTGCCATTCGCGCTCAGGCTCATGCAGCCGCGTCAATCGCGCAGAGAGCGCGGGAGAGCGCGCGCAATCATGCAGTGAATTACGTTCACCACTTTCCAACGCGCGCCGCAACGGCGCGCGCCGCAGCCCTCGCCTAACCGACGGCTGCACATCCTGAGCGCGCGCGAGCGCGCATATCCGAATCACCAGGAACAAAGCCGCCGGCCTGAGCCGAGCGGTTTTTCGCGCGCGTGCGCAGCGGCATGGCCGGCGGTCACGGAGACACACATCGTGACCATCAGCACCCCAGATCCATACGTGTTAGCAGCCGTCGAGCTCCTTGACGGTGCGATTAAGCCCTTGAACGACGGCCTGCGCCGAATTGGGTGGACAGGCAACCGACGGGCAATCCACGCGCGTCTTGTTGCCGGCACTCTGCCGATCGCACCGGTTCGGATTGGCCGGCACTGGTACATCACCGCCGGCGCAGTTGCAGAGCTCCTGCGAGGTAATGCCGCGCCACCTCCTCCACTTGCACCACCTACGAGTACGAGGCGCGCCCCCGGCCGGCCGCGCGGCACGACGCGGAGGGCGCCAAAATGAAGCACACGGATCTACTCGTGCTCACGGCGTTAATCAAATCCGAACTGGGTGCCGACGATGCCAAAATTGAGCAATGGATCAAGATTGGCCGCCGGAACAATTTGGCCGGCGACCTAGATTCGTTGAGTTCGATGTGGCTGGCCATGCACGATCCCTCATGGTACGGGGGAAGCAGAGGCCCGCAACCCGCTGACAAAATCAAGCGCGCATTGGAGATCGAGGGCGATCGGCAATCGGCGCGATCTGTCGATTGGGATCCGAGCACTCCGGGCGCGATCGAGGCAGCTGAGTTGCTGGCCGCAGCGATGTCGACGAGCAGCAGCAGGGGCCGCCGTCGAGGGACTAGTCCTCAATCCGACCGCCGAGCCGCCGCGCGTGTTCGCCGGGCGATAGTCGGTGGGCAAGCAAGCTTTGCCGGTATTGGCTGGGGGGCTGGCTGACCATGAGCGTGCGCGCGCTGAACTGGGCATTCGAGCTTGACCTTCCCCCAACCCGGAAGGTGATTATGTTGGCGCTCGCCGACCACGCCAACCACGACGACCGATGCTGGCCCAGCATCAGTCGACTTGCTCGAATTTCGCGGGTTGATGTACGCACTGTCCAGCGCGCTCTGCGGGCGTTTGAAGCCGCGGGGCTGGTGCAAGCCAGAGCAGATAAAAGAAATTCAGATGGAGGCCAAACGTCCAACGTTTATACGCTGATGATCCCCCCTGACAAAATGTCACCCCCTCCCCCCCGGCACAATGTCACCGGGGCGGTGGCACCTGTGACACGGGCTGGGGTGACACCTGTGTCACCCCAGGAACCACCATATAGATCCAACAATGAAGCAGCAGCACGCGGGAACGCCAGTGACGTTGCTGCTGCAACCGACAAGCAGCGTAAGCCCAAAACCCGGCGACCAAGTGGAATCGTTTGTTACATCGAGCAGGATCATGATGATCGGCCCGAAGCTGAGCGGATCGAGGGTGATGCCAACGCGGGCGAGATTGCCACGGCGGTGGCAGTAGTTCGAACGCAGATTGTGCCGAGGACAGGCCGGCACAGAGAGCCGACACCCGGACCTGTGTGGGACGAAATCTTGCGCGCCCGCCAAGAAAAGCAGCGAGCGGAATGCGCGGAACACGCCGAAGCCTTGAGGCGAAACGCCAAAACAAAACAAGCCGAGATCGAAGCCGATCCAACCGCGCGGGCAGCGCGGGAAGAAGCCGCCCGGAAAGCAATGACCGAAGTCGCTGCCGCTCTCGGTCTACGCCCAACGGTAAGTTAAAAGAAGCCGGCGAACGCCAAGCGTTGATGAACTTGATGGTCGGCGCGATCGGCAGCTATAAAAACCCGAGCTCGCATCGAAAAATGGATATTACGCGCGACGAAGCACGTGAAATAATTGTCGTCGCATCTCATCTTCTCAAGATCGTCGACTCAAGGGCAGCGCCATAGTGGCCTTCTATCTATACATCCTCGGCGTACTCGCCACTGGTGGCCTCCTGGCCTGGAACCTCTATCGCCGCAACAGAATGAGCACCGAGCCGAGCAACGACGACTCCGCAGCAGCGATCAAATTTATCGGCTTTGGCCGCACTCCTTACGAACTGATACCGGACGATCGTCCACCTGCCTCGGACTGCTATGTGAAGGACGGGGCAGGCAGTTCGGTCGCGACCTTCGAATCGATGTCTCTGAGCGGCGACACCCTGCATATCGACCACTTCGCACTGGACGGCTCCCTAAAAGGCAGCGGCTTGGGTGAGACCGTGCTACGCGGATTCGCTCGACTGGTGGCAGAGCAAGCTCCACAGATCAATCGCATCACGTTCGATTTATACCGCGTCAGCGAAGGGAGCGATATCGTCAAGCTTGCGCAGGCGCGCTATGCCCTGTTGAAGAGGATCGGTGCCCACTCAGTGTTTCAGCGTCAGCCTAATGAGTACCGCATCTGCGTCAGCGGCACATGGGACAAACCACATTGGAGCAACTAAGGCGTAGACACATCGATTCAAGACCGACGTGTGCGTCGCTTCATCGCTTCGGGTTCTTTGCGTGATCGTTCTCCCCGAAGGTGCATATCACAGAACTCGATGGTGATGGGCGACATAGTGCCAAGCGCAGCATTGAAAGGCTTGATGAGGTCGAGAACTCTTGCTCCACGATCAACGAAGATCTTCAAGTCGAAATAAGCCGTGATGTTATCCCTATAGAGGGCAACCGCTTCGCAATACTGACTAAGCAGCCCCATCAATTCAGCGATTCTTGTCTTGAAGAAAACAGAGTTGACCGCTTTTACGTCGACCTCTTTGGTGAGCACAGCATGTATGCTCGTAACCGCCCCGCGCCCAACGTCGTAACCAGAGGTGCGTGAAGCACATCCTGCATATCCTTGTAGACCGCCTCTAGCCAACGGACGTGGCGATCTGCCAGTTGACGCTCCCGATCACGCTCAAGCAGCGCATATTGCAAGCGCAACGTCCAAACCACTGCGATCAACGCGAGAAAGCTCAATAGCGGGCCAGCCACCCCACCGACATAGGTGCAGAAGTTGGCCCAATCTGAGACGTGGTGGGAAAAGGGTGAACCGAAACCACCCAGCCAGTGATAGGCCGCAAGTGTGCCAGCAAGCACCACCAGGCCCAGCAGCGCAAAGACTATGACTGCCACGTTCCTCGCCCCCTCGTTTATGCCTTCCCCCTGTGGATTAAGGGGTTCGAGCTGATACTAAGTCAACTGACGGCACGCAGCTCGTCCCAGCAAGTGGTGTATCGAGGCGACAAGTTCTGACGATGCATCGTCCATCTGCGCCCACCCTTGATACCCGCGTGCCCAATGCCCATCGAGCCCCTCCCCCCGCTGTTGGAGTTTTCGCGGTCAACACGCAGCGAAAAGACTCACTGGCAGTTGGACGGCCAGTTATCCACGGGGCACCACTTCTGTGCGGCAGCGGTAGCTGCCGGCGCCGGTGCCTGTGCGGCCGACTTGGTGAACTGCTCAAACATGGTCTGTTGCGCGTTCTGTTCGGCCACCACGTGCCGAACCTCAATGTGCCCGGCAATCAGAAGCGACACGAGAGCGGTCGCTGACAGCAGGACGCGCATGTTCTCGATGGCGAGGCCGGCCACCATGTTGGCCAGGTCGGCGATGGTGTCGATGAGATTCTTCATGGTGTGCTCCAAGTTCAGTGAAGTGCAGTAACCGCGCTTGCGGCGGCGTGCGTAGTCGCGCTGCTCGATGGACATGCTGGCCGGATGCGTCATGGTGGTCATGTCTTGTGCCTCTTGGTCGTGAGATGGCTGCTGCTTCGGCTTCTCCCGTCCTGCCTCGGAGGGAGCCTGCTTTTCGGCTTCTGGCTGGAGGCTCGCGCGCTTTTGAAATTGATCGATCACACCTATGCACTCCATTTGAAGTCCTGCCCCGTCGGTCGCCTTGTAGCGACGGGCGCAGAGGCAGGAAGCGGATGCAAGGGGGCTCTTGAGTGAAGACGTTCAGTGTCCGGTTCAGCCGTGTCGGCTGAATCCGGCGCTGGGCGTCGGAACGCCCTTGCATACGCGTACTGCCTCTGCGACCGCTTGAGCGAAAAGGCGACCGACGGGGTAGGACGCCTGGAGTCCTGGATCGAGGCGATTTCATGCGCGAGCTGGAAGCCGCTTTGCGCTCTTACCTCTCGAAATCCATTGTCGGACACCGCCTTTCTCGCACAATACAAAAACGGCCTCGGTCACAGAGGAACACCGATCTGCAGCCCGATGAAGCCGCTCGCGCGCGCACCAAAATTGGGGGCAGCAAAAAAACTCGCGGCCATGCCCGATGGTGATTCGATTCGAAACAACGCTGTGCCCATCGCCGGCGACGTCGGGATCTCACTTCGGCGATAGCCGGACGCAACACCACCTGACAAACCCGCATCCACGTGCCAGCCCTGCGGGTTGCCGATGTGGATTGGCGTCCACTCTGCAAGGGCGTAGGCCGTCAGACGTCGATAACTGTTGTCGTAGGCTCCCACTGAAAGCGCCCAGTCTCCCGCGCTTCCCTCAGGGCGATAGGTGATACCCAGGCCGGGGTTGATCTGGTTGAGGTCGTGACGTGCCCACTGTTCGCCGTGGATGCTGACCGTGTTCACATCGAGCAGGATGTCTGCCGCGTGCGCAGGCACCGACGCGCCGAATCCGCCAATACCAGCGAGCAGGAATCCCACGGCAATCACCGCCTTTTGCCAGCTCTTCGCTTGGTTGATCACCTTTTGAAGGTTCTCTGGCGTGAGTAACTTTTTTTCCACCACGGGCGCGGGCTCGTCCGTCGATGGCTCCGCGAGTGTTGGTGATTTGGGAACCGGGGCTGGCTGCGGCGTGACCGTGGTATTCGATTGGGGCGCCAAGCCAATGAGACCTGGCAATTCATGATGATGTCGGCGGATAAGTAAACGAATCGCGGTTCCGCGATCGCGAGGGGACAGCGCACGCAGCGCGACGGCGGCCGGTTCATCATCGTGGAGTCGGGTTTCTATGCGCACTGGAATTCTCCGGGTCAGGTGAGGCAACCGAGTGCCGCCTCTATCTGTTAGGAGTTTTCGTGATCGGGATTTCCCGGCATTGCACGTCAAGGCCCGTTGTCCCCCAGCAAATGCCGGCAGACAACGACAAAGACCGGCGAAGTCCGACAATTGCCGGGCTTCGCCGGTGCACTCATCACCAGCTGTATCCAACACCTGCACCCATCGTCCGCTCGTAGCCAGAGATGGCACCGTGGATCGAAAATGACACGCCGCTGTTGAGCACATGGCGATAGCCGACGGCGACCGCACTGTGGCCTCCCGCGAATCCCGCACCGACAGCCATGCTGTTGTCGCCGATGAAGTTGCTGGCCATCCCAGTGGCGGCACTACCTTCGGCCGCCACACGCGCCACGGCCTCACCCAGCTGGCTGAACTTCCAGTCGGTGTAGGCGTTCGCTTCGTGCAGCGCCGCCGCGGTCTGTGCATCGGTGTAGCTCTGCGCCCACGACCGCACCTGTTGTACCTGCGTGTCGGTGTAGTCGTCGGCGGTCCTCACGGCGGCCTGCTGGGCGGCCTGCACCTGGCCGACGTTGGCGGCATCGGTGGCGGCCGACCCGGCGGCCAGATTGTGGATCTGCGTGCCGTCTGCACCCGCCAGTGTCACGCTGGTCTTGCTGCTGCTGTCGTAGTTCACGGCCAGCGGATCGCTGGTGCCGGCGGGGCCTTGCGGGCCGGCGGGGCCGGCGGGACCAGCCGGCCCCGCCGGCCCGGCCGGGATGTTGTCCACGAGGGTGTTCACGGTGTTCAAGCCGTTGTCCAGCGCGAGCAGCGCGCCGCCCACGTTGTTGTAGGTGCCGACCGCGCCCAGCGCCGTCAGGACATACGATGGGGCGGTGAACACACCACCGTTGAAGGTGGCGCCGCCGCCGAATGTCGCCAGGCCCGGCGTCAGCTGCTCCACGTTCACCGCGTCGTTGCTGTTGATGCCGTCGGCCACGTTAACGATGCGGCGCGTGTTCCCCGGACTACCCACGCTCACAGTGTCGTCTTCGTCCGCCACGCTGTCCATGCCGATGGCGACACTGCACGCGCCGGTGGCCTGTGCGCCGTAGCCCAGCGCGATGCTCTGCGGGCCGGTGGCCGCCGAATCCGAGCCCAGCGCGATTTCGCCGGTTCCGCCGGCACTGCCAGCAATTGCATCGTCGCCCATTGCGAGCGCATCGGTGGTGGTGGCCTGCGCATTGAAGCCACCGGCGACGCTCGATGAACCATTGGCCGTGGCCTGCACGCCAATGGCCGTGCTGAAGACGCCGCTAGCCGCCGTTAACTCGCCTACGGCCGTGCTGGCCATCCCACTGGCCGTAGCCTGCTGGCCGATGGCTGTGCTGGACATGCCGCTGGCCTGCGCGTACTCGCCCACGGCCACGCTGGCCGTCCCGCTGGCGGAGGCGCTTATACCGAACGCATTCGAATCGACGCCGGTGGCCTGCGCACCGTTCGAATTCGTGGCGGTGGCCGCGCA
Organism: Rhodanobacter sp. K2T2; assembly: GCF_013408815.1. NCBI lineage: Bacteria > Pseudomonadati > Pseudomonadota > Gammaproteobacteria > Lysobacterales > Rhodanobacteraceae > Rhodanobacter > Rhodanobacter sp. K2T2. The sequence goes on along the minus strand of NZ_JACCCA010000012.1, from coordinate 124,379 downwards.
AGGCGTCGGGTTGCCCTGGGAGTCGGTACCGCCTGTACACACGGCAGCATACCCACCAGCATCGGTCACTTGCGTGCCGGTGGTCTGCGCGTGGACTGACGCTGGTGCAAGGCAGGCTGCGATCGCAGCTGCCACCGCAGCAGCCGTAAACATTGGAATGTGTCGCATGGGTGGGTCTCCTTTTGATGTCCCACCCGTTGCGAGTTTTCGCGTTCAATGAATCAAACCGCTGAGTGCTGCTACCTCACATACAATTACTTTTGGCTATTCGGATTTGGCTGTGGGCCACCACATAGCATGGTGGTCATGCGTTCCTGGTCAGTACTGCCGAGGGAGCGCTACCGGCTCGCCATTGGCGTCGATAACGCCGTAGGACAGCGATCCGAAACTACGCATGTCTGGTTCATTGCGCATGGCCTCGGCGGTCATCGGGATGACATCAAAGTCGTCGATGGTCAGCACGCGCTGCCCCGCCTCGTTCCTGGCCCCTTCGCGCAGCCGCCGCACGATGAAACCACCGTCACGCACAGGCGCCCGAGTGCCATTGCGAAGAACGATCCACAAGCAAAGACCGTCGACGAAGATCCTCTTGATGCCGTCACGGGCCATCTCGGCCGCTTCGGCGACCGTGGAGAAGAAACCGTAGTAAACCTCAACCTCGAAGTCCTCCGCTTGCCATGTGGTGACGGATTGATAGGTGCTCATTTCGCTTTTTCCTTTGAATGTGAAAGCAGATTTTGGTGTGGTGGCCCACAGCCAAGCACGGATAGCCTTACCTTTCTCCTGCGATGACGCGGCTGTGGTAGGCATCGATCATGGCCACTAGCGCTTCTCGGCGGCGCATGTTTGTGTTGTCCATGATTTCTTCCAGCTTCCCGAAGGTCTCACTAGACAGCAGAAGATCAAGGCGTCGCATCTTGGGCCCTGACGGATCACGCTTCAGATACCGCATGCGCATCGCCTGGCGAGTCTTCTTTAGAGTGCTGCGATTTACTGGGCTGTAGCTCATGTTTGGATCTCCCGATGGCTTACCAGCGACGGCGACGGCCGCGCGTAAGGCCTGCGATGACAAAGACGATGACTATTCCAGCGCATGCGAAAACAAGCGTCGCAGGCAACCCAAGGTGCCTCACGATTTTGAAGATCGTCGCGTAGATGAGGCCGTGGATGATGGAAGAGAGCAAGGCGTGAAGCATCGTGGTTGGCTCATTGGTGATGACGCACGCCACGCACGATCCGGCGGACGTGTCATGCAGGGGATATCGAACTGTCGCGCGTCCCGGATCTCCGTCCACGACGAGTTCTCACCTATTGGATGTTTTCGCGATCACGTCAGAGCATCACCGGCAGCGCTGTGGCCACACCCGCCGCCATTGCTGCCATCGCGGCAACCAGCATCAGGCGTTCATGCCGGTCGGGCCAAACAAGTGCGACCTTCGCTGTAAAGAATCCGGCGGCGACGGCTATGCAACCGACAGACGCTGCGACGGCGTTCCCACTGAGCAAAGCTTCGAGCAGTGCAATGAATGGAATGAGGCTGGCCACCAACGCCACACCCGCACGTGCGTGTTCATTGCCCTGTCCATGACCAGCGGCCGCAAGGCCGACCAAGCTGGCACCCGCCGCAGCGGCCGTCACCGCAGCACCATGGTTCGTGATATGCGCCAATGCCAGCCACGTGAGCGCTGGCCACGCCACAAGCGGCATGGCGACCCGAAATAACCAGCGGATTGCCGCACCTTGTCGTCCAGCCAGCATGGGTGCGAACAGCTCCATAGTTGCCAGCAAAAGTGCGATGCCGATGGCCGGCCCGGTAGGCAACACAATGTCGAAATAGAGGAACCCGATCCAGCACAGAAGTGCCGCAACAAGCAACCGGATCAGGAAACCTTCGAGCGCGTTTTGCATATTCAGTCTCCAGGATCACAGGAAGTTGAGAGGGCCGTTTTCAGCGTTCATCTGCTCGGCCTCAGATTCCGCCTCGTCCCCCTCGTCATCGAACCCAGAAGGAAAACCCGCAGCCGATCCTTCCGAGGCTGGCTGCACGAGCGCAGGCGCTGCCGTAGGCAAAGAACCATTGCGCCAGGTTGCAGACTCGATAAGCCGTGCGGCACCTGCACTGCGAGCTTCGGGGAACGACTGCACCAGCTTGCCGAGCGTGTCTTCGATGTGGATGACCAGTTCGACGCCCACCGGCGGCTCCTTTCGACGCACGCGTAACCCCATCAGCTCACCTGGGTGGATGACGGGATCGCGCACCACCTGCTTTGTCTTTCCCTGCACGGCACCACTTTCGGCGGTCGAGTTGATCCGCATGACTTCCCGCTCACCCACACGCTTGCAGACTGCCTCGGCGGTCTTGTCGCTGCTGCGCATGTAGATCCGAGTGGACTGCATGGCAAGCATTGGCGCGGCCTTCTCACCGCCCACCTTCGCCGACAACTGGGATTCGTCCTGCAACGCCGTGACCATCCGCATGCCACGCGATCGGCCCAGCTCCGCAATCTGCTGAATCTTCGCAAGCGCCGTTGCACCAAGCTGCGGAAACTCGTCGAACACACTCCAATATCCGCCTGCGGAGTCGGCACTGATTTCCGGCAAGAGAGGACTCGATGCGATGGCTGCTACGCTGGCGAGCATCGCGCCAAAGATGCTTTCGCAAGCCGTCTGGTAGACCGTATGGCTGTTCAGCACAACGATTTGCACGTCGTCATGGGCTTCCCGTAATAGCCAACGCCGAAGACTAAAGCGCTCCCTGTCGCTGTCCGTAGCGTCCAGCGCGGCATAGTTAAGAAGCCACGTTGTGCCGGTAGCCATGACCGACAACACAGCCTTTTCGCCCTGCGTCAATTCATCCGCGTCGATGAACGCACTTGGCATGAGCGTTTTTATCTGGGCATTACCCTCTGCAGCGCGACGGATGAGCGTGAAGGGATCGCCGCTGAGCGAACTGGCAAGATCCTTCCAGCTCCATACAAAACCATGACGCAGTTCCGCGCGGATCAGGCCGGCGATCACCACACCCGCACCATCGTGGAAGACCTTGTTCTGACCTTCGCCTCGACCCGCGACGCTTGCACCGAACTCGTCTGCGAGTGCCGGGCTGTCAATGTCGGCACTCGCATCCCACACTGCCGCGCGTTCATCCCACGGGCCAAGAAGAACCGTGCACTTCGCGTTGTAATAACGCTCGATAAAGTCCCCTTTCGGGTCATGCAGGATGATTCGATCACCGCGAGTAATAGCCTGGTCGATGATGCTCGTCAGTAGCACCGTCTTGCCGCTACCTGGCAGACCCACGGCATAGACATGCCCCACTTCGCGTGACCGGGCTAGATGGACGCCACCGATTTCGATACCGCGCACACCTCCTCTCTGCTGCCCAGCACTGAACTGCTTTACCTCTCCCTCCTGTAGCGCCCGTACCGCAGCGATTGGATCGGAGTAATAGCGCGCTCCACGACTGTGCGAGTCGCGCTCCTGCGTGCTGGCCAGCCAGCCGCCAAGAGCCGCGCCACCACAAGTGAGACAAAAAGCGATGGCGCTCTGCACGAAGCCCCATCCCCCAGCAGCGAACGTCGGAATCAGTGACGGCATGCCAACCGCAAAGGGCGTCGCAACAGCCAGCCCAAGCGACGCGCCAAGTACTGCACCGGCCGCGATTTCCTCGATGCGAACCTTGATCTGCATGTCAGGCCTCCTCACCCTTCGGTCGATGGGCAATAAGCATCAGCCGCAACGCGACCTGCATCCGCAGTAGCAGTGAAGGTCGTAGCCAGCGTGCGCATTTACGCCATCGGCGGCGCTTGTGCTGGATCAATGCCCACAGCACATAGGTTTCGCGTGCGTCCTCGTCCATCGACGCCGGGAATACGCCTGGTGCCTCGAAGCGGCTCAGCCACGCGTGCTCCTCGGCCGATGTGGGAATGCCGTGATCTGTGGTTTCGTAGTGGTGATATTCATCCGACACCCTCGTCGCTCCTATGACTGCGGAGCGAAACGCCCCACCTATCTATTAGGAGTTTTCGCGGGCTGCCTCCTGCCCATTACTCTCAGAAAGAAGCTGTCGCTGCTGGCGTTCGGACGAGCGCGGCTTTGATAAATCGTGTTGACAACTACCCGCCTAGCGGTAGCAGAATACGCGCACGACTCATCGCCGCAACGGCAATCAGTCATCCATAGGGGATAGTGATGATACGGACGTTTTCGTTTGGGCGCGTAGCGAGGCAGGCGGGCCTACTGCGCGCGCAGCGCTTTTATAGCGGCTGCCGATCGGCGCCAATAAAAATATCACTGTTCTCCGCTCACATGTAGCCGTGTGAGTCTTTTCCATGGCTGAGGGCCTTGTCAGCTTTCCTACGCTGCTCGTGCGCGTTGCCTACGACTCCAACGATAAATCGATCAAACGCTATCGCGTAACGACTCTAGACATTTACCGCTCAAAATCCTGTGTGGGGGGAACCCGTGTTTAAATCTCGATTTAAGATAACTCTTATGACCGCCTGTCTATTTTTCGGCGTGTCGCAAATCGCGATGGCGCAACAACTGGATGGTCCGCACTCCTCCGAGCAAATTAATGGCCCTCCTCCTACTACTACTCCCTTGCCACCAGTAGTTGTAAACGAGCAGGCCTACAAACCGTTTGATATATCGTCCACGTGGGGACAAGGTTTTTCCCTAACGCCAGGCTCCGCTGGCCTGATCAGCTGGACTAATGGTCACCTGTTTTCCTTCAACAATCCCAAAAACTCTTCCACCGACCCTAAGAAGGACCCGAATGGCGGTCCTTGTAGCGGAAATTATCAAGGAGCTCCGATTGATGTAAGCAAAGGCACCAAACTGGAGACGTACACCCTCTTTTCATTGCCTGGTGAGATGGGGTTGAAATACGAGCTTTATTATCATAATCGGGGGATCAATCCTTGGTCGGACGATTCCTACTATTCGCTGGACACGGCCTGTGGCTATGACCCCAATTACAACGGCGGTCCTTGCCCAGGCGTCAAGTTTTATCGTGCCGATGGATCGACCATCCTTTTCAATGGGACGGCAGGTAAGGGCCCGTTTACCGAGAGCGGTGCCGGTAATCTGGCGACGCTAACCTACAACAGCGCCTCGGCTACCTACACGCTGCAGGACGAGGATGCTACCACCAAGGTTTTCAGCAGCACCGGCGCCCTGATATCCACGAAGGATGCCTCCGGCATTGGTTGGACGTTTAGCAGCGCTCAGGCCAACGGCATCTTGACACTGACGATTACACACACCAACGGTCAGTCCATGACGATCGCGCAGGGGCCTGGTGCAACGACAGTCGTCAACGGCAAGTCCGTTTTTACGTCGCCGGTGGTAGTCACCGACCCCGCGGGCAATGCTTACACGCTGCACCAAACGCAAGCGAACTACGATTCTATTGCGTTTCCGGGCTCGCCAGCGACCACGATCAACTTTAAGTACAACGCTACTAGCTTCTACGGCGGTCTCAGCGAAGTCGACTACAACGGTACGCCCTACGCGTACACGTCGTATCGAACGGATACCAGCGCCTTCAATGGATGGGCAACCAGTACCTATCTCGCGGATGGCAGTCAGAACATCAGCATCAATTATGCGACCGACAGCGCCGGCAACGTCCAGGCGACGGTCACCAATCCTTTAGGTCATCAGGCCGTGCAAACCTATGATGGCACCTATGGCACGGGCGGCAGCTATAACGGCCAATTGAGTTCGGTCAGCAATAATGCGGTAGCCGACTGTGGCGCGACGGTGAACTCGCGCCAGTACGACAACAACGGCAATCTGTCGCAGACGGTCGACAACAACGGCAATGTGCACACCTACACGTACGCGGCGAACGGTCAGCTGCAGACAGAGACCGAAGCCTATGGCACATCGCAGGCACGCACCACTGACTACGTGTGGGATCCCAACGCGCAACTTAACCGCCTGACGAGTGCGACGGTCGAAGGCTGGTCGAAGACGGCCTACACGTATAACGCACAGAACCGCGTGGCCTCCGTGTCGGTCACCAACCTGTCGGCCAACGGCACCGCCAATCAGACGCTCACGACGCAGTACAACTACACGCTGTACGCCAACGGCATGGTGCAGACGATGTCGGTGACCCGCCCGTCACCGAACAACAGCGATACCGATGTGACGACCTATGACACGCTGGGTAACGTCAGCTCGTTTGCCGATGGTCTAGGTCACACGACGACGTATAGCAATTACAACGGTCTAGGTGAGCCACAGCACGTTGTCGGTCCGAACGGGGACGCTACTGATTTCGTGTACGACGCGCGTGGTCGCATCAGCACCAAAACAACGCATCCCAATGGCACCGCCGCAACATGGACCTATACCTACGACGGCTTTGGGCTGCTCTACACGCTTACCACGCCGGATAATGAGGTGACCACCTGGAATCGCAATGCGGAAATGATGGTGCAGACCATCACCCATAACGATAAGGACGGTACGTCGACCGAGACGTTTGGGTACGATCCTAACGGGGATGTCACCAGCCATATCGTGACGCGCGGCAGCGACGTCGGCCTCAAAGAATCTGCCACCTACGACGCTCTGGGTCGGCTGTATCAAAAGACCGGTAACAACGGCCAGACGCTGACGTACGCCTATGACGGCAACGGCAATGTACTTTCGACGACCAACGCCGTTGGGCATGTGATCAACTACCAGTACGATCACCTCGATCGCCTCACGCAGACCGTGGAAAGCGGCGGCGCGAGCCCCTCGATACCCACGGCAGCACCGACGCTCAGTGCGCCAGCGAACAGCAGCAACGGCAGTTATACCGTCAGCTGGACGGCCGTGAGCGGCGCCACGAGTTATATCCTGCAGGAGCAGGCCAACGGCGGCGCATGGACGACGATCCAGAACAGCAGTGCCACCAGCGTGGCGCTCAGCGGCAAGAGCCCCGCCACCTTTGGTTACCGCGCCCAAGCCTGTACCAGCAGCGGCTGCGGCCCATGGAGCAATGTGGGCAGCGTGATCGTGACGCAGGTGACCGGTAGCATTGACGGCGTCTCCATCGACGGGTCGGGCAATGCCACCGTGACGGGCTGGGCGTGTTCCACAGGCATAGCGCAGTCGATCAGCGTGGATCTGTATCTGGGTGGACCGGCCGGCACGGGTACCGACATCGGGCGTTACACCGCCAACCAAACCAGCGAGCCGGCGGTCGCCAGTGCCTGCGATGTGAGCAGCGGCAGCTACCGCTACAGCATTCCACTATCCGTCGCTACCCGCAGCCAATACGCCGGTCAGGCGATCTATCTCTACGGTATTTCGCCGATAGGGGCCGCCAACCTCGCCCTGGCCAACGCAGGTAGTTTCCAAGTGCCGGTGAACGAGCCTGCCGGCGCGCCGACTCTGAACGTCCCGACCAGCGCCAATGTGAGCTACTACACCGTGAGCTGGAGTGCGGTGAGCGGCGCCACTAGTTACACCTTGCAGGAACAGGTGAACGGTGGCGCGTGGGCTACGGTGCAGAACAGCGCAGCGACCAGCTGGGCGGCCACGGGCAAGAGCAACAACACCTATGGTTACCGCGTGCAAGCGTGCAATAGCTCCGGGTGTGGTGCGTGGAGTGTCACGGCCTCCGTGACGGTCGCCATTCCGCCGATACCGGCCAGCGCGCCGGCGCTCAGCGTACCAAGCGCCAGCTACACCGGCGGCTACACGATCAGCTGGGGCGGCGTGAGCGCGGCGACCAGCTACACCTTGCAGGAGCAGGTCAACGGCGGCGGATGGAGCACGGTGCAAGCGAGCGCATCGGCCAGTTGGAGCACCGCCAGTCGGGGCGCCGGCAGTTATGGCTATCGGGTACAGGCGTGCAATGTCAGCGGTTGCGGCCCCTGGAGTGGCACCGGTACGGTGACCGTTACGGCGCCTACCGCCGCTCCCGCCCTGAGCGCGCCAGCCACCAACGCTACCGGCAGCTACACCGTGAGCTGGGGCGGCGTGACCGGCGCGAGTGCCTATCTCCTGCAGCAGCAGGTCAACGGCGGCGGCTGGACAACCCTGCAGAACTCGGCGGCGGCCAGTCTGGCGGTCAGCGGCGAAACGAATGGAAGTTACGGCTACCGGGTACAGGCCTGCGACGCCGTTGGCTGCGGGCCGTTCAGTGGCACGGCGACAACCGTGGTGACCATTCCCGTGCCTCTCTCGATCAATGGTCAGTCGTACACCGAGAGCTATGCCATTTCTAAAGCCAGCGGAAGTGCGTCGATCGGTTTCGAAATCGTGAGCGGTACGACGTGGGATGTTTGGGGATCTAAGCCCAATGCAACGCATGCCGTGCTGATTTCGGGCGCCGTGCCAGCTACGGCGGTCACCGTCCAGTACGTCTGGACGCTTATCGGCCCGCCTGCGGGTGATTCGGCGTCCACAGGTACGTTGGTCAATCCTGCTGCTTCACCAGTAGCCATTACGAGCAATCCTTCCAGTAACTATGTCACCAGTTTGTACACCGCGTCGTCCAACGGCAACGGTGAGCAATATCAGTTGACGGTGACTTTCTTCAATGCGGCTGGAGCCAACGTGTCCAGCTCGACCTGCACGCTCACGGCGAAAGTGGTGGGGACGAACTGATGAAACCACGTCTCATCACACCGACCGTGCGCGGCACCGGATACTCAAGGAAGGAAACCATGGCCGCCCCGAAGACATCGCCACTCGCTCTCAAGCTATTGCCAGCAGCGTTACTGATGGCGCTTTGCTCACCTCCGCTACTCGCCCAGAGCGTCACCACGGTCATGACCTACGACGCGGGCGATCACGTGACGAGCGTCACCGATCCGCGTGGTCTCGTCACGAGCTATACGCACGACGGTCTGGGCCACCTGCTTCAACAAGTGAGCCCGGATACGGGCACCGTCACTTACGCCTACGATGGTTACGGCCGGCTGGCCGGCATGACACGCGCCGATGGGGTCCAGACCACCTACGGCTATGACGGCATCAACCGCCGTACCACCGTGAGCGCCGGGGGGCTGACCCAGACCTACGCCTACGACAACTGCACCAACGGCCTGGGTCGCCTGTGTTCGGATAGCGACGCCACAGGGGCCACATCGTATAGCTATACGCCGGAAGGCTGGACCGGCGGGCGTGGCTTTACCATGGGCAGCACGACGTATGCGCTGGGCTTTAGCTATGACGCCATGGGTCGCGTGACCGTGGTGAATTACCCCGACAGCAACCAGGCCGTTTACTCCTATACCAATGGCGCCGTCGCTAGCGTCAGCCTTAAGGTCGCAGGCACCTCCGTCAATGGCGCGACGGCTATTACGTACCGCCCCATGGACATGGCGATGTCCGCCTGGACGTCCAGCAATGGGCTGGCCAACAGCCTGAGCTACGACACGGACGGGCGGCTGACGGGTATCAATGTGCCGGGCAAGCAAAGCCTGAGCTTTACCTACGACGCGGCCGATCGCATCACGCAGATCACCAACGGCATCGATAACACGCTGACGCAGAATTTCGGCTACGACTACGTGTCGCGTCTGACGTCGGTGTATTCCAGTGTAGAAAACGAAAGTTACCAGTACGACGCGAACGGCAATCGGAACACGGGGACCGTCAACGGCGTCACGCAGACCTACACCTACAGCCCTACCAGCAACCAGCTGACCGGGATAAGTGGCGGCGCCAGCACCCAGTACGGTTACGACGCCAACGGCAACACTACCCTGGTCAACGGGGCATCGAGTTATCAGTACGACCCTTATATCCGACTCGACGCGGCCGGCGGTGCCACCGACTATGTGAACCCGGAAGGTCAGCGCCTGCGCAAGATGGGCGGCTCGACCGGCACCACCTACTTTGCGCCCAGCACAGATGGCACATTATTGGCCGAGGACGACAACGGTACCTGGGTCGACTATGTGCGGTTGAACGGACGACTGATCGGTCGGATTAGCGCCGGCCAGGTCAGTGCCATCCACGACGACCAAGTGGGGCGCACGGAGGTGGTGACGGATGCCTCGCAGAACGTGATGTGGCTGGCGCAGAACTTCCCGTTTACGCAGAAGGTGACCACGGCAAACATTACGTTGAACCTGGGTTTTCCGGGACAGTATTACGATGCCGAAAGGCAAACGTGGAACAACGGCTATCGGGACTATAGCTCAGGCTTAGGTCGTTATATAGAGAGTGACCCCAGCGGATTGATGGGAGGCATCAATACCTATGCCTACGTTCTCAGCAACCCGGTGAGCAGCGCCGATGTTCTAGGTTTGCAGGACGATAGTGTTAAAAAGCAACAGGCTGAGAACGCTGTTCAGGGTGCGACGAATCTTACTTCCGCAGCGGTACTCACTGACGGCGAGGGTGCGATTGGAGATGTCGGCGGGGATCTTGCTGGCGGCGCAATCGCCATTAGTAGTTTCCAAAAATCCATGGCGCAAGCGGATTATAACGAACAAATGGGCACTGGTGATCCACAAGACCATTTATATTCTCAGTTTGCCGGAATAGATTGGTCTCAATACGGCAGTTCATTTGAGCAAGCTTGGAAGGCCTACTTACAGAAGAAATTGGGCAAAAAGAAATGCCCCTAAGCCCCGATGGCGCAAGATGTCACGCGTCATCAAGCTAGGCTATAAGTGGAATAGCATTCGCTCGCATCTCTCAGATAGATAAGTGAACTAACACATGTCGCTATGGTCAGTGCTACAGATAATTTTTAAGCCATGGCCATACCGACTTTTGCTATTAGCAATAGCAATAGCAGCATTATTTTTTCTGTCAAAGAAAAATCAAATAGTTGAAGAATGCACCGAAATCAAAGCGAAGTCTTTTGGTTTTACATTATCTATCTGTGCTGGTTTGGCTGCATCAGCGACGGCATTAATAATTTATGTTGGGCTTGGATGCAAAACTAATCCTGACCCGCTCGTACTTGAGGTTTGGGGGGCAATAAATTGGCATTTTTACATTGAAAGCGTTTTCTTCGAAATCGCGCTAGCGCTAGTAGTCATAGCTTTGATGCGAGGGCGACCCTGGAGAAGCATTTGGGTAGCGATGCCAAAAACGTCTTTTCCATTAACTTTAACTATTATTCTCCTTAGTTACTTATCCCTTCATTATGTAATAAGGCCTTTTTGCTCTTATATTTTAGACGCTATAAAGAATAATTTTTACAGTGACTTGAACGTAAATTCAATTTCCTATCTCATGCCTAAAGAAGTGGCAGAGTTAAAAGTTATCTCTCTAGAACTGGGTCGTTGGGGCGGAGTGTGGATCCTCATTTGGATAGGATTTATTGAGCCATTAATCGAAGAAATTTTCTTTCGTGGCGTGCTATTCAAAGCTTTATTGGAAAGGTCTTCTGCGATGACCGCGATTTTAATTCAGGCCATCCTATTTGCGTTGTTACACCTTGAGCTAAGCCGAATTCTATACCTTTTTCTTCTTGGCGTTTTTCTTGGAATACTTGTTAAGAAAACATCTTCTTTAATACCGTCTATGCTTGTACACATATTAATTAACACAATGGCCATATATCCAATAATTCTTCACTGATCGATGCGCAAAATACGTAAGTAAATTTTAATAATTAGTTATTCAAAAAAATTAACAAGTTACAGTAAAATGTTATTTGTTTAGACATATGGGGAATGTGTAGTGGCAAAATTAATTAATGGGGCTATAGGCTTTCTTGTAGTATTCATTTGGATATGGATCGTCGCACACCTTAGTCGATATTTTCCTAATATTGCCTCAGCATCTTCTTCCAATATTGCATCAGGACTTGGACATGGTGGCGGTTCTTATTATGTCGTCGCCCTTCCTTTCGTCGGTGCTGCATTTTTGATTTTTCCTGATTTTTTTGTTGCTCATTTCAGTCCATTTTCAAAATTTTCCGGCGAGCCAGTACTCAGTCAAGGCTTTTGGTATTTGTGCGGTTACTTTTCTTTGATTATCAGCTGGGCGTTATTGCAGTTTTTTAAATAAGCTTACGCTCCGTGACATCACGCAGTAAGTGATCCTGTCGACTTCCCATAAATCAGTGCCACGCTAAATTAGAGGTTGCCGGGTCGTTCTGAAGGCGGAATTCGGCGGGCGGCAGCCCGCCAAGGCTGTCGTGGGGAATCTCGGTGTTGTAGTCGGCCAGCCACTGCTCGGCCTGCTCACGTACTTCGGTGAGATTGCGGAAGACGTGCATATCGAGGACGCCGCGCCGCAAGCTGCCATTGAAGCGTTCGATGAAGCCGTTCTGCATCGGCCGGCCCGGCTCGATGAAGTCCAACGTGATGCTTTTGCGTTCTGCCCACTCGGCCAACGCCAACGCAACAAACTCTGGGCCATTGTGCCCCGAGGGCAGGCTACGCGCTCCAAGCGCAACTTGGTGGGATAGCCACGCCAGGCCGCGATACGTTCCAACGTGCGAATGACGCGCGTGGCAGGCAGGTTGAGATCGATTTCGATCGCCAGTGCTTCGCGGCTGAAATCGTCGAGCACATTGAACGTCCGAAAGCGCCGTCCGTCCCACAAGGCATCGGACATGAAATCGATCGACCAACTGCTGTTGATCTGCTCGCCGGCCACCAAAGGCATGGGATGCCGGTTAGGCACGCGTTTCTTGCCGCGGCGGCGGCGGTTGAGTTGCATCAGGCAATACACGCGCCACACCCTCTTATGATTCCATACCAAACCGCGACGCCGAATCAGCTGAAAAAGCTTGTCGAAGCCGCGCTCAGGAAACCGCTCAGCCAACTCGGCGAGCAGTGCGATCACTTTCTCGTCCCGATCCGGCCGGCGCCGGTAGCGCGCCGTTGACCGAGACAGTCCCATCGCCAAACAGGCCCGACGCTCGCTCCAGCCGTGGTGATTCATCAACCACGCCAGCAACGGGCGCTTGTGCGCCGGGTCTACAGCTTTTTTGCGATGAGATCCTTCAACGCGTGGTTCTCCATCGCCAGTTCCGCATACATCCGCTTGAGCTTGGCGTGCTCTGCCGCGACGTCACGCAGTCGCTGCACGTCCGAGGCCTCCATACCGCCGTACTTGGACTTCCAGACGTAATAGGTGGCGTCTGAAATACCCAGCTCGCGGCACACATCCTTAACCTGTCGACCGCTCTCGACCTGCTTCAGCGTCGCGACGATCTGACTCTCGGTGAACTTGCTCTTGCGCATCTTTGGTCTCCTTGGGGCTAGTTTGCCCGGAGACCTGCAGTTATGCCTGGATCAAGATTACGGGGGAGTCGACAGCGGCTCATGGGAAAACTCCGGGTTACTGCAAACCCACATTCCCAAATATCTGGGCCATCTCGAATTTTCGGTATCTTCGATCAGCGTCGGTACGATGATCAGCGTTCATCAGAACGAGCTGCCAACCAGACCGGAATGCGCACTAGGCCTCGGCGGCGCATCACCCGTGTATGGAATTACCACTTGAGCCCTTTGTCACGCCCGGCTCTGTGTCCGCGGTTCGTTGGCTTCTGACCCTTGTCAACGCCGACCTTCGTCGTCTTAGGCTCCGCTGCGCGCTGTGAGGCCATTTGCTGGCCATCTTCATGCTTTGATCCAGCACCAACCTTCGTCGTCTTAGGTTCCGCTCCGCGATGCGAGGCCGTTTGCTGATCACCTTCATGCCTTGATCCAGCCCCTGCTTTCGTCGTCTCAGGTTCCGCTCCGCGCTGTGGGGCCGTTTGCTGGCCATCTTCATGCCTCGATCCAGCCCCAGCCTTCGTCGTCTTAGGTTCCGCTCCACGCTGCAGAGCCGCTTGCTGGCCATCTTCATGCCTCGATCCAGCCCCAGCCTTCGTCGTCTTAGGTTCCGCTCTGCGCTGTGAGGCCGTTTGCTGGACATCTTCATGTCTCGATCCAGGCCCGGCCATCGTCGTCTTAGGTTCCGCGCCGCCGCCCGCGAGCCTATCAAGCCGCTGAATTTCCGCCTCGCGTTCGCTTTTGATTGTCTTCTCAACGGCACGCCTAGCCAGCATGCCGCGCACAGCACCTGCGGTGCGCCCATTGGTCTGGTTGCGCACCTCCCTGCCCCGCTGCGTTTCATTCATCGCGTGATCGCGCTTGGTCAGCGCCTCGCTGTGCAGACCACCCTTCCCATCGTGCGCGTATCGGTGACCATGTCGGTCGTATTCCACGCCGTGCTTGGAGGCCATTGCATCCCAGTCCCTCTTCGGCTGGATGAGCCGCTGTTGGTCTGCCTGATGCGTCTGCAGGGCACGCCGCGCCAGCTCCCGACTGTCTGCAGTTTCGCCACCGCCACGCATGCGGTGCTCACGCTGCCCCTGCTCAAGAGCCGCCTCACGGCGCGCCGCCACTACTGCTTGATGCCGGTCGACAAAGCCCTTGATGCCACGCTCTTCTGTGAATGTACGGCCGCCATCGGTACTACGCGCCGTTCGCCCGTCCTCCGATCGCACCAGGAGCTTTCGTGCTTTCGGGTCTTGCCATCCCTGTTTCCGGCGAGCATCCGCAGCTTCCCAGCGGGCGTGCGCAACTACCTGCATCCCCCTGACCTTGGCGTTGCTTCGCTCTGCGTTCGCATTGGCAACGGCCACCTTCACATGGCGGACAGGGTTCACCATGCTCCGTCCCCTGCAAGCCGACTGCCGTTTTGCCTGCGCCTGCTTGTCGATGTTGCGGAGCATTTGCTTTGTCGTGCGATCAAATCGCCGCCGTGGTGCCTTGGCGGAGTAGTCCCGAATCCGATTTCCTAGGCGCTCAGCACCCGCCCCAATGGCGTGCCCCGCCGCACTGGCATACAGCTGCAACTTGCTGCTTCGCGGCTGTTCACCCGGGCCCTCTCGCTCGACTTGTTGGCTGCGCGCTACGCGCGCGGGCCGACGTTCAGCGTCAGGCGTCACTGACGCCGAACGCCGGCCACTGCTCTGCCTTTCGACTGAGATATCGCGTGCCTTCATCGCCGTTTCCTTCCTACCGGAACGGCTTTCGATCTGTGCCGCAAGTTTCTTCCGATCGTCGGTGTGGAGAATGGCTCTCAACCTTGCACGGGACAGCGCCACATAGAACCGTGCGTGATCTGCCAGCTTCCGTTGCCCTGATCGCATGACACCAATCACTACGTCCACCGTCCGCCCCTGCGCCTGGTTGGCAGTCTGCGCATAGGCCAAGTCGATCTTCGCCCCCTGCCGGGCGTCGATAGTGTGACGTCGGCCAGCAGTATCCGTGGCCTCAATCCGGCCATCGTCCCGCACGCAATCAACAACCAAATCCGCGCCATTCTTGATCCGCTCCCCAGCTTCGGTACGGATAGCCCCTTTGGCAACGATCCTGTCCCCGGTGCCAATCCGAGATTGCACTGCCTCGTTCACCTGAAGCCTGTTCGATTTGGCTGGATCGAACGTCCACTCGCGACCATCCGAGCACTGTGCAGTGATCCGACCGCTCTCGATTCGGACAACCTCAGCCAGCTCGCCCCGTTTCGGGCCACCACGATAGTCCCGCCCAGCCTCAATGACATCGCCAACGTGATACCGAGCGGCATCAGCCCGTTCCTTTTCGGTCATCTGCCGGTCTCGCAGCGTAGTAACCGGCCTCGTGTTCTGGACTTCACCAACGTCCACGCGACGCTGCTGGATTGCCTCATTGACCGCATCGCGGTCGGCACGAGAAAGTGTCACAACGAGGGTGTCCCTCCCCGAAGCCGTCTCGCGCATGTAGTCATCAGCGACACACTTCGCCGCCTCATCTGCCGAGGCATGCTCGCGCACATCCACCTTGTCGAGCGCATCGGCCACCTGTCCATTCAGCGCATCGTAGACAGCTCCGCGGAGACGCTCACTCCGCTGGCGTTTGATGTCGGTCAGTTCGTGGGTTGCATCGAGGTGGACCGCCTTGATCTGCTCGAAGGCGGCCCCCGCCCCCACGCTACCGATCTGCCGGTCATCACCAACGAGAATGACGCGCGCGCCGCGCTCCCGCGCAAGCTGGAGCAAGTCGCGCTTGTCGCCGGCGCTCACCATGCCTGCCTCGTCTACGATCCAGACCTCACGCTGCCCATGCTGGCCTGCGCGTTCACGGGAATGGTTGGCCGCCGCGACAGTCTGTGCTTCCGCACCAATGGCATCGCCCAAGGTTTGGGCCGCGCTGTTGGTCGGCGCGAGTGCCCGTACCGTCCAGCCCGCTTCCCGTGCTGCCTCCGAAACAGTGGCGAGCACAGTGGTCGTCTTGGCGGTGCCGGCGAATCCCTGAATCACATGGAGGCCACTTTCGCTCGACAGGATGCCTTGCACAGCCGCCCGCTGCTCCTCGGAGAACGGATGACCACTGCGCGCCTCCTGACGCTCAATCGCCGCATCAATGGAGGCCTTTGAATTGTCGCCGCGCTGTTTCTCTCCGATCCGTATCTGGCCTTCGCCGGCCACAGCGATAGTCTTCGCTGCCGCCAGCATCTGCCGTTCGGTTTCCTCGCCCGCTTGGGTGGTAAACCCAGTTACGTATTCGCGGCGACCGCCAGGCACGTCTTGTAGCGTCTCGCGGGAGATCAGCCCTCCGTTCGTACAAGCGAGTTGGACCGCTTTTCCCAGTGTGAATTCATCAGCCCTGCCCTGTGAGAACGTCCGCGCTGCCGCAAGAATCTGGCGCGTAGTGAAGCGCGTCTCGCGTTCAGAGAGGTGGGTGATTGCATCACGTACGGCAGCATCCGCAGCCACCACGGTATGCTCGAAATCGCCAGCCAAGTTCCGGCCGGAAGGTCGACGGCCGAGAGCAAATCCCACTTGCACTGCTTGTGCTTCCCAGCGTTGATGCAGTTGCCCCGGCGGAAGGTGTTCGTTCGCCTTGCGCGTATCGAGTGTGGCGGCCTCACGGGCCGCTGCACTCGCATCGTCACGACTCAGCCCCCGCTCGGCCAAGGCAGCATCGATCTCGTTCCTTCGGCTCGAAAGATCGTTGCACAGTTCCTTGGGAACCTCCCGTAACTCAAAGCTGACGGCCCCGCCGACATGCACCGTCCAATCGACGTTATAGCCTGCTTGCCGCGCTCCGGCAGCGAGTGCGTTCATGTAAACATTGTTGGTCTCGACCTGGGCGGAATAGAGCCCTTGCCGGCTGTCGATGCTTGTCCAACGTCCAGTCACCGGATCGTATGTCGAGTTGGCAATCACCGCATGACTGTGAAGCTGTGGATCAAGGTTGCGCGACGTCGAATGACGGACGACACCGGCGACAAGGTTTCCTGTATTTCGGTATGCGTAGCCGTCGGCCATATCGCGCTGGCGAGTGATGATTGCGTGCGCTTCGATGTGATCGAGTGCCGCCCGGACAGCCGTGTCGTGTGCGGCCGTCAAGCGTTCATCCTTGTTCACCAGCGCCGCAATGCTCACGCTCTTTGGCGCGCTAAAAGTCACATCCCATCCCGGCGTATGACGCTGAGGATTCTTGACGGCCGCCGCTCCAAACGTGCCAGCCAGCACATCACGGAAGTCGGTTGGATTGATGTCACCGCACAAACCCAATTTCGTTGCACCAAGTCCATACCACGCTGCCGCGCTTTGGTCGGACAGGTAGTAATCGTCACGCTCGCTGTAGTAGTCGAATGCTTGGGAAGCATTGCCGATTTTCGTTACACCGATCATGCTCGAACCCTCCTCACTTCCGATCCGTAGGCCAACGTACTTCCGCCCACTGCGTGAACTTCTGGAGCCCGGCATTGATACGCGCCGCGCTTGCGGTGAGTTCAGTCGCCAACGTCGCCGAAATCGCCTCGGTCAGCTCCGCCTTAAATTCGGCGAACTGCGCGTTTTGCTCGTCACGCATGGCATGGAGTTGCTCCAAAAGCCGTTCATCCCGGTCATCGGCTGAACCGCGCTCAAGCGCGGATGCAGTGAGGTAGGCGTTGATCGACATGCCGAGATTCGCGGCATGCCTTGCGATCGCCTCCGCGTTCTCCGGCGACACACGTAACGTGAGTTTCTTCTCGTCCTGCATGGCTGTTTTTCTCCACAATTTGGCCGCGAGTCATGACGGCATGGCGGCGGAACCTGAAACCTCGCTGCAATGCGATTTCAGGGTGTAGTGACGGCACATTGACGGCAAAAAGCGACGACCCCCATGCCGTCATCCGCAACCCGCATCACCGCTGGATTTGCTGGGGTTTTGAGCGCCGAAGGCGGTGGCGCAGCCGTGCATGGTGTGTGCGAATGAGCGCAGCGAGCGAGCGAGCGGACTTGTCCGCGACTTTCCGGGCCCCGCGTAGCGGGAATGAATCTCCGTTTTCACAGATCCGATGCTCATGCCGGCTTCGTCTCCGCACCCGACTTCACAACCGAAGCCTTCGCCGCAGCAGTTGCTTTTTGCTGTGCGATACGAATCAGGTCACGCGTGCAACCTGCAGCCCGAGCGAGGCGCAAAAGCTCCCGCTCGTCTCGCTCACGATCAGCGGCTTGCTCCGCTTTGAGTTGCTCGCGCAGCTTGGCGATTTTGGCTTCGATGGCATCGATCTTCTTGCTCATGTTCGCGTCCTCATTTGTTGTCTGTACCTGTTGAAGTTTTGGCGATCAGATCGCTACCGCCCTCGTCGCCGGATGGACGACGACACGGCTGTTTTCAACGCGAATCGCAACATGGGAGACCCCGCGATCTTTGAGGTCGAGCAGTTGATCGACCACGGCACTCTCGACCGCCCGCACCACCTCACGCACACCGTAGTCCGAGAGCTTCTCGGCCTTGGCGACGAGATCGATCAACAGTTCCGCGTCAACACTCACCACCTCGACGCCAGCCTCCCCCGCGAGGCCCATCAGGAAGCGGCCCACGATGGCGGCGAGCGCCCGACGGCTCAGAGGTTCAAAAGGAAAAATGGCATCCAGACGTGCCAGCACTTCAGGCAGAAATCCGCTGCTTTTCAGCTCGTCCTTGACCTTGCGCGTGCGTTCGGAAGGATCGGCGGTCGCTGCCGCGATCTTGCCGATTTCGGCCTGCTTAGCGTTGCTGGTCAGCACGATCATGAAGCCCGAGGCGTCATAGACCTGCCCGGTCGATTGTTCGGTCAATCTTGCCTCGTCCAAAAGACCCATCACCGTCTTCAACACCACGGGATGCGCCTTCTCGATTTCGTCCAGCAAAATCAACCCTGTGCCAAACCGGCCGATGGCGCGGCAGAGCTGCCCGCCATCCTCCGAACCGGCGTAGCCCGGAGGTGCTCCGATCAGTCGCTGCACGCCGTGCTCGGCGCTCAATTCATTGCAATCCACGCGAATCATTCGCCCGGCGAAAAGTTCGGCTGCCAACGCCTTCGCCAGCTCGGTTTTCCCTGCGCCTGTGGCACCCACAAATAGCACGGTCATGACCGGCTTGTTGGAGCGTGCCAGCCTCACCCGTCGGAACGACGTCTGCACGCATTCATGCACGACCGAGTTTTGGCCAATCACTCGATCGCGCAAAAATCCTTCCACGCGCACGGGGTCTAGGTGAGAAAAATCAGCGCGCTGACCCTGTGGCGCCTTGGCACCGAGGAAATCGTCCAACTGGTCTTGCTGGTCGGTGGGTACGAGGTCGAAAATGTTCTTCATGACTTTGCCTTCGAGGATGAGGATGAGTGCCGCAACGGCAACTGCGGCGGCTAGCGCAGCACCGATTCCTAAGCCAGGTTGATCGAGTGAAAGGAGCGCCACTTGGGCACTAGCGCCCGCGACAAAGGCGCAGCCAGGGAGCGCCAATTTCAATGTTGAGAAGTAGTACCGGAACTTCACCTCTGGCCAGCGCCGCAGACGGGCATAGACCAGTGCTGCTGACGCTGTCAGCAGCCCGCCAGCAAGGTCTTCAAGATGCGAAAGGAAAAGGAACGCGACCACAACACCAACTGCAATACGGACGCGTGACAAACCTTGTGGCATAGCCAGATTGAGGTTCGGGTTATTCATGGTTCGCTCCTTTTGCAGGCGCAACCACTACTGAAAGCTTCGCCGGCGTCGAAGGCTGCACGTCGGCAAGGTGGTTGGTATCGCCACCCTCTCCAGGCGGCACGGCATAGGGCACCACCGGCACCGGCGGGGTGATGCCATCACCAACTGCAATCTGCGCAGCGATGCCCGTACTGGCCCCCTGGAAACCACCCCGGCTCACTTGGATGACGAACGTGTGCCACCCCGTATTGAGATTGAGCGTGGCCGTCTGCGACGCCGGTTCGTTGGCAAGGGATAACGGCTGCCCCAGTGGCTGGCCGTCAATGGTGGCTTCCACCGTACCCACCCCTGCAGCGGCACGCAGGATTGAGATCGATTTGGGCGCATCGAGCTTGAACCAGCCTTGGAATTTCTGCGCCCAGTCCGGGCCGCCACGCGCAGGGTTCTCCGACTGGAATTCAGTCAGTTGAGTCGATACCGCAACAGACTCCACCTGGGAGAGTTGACCGAATTGGTCACGCTGGAATGTTGAAGACTCGACCCAGCCTGGCGCGATCCCGGGGGGTGGCGCGGACGGCTTGGCCATTACCTGCGGAACCGGGCTTGGGGTGCCACGGATTGCCTCTGTCGGTGCAGGCGCTGGTGCAACGCCCCCCCCTGCCGCCAGCGGCTGTGCTATCGCCACCGGCGGGGCCACAGGTGGTTTGATTACCGGAGCCTGCGCCAGTGGCTCATGAGGAACAACTTCCGCAACTGGCGCGTGCTCGGGCACGGGTGCGATTCGAGAGAGTCCCCTGCGCGCCGCCGAAGCGAGTGATAGCAAAACGACGATCGCGATGAACGCGACGGGGATCAGAACTGCGCGCGGTTGGCGGCGTGCCCAGGCTTGTACGCGCTGAGCGAGGGTTTCGTGATCCATGCTGTCCTCCTGTTGATAGAGGGCAGCAGAAATTGGTGCCCCTATCCTTTGGGAGTTTTCGCGATCGCGCACAAATTCGGAGTCACGATCGCGGTTCTGGAAACGACCGTTCCAGACCGAAAGCCCACCGGTGGCGAGCACGCCCAACAGCTAGAGATAGAAGCCCAATCAGTTGTTGCGTTTGCGACTGGCGATCTTCTGGTCGTAACGGCGTTGCGCTTCAGCCATCGCGTGACCTTGCCAGGCAGACATTTCGCGCAGCAGCCAAATGATCGCACGTACCAGGCCTGACCACGGCGCGAAATAACCAGCGACCACTACACTCCACGGCAACATAGTGCCCTTGCGGTGGCCGTTGCGCATACCTTGAAGGAACTCATTCACGGCCGCCTACCCTTTTCATGTTGCTGGCTTTCTCACGCGCCTCGGCCATCGCTCGATCCAGTTGTTCGAGGTAGACATGAGCGATGATTTTTCCGCAGCGCACCGCGGCGATCCCTGGGGCAAAGAACTCGTAGAAGCCTTCACGAAGCCCCTTGATGAAGCGCTGTTTGACGATAGCCCAGATATCAGACATTACTCACCTGCGCTCTTGCTCGCTTGTCAACCAAGCACACAGGCCGCTTGCTGTAGATCATACGAATCATGGCTGCACCTCCGAAATCATCGAACTCGTGGCCACTTGGGCCACATCGCGTAGACGCTTGGCAAAGTCTTCCGCACGCGGGTGGTAGTAGCGTTCAAGCATGGAGCTCGACGAATGACCCACGATCTTCATCAACTCGTGCAGGCTGAAAATCTCCGCAAGCCGGCTCGTGGCTTCGTGACGGAGATCGTGAAAAGTCAGATCGGCAAGGTAGTCAGCAGAAGGTGTTGTGCCCTTCTCTGCACAGTCAGCCAGGTATCCGGCACGACTGCGTTTGGCTGCGCGAGCAAACGCCTGCGTGATCGAATGCGATTGAAGACCGCCAAGCACGAAGTCATCCGCCACTTCGCCCTTGCCCTTTGTCACAGGCAAAAGATCGTGCAGCACCTTGACTGTTTCAGGCGATAACGGGACACCACGTGGTCTACCCGCCTTTGTGATCCGACCGGGCAAGTAAGCCACGCCGGCATCAATATCAACCATCGACCAGCGAAGTTTGCAGATTTCACCGCGACGCATGGCCGTTTCGACGGCAACGCGAACTGCAGCAGGTAGCCAAGCCGAGTCGCTGGCATCGCATAGCGCAGCAACTTCTTCCACACTGACACGACGTTCGCGCTTGGTCGCCCCCTTGAGCTTCAGAGACACAGCCGGGTTGCTCAACCCAGCCATACCCCAATTGATTCGCGCGCACTCGAAAACTGCATGAAGGATCGTCAGGCGACGGTTGACCGTGGCCACGGCGTAGCCCTTCGTGAGCCAGCGGTCACAGAGGGCGCGCACATTGCCACGCGTGATCCGGTCGAGAACTGTCTGTGCAAGCGCTTCCTCTTTCAGCACTTTGATGTGGTAACCCTCGACCTCGGCACCACGGTGCTTGGGAGTTTCTTCGGTCAGGTACTTTTCCAGCGCCACCGCCAGGGTCATCCTGTCGGCTCCACCAACATCGCGCCAGGCGCCTCGCTCGATTTCGCTCTCGGTTTTCCTTCCCCAAGCCTCCGCGTCCTCTTTCCTGGTGAAGGTCTTGTACAGCTGGGGGACACCAAAACGGGCCTTTCGGATGAGCACCTTGTAGGTGCCTGCATCTGTCTTTGAGATGGTTGCCATGCCCTCATTGTCGGGCATCGCTTCTTTCGCGCAATACAAAAACGAACCGTTCCATAGGCGTTCCGCGCGTCACAGAAATATCTCTGAAACCATTGGTACATCTAGCTTTCTGGCCGTGTGAATTTCGCCTTCACACGGCAGGTGTCGCAAGTTCGATCCTTGCATCGCCCACCACTAGATTCAACGACTTAGGCCACCTCAACGGGTGGCCTAAGTCGTTGTATGCACGCCAGCACGGAAAGTCTCTTTGATTGCCGGAGCGAGGCAGTGGGTTGAAACCCCGTGCGTTGATTCAATTCCTTTCCCTTCGACTGAGTTCTACTTTTGGCGACCGCCAAAAGCAGGGGACTACCCTGAAAACGGGGGAACGTCGCCATTACCATATGACAGCGAAGTCAGTTGGGTACACCCTCCACACGAAGGGCGGATGGCCGAGGGGAGTGTGGGCATTACCGCCTTCAGCCTCACGCAGGGCAAACGCAAGCCGGGAGAGGTCACCAAACTACTGGCGACATCGCGGCTTCCATTTCGCTCTATCTGTCCATTCCAAGCTCAATTTACGCCCTGCTTGACTCAATCAATTCCTTTTGTCTTGGCAGGCATATGCGGTGCAGATCATAGCGATCCACGATAGTTTGCCTTGCGCGCTCTCGCACTTCCTGCATCCGATTGGGATCTTCACAAATACGCAGAATCGATTCCACGAGTTGCTGGCTAGAGAAAAAATCTACCAATAGACCGTTCTTCTCATGTGTGATGACCTCTTCCACCGGCGGTGTTCTTGATCCGACCACCAAACATCCTGCGGCCATGGCCTCCATCATCGACCACGACAATACGAAAGGATAAGTCAGATAAACATGTGCGGTAGAGACCTGCAGTAGCTTAAGAAATATTGCATAGGACACTTTGCCCACAAAGTGAACACGACTGAAGTCAATTCGATCTCCAATTTCTGCCAAATAGAGTTCACGGTAAGTCCCCTTGGCCGGCCGACGCCCGTAAGAAACATCGCTACCCCCAACGATAACAACGTGAGCATTGGGACGTGCTTTGAGCAATTCCGGTAACGCCCTCATGAAAATATGAAAGCCACGGTAAGGTTCCAAGTTCCGACTAACGAATGTAATGACCTCATCGGCCTTGGTTAGACGCAGCTTTTTGTTTGGAAACTCGATGAATGCCTGATCGTCCGGCTTGACATAATCCGTATCGACACCATCGTGCACGACCTCAATTTTTGGCTGATATGCGGAGGGAAACCGCGTGCGCTGCCATATCGTGGGTGCAATGCCAACGTCAGCCTGCTCAAGCGCCATGAGGTGATGCAAATTACGAATGCGCAGACGCAGAACGTCGTCGGCGCTATTGGGGAATTCCGGGTCGAAACTGAAGTCCTGTCCAGCGGTGTTGTAATAGAACTCACAGAAGTGCAGCAATCTCGATTTGGGAAAAACATCTTTCAGGAAAAGCGTCTCTCCCCAGCCCGGATGCGCGTATACAACGTCTGGATAAAAGCCGGCTTTCTTGATTTGTAGTAGTGCTTTGAGCACAACCTGCCCGCGCGTTACCGCGGCTTCCGTCGCACGCATTGTGGGCATCGTCGTTGCTTTTGACGGTGATGGTGTTTGGTAGCCCACCAACTTCACTCCCGGAATAGGGGCGCGAAAATTCTCCCTTAGACGACGCGCTTCGCCCAAACCGATCACTTGGCAGTCGGGCTGCTGTCCGTAATGCACCAACAGATGGCGATATTGTCCAGGAAGATTTTGATGAATTAGCAACAGCCGCATGCCAGCTTTCCCTTGGCGAACATTGAAGAGATCGTTCCTGCATCGATACATGGATTCGGTTTGTGGTCAACGAAAGCTCAGCCCGAAATCACTGCTCTTTTGAATCCCTCATTGATCGCTGAGATCGTCCCATCCTAGTTGACCCAACGCAGAGGCTAAAGCCAATCGGTCGTAGCGCCACCCCGTGATAGCCTCCACACGCATTTGCCGCGCTTGTGCCAGCGCCGTTTGGGTGCTGAGCAATTCCAAGATGGTGCCGATCCCAGACTTATAGCGACGCTGCGCCGATTCCCAAGCTTGAGTGGCCACCTCTTGCAAACGCAGGCTGGCGTCCAGGTTCTGTGTGTCGGTCTGCAATGTCTGATAACTCGTCCAAACCTGCAGGGCCACCTGCTGTCGAGCCTTGTCAAGCGCAACGGATTGCTGATCCAGCTGCGCCTGCGCCTGACGCACTTGGTAGTGGGTTGCGAAACCTGAGAAAAGAGGAATGCTGACCTGAAAACCGACGTAACCGTCGTGTCCGGTTGCCGGGTAATGGGGCAGACCAAGCCCTAACTGAACCGGTTCATTGTTGCGACTGTAATCACCCACCAGCTTGACCGTGGGGCGCCCCTGCGCCTTCGCCTGAACAATCGCCGCTTGCGATGCTTCTAGCTCTTTCTCCGCTGCCAGTACCGCTGGATGCGTTCGCTCCGCGTGTTGCATAAGCGCTGCAACCGTATCGGTAAAGCCCTTGTTCGGAAGCCGGTTCTGATCGACGGACTCTAGCGTTAACGCCGTATCTGGAGAGAGCCCCATAGCATTTGCAAGCGTGCCCAATGCAGCGGCAGCTAAACCTCGATCCTTGGTCTGAGTGACCAGTGCCTGCTCATAGGCTGTGAGCGCCTGATAACCCTCCGTACTTGGCGCGGCGCCCCGAGTAATTCTTTCTTGTGCGGCGATGGAACTGTCTCGTGCATCGGCAACAATCGCGGCGTCCGCGACAAGCTGCTCCATAGCCGCCTGCGCAGAGTAATAAGCCTTTGCAGTGTCCGAAAAAGTTTGTTGAAGCACCGCATCTTCGTTAGCTTGTGCCGCGCTCAGGAGCGCCTTCGCGTTCTTCAGCGCGGCGCGACGCCCGCCAAAGTCATAAAGCACCCAACCAAGCTGCAAGCTGTCGGACTGGACGATCGTTGAATAGTTGGAACTTAGCGAAGCGTGATCGCGCACATTGGTGACAGAGTCGTCGTGCACTAATTGCCCTGTTGCGGTTAGGGTCGGCAGATAAGCCGCCTTACTTACCCCGACCGCTGCCGCTCGCTCTTCAATAATAGTCCAGGCGTCGCGCGTATCCGGACCGGTGCACAACGCGCGCTCGACCGCCTCGCGCAACGTCAAAGGGTTACTGGGCGCACCGAAGGAACATATGGCATGTCCTGCCAGAATCGGGCTAGCTGCGGTTGCTGGGATGGCTCGCTGCGTATGAAAAAGATCGACAGCACGAGAATCGCCAGCAGCGATAGTCGCTCCCAGACCAACAAGGCTTGCCGCCAGAAGAATGGCCCTAGCGCTCATGCAAACTCTCTTGTGCATGCTGTATGAGCGGCCCAAGGAAATAACTGATCACACGTCGCCGTCCTGTGGTGATCTCAGTAGTGACACTCATACCCGGCGTGAGAGGGACCCAACGATCATCGACCCGCATCCGATTGCTTGAGAGCTGCACGTAAACTACGAAGACCGAGCCACGTTTGCGATCGGCAGCAGCATCATTGGATACCTCGACGACTGTCCCTTTCAAATAGCCGTAGTGGGTATAAGGAAAGGCTGCCACCTTCACGACAGCAGGCTGACCTACCCGTACGAATCCGACATCACGGTTTTCAATCGTCGCTTTCACTTGCAACGTGTCGTTGGGCACGATTTCCAATAATGACTGCGCCGTCGTTACGACACCACCCAGGGTATGCACGGACAGCTGTTGCACTGTACCCGCGGTCGGCGCGGTGAGAACCATGAGTCCCTGCCGCGTGGTCGCTTTGGTCTCGTCATCCTGGCTCGTGGTGAAATCTTGAAGATCCTTGTCCAGTTCCAAACGTTGGTCGCGCAGGAAGCCTGACGACGTGCCCGCTAGGTCGGCTTGCTGTTGACGAATCGTTGCGGCCAGTTGCGCTGCATGGCTTCGCTGGGCTTCGAGCTCATGCTCCTGCCCTTGCGCGGTTTGCTCGCGATCCAGATAGTCGATCTGTGCGACGTCCTTCTTCAGCAGCAGGCTGTGATAGACGTCCGCTTGTTGGCGCGCCAAAGGCGCCGTGGCTTGATACTTGGCAATTTCCTGCTGGGTACTGGCAAGATCTGCTTGTCGTGCGCTCAGCTCATCTTTGGCGTCTTGCACTTTTGCCACGTAAGCCTGCCACGTTTGCTCCGCCAGGTCAGCGGCCTGTTGTTGTTCGAGTGCCGTCGCTCCCGGAACAGCAACCAACTTCGGCCAATGGTTAGTCGCGACCGCTTCCAGCAAAGCCCGTGCCCGCGCGACCGCTAGTGCGGCATGAACGCGGTTGGCGTGCGCCGTGGAGGCATCGGCGGCAGCCTGCCGTGTATCGAGTTCCAGCAGAGGCTGACCCGCGCTTACTTGCTGACCGTCCTGAACGTGAATCGCACGAACCACGCCCGTGATCGCCGGTTGGACGACTTTGACGTTGGAATCGGGGACCAACTGGCCGTCGGCGACAACAACAATGTCGAGTTTGCCCAATACCGCCAAAAGCAGAACCAATATCGTCATTACGGCAATGATACGCATCGTCCAGCGCGGAGCAGGATGGACGGGCGTTTCCATCAACTCCAAATGCGCCGGCAAGAATGCTGCCTCATGGCCTTGGCGATCAGGTAACGCATGCATGCCCCGCTCGGCCCAAGCGATCTTAAACACCTCGCCATAGCGCCGCCACAGGTCGCCGAAGGCCTGCCAAAATAAACCGCTCATGCGGCCACCGTCGTCGTCTGAAGCGCAACCATGCGAGCGTAGTACCCGGAACGATGCAACAGTTCCGCATGCGTGCCGCGCTCGATAATGCATCCCTCATCCATGGCCAATATCTGATGTGCCTGACGCACAGCACTCAGTCGGTGAGCAATGATGATGACCGTGCGGCCTGCGCAGATCGCGGCCATGTTGCGTTGAATGACCTGTTCGGTCTCTACGTCCAGCGCGCTGGTTGCTTCATCGAAGATAAGTATGCGAGGCTGAGTCAACAGGGCACGCGCAATAGCCAGCCGCTGTCGTTGACCGCCAGATAGGTTGCCGCCATTCTCTTCGACGCGCGTGTTGTATCCATCGGGTAACAACGTGATGAATTCGTGCGCTCCCGCTAACGTAGCGGCTTGAATCACTTTATCCATGGGCGCGGCGGGATCCGTCAACGCAATGTTTTCACGGATCGATCGGTTGAACAGGCGATTTTCCTGTTGCACCACACCGATCTGACGCCGTAGCCATGCGGGGTCGGCAACATTCAGATCGACGCCATCGACACGTAAAGCCCCCCGCTCCGGTAGATAGAGTCGCTGCAGCAACTTCGCCAGCGTGCTCTTGCCTGATCCGGACCGGCCCACGATGCCGATGATCTCGCCCGGGCGTATCTGCAAGCTGATGTCCTTGAGTACTTCAGGCGCATCCGGCCGATAGCGGAAGGTGACGTGATCGAACACAATCTCGCCCTTCACCGTCGGTAACGACTGCTGATGCGTAGGCACCTCGCTGCGCACGTTGAGCACATCGCCCAACCGGCTCATCGAAATGCCGACCTGCTGAAAGTCCTGCCATAGTTGCGCAAGCCGCAAAACCGGTGCGGCGACGCGTTGCGCCATCATGTTGAACGCGATGAGTTCGCCTACGGTCAGCCGCCCATGGATAACCAACAGTGCGCCGAAGAACAAGGTGCCGACGGTCACGAGCTTGCCGACCCATTGAATGAGTTGCTGACCAACGTTGCCAACCATGCTGGAGCGAAAGCCTGCGGCCACATAGCCGGCCAGTTGGGTATCCCAGCGACGAATAAACTGCGGCTCCACGGCCATCGATTTGACCGTCTCCATGCTCGAGACCGATTCAACCAGAAACGACTGGTTGTCGGCGCCCCGTACGAATTTCTCATTCAACCTTTGCCGCAGGATCGGCACCAATAACACGGAGATAAGGGCGTAGACGGGCAACGATGCCGCGACCATCAGCGTCAACCACACGCTGTACAAACACATCACCCCAAGAAAAATAAACGAGAAGAACACATCGATGACAGCGGTTAGTCCCTGACCGGTCAGAAAATTGCGAATGTTCTCCAACTCGCGGACTCGCGCCACCGTATCGCCAACCCGACGTGACGCAAAATAGGGCAACGGCAGCGCGACCAGGTGTCGGAACAACCGGGAACCCAACTCCACATCAATGCGATTCGTCGTGTGCGCAAAAACGTAATTACGCAACCCCGTCAAAAGGACTTCGAACAATCCGCTGATCAACAAGGCAAGACTGATCACCAGCAGAGTCGACTCCGCCCGATTGGTCAGTACCTTGTCCATCACCACCTGAAACATTAACGGCGTGACCAGTCCAAACAACTGCAAGACGGCGGAGACACCAAGGACCTCCATCAGAATGCGCCGGTATTTGACCATCGCCGGAATGAACCAGGAGAAATCGAATTTCGCTATCTCGCCGGCAATGGCAGCACGCGAAGTAAACAAAATGATCCGGCCATTGGAACGTTCCAGGATTTCCTGGAGGGGGCGAATGCTCGGTCCGCCTCCTGTGGCTTCTTGCACAAGCGCGGTTTGATCTTTCATCCCAGCGATGACGAAATGCCGACCGTCGCGATCCATCGCCAGCGCCGGCCAAGGCAACCGATCCATGCGCTTGGCTTCCAAAGGCACGGCCCTCGCCCTCAGCCCTAACGAGCGAGCGGCAAGAACAAGGTCATCCTCTGAGAACGCTCTGCCCTGCAGGGCAGCGTTATGCCGCAACTGCGCAGGTTCGGCGGCCACGCCATGGAAGTGTGCAATCAACAGCAGTAGTGCCAGACCGGCATCCTGAGGTTGTGCTTGTGTTTGTGTGGCCTCGTCTTCAGCGATCAGCGTCATGCTTTAGCACTCACATTAGTGAGCAAGAACCAGTCGATGCGGAATATGGGCTTTAACTCACCGGGTGAAACAAAGCGTGGCTCGAGACATCCGTTCATAACTTTTATTCCATAAAACACGTTAGGCCGTTGCCAGCTGCTGACGCAGCAGGTCGGACGAAGGAAATAACACATCGAGTTGACGACTGATGCAGGATGCCAGATTGAAGTTATCCCTGATCGTTGCTGCTGAACGCTCCCGCAGCTCAAGGAATTGATCAAACTTAAGAGATGCCTGACATACCTTTTCAGCTAGCGCGGCATGAGAGAAAAAATCGACGAGCAAGCCGTTGACCTGATCGTCGATGACTTCACGCACCGGCGCGGTATCCGAGCCGATGACGACCGCACCTGTGGCCATGGCGTCAAGCACCGACCACGAAAGCACGAACGGGTACGTCAGATAGACATGAACACGTGATACCTGAAGCACCCGAAGATACTGCGCGTAGGGAATCCGTCCAAGGAAGTGCACGCGCTGTGCGTCGATTTGCGCTCCCAATTGCGTGAGCATCAACTCCCGATACGTCATGCCACCGGCAAGTTTGCGGCCGTAGGAAACCTCATCACCGCCAACAATCAAGACATGAGCGGTCGGTAGCCTTCGTAGAATTTCAGGTAGCGCACGCATGAAGACATGGAACCCGCGATACGGCTCAAGGTTGCGACTGACGTAGGTGATGACCGGGCGTGATCGGTCGAGCACCAGTCCATCGCTAAGCCGAACGGTTGCCGAAGGGTCTGGCTTGACCACCGTGGGATCGACCCCGTCATGTACCACAGTCATGCGATCCCTGAGCAACGTCGGGTAGCGCGATCGTTGCCAGTGCGTGGGGCAAATGCTGGCATCGGCATCGATCAAGCTGACCAATTGGGCCATGTTGTCCGTTCTGACGCGATAGCTATCCACGGCCTCCAGCTGAAACTCGGGGTCGAAGCTCAGGTCCTGGCCCTCGCGATTGAAGTAGAACTCGCAGTAGTTGACGATTCGAGCATCCGGAAAGATGTCCTTGACGTGAAGCATCTCGCCCCAGCCGGGATGTCCGTAGATGACGTCGGGACGAAAACCGCTGTCACGAACATTCTGCAGACAAAGCGCGACGGCACGACCGCGACGCATCGATTGCGTTGTCGTCCACAACTCAACCGGCACTTGCTCGCGTGATATCTCCGTTATTTCATAGACATGAAACTGGACGTTAGGCAGAGCCTTGGGAAAGTTAGCCTTCAGGCGTTGCTTTTCCCCGATAACGACGACTTCGCATTGACTATTGGCTGCGCAATACGCCAGGAGGTGTTTGAACTGTCCGGGTGCATTCTGGTGGATAAAGATGATTCGATGGGGCATGGGCTAAGGAATGGCGAAAGTTTTAATCCGGCGGTTAATGTGCAATCGGTGGCAATAAGATCAGCGGGCATTGAGCACATCGATGGTTTGCGAGCCAAGCAAAAGCTTGGTTCGCAAACATCCACTGACTCTCACATGAGAGCCGGTTTCCACTCCGGCGCTCTCTCTACGTCAATATGATTGCTATGCCGCTGCATCAAGCATGAGCTCCTCATCACATTGGCTGGCTGAAGCTACATTCCTTCGCTTACAGGGGCTATGAGGTAAAGCCCTCCACGGTTGTAGTCCATGGACTACAACCGTGCTTCACCGCTAGCGACGCCCTTTTGCTTGGTGACTCACCGCTATGCCGCAACATGCAACAGGAGATCGGGGGTGGCCGGATTAAGCGTTGGCGATGTCGTGATGGCCGCAGGATCACTTCCGCCGTAGCTCGCCATGGCGTGGATCAACGTATTGACGGGGATCGGATCGGCGGACGTGCTCATGGCCTTCGATTGCGCGACGGGCTTTGTCGCCGCCGGCGTACCCAGCGTGATCAACTGACTGCGTGTGAGTGACGTGCCATTGGCCAGCGTCACCTTGGCGACGCCATCCGTGGCCGTGGTCCACATATTATTGAACGTGATCTGGTCACCGCTGACGCCGTCGGTCAACACCAGATTATTGCCGCTCTTGGCGACCTTCAGCGCCGACGAGGTAATGCCCGCGCCCAGCTGCAGGATAGGCGTTTGACCGCTGGTGTAGACCTCGTTGATCTGCAGATGGCCGTAGCCCGAGTTGAAGACGAAGGTGTCGTTGCCGCCACTGCCGACGACAGAATCGTTACCGCCCTTGCCGTCGATCAGGTCGGCGCCCGATGTCCCAGTGATGGTATCGGCGCCGGTCGTGCCCGTCATTTCCATTTGGATCAGCTGCGCGCGAGTAAGCGTGGTGCCATTGGCGAAGGTCACCTCGCCGATACCGTCGGTGCTGGTGGACCACATCTTGTCCAGCGTGATCTGATCGCCTGCCACCCCATCGGCCACGATGAGGTTATTCGCACTTTCGGTCACGTGCAGCGACGACGCGGTGATACCCGCACCGAATTGCAGCACCGGCTGCTGACTGCCGGTGTAGACCTCGTTGATTTCCAGATGGCCGTAACCCGAGTTGAAGACGAACGTGTCGTTACCGCCACTGCCGACGACGGAATCGTTGCCGCCCTTGCCGTCGATCATATCGGCGCTCGAGGTGCCGGTGATCGTGTCGGCGCCGGTGGTGCCTGTCATCTCCAGCGCGATCAACTGCGCCCGTGTCAGCGTCGTGCCATCCGATAGCTGCGCGCTGGCGACACCATCGGTGGCGGTGGCCCACATGCCATCCAACGTGACCTGGTCACCGCTGACACCATCGGTTAGCACTAAGTTGTTTCCACTTTTGATAGCGTGCAGGGACGAGGCGGTGATTCCCGCACCAAGCTGCAGCACGGGCACCTGTCCGCTCTTGAAGGCTTCGTTGATTTCCAGATCGCCATAACCGGAGTTGAAGGCAAACGTGTCGTTGCCACCACCGCCGGTGACGGAGTCGTTCCCGCCCTTGCCATCGATCTGTTCCGCGGCGGCCCCGCCTTGTAGCGTGTCGTTTCCGGTCGTTCCAGTGATGTGAGTCGCCATTTGGATGAGTTGGGCTGCCGTAAACAGCGTGCCGTCGGCCAATTGAACCGACGCGACCCCGACGTCACTGCTCGCCAGCATCGCGGCAAGTGTTATCTGGTCCCCTGCGATGCCATCCGTCAGAATCAGATCGGTTCCGTTGGTCGCGGCATGCAGCGTCGATGCCGTAATTCCTTGGCCTAGTTTCAATACAGGTTGATCACCGCTGGCAAAACTATTGCGTATGACTAATTGGCCATAGCCAGAATCAAACACAAAGGTGTCATTGCCGCCATTGCCGTTGACAACATCGTTTCCGCCTTTGCCATCGATTAAGTCCGCCCCAGCGGTTCTGTAGTCCGCGACGGAGGTACCGTAGATAGAGTCATTTCCCGTCGTCCCGGTCAACCCCATCGAAATAAGTTGCGCCGCGGTAAGTGTCGTGCCGTCTGCCAATTGCACCATTGCGACACCATAACCGTTGGCGACACTATTGGGGTTGGCATTACCCTCCCACATACCATCTAACTCCACCCTGTCACCGGCGATACCGTCGGTCAGAAATAGGTTGTAACCATCCGAGGTGACGCGTAGAGCCGGGGCGTTGATACCGGCACCCAGCTGCAGCACCGATTGCTGGCCACCGAGATATTCGTTGATCTCCAATTGCCCATAACCTGCATTGAACACAAAGGTGTCGCTGCCGCCGTTGCCGATCTCGACATCGTTTCCACCCTTGCCGTCAATCAAATCAGCGCCCGAGACCGAAGCACCTCCCGGCGAGGTGCCATTTATCGTGTCATTTCCCGACGTTCCGATCATGGCAAGCTGGATCAGCTGATTACGCGTCAGCGTCGTTCCATCGGCAAAAGCGACTTCATTCACACCGTAGCCGTTGGAAGGAAACGCATACTCCAATGTGATTTGGTCGCCGCTGATGCCGTCGGTCAACACCAGACTGCTCCGGTAAGCGCCAGGATTTACTTCGTCGCCTCCTGTCGTCGCCACATGCAATGCCGATGCCGTAATTCCCGCCCCCAGTTGCAATACCGAATTGCTGCCGTCGACCGGCTCTTCAATATTCAGGTCACCGTAGTCCGCGTCAAAAATGAACGTGTCGGCGCCTCCATTGCCTATTTCGTCATCGTTGCCGCCCTTGCCATCAAAATAGTTTGTCCCCGTGTTTCCTGTCAGTGTGTCATTGCCGGTGGTGCCGTCGATGGTCTCCCCCTGCTGGATCATTTGTTGCTGAGAGAGGAATGTGCCGTCAGCAAATACCAGCTTCGTGAGCTGATGTTGACTGGTTTGGGTTGCCATAAAATTGGCAATCGTCATTGTCGAATCGGAGGCGGAGCCGAAGCCGATCTGCATCATGTTCGACGCACTGTTGTACGTAAAGCTGAGATCCGACGCGCTGATCCCCGCGCCGAGCCGTAGAACATCGCTACCGGCGATCGTAACGTTTTCCTGAATGGTGTCCGAGCCATCGCCCAGATTGAATACGTAGTTTTCGCTACCCGTGCCGCCGACTATCTGCGTGGTGCCCGAACCGCCTTCGATCGTGTCAGCGCCACTGCCGCCCTCAATCGTATCGTTGCCAGCGCCCCCGGTCAGCGTGTTGTTGCCGGACACACCGACGATCGAGGTATCGCCGAAACCCGCCGTAATGCTGTCGCTGCCGTTGGAGCCGATCAACGTGTCATTGCTGCCGTCGGCACTGGGTGTTATGGACGCCTGCAAGATCGCCGCCGCACTCCACGTCGTGCCGTCTGCAAACTGCAGCGCCACGCCGGCCGGACTATTGAAATAACCGTCGATGGTGATCTGGGCTGCAAACCCCGGATCGGACAGCACCAGGTCGCCGTTGACGTCGCGCACCACCAAAGTCGTCTCGGTTAACCCATCGGTGAGCTGAACCGTGGTACCGCCTGAACCGCTCTGGATCGTATCAGAGCCCGTGCTGGCGCCGACGATGAGCGTCGTGGCGCCGGTGCCTTCGGTGACTAAAGCCGTACCTGCACCCGCTTGTACGGTGTCGGTGCCCGTGCCGCCCACGATGCTCGACGCACCGTTGGTCACCTCGACATAGGACGTACCCGTACCCGTTTGTATATAACCCGTAGCGCCATCGGCAATGATCGTGTCGTTGCCACTACCGCCGTACACGCTCGACGTGCCCGATCCCATGTCCACATAGCTGTTGCCATTGCCGACATGGATGACATTGGTGCCTGAGCCACCATAGATGAGATCGTTGCCGCCGGAACCGTAAATAAAGTCCGTGCCGCTGCCGCCATAGATCGTGTCGGCATCGCTTGCATCAAGGCTAGCCCATCCGGTGGAATTACCGGGGCCCAAATCGGCGTAGATGATTTCTGTACCGCCGCCGCCATAGATCACATCCGCGCCCGCACCACCGACCAGTAGTTCGTCAAGAACATGGTTCACGGGATTGGTCGGCTGACCGCCGATGATCGTATCGTTACCGCTGTTACCGATCAGCGAGTCGTGCCCCGTGCCGCCGATCAACTCGCTGCCCGGCAAAGCTGAAGCCGTGTCTTGAGCGCCTGAATCCATGGATGAACCAAGCAACCCGATAGCTGCGGCGTATGTGCCATCAGGCTGATAAAGCGATATATAAATCTGCACGTTATCTGGCGAGTTTTCTACGCCAGTGACGCTCGGCAACGACGTTGTATCGTAAGGCCTGCCCTTTGTGTCGAGATAGGTGTTACCCCAGAAGGACAGGCCGGCCAGTTCGATGGTGAAGGGGTTGAAACCCGGCTTGGAGGCGCTACTAGCTGTGCTTGCAACCAACGTGTTGGCGCCGGTACCGCCGAAGATAATGCTGTTCTGCCCACCGCCTTGGAGAAGTGCAGTGGCGCCACCGCCGTCGATAAAGGTAATTGCCGTCGTGTCATTACCGGCAGCGCCACCGCTGATGGTTTCGGTGCCGTTGCCCACGCCGACCAGCTGCTGGTCACCCGTTCCGCCCTGGATCGTGGCACTCATTGGCGTCACCAGCGGATCGGTGGCGTGGTAATAGTAATCGCCGAGCAGAACAAGATTGTTGCCATTGCCGGCATAGATATAACTGGCGTTGCCTTCACCGAATATCTCGTTGCCGATGCCGCTGCCCGAGCTGTCGGCACCGTAGATGCTCGCGACTCCGTTGCCCACATCGTTTATATAAGCGTGTTTAGCGTCACCGGGGATGTTTGTATTGCCCGTGATGCCCTCGTCTCGCAGCTGCGATAGATTGCTTGAACCGACAGGTGCAGGCGTCGCATCGCTCAACGTGATGCCAAATTCGCCGTTGATAAAACCGTCTATTAAAGCAATCTTATTATTGGCGGCTATTTTAAGTTCGGTGCTGCCGTCGGCGGCAAAGCCCTCGGTATAAGTGATCGTGCCATCCGCAGATTTCCATTCTGATCCGCCAGCTTGTGCGCTGCCGCCAGTAAGTATCTCGTCGTTGCCGTTGGCGTATTTCCAAATGATGCTGCCTTTACCGTCGGTGTCCAGAATGGAATCAATACCAGTACCGGCACCGTTGATGAAGTAATCATCGTAGCCCGCGCCGCCCTCCAGCGTGTCGTCGGTCGTACCGCCAAACAGCGTGTCGTTGCCGGCACCGCCAAAAAGCTCGCCGACGACGCCCGCGGCAACGCTCAGGTCGTCGCCCTTGTCGTCGCCGAAGACAATGTCATAGGTGTTGCCACCCTTGCCATTGAGCGTATACAGCGGCGTAGCCTGCTTGCTCAGGTCGCTATAAACATACGTGTTGAAGTCGGTAGTCGTGGCAACCCCACCCTGTATGCCAGTGGCGGCCAGGGTAATGATGGCTTGCACCATGTCGTTTCTGGCAATCAGGTAATTTCTGCTGAGGCCCGTGGTCTGGCCAGGCGCCCACAGGCTGGCATTGGCAAAGCTGCTGGAGTCGAGTCCCTGCAATACTGCCGGACTTAGGGCGACCAGCGACGCGCGATAGGCATTATTGGCTGTCGCAGGATCCAGCGCTTTGGCCAGCCTATCTGGATCGGTCGGGACTATCGCCTTGACGGAGGACAGCGGTTCGTTATCGATAAATTGCAGCACTTCCTGTGCACTTTGCTGGGCCGTAAGATTCCCGCTTGGAAACGAAATTAAAAACCGTGCTTCCAGAAAAAGATGGATCAGCTCCCCCATGCCCGCAACCACGTCCGCGGCCAAAGCCTGCGTCTGAGCCGCTGGAGTGAAACTAAAACCGTTGGCCAGAGTGAACACATTATCCGTGCCATTGAGCACGCCGCCCGTCGGATCATTAGCGCTATGGAAATTTCCAATACCGTGATCGCCACCCACCGTCGACAAAAAGGCACCCAAGGCATTTCCAGGGGCTACCAGCGCTTCGACAAGAAATGAGGAAAGCAACTGCGCATCGGCTGGCGTCTCTATCGTAATCGGCGCATCGCCGATATGCGTGGACGCATCCGACACCAGATCGAACATCGTGCGGTAATTGACAATATGCGCTAGCGGGCTAACGGCCAACCCCAATTGGCTGTATATCTCGTTGGCGCCATAGGCATTGAACGTGTAGCCCTGCCAGCCAAAATAGGCCGCCTGCATCTCACTGAGCGTGCCACCGAGCGAATGGCCGGTGGTGTAGACCGCGGTAGCTCCGAACTTTGTGACCAGCGCCGCCACCCGGCTACCAAGCGCTATCGCACCATTACCCTGCGCGTCCTGCCACTGATTGCTAGTGTTGGTAAACGCCATCTCGGCGTCGGTCCAGATATCGGTTCCGGTCCGCTCTGTGCCCCGGTTGACCACGATAATGGCTTTTGAAAGGGGATCAAAGAGAGTTAAGCCTTGATAGCCCGACGCGTCGTTTTCTTCGTCGATCACTCGGTATTGAACGCCATTTACCATTATTGCTGAGTTAATAGCGGGAAGTGGAGCGCCATTCGTACCAGTCCCGCTACCGTAGACCACAGCAGAAAGCCCAATCATATTTTCAAGAGAAATACCTTGTAGCGCACCAGGGTTCGCTGCCGCTGTCGCCGACTGTGCGGCGGGCGCCTGCATTGCCATTGAGTAGGGTGTGTGGTTATACAGACCATTTTCACCCTGATGAATTAGCGCATCTAGGCCATTAAGATCGTCTATCTCTGTGATCATTTTATTAATTCCACCGTGGCGTTGAAGGCATGTTTGTCTTCGCTCTTGTACAATTTCTCTTCATCTCTTAAGCCACAGGCACCTGCATTAACAAATGGTCGGGTCAAACAGGTAACTACATCATCCCTCTCACCACGCATGACGTCACTGTTGACTCCATCTGCCGAGAGCAAATAATCGTCGTGCATAAACCTTACATCTGCCCCCCCACCAACCCAGCGGCATTTGTCAGAGAGATAACGGTCTTTAACAATAGTCGCCACATAATAGTCACCTACCTTTTCCACCTGCTCAGGCACGTCCACCTGCTTGATCACTCGGTTACCAGCCGGATAGCCGATCGGCGCACAGCTTAAGTTGGTGACTACCCAGCTGGTAAGCACTTCAACCCGGTTCACCAGGGAATTTTTCTCCACGGTAATTTTCAGTTTCAGGGTCTGCTGCGGATGCGGGTTCGGCGTGGGGCTGGGCGCCACCGGTGACGTGCAACCTTGCAACATCCCCATGACAGCTATCAACAACGCGAACCGCCGTCGTTTATTAGGCGAACGCGCTCCGTTGTTACCATCATGGTTTGCGATGCAACGATTTCGCATGAAAAACCCCTATGGATTGTAATAATCCCTACTGAATCTTAAATTTTTTTCTGGATAAAGCTGTCAGCGAAAACCTACCCCCGTGTATTTCGGACGACATCGCCACTAGCCTGCACCCATCGTCAACGGTAGCGATCAAGGCGCTTTTGTCCGGCAGGAAGCGATCCTCGAAAATAGTCTCAACGTAACTGTCACCGATTTTTTCTACGCGTTCTGCCACTTGAACCTGTTTTACCCTGGTATTACCTGCAGGCCAGATCACGGGGGCACAACCTAGGTTGCTAACAACCCCAAGCGACTGGACTTCAACTCGGTTCACCTCCGATTCCTTCTCCACGCTGATCTTCAGTTTCAGGGGCTGCACGGGATGTGGATTCGGCGTGGGAGATGCGCGGGCGGACCATTGCAACCTTATAGCGTGCACGCGACACTCAAGAGCAAGGGCATAAGCCAACCCCGTGACGCGGCATGAAGAGGTTTGGCTTGGTCACCAATTACCTCAGCGAACAATGAAATTTCCATGGATCCCCTAAATTTTGGTCCAACAGACGAAATTACATTCCCTCGCACGCAGGGGCTATGAGGTAAAGCCCTCCACGGTTGTAGTCCATGGACTACAACCGTGCCTCACTGCTAGCTATGCCCTTTTCCTTGCTGACTCACCGCTATGCCGCAACATGCAGCAAGAGATCGGAAGTGGTCGGATTAAGCGTTGGCGATGTCGTGATGGCGGCAGGATCACTTCCGCCGTAGCTCGCCATGGCGTGGATCAACGTATTGACGGACATCGGATCGGCGGACGTGCTCATGGCCTTCGATTGGGCGACGGGTTTTGTCGCCGCCGACGTACCCAGCGTGATCAATTGACTGCGTGTGAGCGACGTGCCATTGGCCAGCGTCACCTTGGCGACGCCATCCGTGGCCGTGGTCCACATATTATTGAACGTGACCTGGTCACCGCTGACGCCATCGGTCAACACCAGATTATTGCCACTCTTGGCGACCTTCAGCGCCGACGAGGTAATGCCCGCGCCCAGCTGCAGGATAGGCGTTTGACCGCTGGTGTAGACCTCGTTGATCTGCAAATGGCCGTAGCCTGAGTTGAAGACGAACGTGTCATTGCCGCCGCTGCCAACGACGGAATCGTTGCCGCCCTTGCCGTCGATCACATCGGCGCCCGAGGTGCCGGTGATCGTGTCCGCACCGGTCGTGCCCGTCATTTCCATTTGGATCAGCAGCGCGCGAGTGAGCGTGGTGCCATTGGCGAAGGTCACTTCGCCGACACCGTCGGTGCTGGTGGACCACATCTTGTCCAGCGTGATCTGATCGCCGGCCACCCCATCGGCTACGATGAGATTATTCGCGCTTTCGGTCACGTGCAGCGACGACGCGGTGATACCCGCACCGAATTGCAGCACCGGCTGCTGACTGCCGCTATAGACCTCGTTGATTTCCAGATGACCGTAGCCCGAGTTGAAGACAAAGGTGTCGTTACCGCCACTGCCGACCACGGAATCGTTACCGCCCTTGCCGTCGATCACATCGGCGCCCGATGTGCCGGTGATCGTGTCGGCACCCGTCGTGCCGGTCATCTCCAGCGCGATCATCTGCGCTCGTGTCAGCGTCGTACCATCCGATAGCTGCACGCTGGCGACACCATCGGTGGCGGTGGTCCACATGCCATCCAACGTGACCTGATCACCGCTGACGCCATCGGTCAGCACCAGGTTGTTGCCGCTCTTGGTGGCGTGCAATGCCGAGGCAGTAATCCCCGCGCCCAACTGCAGCACTGGCACCTGTCCGCTCTTATAGGCCTCGTTGATCTCCAGATAGCCGTAGCCAGAGTTGAAGACGAACGTGTCGTTGCCGCCACTACCAACGACTGAATCGCTACCGCCCTTGCCGTCGATCACATCGGCGCCCGATGTGCCGGTGATCGTGTCGGCACCGGTCGTACCGGTCATCTCCAGCGCGATCATCTGCGCTCGTGTCAGCGTCGTACCATCCGATAGCTGCACGCTGGCGACACCATCGGTGGCGGTGGTCCACATGCTATCCAACGTGACCTGGTCACCGCTGACGCCATCGGTTAGCACCAAGTTGTTTCCACTTTTGATAGCGTGCAGGGCCGAGGCGGTGATTCCCGCACCAAGTTGCAGCACGGGCACCTGTCCGCTCTTGTAGACCTCGTTGATCTCCAGATGGCCGTAGCCTGAGTTGAAGACGAAGGTGTCGCTGTCGCCTGCACCGACCACGGAATCGCTACCACCTTTTCCGTCGATCAAGTCCGCACCTGACGTGCCATAGAGGGTGTCGCTACCCGTCGTACCGGTCATTTCCATGTGATTGAGCTGAGCTGCTGTCAATGACGTGCCATCGGCAAACGTCACCACTTGCACACCATCGTTGGCGTTCTGGAGCTCGTTTTGTAACGTGATCTCGTCGCCGCTGATGCCGTCCGTTAGGAACAGGCTGGTTCCATCGGACGTAACATGTAGCGCCGACGCGGTAATCCCTGCACCCATTTGCAATACAGGTTGCTCGCTGTTGCTGTAGCTCTCGTTGATTGCCAGTTGGCCGTAACCGGCATGGAAGATGAATGTGTCGTCGCCGCCATTGCCGACGACAGAGTCGTTTCCACCCTTACCGTCGATGAGATCAGCACCCGATGTGCCAGACAGCGTGTCGTTGCCGCTCGTCCCAGTCACTGCCATTTCACGCAGTTGAGATGCTGTCAGTGTGGTGCCATCAGCAAACAACACGCTTTGCACGCCGTAGTAATTGTTTGTGCCTTCACCATCCAGCGTGACCTGATCGCCGCCGATGCCATCATCCAAAATCAGATTGGAGCCATCATTCGTGACATGCAGCGTCGCCACCGTGATGCCAGAACCCAGTTTAAGGACGGGCTCTTGACCACTGATATAGCTTTCGTTGATTTCAAGCTTGCCATAACCGGCATTGAACACGAACGTATCATTCCCTCCATTGCCGACGATGGAATCGCTCCCACCTTTGCCGTCGATCAGATCCGCTCCAGAGGTACCATAGATACTGTCGCTACCAGTTGTACCGCTGGCCACTTCCATCTGGATTAACTGCGCATTTGATAAAATTGTACCGTTTGCCATTTGCACGGTTAGAAGGCCTGCAGACTCAGTCCACCCGTTGAATATACTGATACGATCGCCGTTGATGCCATCAGTCAAAAAAAAGCTGCTTCCATCTGTCGTGACATGGAGCGACGACAGCGTAATTCCTGCCCCCAACTGAACTACCGGCTTGTCTATTGCGTTCCAGCCATATTCATCGACCGCTAGTTGGCCATAACCGGCGTTGAATACGAATGTGTCACTCCCTCCGTCACTAATCTCGACGTCGTTCCCGCCTTTGCCATCGATAAGATCCCCTTCACCGGTCGAGTACAAGGTGTCATTACCCGTCGTCGCATTGGCTAGTTCCATCTGGTTCAATTGGACCGCTGTGAGCGAAGTGCCATCAGCGAATTGCACGAGCGCTACGCCATCGTCAGAGCCTAATTCTGTCTTCCACCACATGTAATCCAATTGGATCTTGTCGCCACTTATGCCATCGCTTAGGAAAACGGAATCTCCATCAGTCGTAACCTTGAGCATTGATGCCGTGATTCCCGCACCTAACTGCAGCACGGGCAGTTGGCCACTGGAATAGCCATTGTTAACCTCCAGATGGCCATAACCGGCATTAAAAACGAAAGTGTCGTTTCCACCGTCGCCGGCTACAAAATCGTTTCCTCCCCTACCATCGATAAGCTCGGCATCGGGGCTGCCATATATGCTGTCGTTGCCGGTTGTCCCCCCGGCTAGTTCCATCTGGAGCAATTGCTCTGGCGTCAGCGTGGTGCCATCAGCTAGCTGAACTGTCCCAACCCCATTTCCGCCGGGTCCAGGATTAAAGTTCTCCCACATTCGATCCAACGTGATTTGATCGCCAACAATGCCGTCACTAAGAATAAGGTCATACCCGTTGCTCGTAACTTTCAACATGGATGCCGTGATCCCTTGCCCCAAGCGCAACACGGATTGCTGCTGAACCCCATTATCGACATTGCTGATATCCAGATCGCCATACCCGGGGTTGAAAACGAACGTATCGTTGTCTACGCCGTAAGCAATCACCGTATCGTTGCCACCCTTACCATCGATGAGGTGCGTTACATTCCCCGGCTCCAAATAATCTGACCCAGTCGTGCCATCGAGCTCACGAGCCAAATCGTTCAGTTGTGACGGATTGAGTAACGTTCCATCTGCAAACAATACCTCCTGCACGCCATAACCATTGGCATAGGGATAGGCTTCGTCATCTAGCACGATCTGATCACCGCTTATGCCATCGGTAAGGATAATGTCGTAACCGCTCAACGCGGCTTTAACTGCTGACGCAGTAATACCTTTGCCTAATTGCAGGACCGGCTGTTGACCATTTGAATAATTTTCGGAAATTTCAAGCTGACCATATCCGGGGTTATATACGAAAGTGTCATTCCCGCCACCGCCGACGACAGAATCGTTACCGCCACCACCATCAATGGAATCTGCTTCCGGGGTACCTTGCAAGGTGTCGTCGCCGACAGTGCCGTCGATAGTAGTGACTTCCTCCATAAGACGTTCTTGTATCTGCGCGGCACCCCAGATCGTACCGTCTGAAAACTGCAGAGAAACGCCTGTTGGACTATTAAAATAACCGCTGACTGTGATTTGAGAAGGGAAACCTAAGCAAGAAAGTACCAAATCACCGCTATTGTCGTTCACCACCAGCGACGCTTCGGTCAATCCATCAGTCAACTGGATGGCAGTGCTGCCTGAGCTACCCTGAATAGTCTCCGATCCCGAACTAGCACCGACAATGAGCGTAGTAGTGCCGCTTCCATCATGGATAAGAGCATTACCAGCACCAGCTTGTATCGTGTCGTTACCGGTGCTGCCCAAGATGGTTGTAAAACCTTCTGCTAACTCAATATAGGCGTTACCCGTGCTGAGCTGAATCGCGGCGCTGGCACTGTCGGCCACGATCGTGTCGTTACCACTACCACTGAAGACGGCCGCTGTGCCAGATCCTGTTTGTATGTAACTGTTGCCATTGCCAACGTGGATGATGCTAGTACCCGATCCTCCATAAATGACGTCATTTGCCCCGGACCCATAGATGTAGTCGTAACCGCTGCCGCCATAGATTGTGTCCGCATCATTTGCGTCGAGGTTAGCCCAGCCAGTGGCGTTGCCGGGCCCTAGATCTCCGTAGATGATTTCCGTACCACCGCCACCATAGATCACGTCGGCACCAGCGCCACCAATCAGTACCTCGTCCGTCGTGCCGCTAACCGGAGCGGTTGGCTGACCGCCTATAATCGTATCGTTACCGCTGTTGCCAATCAAAAAGTTCGATCCCGTGCCACCGATCAACTCGCTGCCGTGCATAGGCGAGCTGGCGTTAGGCGTACCAGAGTCCATTGACGAACCCAGCAAGTCGGTTGCAGCGCCGTAGGTGCCGTCGGCCTGTGGTAAGGAAATAGACACTTGGACGTTGGCATCGGAGGTTGCTCCCCAAGTCAATTGCGGCATCAAGGCAGCGTTGTCTTCGTAGGCATCGCCATAAAATGATAGACCGGCTAGTGCGATAGTCTTGGGGTTGAAGTTCGTACCCCTGCCGTTGCTGGCCACCAGCGTATCGGCGCCGGTGCCACCAAAAATAACGCTGTTTTGCCCACCGCCTTCCAGCAAAGCATTGGCGCCACCACCGTCGATAAAAGTAAACTCCGTCGTGTCTGAGCCCACGGCGCCGCCGGCAATTGTTTCATTACCGCTGCCCACACCAACAAGCAGCTGGTTGCCCGAGCCACCTTGTATCATGGTGTTTATCGGCTTGATGAGGGGATTAGTGGCGCGGTTATAGAAATCGCCAAGCAGGACAATATTGTTGCCATTACCCGCGTAAATGTAACTGGCATTACCCTCGCCGGTTATCAGATTCCCAAAGGGACCTGAACTGTCAGCGCCATAAATGCTTTCGGCGGGTGAGGACGCACTGTTGGCGTAATCGTGATAGCCACCATCGGTTATGCCGCCATCCTCAAGCTGGGATAAATTGCTACTGCCTTGGGTGCCGCTGGTAGCGGTCGTTAGATTTATGCCGAATTCGCCGTTGGTAAAATCGTCGATATAGACGGTCTTGCCTCCCGACAGAATCTCGAGCTCCGGACTCCCGTCGGCCGACAGATCCTCGGTGTAGGTAAACAAGCCATCGGCGGATTTCCAATCCGACGTACCGGCCTGATCAGTGCCCCCGGTCAGTGTCTGCGTGCTGCCGTTCGACGACTTCCATTCAATAGTGCCTTTGCCATCGGTATCGAGGATATAGTCCATACCGCTGCCGCTGCCGTCGATAACGTAGGTATCGGTTCCGGCTCCGCCCTGGAGTGTATTGTTACCGCTGCTGCCGAATAAGGTGTCGTTGCCCGCGCCCCCAAAAAGTTCGGCATTGGCACCAGGTGAAACCGTCAGTGCATCGCCCTTGTCATCGGCAAAAACGACATCGTAGGTACTGCCTCCCTGACCGTTCAGCGTATAAAGCGGACTAGCCGAACGCGTGAGATCAGAATAAACATAAGAATCTCTGCCACTACTGTTTACGGAACCCCCTGGAAGTTGCCCTGCGCCAGCTAAGGTGACCAT
Organism: Rhodanobacter sp. K2T2; assembly: GCF_013408815.1. Classification (NCBI taxonomy): domain Bacteria; kingdom Pseudomonadati; phylum Pseudomonadota; class Gammaproteobacteria; order Lysobacterales; family Rhodanobacteraceae; genus Rhodanobacter; species Rhodanobacter sp. K2T2. The sequence continues at coordinate 79,443 of NZ_JACCCA010000012.1, read as the reverse complement.
GGCCAAAACCATGTCATTTCTAGCAGTCAAAAAATCTTTTGTTAAACCAGAACTTTGACCTGGTGACCAAAGCGCATAGTTCGACAAGAGATTGGGAACTACTCCCTGCAGCACCACAGGACTAAGCGCCACCAGTGACGCGCGGTAAATGTTGTTTGAGGCCGATGAATTTAAGGCATTAGCCAGCAACGTTGAATCTAACGGCACAACCGCCTTTATTCCCGATACGGACTGACCGCTAATATATTGCCAAGCCTCTGTGGCAGCTTGCGAGACACTCAGATTGCCTCCCGTTCCGTCACCCAATACCTCCAGCTGGATAACCTCAGCCACCCCTGCAACCAGATCCTCGGCAAACGTCACCAATTGAGTGGACGGCGGAGCTAGGCTAAATGCCAAAGCCTCATTAAAAATGAGATTTCCATTATTTGAGGAATCATCTGGTCCACTATCTGGACTGTAGAAATTCCCTATACCATGATCCCCGAAGATGGTGCTGATAAGATCAGATAGATTTGAGTAATTTCCGGAAGCCAGTAGCGATTGGTCAGCGGATGTCTCAATGGTTACAGGTTGACTACCTACCTGAGTCGAAGCATCTGACACCACGTCGAACATGTCGCGATAATTCGTTATCGTTGCTGTGGAACTCTGAGTCAGGCCATAATTTGCAAGCAACTCCCCAGCTCCGTAAGCATTGAATGTCACGCCAGTCCAACCGAACTTCGTTGCCTGCAATTGCGTCAGCGTGCCGCCCAGAGAATGACCGACGCTATAGATGGTTGCGATATCGTGAGTTTTGGCGTAATCGGCCGCTTCCTGCCCGAGTTTTTCCGCATCTGCCCATTGGTTGTTTATGTTAGCTAAAAACATTTTGGCATCAGTGCCAAAGTCTCCGGCTTCTTGTGATCCACGATTGACCACAATTATCGAATCGGTAGACTTATCGAATAAAATCAGACCTTGGTAGCTATTTGCTTGATCATTGATGCTGTCAATAATTGTATAGGCTGTGCCGTTAATTTCGATCGGCACTGAAGCTTTGGTTGGCAATGGATCAAAGTAAACAACTGCAGCCAAACCAATAAAATTCGCTAATGAATAAGACAAGGGAATTGCTGCTGCAACAACCTGATTTTGCGACGCAATCGCAGAATCATAGAAGGCAGCCTTGTTACTGAACGTATCGTCATCAATCAGTGCCTGTAGACCTACCGTCTCATCCATTGCGCTCGTCATTTTTTTAGCTCCATAGTTACATTAAAAACGCCATGGAAATGGCTCCTAAGGAAAACCTCTTTATTTCTTAGAAAACATGTCGGCGGGTCGTCTGGGGGCACCGTGCAGGTTAATTCCAATTTACCGGACGCATCGAACTGATTCGGACCGACACCGGTACTTGAAAGCACAAGATTGTCATGCATAAAACGTATTCCATATGCGCCACCTCTCCATCGGCATTTGTCGGGGAAAAAACGATCATCGACGATGGTTGCTACGTAATCGGGCCCTACTTTCTCCACGTGTTCTGTGACGTTGACCTGCTTGGCCATCGCGGCACCGGATACTTGGTTTCTAGGCGCGCACCCAATATCGCCGAAGGTCCAAAGCGATACGACTTCAACATTATTCACGTTCGATCCGTCTTGCACTGATATTTTCAAGTGCGACGTTTTTTGTGGATAAGGGTTGGGCGTTGGATTGGGCGCGGGAGGCGGCGTAGACCAAAAGCCACAGGCCTGCAGCGCACACGCCATGACAACAAGTAGCGACGGTCTGAGCCATTGCAGTGAAGTGCGGCTCGCGTGCGTCACTTTGCTGTAAAAAGCCTCTGCGCTTGGTGGATTTTGCATAAATTCTCGGCATTTGTTTGCTCAGCTTGCGTCATTGGTTGAGGCTATAGCTGAGTGCTTCACCTACGGCTGAAACTACATTCCTTCGCGCGCACGAGCTATGAGGCAAAGCCCTCCACGGTTGTAGTCCATGGACTACAACCGTGCCTCACTGCCAGCCATGCCGTTTTGCTTGGTGACTCCTTGCTATGCCGCAGCATGCAACAGGAGATCGGGGGTGGCCGGATTAAGCGTTGGCGATGTCGTGATGGCCGCAGGATCACTTCCGCCGTAGCTCGCCATGGCATGGATCAACGTATTGACGGGGATCGGATCGGCGGACGTGCTCATGGCCTTCGATTGCGCGACGGGCTTTGTCGCCGCCGGCGTCGTACCCATCGTGATCAACTGACTGCGTGTGAGCGACGTGCCATTGGCCAGCGTCACCTTGGCGACGCCATCCGTGGCCGTGGTCCACATATTATTGAACGTGACCTGGTCACCGCTGACGCCATCGGTCAACACCAGATTATTGCCACTCTTGGCGACCTTCAGCGCCGACGAGGTAATGCCCGCGCCCAGTTGCAGGATAGGCGTTTGACCGCTGGTGTAGACCTCGTTGATCTGCAAATGGCCGTAGCCTGAGTTGAAGACGAACGTGTCATTGCCGCCGCTGCCAACGACGGAATCGTTGCCGCCCTTGCCGTCGATCACATCGGCGCCCGAGGTGCCGGTGATCGTGTCCGCACCGGTCGTGCCCGTCATTTCCATTTGGATCAGCTGCGCGCGAGTGAGCGTGGTGCCATTGGCGAAGGTCACTTCGCCGACACCGTCGGTGCTGGTGGACCACATCTTGTCCAGCGTGATCTGATCGCCAGCCACCCCATCGGTCACGATGAGGTTATTCGCGCTTTCGGTCACGTGCAGCGACGACGCGGTGATACCCGCACCGAATTGCAGCACCGGCTGCTGACTGCCGCTATAGACCTCGTTGATTTCGAGATGACCGTAGCCCGAGTTGAAGACAAAGGTGTCGTTACCGCCACTGCCGACCACGGAATCGTTACCGCCCTTGCCGTCGATCACATCGGCGCCCGATGTGCCGGTGATCGTGTCGGCACCCGTCGTGCCGGTCATCTCCAGCGCGATCATCTGCGCTCGTGTCAGCGTCGTACCATCCGATAACTGCACGCTGGCGACACCATCGGTGGCGGTGGTCCACATGCTATCCAATGTGATCTGGTCACCGCTGACGCCATCGGTCAGCATCAGGTTGTTGCCGCTCTTGGTGACGTGCAGTACCGAGGCTGTAATCCCCGAGCCCAGCTGCAGCACCGGTACCTGCCCGCTCTTGTAGACCTCGTTGATCTCCAGGTGGCCGTAACCGGAGTTGAAGACGAAGGTATCGTTGCCGCCACTGCCGACGACGGAATCATTGCCGCCTTTGCCGTCGATCAAGTTCGCGCTGGATGTACCGGTAATCGTGTCAGCGCCGGTCGTCCCAGTCATTTCCATCTGGATCAGCTGGGCGGCCGTCATTGTCGTACCGTCGGCGAATTGCACTGTCGCCACACCATCACCGCTAGTCGACCACATCTTGTCCAGCGTGATCTGATCGCCGGTAGTCTCGTCGGCAATGATGAGATTATTCGCGTTTTCGTTCACATGCAGCGACGCGGCAGTAATCCCTGCGCCGAATTTCAATACGGGTTGCTCTGAGGTGTTGTAGCTCTCGTTGATCTCTAGATGTCCGTAGCCAACGTTGAAGACAAACGTATCGCTGCCACCTTCGCCGATGACCGAATCGCTGCCGCCCTTGCCATCAATCACGTCAGCGCCCGACGTTCCGTACAAGGTATCGTTAGCAGTAGTGCCAGTCATCTCCATCTGATTGAGTTGGGCGGCGGTTAATGCCGTGCCGTCGGTAAACGTTACGACCTGCACACCCTCGGTAGAGTTCTCGAGCTCGTTTTCCAGAGTTATTCGGTCACCGCTGACACCATCAGTTAGGAAAAGACTGGTGCCGTCGGACGTCACAATCAGCGCCGACGCCGTGATTTCCCCGCCCAGTTGCAAGACCGATTGCTGACCACCGATATAGCTTTCATCGATCGCTAATTGACCGTAGCCGGCATTAAATACGAACGTGTCGTTACCGCCATTACCCACGACCGAGTCGTTACCACCTTTGCCATCGAGCAAATCTGCGCCGGATGTGCCATAAAGTGTGTCACTGCCAGTCGTCCCGGTTAGTTCCATCTGAATCAACTGAGAGGCTGTCAAAGTCGTGCCATCAGCGAATTGCAATGCCGAAACGCCGTAGCGATAGGCAAAATCCAGAAGTTCGTTGTCCAAGACAATCTGATCGCCACCGATGCCGTCAGTCAAAATTAGGCTGACTCCATCGGACGTGACATGTAAAGTCGACGCGGTAATTCCTACACCCAGTTGTAATACAGGCTGCTGTCCGCTGAGGTAGGTCTCATCGATCTCCAGTCGACCATAGCCGGAATCAAAGACGAACGTGTCGTTGCCGCCATTGCCAACTACCGAATCATTGCCGCCTTTGCCGTCGATAAGATCTGCCTCTCCCCCTCCATAGAGGGTATCGTTACCAGCTGTACCGCTCGATAATTCCATCTGGATCAGTTGATTGCGCGTCAGCGTTGTGCCGTCAGCCAGCGTGACCTCGGCTACGCCATCGTTGCTGACATACAGCATGTTATCTAAAGTGACCAGATCACCGCTGGTTCCATCGGCTATAAAAAGATTGTATCCATCAGACGTAACCCGCAAATCCGACGCTGTAATTCCAGCGCCAAAACGGAGTATTGGCTGCTGCCCAGCCGAATAAATTTCATTGATAGCCAATTGGCCATACCCGGCATCGAAAACAAATGTATCGCTACCGCCTTCACCCGTGATGGAATCGTTGCCACCTTTCCCATCGATGAGTTCGCCACCCCACGTACCCACAAGTGTATCGTTACCCGTTGTTCCTTGCGGGAGACCCGCCCAAAGCAACTGGGCCATGGTCATAGTTGTGCCATCTGCCAGTTGCACTATAGGCGAGCCGACGCCACTGAATTGGCTGCCCATATCGTAAAGCGTAATCTTGTCACCGCTTATGCCGTCGATCAGAGCCATGGTATATTCATCGACCTCTGTGGCTTTCAAGTCCGATGCTGTAATTCCCGAGCCGAGTTGCACAACGGGAGCTGGATCTACATATCCGGGCCAGTCAAAGCCACCGGCTCCATCGATCTCCAGCTGACCATACCCGGCATTGAAGACAAACGTGTCGTTGCCACCGCTGGTGACTTCCAGGTCGTTTCCGCCTCTACCGTCAATAATATCCCCATTAGAAGTACTTCCAGTGGCGCCGAGAGTATCGTTACCCGTTGTACCGTACATATAGGTACCGGCCATCTGGGCGAGCTGATCCGCCGTCAATATCGTTCCGTCTTCCAGCTTTAGCTCGGCAACCCCCTGCAAATTAGCGTGAGTAACTATGGCCGGCCCTGAGTCTCCATTTCCTTCGTTTTCATAGCTGACTGCGACATCACCTTCTAAAACGATCTGATCGCCAGTAATGCCATCTGTTATGCAGAGATCACTGCCTTCGACCATTACCATTAAATTCGACAGTTCGATCCCTTCCCCCAGTTGCAGAATGGGCTGCTCAGTACTCCTATAGGCATTGGCGATATCCAGTTTCCCGTATCCGGCATTGAATACGAAAGTGTCATTACCGCCATTGCCTTTGACAGAATCGTTTCCACCCTTACCGTCGATCACATCAGCACCGGAAGTGCCATAAATCGTGTCGCTTCCAACGGTCCCGCCCATGACTTCCATTTGCGTGAGCTGCGTTAACGTTAGAGTGGTTCCATCAGCCAGCTGCACCGCTTGTACACCATAATTGCCGGTACCGGTCGACATGGTGTACCACATCTGATCTACTTCAATCTGGTCGCCATTGGTGCCGTCGCTGAGGTACAGATTGTTGCCACCATCTGTTGTGACGTGCAACATTGATTCCGTTATACCGGCTCCTAGTTCAAGTATAGGTGATTGGCCACTAGCATAAGTTTCATTGATTTCAAGTTGGCCATAACCGCTTTTGTAGACAAACGTATCATTGCCGCCATTGCCAATAACAAAATCCTTGCCGCCCTTACCATCGAGCAAGTCGGCACCGGAGGTCCCGTAAATCGTATCGCTCCCGTTAGTACCGGTTAACTCCATTTGCATCAGCTGAGCGCGCGTTAACGTAGTGCCATCGGCCAACCTGACCAATGAAACACCTTCATCATTTTCATACCACATCTCAACCAGCTGAATCTGATCTCCTGTGAAACCATCGGTCAGTAACAAGTCATCCCCACTTTCTATGACGTGTAAATTCGCTTGCGTGATCCCGCTACCCAGCTGCAAGACCGGCTGATCGCTACCATTAATGGAATTAAGAATCTTCAGATCACCATAGCCGGCATTGAATACGAACGTGTCGTTACCACCTTCTCCGTTTTCGAAGTCGCCACCACCCTTGCCATCGAGCAGGTCAGCCCCCGGTGTTCCGTAGAGAGAATCATTGCCGGTCGTGCCACCTGCAATCTCCATTTGCGTCAACTGCGCACGTGTGAGCAGGCTGCCGTCGGATAACCGAACGGCGGCTACGCCGTCGTTGGCATACGTCTCCCACATTTTGTTCAATGTAATTTGATCGCCCGCAACGCCATCGGTCAAAGACAGGTCATAGCCATCTGTCGTCACATGCAGCGCCGACGCCGTGATTCCAGCTCCCAGTTGCAAAATAGGCTGCTGGCCGTTGGCGTAAACTTCATTAATCGCCAGATCACCGTAGCCAGCGTTGAATACGAACGTATCATTGCCGCCATTGCCGATTTCGATATCGCCGCCACCCTGTCCATCGAATAGGTCTGCGCCAGACGTACCGCTTAAGGTGTCGCTACCCGTCGTTCCCGTAATGCTCTGGGACATCTGCACCAACTGATCTGCAGTGAGCGTCGTCCCGTCGGCCAACACAACTTCCTGCACGCCATTGGAATCACTGCTCGCGATCGCATTGTCCAAAGTGATCTGGTCGCCACTGATGCCATCGGTCAGGACCAGGCTGGATCCTGAACTGTCTGGCGCTACCTTTAGCGCCGACGCCGTGATGCCCGCACCTAGCTGCAGGATGGGTTGTTGACCATCGGCGTAGGTCTCGTTGATTTCCAACTGACCATAGCCGGCGTTGAATACAAAAGTATCATTGCCGCCCTCGCCGTACTCGATATCATCGCCGCCCTTGCCATCGAAATAGTTGGCACTCGACGTGCCAGTCAGATCATCGTTGCCTGTGGTGCCGTCAATCGCCACGCCCAGCTGTATGGCCTGCAATTGGGACAAGCTGGTCCCATCGGCGAAATCGATAGCTGCAATCTGATGCTGACTGGTTTGTGTGGCGACGAAGTTGGAGATCGTAATCGTCTGACCCGTCGACGTGGCGGTGATCTGATAATCATTTGTCGAGCTGTCGTAGATATAGGAGAGATCAGCCTCACTGATCCCTGCACCAAATGAAATCGTGTCATTACCGGCTGCGGCGATGTTCTCGAAGATCGTGTCTGACCCGTCACCCAGGTTGTACGTATAGGTTTCCGTGCCCGTGCCGCCATTGATCACGGTGGTGACCGATCCACCCTCGATGGTGTCCGCGCCGCTGCCACCGTCAATCGTATCGGGAGCCTCTCCACCCGTCAGCGTATTGTCCCCCGACACACCGACTATCGAGGTGTTGCCGTAACCGGCGGTAATGCTGTCATTGCCATTTGAGCCAACGAGTGTGTCATTGCCGCCATCCGAACTTGGCGTCATTGAAGCTTGCAGAATCTGCGCTGCACCCCAACTCGTGCCATCCGAGAACTGAAGGGCCGCACTGCCGCCATCGGCAAAATAACTCTGCAGTGTCAACTGCATCGCGCCACCGTCCGACAATACCAAGTCGCCGTTGACGTCGCGAACAACCAGGGTCGATTCGTCCAACTCGCTATCGACTTGAACTGTCGTCCCGCCGGAACCCAGTTGCACCGTATCCGAGCCCGTGCTCACACCGGCCAGAATGGTTACCGCCCCCGTACCTTCCGTAATGAGCGCCGTACCACCACCGCTATCAGCAGCAATCGTATCGTTGCCGGCACCCGTGGTGATCGTGGCCTCGCCGGCCGAAAGCGAAACACTGGAATTACCGTCGCCCGTCTCGACGACATCGGAGGCACCTCCAGCGATAATCGTATCGTTGCCGGTACCGCCATAGATACTGGACGTTCCAGAGCCCGCATCGACGTAAGTGGCACCGTTGCCTATGTAGATCTGGTCGATGCCAGATCCACCATAAAGGTAGTCATTGCCGCCGGAACCATAGATGACATCGGTACCGTCACCACCGTAGACGGTATCCGAGTCAGATGCATCGAGGGTCGCCCAACCTGCAACGTCACCCGGTCCCATGTCGGCGTAGATGATCTCGGAGCCATTTGCGCCGTAAATGAGGTTGGCCCCTGCGCCACCTATGAGAACTTCATCCGTGGTACCGCTGACCGTGTCGGTCGGATTGCCACCGATAAGAGTGTCGTTGCCGCTATTACCGATCAGCACGTCCTGACCGGTACCGCCGATCAACAAACTGCCTGGGAGTGTCGTCGATCCAGGGGAGCCCGAGTCATACGACGAGCCCAGCAGATTAAATGGCGTCCCGTAGGTATCGTTGGTCTGAAATAGCGACAAGTCCACCTGTATGTTAGCCGCCGATCCCGACCAGTTGACCTCTGGCAACGAACCGACGTCGTACTCATCGCCACTAGCCCCGGCGACCGAGCTGTAGGCATCTCCCCAGAAGGAAAGACCTGCCATGAGGATCGACGTGGGATGGAATCCCGAGCCTGAGCTTCCGTCGTTTTCGCTAGCTTCAAGCGTATCGGCTCCTGTACCACCAAAAATGACGCTGTTCTGCCCTCCTCCGACGAGATCGGCTGTGGCACCACCACCATCAATAAAGGTTGTAGCCGTCGTATCCGATCCTAGTGCGCCACCGGTGATCGTTTCCGTGCCGTTGCCGACACCAATCAGAGTCTGGTTGCCTGACCCACCTACTATGGTGGCGCTTAAAGCGGTCGCCGTCGGATCCGTGGCATGGCTGTAAAAATTACCTAGAAGTACCCGATTGTTTCCGTTTCCTGCACTGATGTAAGTTGCGTTGCCATCGCCCAGTATCTCGTTGCCAAAAGCATTTCCGGCGCTATTGCTACCGTAAATTGCTGCCACGGGTGCTCCCGAAACGTCGTCCTCATAGACATACGTAGCATCGCCGCCTGGCGTGGTGTCACCGGAGAGGCCTCCGTAGCTCAACAATGTAATATTGCTGGAACCGGGCACTGTAGCGGCCGGAGGCTCAGCGCCTAAGTCGATTCCATCGTCATCGTTGCCCGAGAAGTTATCCAGTGTTAGCTCAGTCGTGAGCGATGATGAACCTGTCCCACTGACATCAGAAGCATAGATCTTCTCAAGTTGCGCAAGTGAAAACTTCTGAGCGGCTTGCGAAGACGATCCAGAGGCGTTCCCCTTAATGATCTCTATGTTCTTTGTCGCCTCATTGATACTAACTTGCCCCGATGCGTCGGGTAATTGCACAAGAAATGCGTCAGCTTCCGGGTCAAACCATTCACCTGGTGCGACCCATTCAGAGCTTATCGTTAGCGCTGTTGGCGAACCTTGTTGACCGGAAATGAGATAAAGCAACGGCGTGCCTGAACCAAGCTTGATCGTTTCATGCGTACCCACGCCGACGTAGCAGGTAAAATCGTTGCTGTCATTTGTGGCATCCAACGTGTCCTGACCCGCTTGCGTTGGATTATTGGCCTCTCCCAAGACCACTGTGTCGTTGCCGTTTTGCAGAACAATCGAGTCATTGCCCTTGCCAGCGACAATATAGTCACTTCCTGAGCTTGCGAGAATTGTATCGTTTCCCGTTCCACCTATTAGCGCAGCATCTGAGTTGCTCTTTGAGGCATCCAGCTCGACGTAGCCTCCTTGCGCAATTAGCAAGCTTGGATTGTAAGCGCCAGTATTGATTTGGTAACCGGATCGCGAAGTTACAATCAAATCTTCAGCATTGTGCGCGGTACTACCTCCCACGAGAGTGGCAATCTGAATGTCTAGCGGATCGAATGATGCGGTGTTGCTGTAGTACGGGTTTTCCAACTTGTCGTTGAGCGAGGCGTTCAGGGTGTTGGCGGCGGGCTGGAGTTCGTTCTCCAAGCTCAGCACCTGCAAGTTCTGAATCGGCGTCCCGTCTAACCCGGACTGCGTCAGCCGTTGCGTAGCGATACCGACCTGTGAGCTGTAGATCTGCTCATAATTCAACGCCCAATTACGCAGCGAATGTTGCTGTCCATTGGCATCTGTCAGCGTGCCGGAAAAATCGGCGTAGATGGACGTGGCCTCGGCCATACTTGGCACCGGCGTGCCATCAGCGTTGGTTGCATCGGTCGGGTCATAAAGGCCAAAGACTGCGCTTTCCATATCGCGACGTATCGCCACGCCGTTATGCCCGTCGGTGGGGTCGGATGTGGTCAGCGCACCCTTGTTCGTTTCGTAGCGAATCTGGTACCACGCATCGACCCGGTTGAAGGCATTTTCATTCAAGTCCGCCGTGATCTTCGAGCCCAGCGTGGCCGGCGCATTGAAATACAAGGAAAGCAGCGCCACGCCCTCTTGCGAGGTCAGCATCGCCGGATCGATATGATTGTCTTTGATATATTTTGCGAAATTCGCGTAGATCGATAACTTGCCGTCCGGGCTTTGATAGGTGGTGGGATCACCGCCAGCGACTGGCGGCGTTCCAATGGCTATATCGGTATAGAGGCTCAGTATTTGAGCGTCACTTAACGGTTGCAGCAGATTACCGTTATAATATTTCTTGATGTCTGTTTTTAAAGCATCCAACGTTGTATATGTATGGGTAAAAACATTCTTTTGTAAATTACTAATAACCGTCGTATCGGTTATCCCAAGGTCATTCAGGTAAATTGTTGAGAATTTAGAGTTAGAGAGATTAATCCCAACGCCCACTGTGGGAATGCCCTTGCTGTCGATATAAGGCGTTGCCACGGTGCCTTCCACGCCGGGCATGCTGAGAAATTTCTCGACAATGTCCGTCAGCGAAACGCCCCCGGTCAGGGCGGTCAAATGGTCAGTCATGAGAAAGCTCCTTGGCGTTGACCCAGATGTCGAACTGACAAATGGGGAAATTGTAGATATACGGCTTGAGCCCGGCTTCTTTGTCGATATGGTTGGTTGAGTCTGGTTTAGGCACTTCAAAACTGAAGCCCGTTACCTGGGTTATTAGAACCTTCCGTCCATCATCTTGCACGGCCCATGAATGGTCCAGCTTCAATCCCAATATCTGCCGTTTGCCTTTGCCGAAATTCGCCAACGTGCCTGATAAATACCCAGGGTCCATAAAGAATGGAAGCATCCGTGTGGGTCCCGGATCGAGTTCGAATGAAAATTCAGGCAATGCATAAAGATCCGGCGTTAGCCTCAAAGGTTCTGGTGAGGTTTTGCTCCATTTGAAGTAACACCCATCGACTGCTACCTGAAGCACATGGACATCGGTTCCCAATTGAGTCAACGTGCTGCTTTCCACATAAAGCTTATGCTTGCGATCCAAGTCTTTCGCGTAGTCGATGTTTTGCGGCCAGGATTTCGACCAGTCGGACGAAGGGTTTGGTAGCAGGCTGGCCTTCTGTATCTTATCCAAGGTAGCGATGCCATCCATCTCCGGATGCCGTTGCCAAGTGGGGAAATCAAACCCCCGCATGATTTTCGACAGGTCCAGATCGCACAACTGCGCGTCGGTCATCCGCTCGATATGCGCTGCCTTCAAGTCCTCCAGGAACGTGGTACAGATGGGACCATCGTTGTCCACCTGCGTTTTAAAGGTGGCGCCGTAGCTCGCGGTTGATATAGCCAAAAACAAGGCCAGTACAGGCCTCCAAAAGAATCCATACGCATTGTTCTTAACCGCGGTGAGATTTACCGTGTTTGGCACACCAGTAGGCGAAGTATTTCCCGATTCTCCCGCTGTAATTGGCGTGCAATCTTGTGGATCTGGAGTGTTAGCTGCCATGTCCTATGCTCCTAAGTAACCTTGCCTGTGAATAATCGCCACGCACAAAACTTCTGTACTGAATTGAATGCTTCCGTTTGCGAGGATCGCACCATCAACTGATTGGATGTTGACGCTAAGCACATTGCGCTTAGTAGTTGCATTTGATTCCGCATACCAGCTATCTGGTATAATGGAAAAAACAGCGAGGCGGCCGTCCAAATAGAATAAATTTCCCGGTGGCGTGTAAGGCCCCGATGGCAAACCGGATTGATATTTCTTATCCGCAAAGACGGCCCAGTTGGGTATACCGTCGTAACCTTTGTATCCAGCTGCGCGTCGCGACCTTCGGTACTGGAGGGCATAGGCCGGTTCGTGCCCTACCTTTAAATCCGCCTTCTCAAAGATGATGTCTGTGTTAGAGATTGCACTTGAAAAAGAAGACAGGTATTTGGCTTCGTCTCTCGTGAATTGCTGCAAGTGGCCACGATCTACTCGGGCCTCATACACTTTCTTTGCGATCTCTCTCTTTTCTAAATCATTCGGTATTGGGAGCGGTGTCCATGCAACCTCGCTAAAATCCTTACCTTTAATCAGATCAGTAATTCTGGAATTCATTACGTTGCAAATTTGCTGATCTGACATGGCAGCGACTCGAGCCCTCTCCAAAGCCTCCAGGAAGGCACCGCATTGAGGATCGCTATTACTTTCGATCAATCTGTATGCAACCGGAGCGCAGATACTTTGTACTGACGTAAAAAGCGCCATCCCGAAGACGGATAGTTTCGTTAAATAATGCATGCCGTTCGGTCCTCATCGCCGTTAAGAAGTGCATGAAGACCATCAAGTCCATTTATCGGATGATTCATTTCATCAACTCCACTGTAATATTAAAGGCGTGCTTGTCTTCGCTCTTGTAAAACGACTCCTCCTCCCTTAAGCCGCATGTACCGACCTCGACGAATGGCTTTGTTAGGCATGTCATCTCTAAGGTCCGCTTACCGCTTAAAACCTCATCATTCACACCAACTGATGAAAGGGGCTGATCGCCGTTGAAAAACCTTATGCCTGCGGCGCCTCCCACCCAGCGGCATTTATCGAGTAGGAAGCGATCCCTGAAAATAGTCGCGACGTAACTGTCACCAATTTTTTCTACGTGTTCTGCCACTTGTACCTGTTTTACCCTGGTATTGCCTGCAGGCCAGATCACGGGTGCACAACCTAGATTGCTAACAACCCAAAGCGACTGGACTTCGACTCGGTTCACGTCCGATCCCTTCTCCACGCTGATCTTCAATTTCAGGATCTGTGTAGGATGTGGATTCGGCGTGGGTGTTGGTGCGGGCGGGTCACTGCAGCCCTGCAAGGTGCACGCAAAACCGAAGAGCAAGGGCATAAGCCAACTCCGTGACGCGGCATGAAGAGGTTTGGCTTGGTCACCCATTACCTCAGCGAACAATGAAATTTGCATGGCTCCCCTGAATTCTTAATATGGGATGTGCAGACAAGGCAGCTAGATGCAACCTCGCTTCTTCAAGCGAAAAAAGGAGGCCGTTTTGCTCTCGCCTTACGAAGACGATTCCGCTGGGAAAAACGCGTCTAAAGTTTCGAGCGTTATGTCCAGGTTTTTGCAACTTAGGGAGGTCTTCGTCAACTAAAGAAGAGCATCGTGCGCCGTCGCTCTGAGGCGGCGCGAACCATGATGCAGGGAGACTAGGGGTCATCTATTACGTTCCTTGTAGCGAAGACTTCCTGTTGCCTATCGGGCACGCGTCACCGCAATTGCTGCAGCAACGCTTATTTACGATCTGATCATATATTGCGGTGCCCTCGACCGCGCAAGCATGAAATTACTTGCGAAGTAAATCGCATATAATTACGAAATGCGCTCAAATCTGTACTTTTCGCATGCGGCATGCGGCATCCTTTTTGGAGTTTCGATAAAGCTGTGCGGATCAAGACAACAACCGCGAAAGATCTATATCGAGACGAAAAGAGAGTTCTCTCCAAAGAAACGCAAGCTATGGTTTTCTCCCTGTGAGAACTCCATGCATCTTTAGAGTCCGCCGCCAGCAAACCATTGAGCACGTGCCACATCATTCGCTATTTGCTGCGCATGGCCTCGTCACTCATACGATTCATTCAACGTAACAGCGCCCTTACGCTGGACTTGAAAGCGTTGAACTACTTCAGAAAAGATACGCTTTCTACCCGTATGCTGATGCATCTTCAAAGACTTCGGAACAGGACGGCTGTCGGTGTCATGGACACCATTCTAAGCCAGCTGCCTGTGCTGCTCGAACTGTATTGGACTGATGTATGAGAGCATGGCGTTTTGTGATCGGAAGATCTGCACGACTGGAGGCGATCAATGCTCTCTCCGTCACCGGTTGAACCCACCTGCTCCACAGCGGACTTAAAGGGTCAGTGATCGTCCAGATCGTATCTTCACCGGCAGGTGTGATACCTGCACAAGCTGGATGTATTACGCATCGATTGCTGTGTCTTGAAAGGAGAACTATCCGTGGCCCATGAAAAGATGTTGAAGCAGATTGCTGAGAAGCGGGGATTTTTTGCGGCGCTGGACCAGAGCGGGGGGTCGACGCCGGGCGCATTGCGGCATTACGGGATCGCCGATAGCGAGTACAGCGGCGACACCGAGATGTTCCAGCTGATGCACGCCATGCGGGTACGCATCATGACCGCGCCGGCGTTTACCGGTGACAAGATCATCGGCGCGATTCTGTTTGAAGCCACCATGGACGGTCAGGCCGAGAACAAGCCGGTGCCGACGTTCCTGTGGGAAGACCGCGGCGTCGTACCGTTTCTCAAGGTCGACAAGGGGCTGGAGACCGAAGCCGATGGCGTGCAGCTGATGAAGCCGATCCCCGGGCTGGACGACCTGCTGGCGCGCGCGGTGAAGCTGGGCATCTTCGGCACCAAGATGCGCTCGGTGATCAACCTCGCATCGAAGGAAGGCATCGCGGCCATTGCGAAACAGCAATTCCAGATCGGCCAGCAGATCGTGGCGCACGGCCTCGTGCCGATCCTCGAACCGGAGGTCTCGATCAAGAGCCCGGACAAGGCGGGCGCGGAGTCGATCCTGCGCGAGGAACTGTTGAAGGGCCTGGATGCGCTGCCGGAAAGCAGTCGCGTCATGCTCAAGCTGACGATACCGAGCGTGCCGGATTTTTATCGTCCGCTGATCGAGCATCCGCGGGTGGTTCGCGTGGTGGCGCTCTCCGGCGGCTATTCGCGCAGCGAAGCCTGCCAGAAACTCGCCGAGAACCATGGCATGATCGCCAGCTTCTCACGTGCGCTGATCAACGATCTGAAGAAGTCCATGAGCGACAGGGAGTTCGACGCCGCGCTGGCCGAAGCCATCGACGAGATCTACGAGGCGTCTGTCGACAAGGCCTGAGGCACGGCCGTTGTAGCGTTAGGCCATGCCGAGGTCGTGAAGCCTTGGCATGGCACATCGCAGGGTTCAACTCCGCGGAAGCCGATATTTTCTGTAAGAGCCTGTTCAAAGTCTCCGCGTGGTAGCCGGGCACAAACGTTCGCTAAGCCGACACAAGCGGCGTTGCCCGATCCTGCCGCTCTTCCTCCGCCTTGACGTGCTCGACCAGGAGATCGATGAATTCGCTGCGGACCTTGCGATACGCCGGGTCGGTGGGGCCATTGACGCAGGCTTTGTGCATCGCGGTATGGGCATCGACGAGACGGGGCGATACGCCTTCGCCGAACTCCAGATAGTTGACCAGCGCGCAGCTGGCTTCGGCGTGAGATGTCCAGAACGTCGGGTGAGACGGCAGCGCCGTGAGGCGTTCTTCCCAGAACAAGGCAGAGGCGAGCGCACCGAGCGCGGTGATCGGGAGGTTCGCGTCCGCTGCGGTGTGCGAACCGGCCAGCCAGTCCTGCAGGCGATCGACCGGCATGGGCCGAGCCAGCGCATAGCCCTGCCCCAGATCGGCGCCTAGAATCATCGCCGCCTCGATCAGCCCGATGGTCTCCAGCCCCTCGACCACCACTTCGAGATCGAGATCGTGGCCAAGCCGGATCAGCTGGCGAATAAAGCGCAGCGTGCGCAGTGGATCGTCGGCTACCTGCCGGACCAGCGCCTGATCGATCTTGACCCGGTCGAACGGCCACTGCCGCAGTCGAACCAACGAGCTGTAGCCGGCGCCGAGATCGTCCTCGACCAGACGCACGCCGAGCGCTTTCAGCGCCTTCATACCGTTGAGCACGCGCGGTGCGGAATCGCCGGTGCCGATGGGCGACTCCAGTATTTCCAGCAGCACCGCCGCGGGCGGACAGCTGGAGGCGGACAGCACGGCAGCCGCCATATCGACATAGCGCGAATCCTCGACCGCAACCGCCGGGATATTGACCGAAATATCCAATGTAAAGCCGAGCCCAGCCAAGCGCTGGCGGCACGCGGTGGCCTGGGTCAGGCCCTGACCGAACAGCTGGATCAGCTCGACCTCGCCGAGCGCGGGAAGAAACCGCGCCGGCAGCAGCAGCGTGCCGTCAACGTCGCGAAGCCGCGCCAGCGCCTCCAGCTCGGTGATGTAGCCGTCGGCCATCCGCACCACCGGCTGATAATGCATCTGCATCGCGTCGGTGGCGATCAGGCCGCGCCAGCGCTCGCGCATGAAAAATGGCAGCAGCTCGGCGCCGGGTCGCGGCGGCGCCAGGCGCGACAGGGCCAGGTCGAGCACGGTCTTGATCTGCTCGACAAAGGCCTGCTGATCCTCGCTCTGAAAGCCGCCGGGAAAAGCGCCGTAGATCGTCAGCACTGCCGCAGGGGTGCGAGGCGACGGACAAAGCGGTATGGCGACGCTGGAAATCAGCCCCATCGTCACCGCCAGATCGCGCCAGCTCGTCATGCTGGGATCGGTGGCGTAATGCGCGCAGCGCTGTACGGTAGCAGTTCGCCATGCCCGACCGCTGGGGCCGTTGCCTTCGGGGCGGTCTGCGCTGATCAGAATCGGCGCCACCTCACCGCTCTCCAGCGCGCGCAGATAGCACGCGAACACCTCACCGGACACTGCCTCGTAGATGAGTTTGCCGGCCGAATCCGGCCGTCCCACCGCACTGGCCAGAACCTCCTCGTGCGCGGCCAGCGTATGCACCACACCCTCGATCAGATCGAGATAACTCTCCGCCGACCATGCCAGCGCGTTAAGCTTGGCCAGCACGGCAACGCGGCGACGCTGCAAGGTGCGCATGCTTTCCAACTGCCACTGGCGCTCCAGCCCGAGCCGCTGCAGCACGATGCTAAGCGGTCGTGCATCGCGCTCCACTCCGCCGCCAAGCGTAGAAGCCAGCACCTCGCGCAGCCGGTCGATCACTTCCAACTGCCACACTTCCTCCGTGCCGCACGCGGCGTAGATCAGGCCGGCGCGCATGGCGTACGCACGGTGCGCCTCCCACTCCAGCTCGGGCTGAAAGAGCATGCGCACGTGATCGGCCACGCGCCGCTTGAACTCGCTGACACCGTCTTCGGGCAGCACGCTGATAAGTCCGGCCACACCCTCATGCAGCTGCAGTTCGGCATAGTAATTTTCCAGCGCGCGCGGCAGCTTCTCATCTATGGCGTCGAAGCCGTTCTTCAGCAGCTCCGCCGCCGCCGCGCCGTAGGGCGCTATGCCGTGCGCATCGAGCTCGGCCGACAGCCCGCTCATGCGCTCCGGTGAGAGTGAGGTCGGCAACGACCACCAGCGGCTACGTTTGCGCTTGTGCGCCTTGACCTGGTACATCGCCTGATCGGCACGCCGCAGCAGCTGCTCGCCGTTGGCATCGGCATGCACGGGAAACAGCGCAATGCCCAGGCTGGCCGACAGCTGAAAAGTATTGCCATCGATCACCATGGGCTGCTGCAGCGCGTCGCCCACGCGGTCGAGCAAGGTGTCCAGATCCTGCTCGGATTCGAGCTGGTCGAACAGCAACACGAACTCGTCGCCGCCCAGGCGCGCCACATAATCCTCGTTGCGCAGAGCATGACGCAGGCGCGCGGCAATGCCGACCAGGATGCGGTCGCCCATGGCATGGCCATAGCGGTCGTTGATCGGCTTCAGGTCGTCCATATCGAGCATGCCGAGCGCCACCAGGTTGACCTCGCGCTTTGCCTTGTCCAGCACTTTTTCCAGACGCAGATCCAGCGCGCGACGATTGGGCAAACCGGTGAGCGCGTCATGCAAGGCCAGATAGGTCTGTCGCTGCTGCTCCAGAAACAGCGAGCGTCGCTGGCTGTGCTGGCGCAGGGCCAGGCCTGCGGCGTCGGCAATTTCGTCCAGCAGCCGGCGCATCTCCTCGTCAAACGCATCGGCCTCCACGGTGACCAGGGCGATAACCGCCACCGGTACGGGCTTGCCGTGGCCGCCCGATGCTGCCAACACCGGCCAGCAGCCGATCGCGCCGGTCTGCGAAAGCGGGGACTCGCGCCAGGGCTGGGACGCGCCGGGATAGTCGGAGGGGCGAATCAGCACGACCGGCTGGCCGTGCATGAACACGCGCGTGCGCGACGGTGCATCGGGATCGTCGCTGTAGCGATCCGGCAGCGGCAGCGTGCGCATCGCCTCGGCCATCGGCCCGACCAGGGCCACGCGTTGCAGTGTGTCCGTTCCCTCTTCGGCGGCATACACATCCACTGCGGCGGCGCCGGCGATCTCGGCCAGCGCGTGTGCCAGCGTGCGGTACACCGCATCCGGATCGGGCTGATCCAGCAGCGCACGCTGGATCGTACGCTGCGCATCGCGATAGCGGCTCATGCGCATATTGCGCTCGAGCAGGGCCTGGTGATCCCAGAAACGCGCCAGCTCCTCGACCAGCCGCTGCGCCCAGTCCAGCAGTTCCTCGTTCAGCGCCGGACCGTCGTTGCGCGCGTACGCGGAAAGACTGATCTGGCCGCCGTCGCGTGTGCTCGACACTGCCACGATGACCGAACCGAAGTGGTATCGACTGGCTAACTCGCGCCACGGCGCAAAGGCCGGATCATCGATGGACGTGATGCGGGCACCGCCAAGGCGATACGTCCTGCCGGTCGGCCCCTGGCCTCCGGGATCTTGTTCGTCGATGCTGAGTCGCAACGTATCCACGTAATCGACCGCCGGCCCCGCTGCGGCCACAATGTCGATGTCGGAGCGATTCGGCTCACGCCGCCCGACCCATACCAGAGGCAGATCGATGATCGAGGAAAGAATACGGGCGATTTCGACCATCGCCAGGCGACGGTCGTAACCGGGTGCGGTATGCAACAGCGTCAGGGTCTCCGCCACGCTTTGATAAAAGCGCTCGCGCAGTTCGCCCCGTGCCTGTTCCAGACTCGACATCGCCCATCCCCGAAACCACGTATAAGCACATCGTGCCTGAATCGTGCCGCGAACGTCAGTGGCGGCCTCGTGAATACGGCTCCGGCCTAGGCCCCGGGCGCTGCCTGCGTCGCAGCGCGTGGATACGCGGGAAGCGACCGACACTTGCCCGCATATCACCGATTGAGACCGAGATACCTTAGTCTTCCCGGATGAATTCGAACGCTGGCGGCTTGATCGTGCACCGCGGCAGCCGCACCGAGCGGCTGGCCGATACTCTGGCAGAACTGCTCGAAGCCGAGCGACCGCCCCATCCGCTGACCGCGCAAACCGTGGTGGTGGCGCATCCGGGCCTGAAGCGCTGGCTGCTGGGCCGCATTGCGCATCGACCCAGCCCCCATGGCGGTCACGGCATCGCGGCGAATATCGAGATGATTCTGCCGTGGCAGTGGTTCGAGCGCGTGGCCCGCCGCACGCTCGGCGACGAGGCGCTGATCGGCGGCGCGTACCGTAGCGACGTGCTGCGCTGGCGTTTGCTGATGGCGCTGCCGACGCTGGGCTCCGCCGAAGTCAGCGCGTACTTGGCCGGAGACGACGCCGCGCGCCGCGGCTTTCAACTTGCCGAATACCTGGCCGGCCTGTACACCCAATATCTGACGTATCGGCCCGATTGGATTCTCGACTGGGAGCAGCACCCCGCCAAGCACGCACGCGACTGGCAGGCGGCGCTGTGGCGGCAGGTGCAGCAGACCATCAACCGGCCGCATCGCGCCAAACGCAGCGGCGCATTGCTCGATGCACTGCAGACAGACGGCCACCGCGACAGTACGCCGCTGCACGTATTCGGCATCAGCCACCTGCCGCCCGACGTACTCGCCGCGCTGCAAGCCTGCGCGCTGCACCGGCCGGTGCATTTGTATTTCCCCGACCCGTGCCGCGAGCACTGGGTTTATCTCCGCCGCCAGCGCTTTCTGCTGGAGCGCCAGAACGATCCGGATGCGCTGTATTTCGAGGTCGGCCATCCGCTGCTGGTGGCGCTCGGCCGCATCGCCCAGGATTTCTGCCTGACCCTGGACGACTGCGACGCCATCGACGAACGCGACGCGCTGGACGAGGCCGAACCGCTGCCCGGCGAAACCTCGCTGCTGGCGCAGCTGCAGTCCAGCATCCGCTGCCTGCAGCCGGAGCTGGTGGGCGAATCCATTCGCGAGGCGATAGACGGCGGCGAAAGCGCCGAAGACGTGCTGCCAGCCCTGCGCAACGACGCCAGCCTGCGCGTGCATGCCTGCCACACGCGACTGCGCGAACTGGAGGTGCTGAAGAACGCCTTGCTGCGGGCCCTGGCCGACGAACCGAGCCTGCAGCATCGCGACATCGTGGTGATGGCGCCGGACATCGGCGCTTACGCGCCCTATCTCGCCGCCGTGTTTGGCGAACAGGCGCAGTACCGCAGCGATCCCAGGCATATCCCCTGGCATCTGGCCGACGTCGGGCTGGCGCGGGCGCATCCGTTGATGAGCGCCTTTACGCAGGCATTCGACCTGGCCGAAAGCCGCTTCACGGTCAGCGAGGTGATGGACTTTCTCGACGTGCCCGCCGTGGCCCGCCGCTTTGGCATCGACCGCGGCAGCCGCGACGCGTTGGAGCGCTGGCTGCAGCGCGCGCACGTAGCCTGGGGGCTGGATGCCGAGATGAAGGAGGACGTGGGCGCTGCGGCCACCGACGCCAACTCCTGGCAGTTCGGGCTAGACCGCCTGTATGCCGGACTGATCGTAGGGCGCGATTCGGACGTTTCGACCGACACAGTCGATAGCCGTCCAGACGGCCAAATATCGGGCGACATTCTGCTCGACGACATTCTGCCGCTGGACGGCGTTGCCGGCGGCGCGGTCGAAGCGATCGGCCAGCTCGATCGTCTGCTCGGCGAACTGCGCGCCATGCGCCAGGCCTTCGGCTCGACGCGCTCGCTGGCCGCATGGAGCCAGTGGCTGCTGGAACGCATCGACGCACTGTTTCTCGCCGACATGCGCGATGAAGCGGAAAACAGCGCGCTCGACACGCTGCGACGCGTGGCCGCCAGCCTCGGCAGCCAGGCCAGCGAAACCGGTCTCGGCACGCCGCTGCCGTGGAGCGTGGTACGCGAAGCGGTCGGCGGCGCGCTCGACGCCGTGCCCGAGCGCCAGGCCTTTCTGCTCGGCGGCGTGACCTTCTGCGGACTCGTGCCGCAGCGCTCGATTCCCTTCCGCGTGGTTTGCCTGCTCGGCATGAACGAGGGCGAATTCCCGCGCCCCAGCAAGGATGCCGGCCTCAACAAGATCATTCAGCAGCCGCGCCGCGGCGATCGCGATACGCGCAGCGAGGATCGCTACCTGTTTCTCGAAGCGACGATGTCGGCCCGCGACATGCTGCACATCAGCTACATCGGCGAAGGCGTGCGCGACGGCAAACCGCGCAACCCCGCCGCACCGCTGGCCGAGTTGCTGCAGTTTCTGGATGAGCAGCACGGTGTCGCCGACGACGAGGACGTGGACCGGCCGTGGTGCATCCACCATCCACTGCAGCCGTTCGACGCACGCTACTACGAACGCGATGCACAGGGACGACCGTTGCACGATCCGCGATTGTTTTCCTACGACGAGGCCTATCTCGCCACGCCTTCGGCAGCGAGTATTCCGCGCTTTCTCCCGATGTCCGACTTCATAGCGAATCCGGATGACCGAGAACGCGCCAGCAGCGCCGACGTCATCCGTCACGACGTTTCGCTGGCTTCCCTGAAGCGCTACTGGCGCGACCCGGTGAAAAACGCCCTGCTGCGCGGGCACGGCATCAGCCTGCAGGCGCTGGAAAGCGCCAGCTGGCACGATCGCGAACCGCTCGAAACCGGGCTTGTCCGGATTGAGCGCATCGAACATCGGCTGCTATTCGATGCGCTGGCCGGAGGCGCTACCGAACTGCCCGCCGAGCCGCCGGCTTGGTTATCGCGTTCGGGCCTGTTGGCCAGCGGCGCGATTGGCGCCGAGGCTTATCGGCGGCAGCGCGCATCGCTGCAGCCCATGCTGCAGCACGCGCGAGACAAATTCGCAGACGGCATGGCCAGGCCTGCGACGCAGGCGATCGATCTGGATCTCGGCGACGGCGTGCGCCTGGCCGGCACGATCGACCGCGTGTTTCACGCGACGAACGGTGGGCTGCTGCTGTTCGACGCCAAGCCCGTCGGCAGCGTCGGATTGCGCGAGGCGCTGGCAATGTATATCGACTGGGCCGCGCTGCGGCTGAGCTCGAACGAGCCGCTGCAAGCCGCTCTATTGGCGAGCACACCCAGCGGCAAGATCGTCGATTCCCCCCTGCTCGATCCGATCGTCGCCAACGACACGGACGCACTGCGCGTGGGGCTTCGACGCTTGATCGATCTCGCGCACGCGGCCGACCGTCGGCCCCTGCTGTTCTTTCCCAAGACGGCCCTTGCCTATGCCCTCAGCGCACCCGACGAACGAATCTATAGAACCGCCGCCGTGTGGGAGGGCAACGACTTTTCCGGCATGGGCGAGCGCGACTATGCGCCCGGCTACGCGGCCCTGATCAGCCGCGGCGTGGATCTTTTCGACGAAAAAGGTGCGGCTTATCAAGCCTTCGTCGCGGCGACGAAGGCGGTGTGCGACGTCCTCGATCCATCGCACAGGCTGCTGTTCAAATCTGTCGACATCGTCAGCGGAGCCGAGGCATGAACCACGCTGAAAAAGTACAGGTCGAGGTGATGCCCGCGCTCGAATGGCAGCGCATGCCGCTGCACGGGCGCATTCTGATCGAAGCCAGCGCGGGCACCGGCAAGACCTGGAATATCGGCGTGATCTATCTGCGCCTGCTGCTGGAGCGTGATCTGCGGGTGGAGCAGATTCTGGTCACCACGTTTACCGACGCGGCCGCGCAGGAGCTGCGCGAACGGCTGCGCCGCCGCCTCATCGAGGCCGAGCGTTGGCTGTTGGGCACAGTATCGGACAACGTCGAGTCGATCGATGAAAACTCGCTGGAAAGCTATCTCGCGTCGCTGTGCACGGACGACGACAGCCGACGCCGCGCGCTGCGCAAGATCCAACTGGCTCGCGCCGACCTGGATCGCGCGCCGATCTCGACCATCCACGCGCTGTGCCAGCGCATCCAGCGCGACTATCCGCTGGAAAGCGGCGCAGCGTTCGCCAGCGACAAGCTGTTCGACGAGCAGCAGCTGCTGCGCGAATGCGTCGAGGATTTCTGGCGCCGCCGCTATCTGGTCGACGATATCGACCCGCGCGAGGCATCCCTGCTACTGAAGGACGGCCCGGAAAAACTGCTGTGGGATCTCGCCGTCGTCGCCAACAGCCCGGACGCGCGCATCGAATCCGGCGGCCTGCATGATCTGCAGGAGCGGATCGCTGCGCTGCGCACGGAAGCAACCATCGCCGAGCTGCTGCGACTGGCCGGCGACAAAAAGCTTTACGGCTCACGTAAAACAGCACTGGCCAAGCGACTCGAACGCCTTGCCTTCGCACTGCGCGACGAAACCGGCGTCGTGCTGGAAGAGGCACTGAAAAAAGAACTCGACGACAAGTTCGATCCGGAGAACGTGCTGGAGCAGGAGGCCTCCGACACCAGCGGCACACTCAACGCCCATCCACTGATCCGCCAGCTGCAGACCCTGCGCACGCTGATGCCCCTACTCACGATCTTCACCCGCGGCGCCGTGTTGGCGGACGCCGCGCTGGCCTGCCGCGATGAACTGCCGCGTCGCGCGCAGCAGCGGCACGTGCTGACCTTCTCGATGCTGATCGATGCGTTCTACCGGCGCCTGTGCGCCGAGCCGGCGGACCATAGCCTTGCCGACCGCCTGTTCGAAGCCTTTCCCGTCGCCTTGATCGACGAATTTCAGGATACGGATCAACGCCAGTTCGCGATCTTCGACCGCATCTATCGCGAACGCGGCACGCTGGTGATGATTGGCGATCCCAAGCAGGCGATCTACAGTTTTCGCGGTGGCGATATTGCTGCCTATCTGCGCGCCAGCACACGGGCGAACCATCGCTTTTCGCTGGCGACCAACTATCGCTCCAGCCGCGCCCTGGTCGAGGCGATGAACTCGCTGTACGGCCACACCGACGGCGGTTTCGATCATCGGGAGATTCACTATCAACCGGTGTCCGCCGCCGGCAGGACCGACGAAAAACCGTATACGGTGAACGGCGCTCCGATCGCGCGACCGCTGACGATCCACGACTTCCGCGGCGAAGCCGTCGACAGCAGAGGTCAGCCGCTGAGCAGCGTCACCGCACTCGAACCGCTGGCGCTGGACGACTGCGCCAATCGCATCGTCGAGCTTCTCAACGATCCGCTGCAGCAGATCGACGGCAGACGCGTGACGCCGGGCGATATCGCCGTACTGCTGTCGACCAACACACAGATCGTGGCGCTGCGCGCGCGGCTGGTCGCACGCGGCGTACCCTGCGTAGGTAGCGGTCGAGGCAATATTTTTGCGGGCGACGTCGCGCGCGATCTCGAGCTGATCCTCTATGCCGTACTGCACGCCGACGACGATACGGCGGTGCGCGGCGCACTGGCAACCCGTTTGCTGGGCGCCACGCTGGAACAGTTCAACACATGGCAGATCGAGGCGCAGGCGTTTGAAGGCGAGCTCGAGCGCTTCGAATCCTGGCGCGCGCTCGTGCGCGCCCGCGGCGTGCTGGCGCTGATCGAGGCGTTGCTGGCCGAACGCGGCACCGCGCTGCTGGCCTTGCCCGAGGGCGAGCGCGTCGTCACCGACCTGCGTCATCTGGGCGAACTGCTGGCGGCGGAAGAAAGCGCATTGCAGGGCCTGGACGGCCTCTACGCATGGTTGGCGGAGATGCGCCAGGAAGGCAGCGACGGCGATGCCGAGGCTGCCGACGAGCGCCAGCTGCGCATCGAAAGCGATGCCCGGCGCGTGCAGCTGCTGACCATCCACGCCAGCAAAGGGCTGGAGTTTCCCATCGTCTTCCTGCCGCTGATCTGGCGCGTCGGCGATCGCAGCGGCGCACGCGCGCCGGGCGTCCTGCGCTATCACGATGACGCGGGTGCGCGCTGCATCGATCTGGGTTCGCCCGACTTCATCGATCGCCTGAGCCTGCATTTTCGCGAGGATCTGCAGGAGCGCCTGCGCCTGCTCTACGTGGCGCTGACCCGCGCCATCCACGCCGTGCACGTGTATTGGGTCGATCGCGGTCGATGGCCAAGTCCGGATCCGTTGGCGTGGCAGGTCGCTGCCATCGACCCGCTGATGGCGCAGGCCCGGCATCGACTCGGACTCGACGAAGGCGAGGCGTCGCTGCAGGCGATGGCCGACAGGCTTTCCGGCATCGCGCTGATGCCTCCGTTCAACGACGTACCCCGGCACTATCAAAAGCCCGTCGAATCGAATGCCACGCGCGCCACGCAGGCACCGCTGCCGCGCCTGCGTGCCTTCCAGTGGCTGCACAGCTTCAGCGGCCTGACCCGCTACGCGGCGGCGGCCATCAGCATCGACGGCAGCGGCGCGGCCGACGAAGCCGGTGCGGACGTCATCGATGCGGAAGCACCCTCGCTGATCGAGATCATTGACGACGCACGCCTGCTGGCGCTGTATCCGCTGCGCGGGCCGCGCTTCGGCGATGCCGTGCATCAGGTGCTGGAGCTGGCGCGACAAGGCCCGGTGTGGCCGGAACAGCGTGCGTTACTGAATACTCAGCTCACCGCGCAGGCGATCAAGGTCGATACCCTGTCCTCCGATGAGGCATTGGAGCGCGTCGGCCGCATGGTCGATCGCGTGCGCCAGAGCGATCTCGGCGATGGGCTGCGGCTCGGCGATATCGCGGCAGACCAGCGCATCGTCGAATTCGAGTTCCAGTTTCCGGTGCGACGTGTGGCGGTCGTAAAGCTGAGACAGCTTTGCATCGCGCACGGCCAGCCCGATGTCGTACCGGCCAGCCTCGATGCCACCACGCTCAACGGCATGCTCACCGGCTTCGCCGATTTGATCGTGCAGTGGGACGGCCGCTTCCACGTACTCGATTACAAAACCAACTGGCTGGGCGCACGCCTGCACGATTACACCGGTGCCTCGCTGGATGCCGCCATGGCCGAACACCATTACCCGCTGCAGGCCTTGCTCTACACGGTCGCCCTGCACCGCTATCTCCGGCAGCGCATGGATGGCTACACGGCCGAACGGCATCTGGGCGACAGCTGGTATCTGTTTGTGCGCGCCATCGGCCTGGATCCTGCCGAAAAGCCCGGTCTCGGCGTGTGGCGTCACCGTTGGCCGCCGACGTTGATCGAGGCATTGGACGATGCCTTTGCCGGCACCAAGTCCGCCGACGAACAAGGGATTGCCGCATGAACGCTTACGCGACGGATACCGGTGCAACGGAAGAGCGCGTTATCGACCAGACCTTGGCGCAGTGGGTGCTGGCTCGCACGGGTTCCGCCTTGCTGGCGAGCGCGGTGCGCGCTGCGAGCACCGCCGAAGGTCAGGGTCACTCGTGCGCGTGGCTGGTCGACCCCGTGACCGATGTCGGGTTCGATGCCGATGCGCTGAGCGCACTGCGCGATCAGCCATGGGTCGGCGACGGCCAGCGATTTACGCCGTTCGTCCTCGATGCGCAAAACCGCTTCTATCTCTGGCGCAACTGGCAGCACGAATCTAAGCTGGCTGCGGCGATTCGGCAACGATGCTACGACCGCACCCTGCCGATCCCCGCCGAAACCTTGGCGACCGATGTGACCACGCTATTTGCCGGCGCTGCGTCAGGCACTGACGACTGGCAGCGCGCCGCCGTAGCCGCCGTGGTCGGAACGCGCTTCTTCGTGCTCACCGGCGGACCGGGCACGGGCAAGACGACGACGGTAATGCACATGCTGCTGATGCTGCTTCGCCATGCCAATGCAGCCGGGCTGCCCGCCCATCCATCGATCGCGCTGGCCGCGCCAACAGGCAAGGCTGCGCAGCGCCTGGCGCAGGCGGTCGCCAAGAGCAAAGCGGATCTGCAGACGGCGTGGCACCCTGCCGAACACCACGCGTTCCGCGAACTTCTGCAAGCCATTGCGCAAGCCGACGCGCGCACCCTGCACCGCCTGCTCGGCTATCGGCCGATGGACAATAGCTTCAGCCGCGATCGCCAGCATCCGCTCGCCGAAGATATCGTCGTGGTCGACGAAGCGTCGATGGTGGATCTGGCCATGATGCGCCAGCTGCTGGAGGCGCTGCGTCCCGAGGCCGTGCTTATCCTGCTCGGTGATCCGAATCAGCTCGCCTCGGTCGATGCCGGTTCGGTGCTGGCCGATATCGTCGCCAGCGCGCCGATCAACCGGTTTCCGTCGGCCATGCATCGCCTGCTTGGGCCGCTGCTAACCACGGCACCGGAAACCACGGGCAGCGACGCAGCGCTTGCCGGGCATGTCGTGACGCTTACCCATACGTGGCGCGCCGGCAGTGGGCTGCAGCGCGGCGTCGAGTCACTGCGCACGGCGCCCGACCCGGCATGGCTGGACAACCTGCTGACACAGCGCAGCGACGGCGATCTGCATCTGCGTCGCTGCGATAGTATCGACACCTTGCGCGCAAGCGTGGATGCGTGGATCGCGCGCCATGCCGATATGTTGCAAATGCTACTCGGCGAAAATGCCACGCCAGAAACGGCGCTGCAAGGCCTGCATCAACTGCAAATCCTCTGCGCACTGCGCGACGGCGCATTCGGCGCGCAAGGCATCAATGCCCTGATGACGCGTCGACTCGGCGCACGCTTCGATCTCGACGTGACCCACGCCTGGTATCACGGCCGCCCCGTCATAATTACCCGCAACGATTACGCGCGAGGCCTGTTCAACGGCGATGTGGGCATCGCACTCGCCGGTGCGGACGGACTGCGCGTGTGGTTCGAACTCAGCGACCGCGACGGCAATAGCGGCCTGCGCAGCTTCTCGCCCCGCGCCCTGCCCGCCCACGACAGCGCCTGGGCCATCACCATCCACCGCAGCCAGGGCTCCGAATACCGCAGCGTCGCCGTCGTACTCCCACCGGACGACACCAACCGTATCCTCACCCGCGAACTCGTCTACACCGCCATCTCCCGCGCGCGCAGCCACGCTGAAATCTGGGCCACCGATGCGACGCTGATTGCATCACTAGCGCGTCCTGTGCGCCGGTTCGGCGGTTTACCGGAGAAGCTCGCACAACGGCTCTCTTAGCGGCTCTCTTAGCGCGAGCGATATCACTTTTGAAATGCGTCGATCAGTTGGCCCAGCACTGCGAAACGCCGCCCGTTCCAGAGGCATTGCGATTGCCCGCCTGATTCAGCGACAAGGTCCCACACTTGGCATCGCGAGTGGCCTGCACGCTGATTGGCGCGGCCTGCACCGAGTATGCTGAAGAGGTTGCCGAAGCCAATGTATAAGAATAATAAGAGCCAGTTTGCTGCGTTGACGCGCAATCAAAATTAAGAGTGCTGCCTGCCGTCAAAAATGGATTCGCGGCCCCCGTACCATCTGTTCTGTAATTAAGGCCTGACGTATAAAACCGCTCCATGTAATTGGCGTACTGCGACAGGCAACCCTCGGCTGCCACGCGGCGCGATTTTGTGATGTAGGAGACGTAGGACGGGTAGGCAATCGCCGAAAGAATCGCCACGATCGCCACCACAATCATCAGCTCCACCAGCGTGAAGCCGGCGGCACCGGCGATTGGCGGTGCTTTGCTGTCTGAAAACATTTTCATCGGATGTATCGCTCCATCGTTTTGCCGCTGACACAAATTCGTGCCGGTTGCATATTCGAGCCGCTTCCGGCGTTCCAAACTCCCCGACAAAAGCGACAGGGAGCTGCCCATTTCATCAATACCTGATTTCCTTCCAGGACACGCGTGACGATGCACCATCGCGCGGATAGTACCTGCTCACCGCAGCAGTACCGTTGACAGTCTGGCTCACCAGATAACTCTGCCCGTTATACGAGATCGATGACGGACTACCCACACCGTTGAGCTGGATACCACCCACTGTCGAACCATTGACCGTACCCGTGCTGCCATTGGAACCCGGGAAGAAGCTCTGCACAATGCCGCCGCCGGAAGCCGGGTCGAAGGCCATGGTCCAGCCGCTCTGCAAGCCGGCGTTGCAAGTGGAAGCTGAAACTGTCGGCGGGATGGCGGTGTTGACCACCACCGCCCCACCGATGATCGTCGGGCTGTAGATGATCTGCTCGTTGGTGGTCGGCAAATCGAACAGCCAGCCGTATTGGTTGTTGTTGGACGTGCAGGCGCTGCTGCCCTGCCAGCAAACCACCGTACCCACATTCAGATATCGATAGCCCAGCACCTGGCTGTTAGTACCCGAGCCGGTGGACGTCGAGGCGAGCGTCTGCTGCAGAAGCGCCGATCGACTGACGGTCTGCGGGCCTGCCAAACTCACGTATTGCGCGTTGGCAATGGCAGCCGCGTTCCAGGCAGTCATGTCCCAGTCCCAGATACCGTAGAACGTCTGGCTGCCGGTGGCATACACGTCGCCGCTGGTGCTGTTGAACGGCGTTTTCTGGCCCGTACCAAACATCACCATGACGCGATTACCCCCGCCTACCGTCACCGACGCAACAACGGGCGCGGTAGTGATCGGCTGCAGCAGCGGCGTGCTTGCGCCGCTCTTGGCCACATAAAGCGGCGTTATCGCGGTATTGCCGAATTTGGAGTACGCCCAGTTGCTGGCAGTTTTCGACGTCACGTCAAGGCGCCACAGATTTCCCTGCTGATCGCCCGCGTAGAGGTAATCCGTAATCTGGTCGCCGTCGAGATCTGCCGTGGCAACGTAGGCGATGCCATTGGCGCTTGACGCCGAACCAACGCCAGTGCTGTAAAACGTAAACGTGACGGCCCCGCTCGTCGAATCGACCAAACCGATGTAAATACCGGCCGCTTTTCCGCTTCCCAATCCATTGCCGAAGATGATTGCCCAGTTGCCGTTGTGCAGGCGGGTAATGACCGGAGTACCGACGGTCTGTCCCAGATTGGACAAACCGGCCGTGGCGCTGGTCCAGTCACCCATGACAACTTTGGACGCAGTGGCCTCGGTGAACTGGGTGGGGTCGGTAATATCAAGCGCATAAATTTCCGAGCCGCCGGTCCCCACGCCGCCGACCAGCCAGGTATGCCATTTGCTTCCGTAGAAAAGATCACCGGCTACCGGCGTGGCGTCTACGTAGTAATTGTGAACGTAGTTGGGGCTCGTGAGGTTGACTAGATTGGTGCTGTTGGTCGAATTAGCGAGCAGGCCGGCCGGCATGAATCCGAGGAGTTCGGAGCCATTGTTGGTCGACGCAGTGTAGGTGTTCGAGATCGCAGGGCCTGCAGCGAACGCGTGCAGAAAGCCGTCATTGCTTCCCGTGTAGACAATGTTCTGCCGCCCGCTGTTGGCAGTGACGAAGGCGCTGTACGTCTGGGCGCCGGAAGCATTTTCAGGCCTCACTGCGGAGCTTCCGACTAGGCTGTCCGTGAAAGCATCCGGATAATTATTAGCTGCCGGTGCGGCGACGAAGGTAGGGCTTGAATCGATGATATCTCCAAGTACCTGGGTTCTTGCTCGCAGCGAACCGGGTACAGGACTGTAAAGCTGTTCTGTCGAGCGATCGCCACGCAGCCAGCTGACGCGAGTGGACCCTGCGCCGTCGGTGCCGTTCAAGTTCGTCGCTTGAGTAGTAGTAAGGTTGCCCCATTGAAAGGCGACGCCGGTAGAGCCGTTCCAGGTCACGAGGTTGCGCGAAGACTGCGCGGTGACGGTCTTCGTATTGCCCGAAGAATCTGGCCCCAACGAAGGACAGGCACCGCCGGTGATATCGCAATTGGCGTCCCAGTTGGCTGTCGAGGATACGCTCAGCGAACCGTCGGATGCAGCCAATACTGAATTGGAGGTCACTGAGCCCCACCAGTTGTCTGAGGTGTACGTCGCCAGATAAACCGCAGCCCCCGCGTTGTACTGCCCGGACTGCACCGTATTGGCGCCAGCACTTGTATTGGATTGAAGCGGTGATGCCTGGAAGCAGGTTATTTCGTGAATATTCCAACTGCCGCCGGTGCCTGACGAAAAGCCGAATCGCAAAGAGGCAGGTAAAGGACCATTGGTGCTTGTGATGGAGTTGTTGACCAGCACCGGCTGGAAAACGCCGTTGTTATAGCTATAGGCAAAGTTCAGTAAGCCGCCCGCCGAAATTTGCAGCTTGTACGTGATGGGGGTTGCCTGGGCCCGTGTCGTCGCCGACTCGTTGGCGATCTTTGTGTTGTTCGGGAGCACGGCGTAGCCGCCGGCAATGGCGTTGTAGTTATATGGAATGTTGGCATACGTATTGGTGGTAGTCGTTACTTGGTTCCTTCCAAAGCCCGTGGTGGTTGTAATCGTTCCTGAAACATATTGCCCTGAGCTACATGCCGCCTTGGTTTTTGTGATATCTACGTTTCCGGAATAATAAGTGGGGTTTTGGGCCTTCAACCAAGTCCAAGTCAAATTACCCGCGCCGCGCAAGCCAATTCTCTCTGGCTGATATTGGTCCTGCCCATTTGTATACGTATTGGTGCCGTTGGTAGTAATACCCGAATAATTAGTATTCTCAATACCTGTGTTAGTGTTATCTGCGTTATTTAGGAAATTGCCGTACTCGTCAATGCCAAGACCTAAGTAAGCATTAGCCAAGCCCTCATATTGGCTATTGGTATTAGAGCAGCTATAGCCAAGACTACCGCCGAGGCCACCTGCGACGGTGGGTACCGCCTGCGTTCCGTCCGTGAGAAAGAAAGTGATGCCGTCAGCACCGTTACCTGCTGTGCCTCCCGAGTTGCCACCGTAGGTATAGGTGGTAAACGTTACCTGCAGGCCTTGGGTTAGAGGAAAAGGAGCGAAATTCGACAGGATCGCGCCAGCTTGGTTGCCTGCCGCTGGCGTCAGCCGAAGCGCACCCGACCCATTCGCATCAAACGCGGGTGAACAGGCGGGAATGACGCCGGCCGTTCCACTAGCCCCGGTACCCGCCGTGAGGCAAGCGTAGTTAAGCGCATTCCAGGACAGCGTGCTGGCGTTGCCGGAGAAATTGTCGGTATACGTCACGGCACTGGCGGAGCCGGCAAAGAGCATGGCCGCCGCTATCGCCATCAATCTCAGATATTTGAATGACATGAAGCTTCCCCATGACTGTTGGATGCGACCAACCGGCGTCCGATCACGTGAATAAAGCGGTGCTCATCACGTACCAGAGATAATGTGCCTTGAATAAAACAAGGTGTTTGAACTTCAACCTGTGCGACGTTTGACCGGAAAAACGGCCAGCGGTAAAACCTGCGCCGACAGCGCCTAATGATTGACCTTGAAAATGGACTGCAGTGTCACCGACGCCCGATCCTGCACGGTTGCCGGACCACTGAGCGCGGTCAGTCGATAAAAATAGGCAGACGTCTGCGGATTAGCGCCATAACCCGTTACTCCGGAAAGCTGTTTCACCTTTGGCGCTGGAATGGTGAAAATTCCCAGATACTCGATGATGTATTGCGGCGCGCCGGCGGCCGCCGTGCCGGGGTTGAAATAGGCGCTGGGCACTTGCTGTATAAAGCCTGCCACTGTCGTGCTGGTATCGGTAAACGGGTTGGCAAGGCATTTATTCACCGGGACAGCAGTGGACGAGCAGTCGCGAATCGTGCTGCCGACGCCTGGTGGCGTGGTTGACTGCACAACGGCCTCCGCCTCGCGAAGCCCGGCCTCGGCAGCCTGGAAAGCGAGCTGCCTGTCGTAAAAGTTGGAGGTCATTTTTTGTTGCATGATGGTGCCGCGCACTGCCGCAAGACCCACCAGGGTAATGACGATAAGCAGAATCAAGGCCACGACCAAAGCCACGCCGCTTTGTTTGGAGCGGTGTATGTAAGGACGTCGTTCGGCCGCATTCTTCCGGCAAGACGAGGCGCCATTCGCATCGGCCAACAGCGCAAAAGCAGCGACAGGCCGTGGAGCGACGGAACCGTTTGAGTGGATCGGTGGGGTCATGTCAGTTCACCCGGTTGCGCAAGGTGCTTGTGGCAGTGAACGTTCGCGAAATAGCCGTCTGCGTCGTGCTGGCGCGCTGGTTTGTACTTTGGACCGTCAGCGTTACCTGCACGGAGTCCACCGCGGCCCAGTTGTTAATTGACGATGCGGTACCGAAGGTTAAATTTGGCGCCTGATGATATCGGAACGTCATGGCCGTCACATTGGGCACCATTTCCTGGGGCGTCATGGTTGGCGTCCCCCCGTTGTTCTCCAGATCAGCGCGATAAAGCGACGTACCTACCGTGGAGTTGGGGCTGTTGCCGATAAACCAGTTGGCGGCGGACAATTTTGCAACCGGCGAATTCGCAGCATAGGTGTAGCTGGTGCCGGCCGCGGTGCATACCGTGGGAAAGGCCAGCCCTGCGGAGCAGTTGCCCGGCGTTATTCCACCCGTGGCGGTTTTGAAAGAGAGCGGATTACCCGCGGGGGCGTTGCTAATCTGGGTAATTACCGCGTGGTTAGGATCGCAAACGATAATCACGTCACCCTGAGCAAGCGTCAGTGCGGAGGCCGGCTCGTTCAAGGTGAATGTTGACGTTGAAGGGGTATGTGTCGCCACGCTGACACTGGTGTCCGACGCGCCCAATAGCTCAATGGACTCAGTGTTAGGCGTCTGGGTTACCGTCGTTAAGGCGGGGCCTGGATCGCCCGAGCTATACCCGTGAATGACGTTGTTCCAATTGGCCCACCACACCGTGCCGCCATTGTTTGGGCTGTTATTCAGAACATTGGCGACGCTGCCCGAATTGCTGTAGCAACCGGTAAGCCCCGCTTCGCGGATATCGCGCGACATCAGGTCGAAAGCTATACGTGCCCCATCCTGCACATCGCCCAATGCCTGGTTGGTGCGATAGGTCTGCTGAGTCGCCAGAAAAACGCTGACCACGCCGCCGATGACGATGGCTCCGAGCAGCAGGGCAATCATCATCTCGATCAGGGTAAACCCGAAAACTGGCAAACACCGGTGATTGGGCTTGCGCCCACGCAAGCCATGCTGGTTTGAAGAACGCGCTGTCATAGATACGCCACCGTGCTGACCGTCTGCGCTTGCGCGCCACCCGAGCCGGATCGACTGTCGTCGAATACGATGCTCACAGAGCACTTACCGAAGCTGTCGCAATTGACTGCATAGGTGGTGCCGGTCGATACACCCAGACTGGCGCCCAACTGGGTGCACCACTGATTGGTCTGCACGCTAATCAGCGTACTTCCCGCTGCGGGACAACTACTGGTACTGACCGGGCCGTTGGTAGTTGTGTTGTACAGCCCCGCTTTCGCGTTCACGCTGTCAGCCCGCATGGCGTCCAGAATCGAATAGCTCGAGATGGTCGCCATGCTTCGCGCCATGGCGCTATTGCTCGTAGACAACGAAACCGCCTGCAGCGCAGCCACGCCCAGAAAGGCGATGGACAGCACAAGCACGGCGACCAAAACCTCGATCAAACCGACGCCGGATTGCCGCGCCATCAAGCTAATTGGGCAACGAGAGCGTAGTGCGATATGCAGCAACAGCTGCGCATGATCGGGAGCGCGAACGACCGTACTGTTTGAATACCGGCAAATGGAATTTTTGATCAGGCTGCTCATAAGCTTAGGGACAAGTTCCTGATGCGGTCGAAGTCTGCAAGATCGAACCGGCAGTCATTTTTATCGTGACGTGGTTATTGGTGCTCATGGAGGCGGTGCAGATATCGGCCACTGTGTTGGCGAAAAGCGTGCTGGTGCCTGGAATCTGAGCCAGTCCAGACCCCTTGAAGCGCAGCGCGTTAGCGCCAGCGCTGCTCAGCTGGATTGATCCCGTCAGACCACTTAACGGAGCCAGCACGGTGGCCGTGGTCGCTGGCGACGTTCCATTAAGCAGAAGCAAGACGGCGCCCGTTTGCGTTCCGCACGCGGTACCAAGCGTGTCCGTCGTGTTGATCACGGTCGTGCTTCCACAAAATTGGGTCGCAGCATTGCGCTTCACTGCTTCCATGCGAGCGGAATTGATTGCGCCAACCATGTCGTTGGCAGTCGTAGTGAGCCTGTTAGAGAGGATCAACCTGTTGAAGCTTGGTATGGCGATGGCCACAAGAATGACCATTACCGTCAAGGTAACCATCAGCTCTGTCAGGGTAAATCCACGAACGAATCGCCGCGTCGTGGCATTGGCAACCTCAATTCGCCGTTGTTCCGGCAAAACAGACGGTTTTTGACCCAAAGAATCGCCGTCGACAACCCGCTGATCCCGCGCACAGATCATACGGGATGAAACCGATTCGCTTTCGCCCCATGTGGTTTGCATATTTTCCCCTCTTGCCTAGGGAAGGTAATCGATCGCGAGATTTAGGCAAGGTCGCAGCTGACTAGCGGTAGAAAACGCCCGACAAGCGGCAGGTTGAGCGGTGGAAACCGGCAATATGTGCAAAAAAAACCGCGTCAACGGACGCGGATTTTAAATACTGAGATGGTGCCGGAAATAGGAATCGAACCTACGACCTACGCATTACGAATGCGCCGCTCTACCAACTGAGCTATTCCGGCGAGCAGCCGCAAATTCTACGGTGTGGGGTCCGATGGCGCAAGCCAGTCGGGTGATTGAATACGCGCTGGGCTGGGCAATTGGTGTGGGGTTTGCTGGCGAAAGCAGCATTCCAACAACACTCGAACCTTCGCAAGCCCTTCAGATCAAAGGCTGCCCAGCGCGCTCCCGCCAACCACGCGGAGTTCCTTGGGCAGGGCAAAGGTGATGTTTTCCGGCTCGCCGTCCAGTTCGCGAACATCGCCGACGCCCCAGGACTGCAGGCGGGCAATCACGTCGCGGACCAGTTTGTCCGGTGCCGAGGCACCGGCAGTGAGGCCGATGTGTTGCACGCCGTCGAGCCAGCTGCGGTCGATGTTTTCGGCGCCGTCGATCAGGAAGGATCGAACGCCCTGCTTTTCGGCCAGTTCGCGCAAGCGGTTGGAGTTGGAGCTGTTGACCGAACCGACCACCAGCATCAGGTCGACGGCGTCGGCAAGGCGACGCACGGCGTCCTGGCGGTTCTGCGTGGCGTAGCAGATGTCGTCCTTTCGTGGCCCTTCGATGTCGGGGAATTTTTCACGCAGGCCGGCGATGATGGCCTTGGTATCGTCGACCGACAGCGTGGTCTGCGTGACGTAAGACAGCTGATGCGGGAATTTCGGCGCCAGACTGGCGACATTTTCGATCGACTCGACCAGCAGAATCTCGCCCACGTTGGCCGGATTCCACTGCCC
This sequence comes from Rhodanobacter sp. K2T2, assembly GCF_013408815.1. NCBI lineage: Bacteria > Pseudomonadati > Pseudomonadota > Gammaproteobacteria > Lysobacterales > Rhodanobacteraceae > Rhodanobacter > Rhodanobacter sp. K2T2. Next base: position 42,797 of record NZ_JACCCA010000012.1, on the reverse strand, counting down.
CATCGTACCTTCGACCTCCGGGTGACCGGCATGGCCGACCAGCACCACGCTGCGACCGATGCGACCCAGGCGCGCAACCTCCATATGCACCTTGGTCACCAGTGGGCAGGTAGCGTCGAAGACTTTCAGTCCGCGTTGATCGGCCTCTTCGCGCACCGCCTGCGAGACGCCGTGGGCGCTGAAAATCACCGTCGCGCCATCGGGTACTTCGTGCAGCTCTTCGACGAAAACCGCGCCGTCCTTGCGCAGCTTTTCCACCACGTAGCGGTTGTGCACGACTTCGTGGCGCACGTAGATGGGCGCACCCCAGGATTCCAGCGCGCGTTCGACAATGGCGATGGCGCGATCGACGCCGGCACAGAATCCGCGGGGATTGGCGAGCAGAATGTCCAAGGAGGGCCTCGCAGGCGTTGCATCGTGGGGCAGCGAACCATCTCGCCGCTATCGACCAAAATCCCTGCGGCACGCCGATCAACCGGCCGCTGCAGGAATCGAATCAGCGCTGAATTATCGCACGCCGCCTGCCGGCTTGCCGGCAAACAGCCCGAACGCCACCAGCATCACCGCACCCACCGTGATGCCGCAGTCGGCGATATTGAACACCGGGTAGCTCCACTGGCGGAAATACACCTGAATGAAGTCGGTCACCTGCGCGGCGTGCAGGCGGTCGATCAGGTTGCCCAACGCGCCGCCGACGATCAGGCCCAGCGGCGCCGCCGTGCGCCAGTCGCGGCGCGGCGTGCGTGCCATCCACACGATAAGCACCGCGCTGATGATCAGCGCCAGCAGTACGAAAAACCAGCGCTGCCAGCCTGCCCCGTCCGCCAGAAAGCTGAAAGCTGCACCAGTATTGAAGGCCAGCGTCCAGTTCAGAAACCCTGGTATCGCCGGATGCGGCAGCCCCATCGGCTGCAGCGCACTCACGGCCCACAGCTTGCTCAGCTGGTCGAGCGCGATGACGGCCACCGACAAAAGCAGCCAGACGAGTGCGTTGGGTTTCTTGCTCAAGGATGTGATCTCGGTTGACCTGGACAGGACATTGAACGCCATGGATGAGTAGGACGGATCGTCAGAACCAGCGGCGGTTTTCGCCCGGGCCTTCGATATTGCCGATACAGCGGCCGCACAGTTCCGGATGCTCGGCATGACTGCCCACGTCATCACGGCGATGCCAGCAGCGGACGCACTTCTCGGCCGGGCTGACCTCGGCGGAAATCCAGACGTCGGCACCCTCCAACTCCACCTTCACCGCATCCGCCGGATGCGACTCGAGCGAGGCCAGCGTCAATTCCGACGTGATGAAGAAGAAGCGCAGCTCGGCCGACGCTTCGGTAAGGCGCGCGCGCAGGGCGTCATCGGCATAGATAGTCAGCTTCGCCTCCAGCGCGGCGCCGATCCGGTCGGCCTTGCGCATGCCTTCGAGCACGCGCGACGCGCTATCGCGAAGCGTCATCAGGTCGGCCCAGTAGCGACGCTGTTCCGGCGCATTCTGCGTGGCAGAAAGACCCTCGTACCAGGTTTCGAACAGCACGCTGTCGCTGCGCTTGCCCGGCAGCTGTTGCCATATTTCCTCGGCGGTAAAGCTGAGCACCGGCGCCAGCCAGCGCACCAGCGCCTCGGCAATGCGGTACATGGCGCTTTGCGCGCTGCGTCGGCCCACGCTGTCGGTCGGCATGGTGTAGAGCCGATCCTTGGTGATGTCCAGATAGAGCGCACCGAGCTCGTTGGTGCAGTAGTTCTGCACGCGTTGCACGATCTCGGGAAAGTCGTAACGCTCGTACGCGGCGACTACGCCCTGCTGCACATCGCAAGCCTGCTGCACGGCCCACTGATCTAGCAGCAGGCTGTCTTCCACCGGCAGCAGATGCTTCTCCGGATCGAAGCCGTCGAGGTTGCCGAGCAGGAAGCGCGCGGTATTGCGGATACGGCGATAGGTATCGGCAACGCGCTTGAGGATTTCCTCCGACAGCGACATCTCGTTGCGGTAGTCGGTGGACGAGACCCACAGGCGCAGAATATCGGCGCCCATGCGATTCATGATGTCCTGCGGCTCGATGCCGTTGCCCAGCGATTTGGACATCTTGCGGCCGTTCGCATCCACGCTGAAGCCGTGCGTGAGCAGCTGCTTGTACGGCGGCTGGCCGTCGAGCATCGACGCGGTGAGCAGCGAGGAATGGAACCAGCCGCGATGCTGGTCCGAGCCTTCCAGATACAGATCGGCCGGAAACTTCAGCAGGTCGGCGTGCGACCCGCGCAGTACGTGCCAGTGCGTGGTGCCCGAATCGAACCACACGTCCAGCGTGTCGCGATTCTTCTCGTACTGATCAGCTTCGTCGCCCAGCAATTCGCGCGGATCGAGGCTTTGCCACACCTCGATGCCACCCTCGGCGACGCGATCGGCCACCTGATCGAGCAGTTCGGCGCTGCGCGGATGCAGCGCGCCGGTTTCCTTGTGCAGGAAAAACGCCATAGGCACGCCCCACTGGCGCTGGCGCGACAGCGTCCAGTCCGGGCGTTCGGCAATCATTTTCTGCAGGCGCTGCTTGCCCCAGGCCGGGAAAAACTGGGTTTGCTCGATGCCGGCCAGTGCGGTTTCGCGCAGGGTCTTGCCGCCGTCGTTCGGCACGATGTCCATGCCGGCAAACCACTGCGAGGTGGCACGGTAGATGATCGGCGTCTTGTGTCGCCAGCAGTGCATGTAGCTGTGCGTGTACTTGTGCTGATGCAGCAGCGAGCCGGCCTGCTCCAGCACTTCGACGATCTGCGGATTGGCCTTCCACAAAAACTGCCCGCCGAACAGCGGCAGCGACGAGGCGTAAACACCGTTGCCCATCACCGGGCTGATGATGTCGTCGTCCGCCATGCCGTGGGCCTTGCAGGAAATGAAATCCTCCACGCCGTAAGCCGGCGCCGAATGCACCACACCGGTGCCCGTATCGAGCGTCACGTAATCGGCGAAGTACACCGGCGCGGTGCGCGAGTAGCCCGGGTCCACCGCATACAGCGGATGGCGGAAACGCAGATCCGCCAGCGCCTGCCCCGGCACCGACGCAATGATTTGGCCGTCCAGACCATAGGTCTTCAGGCACTCCTCCACACGTTCGGTGGCGAGGATCAGCAGGCCGCGCGCGGTATCGACCAAGCTGTAGCTGAATTCCGGATGCAGGTTCAGCGCCTGATTGGACGGAATGGTCCACGGCGTCGTGGTCCAGATCACGATCTGGCCGGTGGGCTTGGGCAGCGCATCGAGCCCGAACGCCTTGGCCACGGCGGACGGATCGTCGAACGCGAAACCCACGTCGATCGCGATGTCGGTCTTGTCCTCGTATTCTACCTCGGCCTCGGCCAGCGCCGAGCCGCAGTCGAAGCACCAGTTGACCGGCTTCAGGCCGCGATAGATGTAGCCCTTGCGCAGCATCTGCGCGAGCGCGCGGATTTCGCCGGCCTCGTTGCCGTGATCCATGGTCAGGTAGGGGCGATCCCACTCGCCCAACACGCCCAGACGCTTGAAGTCGGCCTTCTGCTTGTCGATCTGCGCGGTGGCGTAGGCCCGCGCCTTGACCTGCACTTCGGCCGGCGGCAGACCCTTGCCGAACTGCTTCTCGATCTGGATTTCGATCGGCATGCCGTGGCAATCCCAACCCGGCACATACGGCGCATGAAAGCCGGCCAGCAGCTTGGACTTGACGACGATGTCCTTGAGAATCTTGTTGATCGCGTGACCGAGATGGATCACGCCGTTGGCGTACGGCGGGCCATCGTGCAGCACGAACATCGGGCGACCGGCGGTGACCTTTTGAATCTGCGCATAGCGATCCACCTTCTCCCACTCGGCCAGCCAGCCGGGCTCGCGCTTGGGCAGATCGCCGCGCATCGGGAAATCCGTCTGCGGCAGGTTGATGGTGCTTTTGTAGTCGTGGGTCATTGCTTCGCAGTCGTCAGGGTCGCGGTGGGTGCCGCTCGCGGCCAGTTAGGTATGGTGGGTGTGCAACGTCGCCCCATCGGAGAAGACGCGTTCAACCGACAAAGGGTAGCGGATCAGTCAGCGTGATGTGCTGGCGCCAGGAACGGATTGCAAATCTGCAAGCGGCCATCCATCACCAGACCATGCTGCATGTCTTCCGAATACAGGCGGCTGCAACCGGCTAGCAGGGCCGATGATGCAATCATTGCGTCGTAAACCGACAGCCCGTAGCGCTCCGCCAATCGCCGGCCGGTGTCATGGGTCTGTGTCGTCAGGGACTCCACTGAACAGACGGCGCGCAGGCCGGCGAGCATCTCGTTGGTTTCATCCCACGTCATGCCCAATTTGCGGCGCGTCACGCTGGTTACTTCATTCAGCACCTGCACGCTGATCAGTCCGCCGTCGGCGATAACCTCCTCGGCGCGGTCCGCTTTCACCGCGTCGGCCGATAGCAGATAGAGCACGACGTTGCTGTCGATGAAAGCCTTGTCTTCACTCATGGACCGCATCGCGATCAAACACGAAATCGGCCGGCAGCCGACCACGGAATTTGCGCAACCGCTGCAGCAGCTCGTGCTTGCCAGGCGTTTTTTTCACCTCGAAAGCGCGCGCGCCGGCCACATGGATTTCGACATCGTCGCCGTCCTTCAGCCTCAGCGCTTCGACCACCACCGCAGGCAGCCGGATGGCCAGACTGTTACCCCACTTGGACACTTGCATGGCAAACCCTCGTATGGATATACGTCAACTATTGTATATCTTGCCAAAAAGTGCAGCAAACGTCTGGTATGGCGTCTCCTGGCATGTCATGCCTCGGCCAGTCGCGGATTCATGCCCAGCAGCTCGCGCGCCATGCGGGCGTCGTGATCCATCTGCGCTTTCAGCGGTTCGAGTCCGTCGAATTTCATCTCGTCGCGCAGCTTGCCGACAAACTCCACCGACATGCGCTGGCCGTAGAGATCGCCATCGAAGTCGAACAGATGCACTTCCAGCAGCGGCTCGCTGACCTCGTTCACGGTCGGGCGCACGCCAAGGCTGGCGACGCCGGGCCAGCTGCATTCGCCCTCACCCAGGCCCACGCGCACGGCGAAGATGCCGTGCACGGGACTCACGCGCTGCTGCAGATGGATATTGGCCGTGGGATAACCCAGCGTGCGGCCGAGCTGATTGCCGTATTCCACCTTGCCGTCGATCACGAACGGCCGACCCAGCAGCGGCTCGGCGCCGGCAAACTCGCCGGCCGCCAGCAACATGCGCACGCGGCTGGCCGACACGCGTGCCCCGTCGAGTTGCACCGCCGGCATCACGCACGCCGAAAATCCCAGCTGCTCGCCAAGATTCGCCAATAGGGCCACGTCACCCTCGCGCTTGTGGCCGAAGCGGAAATCGTTGCCGACCCAGACTTCACGCGCCGCCAGGCGATCCACGATCACCCGGCGCACGAAATCTTCCGCCGACATGGCCGCCAGTTCCGCATTGAATCGCAGTAGCAGGGTGTCGGACATGCCCGCGGCCGCGAAACCACGCAGCTTTTCGCGCACGCTCGACAACCGCGCCAGCGGCTCGCGCGAAAAATACGCGCGCGGCAGCGGCTCGAAGCTCACCACGATCGGCTTGCCGCCGAGCGCCTTCGCCCGCTCGCGCACCTGCAGCAGCAGCGCCTGATGCCCCCGATGAATGCCGTCGAAGGCACCTATCGCGATCACGCTGCCGTTCGGCGCCAGACAAGGCCCCGCCACATTCCTGGAAAGTTTCATCATCGCCTGAGTATAACGGCTGCACGGGCCTGGCTCGACGGCTGGGGGCATTGGCATGGTGCCGTCAGGCACCGCGCAACTCGCTCATGCGGAAGCCACCAGCAACCATCGAAACGACGTATGCCGTGGCGCCCGCAACCACCAGCACGGCCAGATGCCAAACGCGAGTGAAGACCGGCGCATGGGTCCAGTCCGGCCACAGCAGGCGGCCCAGCACCAGCACCAGCACCATGGCCGCGCACGACATGCCCAGCCGCAGCCAATGCTTGAACCATCCTGGCTGGCGCTGATACACGCCGGCCAGCTTCAGCCAGCGCCACAGCAATGCAAACTGAAAATAGCTCGACACGACGCTGGCGATACATATCGCGATGTGCAGTCCCGGCACCCGCGCGATACCGGCCAGCCAACTGCCCTGCCGTAGCGCCGGCGAAGCCCACAGCTGGTAAAGCAACGCCACAAAGAGCGCGTTGAAAAGCATGTTGGTCACTAGCGTCAGAATCGCCGCCTTCATCGGTGTACGCGTGTCCTGCCGTGCATAGAACGCAGGCAGCAGGATCTTGACCAGCGCAAACGCAGGCAAGCCGCAGCTCAGCGCCATGATCGACAGCGTGGACATCCGCGCATCGAACGCCGTGAAACGGCCGTGCTCGAACAAGGTCGCCACGATCGGCTCGCTGAGGAAAAGCAGCGCCAGCATCGCCGGCACCGAAATCAGCAGCGTAATGCGCAGGCCCCAGTCGAGCAGTTTCGAAAAGCCCTCGACATCCTTGCTGAAATGATGGCGCGCCAGCGCTGGCAGCGTGACCGTCCCCAGCGCCACGCCAAACACCCCCAGCGGCAACTCGAGAAAGCGCGTCGATAGCGAAAACCAGCTTTGCGAACCCGTGATCAGTAGCGATATGACGATCGTATCCAGCAGAAGATTGACCTGCGACACCGACGAACTGAGCAGCGTCGGCGCCATCAACTGCGTGATCCTGCGGACCTGCGGATCGCGCCAACCCCAGCGCGGCCAGGACAGCAGACCAAGATCGCGCATCGACGGCAGCAAAAACACCAGCTGAAGAATGCCTGCCGCCAGCACCGCCCAGCCCATCGCCATGATCGGCGTATGCAGTCGCGGCGCCAGCCAGAGCGCACCGACGATCATGCAGATATTGAGAATCACCGGCGCCAGCGCCGGCAAGGCAAAGCGATTGAAGCTGTTCAGCACACCGGCAACCAGCGCCGTCATCGATACGAAAAACAGAAACGGAAACGTCAACCGCAGCAGGTCGATGGTGAGATCGAACTTGCGCTGCTGATCCAGTGCACCGGGCTCGAACAGCGTCGCTACCTGCGGCGCGAAAATCAGCCCCAGCGCGGTAATCACCAACAGCACGCCGCCGAGCGTGCCCGACACGCGCGAGACAAGTCGCTTCAGATCGTCCGTCGAGCCCGACTGTTTGGCAGCGATGAAGACCGGCACGAAGGCCGTCGAAAACGAGCCTTCGGCAAACAACCGCCGCATCAGATTGGGAATGCGAAACGCCACCCAGAACGCGTCGGTCGCGGCGTTGGCGCCGAACACCGCGCTGATCGACATGTCGCGGATCAGTCCGAACACGCGCGAAACCATCGTCATGCTGCTGAACGAGAGCAGCCCACGGAACATGCTGGGGGACTTCATGCGTCTGCTGTTACCTTGTGAATCGGCGAGTGGAATGCCCCGCCTTTGCCGGACATCGGCGCATAGTCTGACAGCCGCCGCGGGACGTACGACAGCCCAGTTGTGGCAAAATCCTGACGCGCCCGCTCGTGATACCGAACCCGATTGGCGTCGGCTGGGATCCGACCCCAGCTAAACGATTGACGCAGCGGCGAATCGACCGCATAATTGGCGTCTTTTTCCACACCTCTACACCGATTCCGGAGTTCTACCTTGGCCAACATCAAGTCCGCTAAGAAGCGCGCGCGCCAGTCCGAGCAGCGCCGTTTGCGCAATATCAGCGCACGTTCCATGGTCCGCACCGCCCTGAAAAAGGTCGTCAAGGCCATCGAGGCCAAGGACAAGGCGGGCGCGATCGCCGCGTTCACCGTCGCACAGCCGGTGATGGATCGTTACGCCGCCCGCGGCCTGATCCACAAGAACAAGGCCGCTCGCCACAAGAGCCGCCTCAACGCGAAGATCCGCGAACTGGCGTAAGCCACACTCGCTCATCGTGTCGCTAAAAAAGTCGGCGCAAGCCGGCTTTTTTCGTTGCAAAAAATCTGAATACCGGCAGCAACCCGCGTCACTACAATGCCGGCGGCACTACTTGGCGCGCGGCCGGAACTCCAGCGGCATGGCAGCCGTTTTGGCAGCCGCCGGCGGCTTCGTACCGCAAGCACCGCAGGTGCTGCACCCGTCGCTGCAGTCGCCGGTAGCCTGCTTGGGCTGCAGTCGCCGGCCCAGCCCCCGCAACCACCCTGCACGCTCCGGCCGGCTCAAACGGATGGATGCAGCCGCCAGCCAGCGATTGCTGACTTTCGGCGCCAGCTTGCGAACCACCACCAGTACGCTGATCAGCAAGACCACGCCGATCACTGCGTACTGCAAGAGCAGGCTGATATCGACATGGTTCGAGCTCATGCGAAAAGCCTCGCGATCTGATACGTCAGCAGCGACGCCACGTAGGCCACGACAAACATGTAGCCGAAGGAAATCGCCACGTTGCGCCACGAGTGGGTCTCGCGGCGGATTACCGCCAGCGTGGACATGCACTGCGGCGCGAAGGCAAACCACACCATCAGCGACAGTGCGCTGGCGACGGAAAAATTGGCCGCCAGGGCGTGCGCCAATCCGACCGTGTCGGAATCACCGCCGACGGCATACACCGTCGCCAATGCGGCCACCGCCGTCTCTCGCGCCGCGAACGCCGGAATCAGCGACAGGCTGATCTGCCAGTTGAATCCCAGCGGTGCGAAAATGTACTGCAGGTAATGGCCCATATAGCCGGCGATGCTGTAGTCGATAGCCGGCCCGGTGGCGCCCGCCGGCGGCCCCGGGAAGGTCGAAATCGCCCACATGATGATGGTCAGCGCCAGAATCACGCCGGTCAGCCGCTTCAGAAAGATCGAAGCGCGCTCCCACAGGCCGATGGCGATATCGCGCGGCTTGGGCATGCGATACGACGGCAGCTCCATCAGCAGCGCATGCTCGCTCTTGTCTCGATGGATGCGCTTGATCACCCAGCCCACCGCCATGGCGCCGAGAATGCCGGCGGCATAGAGCGCAAACAGCACCAGCCCCTGCAGATTGAAGATGCCCAGCACGTGGTGCATCGGTATGAATGCACCGATCAACAGCGCGTACACCGGCAACCTCGCCGAACAGGTCATCAGCGGCGCCACCAGAATCGTGGCCAGGCGATCGCGCGGATCCTGGATGCTGCGCGTGCCCATGATGCCGGGGATAGCGCAGGCGAAGCTCGACAGCAGCGGAATGAACGAGCGTCCGGTCAGACCCACCGACATCATCAGCCGATCGAGCAGGAAAGCGGCCCGCGGCAGGTAGCCGGACTCTTCCAGCAAAAGAATGAAAAAGAACAGCACCAGGATTTCCGGCAGAAAACCGATCACCGTGCCTATACCGCCGAACAGACCATCGACGACCAGACTCTTGATGGGACCGACCGGCAGGCTGGCTGCCGCATGATCGCCGAGCCAGCCGAAGCCGTCGCCGATCAGATCCGTCATCGGCTTGCCGGCGGCGTAAACGGCCTGAAATACCAAAAACATCACCACGCCGAGAATAAGCAGGCCGAACACCGGGTGCAGCGCCCAGCGATCGAGCGCATCGTCGAGCTCCGCCGTCTGGCGCGGCATGGATACCGTCGCGGCGAGAAGTTCCCGCACCTGCACGTGCAGGTTGGCGCGGCTGGGGCCATCGTCCAGCGAAGCCGCCGCAGCGACAGGCATGTCGCCATCTACGCGCTCGACCAGCGCGGCAGCGCCGCCACGCTTCACGGCCACCGTTTCCACCACCGGGATACCGAGCCGGCGCTGGAGTTCCGGCACATCGATGACGATGCCGCGACGGCGCGCTGCATCCATCATGTTCAGGGCGAGCACCACCGGCCGGCCCAGGCGCTTCACTTCCAGCACGAAGCGCAGATGCAAACGCAAATTGGTGGCGTCGGCCACGCACACGATCAGATCGGGAGCCGCTTCGCCGGGGTAGTTTCCCTCCAGCACATCGCGGGTGATCTGCTCATCGGGGCTGTTGGCGTCGAAACTGTAGGTGCCCGGCAGGTCGAGTATCTGCAGCACGCGGCCGGACGGCGTGGTGAAACGACCTTCCTTGCGTTCGATGGTGACGCCGGCGTAGTTGGCGACCTTCTGCCGGCCGCCCGTCAGCAGGTTGAACAGCGCGGTCTTGCCACAGTTGGGATTGCCGACGAGAGCAATGCGCAGGGCCGTGGCGCTCATGCCGCTTCCTGACGCACGGTGACACGGGCCGCTTCGGTACGACGCAGCGCGAAGCGCGTCGAGCCGATCTGAATCAGCAGCGGATCGGCGCCTACCGGACCGATGGCGACCACCCTCACCGGCTCGCCGTCGACAAACCCCAAATCGCGCAGACGTTGCGCAATCGGATCCGCCGCGTGGGCATCGTCGACGCGATCGACCACGGCGGGCGCTCCTTTGGGTAAATCGGACAGACGCACGGGCGCATCTCAAATAAGAATTGTTCGCATTGTAATCCTTTGTACGTTTTGCTGCAGCATGCCGGCAACGCATCGATAACGACCGTTTATGATGACGGTCTTTGCCGGGGTACCCCATGACCGATTCCGTTCTTTGCGAGCGCCACGGCGCCACCGCGTGGCTGACCCTGAACCGCCCGCAGGTGCATAACGCATTCGACGACACGCTGATCGCGGCACTTACCGAAGCGCTGGAAAACGTGGATGCCGATCCAGCCGTGCACCGCGTCGTGCTTACCGGCAACGGCAGCTGCTTCTCTGCCGGTGCCGATCTGAACTGGATGCGCGGCATGGCCAACGCCAGCGAGCAGGAGAACCTCGCCGATTCGCTGCGCCTGGCCAAGCTGATGCGCACACTGCAGTTTCTTTCCAAGCCCACCGTGGCGCGCGTCAATGGCGCCGCGTATGGCGGCGGCGTGGGTCTGGTGGCCTGCTGCGATATCGCCATCGGCGTGGAGACGGCCAAGTTCGCCCTGTCCGAGGTCAAACTGGGCCTGGTGCCGGCGGTGATCTCGCCGTATGTCATCGCGGCGATCGGTCTGCGCGAGTCGCGTCGACTTTTCATCACCGGCGAAGTCTTTGAAGCGGATACGGCCGCGCGCATCGGCCTGCTGCACGCCATGGTCGGCGGCAGCGAGCTGGACGAGACGATCGAACGCCAGCTCTACCTCTTGGCCAAGGCCGGCCCGCAGGCCCAGCGCGAGGCCAAGCAGCTGGCGCTGCGCGTGGGCGGCAGCGACGTGGCGCAGGCCGAACGCATCGATGCGGCCAACGCTGAACTGATCGCGCGGCTGCGCACTTCCGAAGAAGGCCAGCACGGCCTCAGCGCGTTTCTCGACAAGCGCGCGCCGCGCTGGGTCGTCCAGCACTGATCAGCGCATCGTTATCGGAACAGTCGGCTACACGCCAGGAACGTAAGCCTGGCGGTTCTGGAGCAGCCACGGCTTGAGCGACTTGTCCCGTCCATGCTGCGCCGCGCTCGGTTGCGACCACGGCATCTGATAACTTATCCGGCTTTGCTAGATCGCGCACACCCGAGGATTTTGCATGTTCGAGCGCGTACTGATTGCCAACCGCGGCGAGATCGCCTGCCGCGTGATCCGCACCTGCCGGCGCCTCGGCATCCATACGATTGCCGTGTACTCCGAAGCGGACGCCGACGCGCAGCACGTGCGGTTGGCGGATGAGGCGTGGCCGATCGGCGGGCCGCGCCCAGCCGATTCATATTTGCGCGGCGACGTCATTCTGGACGTGGCAAAAAAATCGGGCGCGCAGGCGATCCATCCCGGTTACGGGTTTCTCTCCGAGAACACCGCCTTCGCCCGCGCCTGCAGCGACGCCGGCATCGTCTTCATTGGTCCAAAGCCGGAAAGCATCGACGCGATGGGCTCCAAGGCCGCCGCCAAGGCGCTGATGGAAAGCCATGCCGTACCGCTGGTACCGGGTTACCACGGCGACAACCAGGACGTCGCCCACCTCGCCGAACAGGCGCGCAAAACCGGCTTTCCGCTGATGATCAAGGCCGCCTCGGGCGGCGGTGGCAAGGGCATGCGCATTGTGCGCGAAGAAAAGGAATTTGCCGACGCGCTGGCCTCGGCCCAGCGCGAAGCCGCCAGCGCCTTCGGCGATACGCGCGTGATTCTGGAGCGCTACGTCGAGCATCCGCGGCATATCGAATTCCAGGTCTTCGGCGATACCCACGGGCACGTGATCCACCTGAACGAGCGCGAGTGCTCGGCGCAGCGGCGCTATCAGAAAGTGCTGGAAGAGACGCCCTCGCCCTTCCTCGACGAGGCTCGTCGCAAGGCCATGGGTGAAGCGGCCGTGGCAGCGGCCAAGGCGGTCGACTACGTCGGCGCCGGCACCATCGAATTTATCGTCGCCACCAGCGGCGAATTCTTTTTCATGGAAATGAACACGCGCCTGCAGGTCGAGCATCCGGTGACCGAGATGACGCTCGGCCTCGATCTGGTCGAATGGCAGCTGCGCGTGGCCGCCGGTCAGCCGCTGCCACTGCGGCAGGAACAGATTCACGCCCACGGCCACGCGATCGAAGTGCGGCTGTACGCCGAAGACCCCGACCAGAACTTCCTGCCCGGCTCGGGCAAGTTGCAAACCTTGCGCCTGCCCGCTGCGTCGGAGCACGTGCGCCTGGACGGCGGCGTGGTCGAAGGCGATACGGTCACCATTTTCTACGACCCGATGATCGCCAAGCTGATCGTTTACGACATCGACCGCATGCAGGCGCTGCAGCGCCTGCGCGAAGCGCTGGCCCGCTGCGAAATCGTCGGTCCGAAGTCGAATATCGGCTTTCTCGAACGGCTGGCGCGTCATCCCATCGTGGTCGAGGGACGCATCGATACGGGTTATCTGGATCGCCATCTGGACGAATTTCTGGTCGGCGATATCTCGCCGTCCGATGCCGTGCTGTTCGCCGCGGCCACGGCCGCGCTGCTGCGGGATGAGGCCGATATCGTCGCCACGCCGGCCGATCCCCATTCGCCCTGGGCCCGCGCCGACGCTTGGCGTATCGGCCACGCCGGCACGCGTGCGATCGCGCTGACGCTGCGCGACCGGCGCTACGATATCGAAGCCCGAGGCTACGACGGTCATTACCTGCTCCAGCATGGCGACGTGCCATGCGAGGTACATGGCGCGCGGCTGCAGAGCGACGGGCTGAGCGCACGCTTCGATGGCGAATCGCTGCGCCTGCCATTGCGCGTGGATAAGGATCACGTACTGCTGCACGACGCCGACGGCCAGCGCTACAGCTTTACCCGCGCGATCGCCTTTGCCTGGACGGCCAAGGACGCCGCCGGCAGCAATCAGGTCATTGCGCCCATGCCCGGCCGCATCGTGCTGGTGAAAGCCAAGGCCGGCGACAGCGTCGAACAGGGCGACGAGCTGCTGGTGATGGAGGCGATGAAGATGGAACTCGCCTTGAAGGCCCCGCGCGCCGGTATCATCGACAGCATCCTGGCGGCTCAGGGCGAGTTCGTCGACGCCGACACCGTGCTCGTGCGCTTCGCCGACTGATCCTGTCCGCCACCCGCATTGCACGCCACCAAGACACGTCCGGATCATGCATGAACTTCTCTGATAACGTCCGTGCCGAAAGCGTACGGACCAACCACGTCCAGATCGTCGAAGTCGGCCCGCGCGACGGCCTGCAGAACGAGAAGGCGCTGCTGCCGGCAGCGATAAAGGTCGAACTGATCGACCGACTGTCGGCAACCGGTCTGAAAACGATCGAAGCGACCAGCTTCGTCAGCCCGAAATGGATACCGCAGCTGGCCGATGCGGCGGACGTCTTTACGGCCATTCGCAAAGCAGAGGGCGTCAGCTATCCGGTGCTGGTGCCGAACGAACAGGGCTACCGACGCGCACGCGAGGTCGGGGTGCGCGAAATCGCCATCTTCACCGCAGCCTCGGAAACCTTCAGCCGCAAAAACACCAACGCCTCGATCGACGAATCGATGGCGCGCTTCGTGCCGGTGATCGAGCAGGCGCAGGCCGATGACGTCACCGTACGCGGCTATATCTCCACCGTACTGGGCTGCCCGTACGAGGGGGACATCGCGGTGAGCGACGTGGTGCGCGTCGCCGTACGGCTTTACCAGCTCGGCTGCCGCGAGATCTCGCTGGGCGACACGATCGGCGTGGGCACGCCGGCCAAGGCGCGGGCGATGCTGCGTGCCGTCGCGCAGGAGGTACCGATGGATGCGCTGGCCGTGCATTTCCACGACACCTACGGCCAGGCGCTGGCCAATATTCTGGCCTGCCTGGAAGAAGGCGTGCGGGTCATCGACAGCGCCGTCTCGGGCACCGGCGGCTGCCCCTATGCCAAGGGCGCCACCGGCAACGTGGCCAGCGAAGACGTGATCTACATGCTGCATGGCATGGGCATGACCACCGGCGTCGATCTCGACCAGATGATCGCCACCGGCGCCTGGCTGGCCGGCCAGTTGGGCAAGCAAACGGCGAGCCGGGTCACCCGCGCTCGCACCGCCAGCTGACACCCCACTCCACAGCCAATGAGCGTTTCTATGCCCACCTCGTTCTCGATCCGACCGATCAGCACCGGCGACAACGCCGCCATGGCCGCCGTCATCCGCACGGTCATGCCGGAGTTCGGCGCTGATGGCCCAGGCTTTGCCATTCACGATACGGAAGTGGACCATTTGTACGAGGCTTACACCCAGCCGCACAGCGCCTATTTTGTCGTCGAGCGCAACGGCGCGGTGCTCGGCGGCGCAGGCATTGCGCCATTACAAAACGGCGAGCCCGATGTGTGCGAGCTACGCAAAATGTATTTTCTGCCGCAGGCGCGCGGAACCGGCGCGGGCACCGCGATGATGCAGACCTGCCTGGATGCGGCGCGCGCACGCGGCTTTCGTCGCTGCTATCTGGAAACGCTCAACGGCATGGATGGCGCACAGGCGCTGTACGCGCGCAGCGGCTTCCGACAAATCGACAAGCCGATGGGTGACACCGGACATTTCAGCTGTAACCGGTTCTTCATTCTCGACCTTTGACAGCAGACACCGCCAGCGTGAAAAGTAACAAACCGATTGCCGTAACTGCGATGTCACCGTGGTGGGGCAATACCGATCCGTCGCAACGCCGATGCTGAGGACTCGCCGAGCATGATCCGCATCGCCCGCGATGATGACGCCGCCGTTATCCATGCGATCTATGCGCCTGTGGTTCTCCACGGCGCGGCCACCTTCGAGACCGAGCTGCCCGGCGTGGAAGCCATGCGCGAACGCATCCGTATGCGCCTGCCGCACTATCCCTGGCTGGTGTGGGAAGAAGAAGACCGCGTGCTGGCTTACGCCTACGCGGGGCGCTTTCGCGAGCGCGCGGCGTACGACTGGATGGCGGAAACCTCGATCTATGTTCACGCCGATGCGCAGCGGCGCGGCATCGCGCGCCGGCTGTATGGCACGCTGCTCGCGGTCATGCGGCTGCAGGGCATCAATCAGGCCATTGGCGCCATTACCCTGCCCGGCGCGGCCAGCGTCGCGATGCACGAAGCCATGGGTTTTACGACGGCGGGCGTCTGGCGCCAGTGCGGCTACAAGCTCGGGCAATGGTGGGATGTAGGCCTGTGGCAGAAAGAGCTGCAGGCCATGCAAAACCCGCCTGCTCCGGTCACGCCTTTTGCACAGCTGGCCGCTTCCTTGGATTTTCACACATTGAGTCAGTAGCCACACTTCCTCGCTCTTCCTTGACCTGCGCCCAAACCGCTCTCAGCTCGGCGCACTGGGAAATCGTGGAGAGGCTCCCAGGGAGCCATCGATAGGAGTCATGCCATGAAAAAGCCCCGCCTTCAGAGCGGGGCTTTTTCTTCCGCCCATGGCTGCATCAATGGCTGGCGATGATGCTCGCAATGACGCCGGTAGTGACCGCGACGAGCAGGAAATCACCGTTATCGCTGCGAACATAATGATAGCCGCGCGGCGGCGGACGCAGATGGTCGCGATGCCAGTCGCTCACGACATAGTCGCCACGGCGATACTCGTCCGGCACCCGGCCGCCGGCGCGATACCAACCCTCGCGATGGCCGCGGTCGTAGAACCCCCCGCCATGATGATCACCATGGTCATGATCGTAGCGCTGATCGCCATGATCGTGGTCGTGCCCGTAATCCTGCGCCAGCAACGATCCGCTGGCCAGCAGCATGGTTCCGCACAAAATCAAACTACCTAAACGTTTTTTCATGGTCACTCCTGGGAATCCTGTGAAATGTCGCTGTAGCGAAATAGGTTTTAATGGCTGGCGATGATGCTGGCGATCACGCCGGTCGTCACGGCAACCAGCAGGAAATCGCCGTTGTCGCTGCGCACGTAGTGATAACCGTGCGGCGGCTGGCGCAGATGGTTCGCACGCCAGTCGGTGACTTCGTAGGTGCCACCGTTGTACTCGGCCGGTACGTGACCCCCCTTCTTGTACCAACCTTCGCTGTGGCCGCGGTCATACATCGGATGAGATCCAGAGCGCTGATCATGGCTTTCTTGATCGTGATGGTCTTGCGGTTGAGCGGACACCGCGGTGGCACAAGACAGGGCCAATATGCCGCAAACGAACAAAGTGCCAAGCTGCTTTTTCATGGGCGTTCCTTTGATTTTCAGTCGATGAAGCAAGGGATGAAGCGGCGGCTTTACGGATCACAAAGCTACTGAGCGCACAGATAGTGAAAGTGTTCGGCAGCTTCGATGAACATTCGCGGTTGCATACCCAACGCCGTGTGAATATTTAAGTGAAGGCCAATTCACATTTACCGTGCATACCCGCGCCACCAACTACGCCGCGCGGTGCCAGTCAGTTACCATGCACGTTTGAATCGGCAGGAAACCTCGCATGCAGCTCGATCAGGTCAAGGCGATCATTACCGGCGGCGCTTCCGGACTTGGCTACGCAGTAGCTCAATACCTGGTGGCACACGGCGGTCAGGTGTCGTTATTCGATGTCGACAACGATAAAGGGCAGGCCGCGCTGGGTACGCTGGGCGAGCACGCGCGATTTTTCCGTACCGACGTCACCTCGGAAGATGGCGTCGCCATCAACGTGGCCGCCGCGCACGAGTCGATGGACGGTTTGAACCTGCTGGTCAACTGTGCCGGCATCCTCGGCTCCGGCCGCATGTTGGGCCGTGAGGGCACGCTGCCGCTGGCCCATTTCACAAGCACGGTGATGGTGAATCTGGTCGGCAGTTTCAACGTCGCCAAGGCCGGTGCCGCGCTGATGCAGAACAACGAAGCCGGTGAAGACGGCGAGCGCGGTGTGATCATCAACACGGCCAGCGTCGCCGCCTACGAAGGCCAGATCGGCCAAGCCGCCTATGCGGCCTCCAAGGGCGGTGTGGTGGCGATGACGCTGCCGCTCGCGCGCGAGCTCGCGCGCGTAGGCATCCGGGTCAACACCATCGCGCCGGGCGCTTTCTGGACCCCGATGGTCGACGGCATGTCGCCGCAACTGCAGGAATCCTTGTCCGCTTCGATCCCCTTCCCATCGCGCCTGGGCAAGCCGGCGGAGTATGCCGATACCGTCGGTTTTATTCTCCGCAACCGCTATCTCAACGGCGAAACGATTCGTCTGGACGGCGCGGTACGGCTGCAGCCGAAATAAAGCAGGAACGAGAGGCGAGTAGCGAGGGCGAAGCTTTGTCGCTTGGACTGCCGCTGCGAATGCACTGCAACACAATCTTCCGCTGCGCGCTTTTGCTACTGACTCCTAAACCCTACTTACGAGCTACCCAATGAAAGCTTCCGACGTCAAGAAAGGCAACGTGGTCGAACACGATGGCACCGTCTATCAGGTGCGCGATATCGAGCGCAGCTCGCCCAGCGCGCGTGGTGGCAACGTCACGTTCCGCTTTACGCTGTATTCGATTCCTGGCGGCCGCAAGTTCGACCTCAGCCTGCGTGCCGACGACGAGCTGCGCGAAATGGATCTGGTCCGCCGCGCGGCGAATTTCTCCTACATGGACGATGGCGCCTTCGTCTTCATGGATGCCGAGGATTACACTCAGTACCCGCTGTCGCCCGAGCTGGTCGGCGACAACGCCGGCTATATCGTGGAAGGCATCGAAGGCTATTACGTGCAGTTGATCGACGACGCACCGGTCGGCCTGCAGGTGCCCAGCAGCGTGATCCTCACCGTGGTCGATACTGCCCCGGAAATGAAGGGCTCCAGCGCCACCAAGCGCAACAAGCCGGCCAAGCTCAGTACCGGCATCGAACTGCAGGTGCCCGAGTACATC
Organism: Rhodanobacter sp. K2T2; assembly: GCF_013408815.1. Taxonomy (NCBI): domain Bacteria; kingdom Pseudomonadati; phylum Pseudomonadota; class Gammaproteobacteria; order Lysobacterales; family Rhodanobacteraceae; genus Rhodanobacter; species Rhodanobacter sp. K2T2. Next base: position 24,581 of record NZ_JACCCA010000012.1, on the reverse strand, counting down.
AGCAACGACGAAAAAGTCTGGGTCAATACGATTACGGGCGAATTCGCCGGCCGCGCCTGATCGTCTCCAATCGTTGAAGAAAACGGCGCCGCGCACCGTCCGGCGCCTTTTTTTGCCGCATTCATAAGGTTTTATCGATAAGCGTCGCGCAGCATTGAAGCATCGTCGCGTCAACTTCAGCCGCTGTGATGCAGAATCAGCGCTCGGCCATCTGAGTCACCGCCATTCATGCCCACCACCGGCTACTCGCTGAGCAGAAAAATGCTGGAGAGCCTGACCACGGCCAAGCGGCCGGATGTGCCGCTGTGGGTCCTGCTGCGCAATACGGCGGCGGTCATTCTGCCGCTTGGCATCGGCCTGGCCACCGGCTATATCGAGGTGGGCATCGGTATTGCAGCCGGCGCGCTCAACACGATGTTTTCCGATCAGCCCGGCCCTTATCGGCAGCGCATGCAGCAGCTGGTGCTGGCTTCGCTTGCCGCCGCCGTGGCCTCGCTGTGCGGATTTCTGATCGGCGGTCAGCTGGTGCCGCTGCTGTTCGCCACCATGGTCTTCGGATTTTTTGGCGGCCTGCTGGTGGTGTTCGGTGTAGATATTGCGCGGGTAGGCATGACCAGCATGATTCTGCTGGTGGTGACCGCGTACACGCCGACCACGCTGCCACATGCGCTGCTCGGCGCCGGCCTGCTGCTGAGCGGCGGTCTGCTGCTGACGGCTTTTTCGATCGCCGCCTGGCCACTGCAACGCTACCGGCCAGAGCGATTGGCACTGGCAGCCGTCTATCGCGGATTGGCGACGCTGGCGCGCCAGCAAACCTATGACGATGCCGACGTACCGGCGCTGTCCGGTGCCATGACGACATTGCAGCACACCCTGCTCGGCCGGCATCACGCACGCGGTCGTGCGATGGAAGCCTTCGGCGTGTTGCTGGAACTGGCCGAGCGTATCCGCCTTGAGCTCACGGCAATGGCCGAGCTGCGCGCCAACCCCACCATCCACGCGATGTTTCGCGACGATGCGGCGCGCGTATTGGCGACCATCGCCGACGCGCTCGACGAAGGCGAACCGCCTCGGCAAGCCGAGCGCATGCTGCAAACACTTCAAGCCAGCGAAACCGCGTTGCTCGGCGCCGATGCACCGCCGGACACGCTGGCGCGGCACATCCATGCACTGTCCGGCCAGCTCGCCGCCGCCGTGCGCAACGCCAACTGGGCCGGCAGCAAGGGTGAGATGCGCGCCGCCGCCGCCGAGACGCCGCTGCCTGCCGCTCTGCGCAGCAGCTCCGCGCTGGCGACCCTGCGCGCCAGCCTGACGCCCCACTCGGTCGCGTTTCGCCACGCCGTGCGCAGCGCCGTCTGCCTGAGTCTGGCCATGTTCGTCTCACGCCAACTGCATCTGCCGCACGGCTACTGGCTGCCGATGACGGCCGCCATCGTGTTGCGCCCGGACTTCGCTGCGACCTTCAACTTTGGCCTGCTGCGCGTGGTCGGCACGATCCTCGGGCTGGTGCTCACCACGGTGCTGCTGCACATCACGCCGGCCGAGCCATGGACGCATCTGGCCCTGATGGCGGTGCTGTGCATGATTTTTCGCTACCTGGCCACGGCGCATTACGGCGCAGCGGTGGCCGCGTTGACCGGCACCGTGGTGATTCTGCTGTCTTACGAGGGCGTGAACTCCGGCGCGGCCGTGCACGATCGCGTGATCAACACCGTACTCGGCAGCGGCATGGCCCTGCTCGCCTACGTGCTGTGGCCGACCTGGGAAAAAGGCCGCGTGCGCGCCGCGCTGTCGGACATGCTGGATGCCTATGCCAACTATCTGCGGGCGCTGGCGCGGCCCGAGCTTCGCGACGCCCATCGCGAAGCGCGTACGGCGGCGCGCACCGCGCGCACCAATGCCCAGGCCTCGCTTGACCGTATGCGCGCCGAACCCGGCACACCGATCGTGCTATTGGATCTAGCTAACGCCCTGTTCGCCAACGGCAACCGCCTGGCGCGCACCGCCATGACGCTGGAAGCAGTGATCGACAACGACGACGCGCTGCCGGAATCCAGCGAGATCAGTGGCTTCGTCGATCACGTGGCGATCGCGCTGCAGGAAATCGCCAACGCGCTGCGCGAGGACCGCGCGCCGCAGCTGCCATCGGACCTACGCACGCTGCAGCGCAGCCTCGCCACCCTGCTGGCGATGTCCGACAACAAGCACACTGCCGACCTGCTCAAGCGCATCAGCGACCGCCTGGTCGACAACGTCGATACACTGGCCCATGTGCTGGGGCGCAGCGCGCAAGCATCGTCGCTGGGCACCGTTGCCGGCACGGGCGTGACCTGACCTGGGTGCGGTAGCCGCCGGCACGGATAGCGGGGCGGGCGTTGCATGGCGCCCAGGCGACCGGCATCAAGCAGAACAGTCCCCGTAGCGTTTATCCTTGGAGCGTGGGGATTCCTCTGAAGAAAGCGGCGCGCGGCGTCTACATGAATCATGCTGGCGCCCGATCGTCTCAAGGCGCGGCTTTGCGAGGACGTACCCCATAGGATATTGCTTCATTAATGGCCGCTCTTTTCGGTCTATTCCAGGAGTCAGCATGAGTGTTCTGCGCACCGCCTCTTCCAGCCTCGCCGCCATCGCCACCACGCTGCTGCTGGCCGGCACGCTGCACGCCGCCGACGTCAGCATGGCCAACGGCAGCGTGCAGTTCCGCACGCCGGACGACTGGGTGGATATCCTCGATACGCAGGGCGACCCCGAAGTGCATGTGTTCCAGGTGCCCGACCGCTCGCCCACCGGCAAGGTCAGCCTGTCGCGCGTCACCGTAACGGTGAAGCAGGTCGCCGACATGAGCGCTTTTCAGCAGTACGTGGGCACCACGTCGGCCAAGGCGCTGGCGCTGCCCGGTTACAAAACCGCGGCGGTAGCGCCCGGCGCCAACACATTCGTCTATACGGCACAGGAAAGCGGCGTGCAGTACAGCTACAGCGAACGTTACTGGTTCAAGAACGGCGTCGCGGTCTCGCTGCGCTGCCTGCGCCCATCGCAGAGTGAGGCCGGCCCTGCGTGGAAAGCCGCCTTCGACAAAGACTGCGACGCCATCGCTGCCAAACTCAAGTAACGTCCGCGACCACCTTGCGCCTATCTCGCCGCGGCCTGCGCGCGGCGGCAGGCAGGCGACAACGCCAGCGGCTGCCTTCACTGTCTAGACGACGCCGTCGCGGGTAAAGTCGCCGCTGCACGAAGCGAGCGCCGGTTCGCGCTCCCGCCCATCCACAGGACAACCGAGATGCACGACGTCAGCGACTACCAGGCCACCACCGAATGGGCGCAGCAGCGCGACGCCGCCGACCCCCTGCGCGCGTTCCGCGACGAATTTCTGATCCCGCCACACGAAGGCGCGGATGGCCAAAAGGTGGACAGCGTCTATTTTTGCGGCAATTCGCTCGGGCTGCAGGCGCGCGGCGTGCGCGAAGCGGTCACGACCGAGCTCGACTACTGGGCCGAGCTGGGCGTGGAAGGCCATTTCAAGGGTCGCCAGCCGTGGCTGAACTACGAAGACTATCTGCGTGACGATCTCGCCCTCGTCGTCGGCGCCAAGCCGTCCGAAGTGGTGGCGATGAATACTCTCGGGGTCAACCTGCACCTGCTGATGGTGAGCTTTTATCGCCCGACACAGGAGCGCCCCGCTATCCTGATCGAAGCCGGCGCCTTCCCCACCGATCGCTACGCAGTGGAATCGCAGGTGCGCTTTCATGGCTTCGATCCCGCCACCGCGCTGATCGAGCTGGAAGCCGACGAACCGAACGGCCTCATTTCCATGGCCGCGATCGAGCGCGCGCTGGCTGAGCACGGTTCGCGCATCGCGTTGGTGATGCTGCCTGGCATCCAGTACCGCAATGGCCAGGCGTTCGATCTGAAAGCGATCACCGCGCTGGCGCACCGCCACGGATGCACCGTCGGCTTCGACCTTGCCCACGCCGTGGGCAACCTGCCGCTGCAGCTGCACGACAGTGGCGCCGACTTCGCGATCTGGTGCCACTACAAATATCTCAACGCCGGCCCCGGCGCCGTCGGCGGCGCCTTCGTGCACGAGCGTCATGCCGATGCCGTGCTGCCGCGCTTCGCCGGCTGGTGGGGACACGACAAGGCCACGCGTTTTCAGATGGGTCCGGCGTTTGTGCCGATCCACGGCGTCGAAGGCTGGCAGCTGTCCAACCCGCCGATCCTGTCGCTGGCGCCGCTGCGTGTCTCGCTCGACATGTTTCGCCGCGCCGGCATGCGCCAGCTGCGCGAGAAATCGCTGCAGCTGACCGGCTATCTCGAGTGGCTGGTCAAAAACCAACTTGTCGATGTTCTCGACATCGTGACCCCCAGCGATCCCAATCGCCGCGGTGCACAGCTTTCCATCCGCGTCGTCGGCGGCCGCGATCGCGGTCGAGCACTGTTCGAGTACTTGATGGACCACGGCATCATCGGCGACTGGCGCGAGCCCGACGTCATCCGCATATCGCCCGCCCCGCTATACAACCGTTTTGCGGATTGCCTGGCGTTTGTGGCGGCGGTGCGGGAGTGGTCAACGCCAGCAAGCTAGTCCTTGGCGTCGTCATACGAACCTTGCCGTAAAACCATACCGCGATAGTTCGACGCGGAAAGTTTCCGCCTCGAAAGCCGCTCATCGCTTCTTCGATATTTCCACGTTCTTCCGGCGCGATCGACGGTATGCTCACGGCCGGCAGCGTTGGCTTAGAACCTCTTATTCATGATCTCCACCTGCCTCGCGCAGGGAGATCATGAACAGGTTCTTAGTGGGCGGTCTTGAAAACCGATACCGCTTTGCCGAGAACAGCCGCCTGCTCCTCCATGCTCTTCGCGGCGGCAGCGGATTGTTCGACCAGCGCTGCGTTTTGCTGGGTCGCCTGATCCATGAGTTCGATGGCATGCTTGATTTCGGCCAGACCCTTGCTTTGGTCGTCGCTCGCCGTTGATATCTGCAGCATCAGCAGCGAGGCCTCATGGATCGATCCGGCAATCGCCTTGGTGGCAATGCCCGTGAGATCGACCAGTTCGCACCCGGCATCCACCGTTTCGACGGAGGCGGCGATCAACTGTTTTACTTCCCTTGCCGCGGCGGCCGAGCGCTGGGCGAGCGTACGTACTTCGGTAGCCACCACCGAAAAACCTCTTCCCTGCTCGCCTGCGCGAGCAGCTTCGACCGCGGCGTTGAGGGCGAGGATATTGCTTTGAAAAGCAATGCCGTCGATCAGGCCGATGATGTTTTCGATGCTGTGCGCCTTGAACCTGATTTCGGCCATGGTGGATACCACCTGGCCGACCATCTCGCCGCCATCCTGGGCCAGCGTAGCCGCCGAAGCGACCAGTGCGCTGGCTTCACCTGCATGGATGGCATTCTGTCTTACCGTGGAAGCGAGCTCCTCCATCGCCGAGACCGTTTCCTCAAGCGCAGCCGCCTGCGTCTGTGTGCGCGTCGAGAGATCCGATGTACCTGCTGCGATCTGATGCGATGCGGTGTGCACACCATCGCTCGCCTGGCGTACTTCGCCGACAACATTGGCCAGTCCCACGCCGATTCCATTAATGGCCTGAAGCAGTTGACCGACATCATCACGGCGGCTGACGTGCACCTGCGCGCTCAGATCGCCGGCGGCTATCCTGCCTGCGGCCGTACGACAATCTGCCATCGGTCGACTGACGTTCCTGACCATCAACACATAGACCGCAAAGGCCATGCCCAGGCAGGACAGCAGGCCGAACCGGATCAGCCAGTTTTCGGCGACCACGGACATCATCGGGCGGGTCAGCCAACTGAATACCAGAAATGCGCCGCTATAGAGGCATGCCGTGATGGCGGCCGCGCGCAGCGGCACGCCAACAATACGCATATGACTGACATCCAGCCCCACATAGCGCACCCCGATGATCCGTCCGTCCGGGTCGATGATCGGGTCGTACTGTGTCATGAACTGCTTGCCGAAAATCGTGGCGTAGCCGAGGTAGAACTGGCCGGCCAGCAGCGGCCGATAGGCGGGATGCGATCGATCCAGAATCGTTCCGATGGCCCGTTCCCCATCCTGCTTTCTGACGGACGTGGTAACCCGGACAAAATCATCGTCACGGCGCACGAAAAGAGTTGCGGTGCCGCCGGTCGCTTCAGTGAAACGATCGGGCACCACGAAATTCAGATTCATCGATTTACCGTCAAGGCGCAACACCGGCGTTGACTGACCGGCCACCATGATCGAGTTACTTTCATCGAGCGAGAAGTCTCCTGGCAGATGCTCGGAAAATGTTCTTGCCAGCGAATGAATGCGTTTTTTGAGCGGTGTTAAGAACGAGATCATGGAATGCCTCGTACCGAATAAGTGACACTCCATCCAATCCGTTGCGATGCGTCTACTCGCTTGAGAACACGCTTTTCAGCCTAAAAATCTACCGGAGCTGCAACGGATGAACGGGCCTTAATGACCTGGAATCGGCCGCTCAAATCACCCCGTCATTCCCTAATGTTATCGCCTCCAGCGGGAGAAACTTGAGTTTGTGTTGGAATCGAGTAACCGTTTGGTGACCGCAGCAATATTGCTGCGACTGCACAACATGACCATGAACGTCGACGCGATTGAGCACATGGCCAAGGCATCTGACGATCATTTCCAGCTCCCACACGCGACGGCGAAGCTCTGCTGTTGGCAAACGTCCTGCTGACAAACGATCCGCTGGTGACTTGCAGCAGACACGCGCTAGCGCCAAGCTGCAGCGGTGAGTAACTGCGGCTCAATGAGCACATCCATGACCGACGCCATCAAATATTCTTTTTCGCACGAAGAGCTGCTGGTCATTCTGTTGAAAAGCGCGGGCATCCACGAGGGGCTTTGGATGCTGTCGATCAACTTCGGGCTGTCGGCGACGAATATGAGCAACTCGAACAGCGGCGAGGAAAATCTGCGCCCGTGCGTGATGGCCTTCGTCGAGAACTTTGGACTGATGCGAGTCGAACGCGCTCTGAAAGGGCTGACACTGGATGCAGCGATCGCTAATCCGGTGCCGGTAACGGCCGTAGCAAAACGGTCTGCACCGAAAAAGAAGGCCGCGCCGGGCTAATGCGTTCTACGGTGTGATTCGACGAAGCGCAGCGGCGGGAGAGCAAGCGCGCTATTTCCCTAGCCTTGCCAGGTGACGCTGGGTACCGGGATTTGCAGCGCAAGCAAGTCCAGACTAGCGCGCCACGACCTGCCCATTCTTCCCCGATCGATACACGCCCTTGAGCCGCTGATAAACCGTCATCACGGCGGTGCCGTAATCTCTCGCCAGCTGCTGCGTATGGCTGTGGTAATAGCCGACGCCAAGCACCGGATCGCGCGTTTCGTGCATACCGTCGTGCAGGATCTTCGCGGCGACGGAGATATTGGTTTTCGGGTCCAGCAAGCTCAGCGGATCGCGAACCGCGCTACGGTGCATCGGGTAATACACCTGCATGATGCCCACGTCCTGTACGGTAGCGTTGAACTGGCTCGCGACAGCCATTTCCATCTGCACGTGGTGCCGTTCGCCAACTACCAAATGGTCGTTCACCCGAAACAGCCAGGGTGTCGGGCCCACGTCCCCACCCGGATGCAAAGAGCGCGACTCCACCAGCGCAATGCTGTAGAGCAACAGCGGGTCGACGCCAAACTCCCTGCCCACCTGCGTCCACAGGCTCTGACGCGAGGCGATGTTCAGATCGGGCTCGGCGATCGGCATCATCAAGTCCATCGTGCTGACATCCGACAACAGCGCGATGGAGGATGGCGACTCGGAACGCATCGCCGGGATCGCCTTCGGCAGCACACCGATCGATTCGACCTCACGCTTTTTTTCAGCCGAGGCCGGCGGCGCAGCGGTCGGAGCAGCCACATTTTTTGCCAACGTCTGCGCCGTCACCGGCCCACTGAGCACCGCATGACCGTCGAGCTCCGGCTGCGAATGCGCCACGCCCGACACCAGCGGCACGGCAATAGCGGCGAACGCCGCGCAGCAGGAAAGCGCGGTCAAGGTGCGGCGCTTATGTCCCTGATCCCAGCTTGCCCACGAGCGCTGCGCCGCCTGTGCCCTATCGATAACCAGGGCGTTTGCACGGTAGAAACCGCGTCGCGCTAAAAGCGTCGCTGTGGAAGAGCGGCCGGCGAGCGAAATGGCGAAAGTCCAACCTTTGCTCCAATCCACGCGGTGCCGGTCAGCGTTCGAGACCGAATCGGTTTTGAACGGCTTATCCGACCAAGAGCAAGGGGCCGGTGCGATGGTCGACCAATCGATCGTTGCGCAAGCCCGGGCAGACTTCCAGCGGGCCGGCGGCACGAGATAGACCCGCCGCTGACGTCGCGCGCGCGGCTTCGCTGCGGCATCGGAGCCAATCGTGTTTGGCGAAACCTCCAGAGGCAACCCATCGGTAGTGCTTTCAATCAAACGATTCACGGCTTCACTTCGAAAGGAACAGCTTTGACAACGTCCCTGAGCTTCATTCGCGCCTTCCAGCGGTCGAACGGCCTGTCGAAAAGCGCCGCGGCGGTTGGCCATCATAATCGACTGGCGCCTTGAGCGAGTTATCCAGCCTTGAGAACCCATTTTAGAGCCTGTCCACGATCTCCCGGATCAGCCAGGCAAATGCCTGACCTGACCAGTCCCCCGCACCACGAAACGCTCGATGGTGAGCGACTCGGCGCCCATCGGACCATAGGCATGCAGTCGCGTGGTGGAAATACCGATTTCCGCACCGAGGCCGAGCTGGCCACCGTCGGAGAAACGCGACGAGGCGTTGACCATCACGACGGCCGATCTCAGCGCATGCACGAAGCGTCCGGCCACCGTCTCGTCGGCTGTCGCGATGACCTCGGTGTGGTCGGAGCCGTAGCGCTGGATATGCGCGATGGCATCGTCCAGATCATCGACGATGCGCACGGCGAGGATCAGGTCGAGAAACTCGGCTGCGTAGTCGTCGTCGGTCGCTGCTTGCATGCCGGACACCAGCTGGCAGCTGCGCGCGCAGCCGCGCAGTTCGACGCGAAGCTCTTGTAGGGCTGCCGCCGCCATCGGCAAAAAACGGTCGGCGATATCTGCATGCACCAGCAGCGTTTCCAGCGCGTTGCAGACACCCGGACGCGTGGTCTTGCCATCGATCAGCAGATTCAGCGCGAGGGTCGAATCGGCAGCGCGATCCACATACAGATGGCACACACCCTTGTAGTGCTTGATCACCGGCACACGCGCGTGTTCGGCGACGAAGCGGATCAGACCTTCGCCGCCGCGCGGAATCGCCAGATCCACGATATCGGTGAGCTGCAGCAGCTCGATCATCGCCTCGCGGCTGAGGTCGTCGATCAGGGTCAGCGCCGCCGTCGGCACGTCATTGGCCTGCAGCGCGGCCTGCAGCGCCGCCGCGATGGCGAGGTTGGAACGCAGCGCTTCTGAACCGCCGCGCAGGATCACGCCATTGCCGGCGAACAGACACAGCGCGGCCGCATCGGCGGTGACGTTGGGACGCGCCTCGTAGATCATCGCAATCACGCCCAGCGGCACGCGCACGCGTTCGATGCTGAGGCCGTTCTGTCGGCTCTCACGGCGTGTGACCACGCCGACGGGATCAGAAAGTTCAGCGACTTCGCGCAGCGCATCGGCAATGGCCTGCACGCGCGATACATCCAGCTTCAAGCGATCGAGCATCGCGCCATGAATGCCTTTCTCCATGACCAGCCGCATGTCCTCGGCGTTGGCTTCGAGTACGGCATCCGTTCGCGATTCGAGCGCGCACGCCATGGCGAGCAGCAGTCGCCGTTTGGCGGCTGTATCCAGCGCAGCCACCGATCGCGCCGCGTCACGACAGGCCAGTGCTAGCGCGCGTATCGTATTCATGTCGCGCTCTCCGTGGTGCCGACCGTCGCCATATCGTCACGGTGTACCACTTCACCGCCGTAGCTGTAGCCGAGCAGCGCCGCAATCTCGCGGCTGTGGTGGCCGGACAGCCGGCGTACTTCGACGGCACCGTATTGACTGAGGCCACGCGCAATGATGCGCCGACCGGCGTCGACGATTTCGACCATGTCACCGCGATGGAATTCGCCCTCCACGTCCACCACACCTCCCGGCAACAGCGAGGCACGGCCGGCCGCCAGCGCGCGCGCCGCACCCGCATCCACCACGATACGTCCTGGCGCGGCTGGCGCATGGCGCAACCAGTATTTGCGCGCCTGCATGCGGCTGCCCGGCGCATGCACCAGCGTGCCACGCAGCGTGCCCGCACCGAGTGCCTGCACGGTCGTTGCGTCGCTGCCGCAAAACAGTGCCGTGGCAATGCCGGCGGCGGCGGCCTTCGTGGCCGCTTCCAGTTTGGTACGCATGCCACCCGTACCGATGCGACTGCCGCTGCCGCCGGCCATGGCGAAAACGGCAGGTGTGATTTCGGGCACGTCGGCAATCGGCGTCGCCGAGTGATCGAGGCGCGGATCGGCGGTATACAGCGCATCGACGTCCGAAGCGATCAACAGCAGGTCGGCATCGACCAGTGCTGCCACGATGGCGGCGAGGTTGTCGTTGTCGCCGAGCTTCAATTCGTCGACGGCTACGGTATCGTTTTCGTTGATCACCGGCAGCACCTCGAGCGCCAGCAGCTCGCGCAGTGTGGCGCGCGCGTTGAGGTAGCGACGACGATGGCGCAGATCGTCGTGGGTCAGCAGCACCTGTGCCACCGGGCGCGTCGATAGGCTTTGCCACAGCGCGATCATCGGCGCTTGCCCCAGCGCCGCCAGCGCCTGCCGCGCGACCAGATCGCTGCCGCCGACCGCATGCTCGCGCAGCAGCGCGCGTCCCGCCGCCACCGCGCCTGAAGAAACCAACACCACTTCTTTGCCCTGCGCATGGCTAGCAGCGATGAACTGCGCCAGCGCCGACGCATGACGTGCGGTCAAACCGCCGCCATCGGCGGCGAGCAGGTTGCTGCCGACCTTGAGCACTGCGCGACGCCAGGGCGGCAACATCTGCACCGGGAGAGCATGAATGGACGCCTGAGTTCCCATCTACTCCACCTCGTCCGGCGGCACGAGTTCGCGGTCACCGTGACTCTTCGGCGCAGAGATGACCATGAACCGCAAGTCGACAGTGCATTGGTTGCACATCTGATGCGCCGTGCCCGGCGGAATATGCAGCCCCTCCCCTGCCTTCAGTGAGTAAGTCACACCGCCAGCCTCCAAGGTGGCTACGCCGTCCAGCACATAGAAGAACTGCCGGGCACGTGCATGACGGTGACGCAACTCGGTCGCGCCGGGCAGCATACGTTCCTCAATCACACTGAGGTCATCACCGGCCAAAAGATGCCAACCGTCGCAGACTCCACCCCAGCGATAGTGGGTCGCGTTGTGGGTGGAAACCGATGCGTTCATGCGTCGATCTGTGCCAGTCGCTCAGCCAGGTCATTCAAGCGCAAATCGTGCCCTGCGCCGGGCGACGTGCGCGCCGCGAGGCTCGACTCGGGTGTGCGGCCTTCGCCGGCACTCGCCGCAGTATCAGCCGCCGCACGGTAAGCCTCGCGGAACGGCACGCCGGCGGCTGCCTGCTCGATCGCCACGTCGGTGGCATACATGGCTGGCTCGATCGCCGCGCGCATGGGCATCTCGTTCCACTGCAGTCGCGCCAGCAGATCGGGCACCAGCGACAACGCCATCAGGCCGTGGCGGCAGCCGTGAAACAACGAGCCCTTGGAAAACTGCAGGTCGCGCTGATAACCCGACGGCAGCGACAGCAGCTGCTCGATCTCGGTACGCGCCGCGGCCACGCTCGCGTAACTGGCACGCAACAGCTCAACCACGTCGGGGTTGCGCTTGTTCGGCATGATCGAGCTGCCGGTGGTGTACTCCGAGGGCAGGCTGACGAAATTGAATTCCGCGGTGGTGAACAGCGACAGGTCCCAGGCCAGCCGCCGCAGGTCGAGCAGTGCGCTGGCGATGGCCTCCAGCACGGCCATCTCGAACTTGCCGCGCGACAGCTGCGCGTAGATCGGCGACACCTGCATGCGCGCAAAACCCAGCGCCTGGGTAGTGTGCTCGCGATCCAGCTTGAGGTTGACGCCGTAACCGGCCGCTGTCCCCAGCGGATTGGCGTCGATCCATTCGGACGTCTGTCTGGCACGCACGGCATTGTCGATAAAGCCTTCGGCAAAGCCGGCGAACCACATGCCGGTGGACGACACCACCGCGCGCTGCAGATGCGTATAGCCGGGCAAGGGAATGGCCGGCTGTGCAGCGCGGTCGAGGCAGACCTGCGCAATCGCGCGGCAGTGCGATTGCAGCGTGGCGAGCTGCTCTTTCAACCACAGGCGCGTGGCGACAAGGATCTGGTCGTTGCGGCTTCGACCGGTGTGCACACGCCGACCGGCATCGCCGAGACGTTCGGTGAGACGCGCCTCGATCGCCGAATGACCGTCTTCGTAGCGATCGTCCAGCACGAAGGTGCCGCTGCGAAAGTCTTCGGCCAGCGTGTCCAGTTCTCGCTTCAGTGCCGCGGCTTCGTCAGCCGTGACCACATGGATGTTGGCGAGGCCTTCGACATGCGCCTTGCTGGCCGTGATGTCGTGCAGGAAAAATTCGCGATCCAGCAGGACGTCGTCACCGGCGAGAAACGCCATGACGCGTGCATTCGTCGCCACACCCGCCTTTTGCCACAGAAGATCAGTCATGAGCTTTTTCACCCGAATAATTGGCGACAAGATGGGTATGCGCTGCGGTCAGCCATGGCACGGCGGCCTCGATCGAAAGCTCCCGCCGATCGCCATTGACGCGATGTTTCAGTTCTACCACGCCCGCGTCGAGCCCACGCGGCCCCACGATGAGCTGCCAGGGCAGCCCGATCAGATCCATCTTGGAGAACTTCGCGCCGGCGCGGTCGTCGGTATCATCGTAAAGCACGCTGATACCGGCTGCCTGGAGCTGCGCATAAAGCGTTTCGCAGGCCTCGTCGGAACGCGTATCGCCGCATTTGAGGTTGACCAGACCGACGTCGAACGGCGTCACCGAAGCGGGCCAGACAATGCCGTGCTGGTCGTGACTGGCCTCGATGATCGCACCGATCAGGCGAGAAATGCCTACGCCGTAACAGCCACCGTGAATCGGACGAGCTACCCCGTCCGATCCGGTTACCGTTGCCTTCATCGGCAGCGAATATTTGGTGCCGAAATAGAAAATCTGCCCGACTTCGATGCCGCTGGTCTGCACGCGATGCGTCGGCGCCACCTCTCGCTCGAAGCGCGCGGCATCGTGCACGTCCTCGGTGGCGGCATAGCGTTCCGTCCATCGATCGATCACCGGCTGTAGATCCCCGGTGTAATCGATATCCGATGCCGGCACCGGCAGATCGAGGACGTCGCGATCGCAATACACGGCTGACTCGCCGGTCTGCGCCAGCACGATGAACTCGTGCGACAGGTCGCCACCGATCGGGCCGGTTTCCGCGCGCATGGGAATCGCCTTCAGGCCCATGCGCGCGAACATTCGCAGGTAGGCGACGAACATCCGCCGATAGGAGCGCTTGGCGCCTGCTTCGTCCAGGTCGAACGAATAAGCGTCCTTCATGAGAAATTCGCGTCCGCGCATCAGGCCGAAACGCGGGCGCTGCTCGTCGCGAAATTTCCACTGCACCTGATAGAGGTTCAACGGTAGGTTGCGCCAGGAGCTGACGTGGCTGCGGAAAATGTCGGTGACCATTTCCTCATTGGTCGGCCCGTACAGCAATTCGCGTTCGTGCCTGTCGGTGATGCGCAGCATTTCGGGACCATAGGCATCGTAGCGACCGCTTTCACGCCACAGGTCGGCCAGCTGCAGCGTCGGCATCAGCAGCTCGACTGCGCCGGCCCGATCCATTTCCTCGCGCACGATACGCTCGATGTTGCGCAGCACTCGCAAACCCAGCGGCAGCCAGGCGTAGATGCCGGCGGCTTCCTGCCGGATCATCCCTGCGCGCAGCATCAGACGGTGCGAGACGATCTGCGCTTCGGCGGGATCGTTTTTCAGGGTGGGTAATAAATAGCGGGACAAACGCATGGTGGATCTCCGGAAGTAGACGTAGGCGACGATGCGAGCGGCATTGCCGCTTCACGGTCGTGCCGTCGCCTCCGGATCGATGCCGGCCAGCTCGGCGCAACCGATGGCCAGGTTGATGTTCTGCATCGCCTGCGTGGCCGCGCCCTTGAGCAAGTTGTCCAGCGTCGCCACGATCACCACGCGCTTGCCGTCGACGGACAAGGCGAAGCCGCCGATCTCGGCATGGTGACGGTGCGCGATGCGGCTCACCCACGGCGCCTCGTCGAGCACGACGACCAGTGGCTCGGCGTCGTAGGCATGACGAAAGCGCTGCAGCACTTCCTCGCGCGTCATCTTGCGCGACAGATACAGATTGGTGGTGACGGTAAGGCCGCGAAAATGCGGCGCCACGTGCGGCATGAATTCGACCGGCACGCCGAGATGACGCGAGGCTTCCTTCTCGTGCATGTGGCCCGTCAGCGCGTATGGCATCAGATTGTCGCGCAGTTTTTCAGGATCGTTCTTGTCCGACGGCGTGGTGCCCGCGCCCGAATAGCCCGACACGCCAAAGCACACCGGCGGGGCGGCAAGCAGATCCTTCAGCGGCGCGATGGAAAGCTGCATGGCGGTCGCATAGCAACCGGGATTGCTGATGCGCGTCTGACCACGCCACTTGTCGCGGGTAAGTTCGGGCAGGCCGTAATACCAGCGCTCGTCGAAGCGATAGTCGGCCGAGAGATCCAGCACCAGCGCCTGCGGGTGCGCTGCTTCGATTGCCTCGACGTACGGCGCCGCCTTGCCATTGGGCAAGGCGAGGATCACCACGTCCGCCGCCTGCCCTGCCACCGCCGGCGCGTCGAGACTTGCGTAGCGCAGCTCACCGATATAGCCGTCCACATGTTCGGCCACGCGCTGACCGTCCAGCTCGCGCGACGACACGAAAGCCAGCTCCAGCGACGGATGGGCGGCGACCAAACGGATCAGCTCGACGCCGGTGTGGCCGCGCGCACCGACGATGCCGATGGATTTTTTTTCTGCAGCGTTGTTCGACAAGCTCATGGCATCAGTCCAGCAGCGTCGGCTGCCGCGTGGCGCAGTGCGCGACGCAACGGGCGATGGTGTCGAAGTCGGGCAAGCCATACCAGAAGACTTTCCAGCGCGGCTGCTTGAGGCTGCCGTCGGACTCGGCATAGTAGAAATGGTTGACCACGTTGCCGTGGCGCGAGCGCCAGAACAATTGCGGATTTTCCTCGCGCATCACCTGCCACACCGCGCGGCCAAGGCCCTCGCCCTGCGCGTCGTCGAGCACGGCGAACTTGTCCAGATAAGCCAGGCCTTCTTCGTCGGTGAGAATCATCGCGGCCCGATAGTTTTCGCTGAGATAGACACGCCGCGGCGTCGTGCGCTCAAAATAATCCGGCACCAGCGTGCGGCCGAAACTCGATTCGATCAGCACGCGCATGCGTGCCAGATCGATGCCTTCCCAAGAGTCAAACGTCAGCACGCGCTCGCCGCGCCGTACCAAGGTACCGGAACCCTTGTGCGTGAACAGCTCCTTGGCCAACTCGGCCGGGCGCGTGATCGAGACCGACGACGTCAACGGCAGATCGCTCAGCAAATCGGCGATCTGCTCGATCTTCACCCGCATGCCGCCGTTGATCCACGGCTGCGCCATCAGATGCTCGAACTCGGTGCTGAGGTTGATCGAATCGATCACCGCGCCCTTGTCGTCGAGCAGGCCGCCGGTGCCAGTGAGAAACACGATTTTGTACGGCTGCAGCACGCGCACCAGCTCGTTGGCGGCGAAATCGGCGTTGATATTGAGGATCTGGCCCTCTTCCGTCTCGCCCAGACTGGCGATGACCGGGATGGAACCGGCCCGCAGGCTGGCCTCGATCGGCGCCAGGTTGATGCTCTGCACCTTGCCGACCAGGCCGTATACGTCCTGATCGAGATAGGTCGAGGTGAACACGCCCGACGGCACCGACGTCGCGCGCGTATCCATCGACTGAAGCGCCTCGACCAGACGCAGGTTCTGCTGCTGGAATACCTTGCGCACAATGGCCAGCGCCCGCGGCGAGGTCACGCGCAGGCCGTTGACGGTCTGTTTCTCGATACCGGCCGCGGCCAGCTCCTCATCGAGTTGCGGACCCGCGCCATGCAGCACGATCGGCGTGAGGCCGACCTGCTGCAGAAACGTCAGCGACGAGGTCAGCTCGGGCAGCTCATCGCGCAGCACGGCGCCGCCGACCTTGACCACGGCAAAGCGCTTCGCATCGAGCTGCGAAAAGCGCTTGAGGTACTGCTGAATTTCCTTCGCGCTGCCCATGCTTTCCAGCAGGCGCACGATGGTCTGGCGGGTGTTTTTATGCTCTTTCACGATTGACGATCCGATCAATGGTTTCTGCGTAGTGCTGCAACTGGGCCAGCGTCACCCATTCGTCGGCGGTGTGTGCCTGCGCGATGTCACCGGGGCCATAAACGAAAGCGGTGTAGCCGGCGGCGGAAAACAGCGCGGCCTCGGTCCAGAAATCCACGGCGTTGCCGACGGGAATGTCCAACTCGTCAGCCAGGTCGCGCGCGGCGAGACGATTGGCTTCCGCATTCGCGGTGTCACCGGCAGGCAGCGAGGCGCCACGAAAGGTTTCCTCGAATTCGGCCGGCTGCGGTTCCACCAGCGTGCGAAATTGACGCAGCAGCTGATCCGGGTCCATCGTCGGCAGCGGCCGAAATCCGAAGCGTACTTCGGCCGATGGCGCGATCATGTTCGCCTTGATGCCGCCTTCGACGCGGCCGATATTGAAGCGCAGTCCCGTGAGTCCCCCGAAGCGCTCGTGCGCCTGCGCCGCCACGAAATCGAGCGCCGCATCGCCCCAGCGCATCACCTGATGCAGCGCGCTGTCGCTGGCCTTCTGCTCGCCCGACGCATGGCCGGCATGACCGGCAAATCGCATCATCACTGAATGGATGCCCCGATGCGTCAGCGCGGCCTCGCCCTTGGTCGGCTCGGCCACGATGATCGCCTCGTAGGGATGCGATTCGCCGAGGAAGCCGGCAATGCAGCGCGCGTCGTTGGCCTCTTCGTCGGTGGAAAACAGCATCGCCATGTCGCCGTCACCCGCGTTCGCCACCGCGATCAACGCCGCCGCCGCGCCCTTGATATCGCAGGCACCTAGCCCGATCGCCCGGGTTTCGGTAAGGCGCAGCGTGTGCGGATCCGCCGTCCAGTTCGGCGAATCGGGCACCGTGTCCAGATGCACGTTGAACAGCACTTTCGGCGTACCGCGCACGGCATGCAGCGTCACTGCACCCGCGCCGTAATCGGTCAGCGTCAACGTAAAACCTGGCAGCTGCGCGCGCAGATAATCGAACAAGCCATCCGTGCCGATCGCGCGCGGTGGATTGCGCGTATCGAACGCGACCAAGGTTTTGAGATGACTCAGGGTCGCCTGCAGCAGATCGCTACCGCGTTCCCCGTTCCCTGTTCCCTGTTCCCGGTGGCTCATCAGCGATTGATCTCCGCCCACAGCGTGCTGCTCATGCCGAACAGCTTGATGAAGCCCTCCGCCTCGGCCACGCCCCAGTCGGCCGACTGCGCGTAGACCGCACCCTTCGCGTTGAGGATATGCGGCGACCGCACTTCCACCGCGGTGACCTGCGCGCCGTAGGTTTCCAGCACCACTTCACCGTTGACGCAGCTCTGGCTGGAGGCGAGGAAAGCTTCGAGATCGGTTTTCAGCGGGTCGTGATAGAAACCCTCGTACACCAGCTCGACCCACTTGCGTGCCACCTCCGGCTTGAAGCGGTTCTGCTGCTTGGTCAGCACGGCCTCTTCCAGCGCGCGATGCGCGGTCAGCAGGGACACGATGCCCGGCGCCTCGTACAGGATGCGTCCCTTGAGGCCGATAGTGGTGTCGCCGGTGTACATGCCGCGACCCACGCCGTACGCGGCGAAGAGCTCGTTGAGCTTGACCAGCAGCTTGTCGCCTGCCATTTTCTGGCCATCGATCGACACCGCCTCGCCCTTCTCGAAGCCCAGCGTCACGCGGAGTTTTTCGGACGGCCATTCGGCGCGTGGCTTGCACCAGCCGCGCGCGCCCTCTCCCGGGGTTTTCCAGTGATCGATTTCGCCGCCGGACATGGTGACGCCCAGCACGTTCTCGTTGATGGTGTAGCTCTTCTGCTTGGCGCGCACTTCGAAGCCGCGCTCCTCCAGATACGCCTGCTCGTAAGCACGGGTCTGGGTGTGCTCTTTCTGAATTTCGCGGATCGGCGCCACGATGTCGTAGTCGCCTAGCGACTTCACCGCCAGATCGAAGCGCACCTGGTCGTTGCCCATGCCGGTGCAGCCGTGCGCGATGACCTTGGTGCCCAGCTCGCCGGCGCGCCTCAACGCCGCCTCGACGATCAGATAGCGATCCGATACCAGCAGCGGATATTGGCCCTGATAGCCTTCGCCAGCCCACACGAACGGCTTGACGAAGCCTTGCCAGATTGCCGGACCGCCGTCGACCGTAAGATGCGAGGCCACGCCCAGTTCCGTGGCGCGCTGCTCGATAAACGCGCGCTCTTCCGCGTCGACGCCGCCAGTATCGGCAAACACCGTGTGCACAGCCCAGCCACGCTCCTGCAGGTATGGCACGCAGAAGCTGGTGTCGAGGCCGCCGGAAAAGGCGAGGACGATATCTTTGTTGGAGGCGCTGGCTTGGCTCATGAGGTGCGAATCCTTGATGGGAAAAGGGTCTGTGGGTTCTAGGCGACTTCGACCACAATGCGTGGCTCGCAGTGCACCGGAAAATTGACAGAGCTGGCGATAAAGCAGGCGTGGTGCGCGTCGACATGCAGCGCGGCGGCTTTCGTCGCGTCGCTGGTCGCGCTGATGGTTACGGTGGGACGCAGCACCACTTCGACAAAGCGGCCACCGTCGGCGTCGGTTTCCATCATGCCTTCGGCGGCATCGCTGTACGCCGTCACCACCACCTTGGCGGTCGCTGCCAGATGCAGATAGGCCAGCATGTGGCACGAAGACAGCGCGGCAACCAGCAGATCTTCCGGATTGTGGCGCGAGGCATCGCCGCGAAACGCGGCATCGGATGAACCGGCCAGCGCGGGCTTGCCCGGCACGCGAATCTCGTGGCTGCGCTCGTAGCCGCGGTAGCTTTGGGTGCCGCTGCCGAGATTGCCGGTCCAGTCGACGTCCACCCGATACCGATGCTGATGTGGCATACCTTGACTCATGATCGGCCCTCCTGGGTACGCAGCATCAGCTGCGCGAGTTCGCCATCGCCGTCGGCATCGCGCCGGCGCAGGCCCTCGACGACGCCCGCCTGATTGCGCGCCGGGTGATTCTGGCTCAGCTTGAACTTGCCTTCGATGCGCTCGATCGTCACCGCGATGCCAACGATCGCCTTCAGGGATTTTTCGATGTGGTCGGCCGGCGCATCGGCCACACGCCACGGCGACGGCTGGCTGGCTTCGTGGTGATCGGTGAGCGCGTCCAGCAGTGCGAGTTTCCATGCGGCATCGTCGATCACCTGCAGGCGGCCGTGCACGTGGACCACCGCGTAATTCCAGGTGGGCACTTCGCGGCCGGTCTCGTGCTTGCTGGGGTACCAGTTCGGACTGATGTAGCCGTCCGGCCCCTGAAAGATCAGCAGCACGTCGGCGCCATCCATGCTTGCCAGCTCGTTGCCGCGCGCCACATGGCCATGCAGCAGCGCGTCGCCGATCACTTCGAACGGCACGTGGTTGGCGACGAATCCGTTCGTGCCGTTGGCCACCACCGTGGCAAACGGATACGCGCGCATCAGGTCCTGCAGGACGTCGATACGCGATTCGCGAAAGGAGGCTGGCGTGTACATGCATCAGAGCCTATGCATGCTCTCAGCGCTGGCCGATCAGCGACGCCATCACCGCCTTCTGCACGTGCAGGCGGTTTTCGGCCTCGTCGATGGCGATGCAGGCGGGCGAATCCATCACCGCGTCGGTGGCCTTGATGTTACGGCGCAGCGGCAGGCAGTGGCTGAAGAGGCCGTGGTTGGTCAGCGCCATCTTGGCCGAGTCGACGATGAAATGCTTGCTCGCCTCGCGCACCGGCTTTTCCTTGTCCCATTGGCCGAAGAACGGCAGCGCGCCCCAGCTCTTGGCATAGACCACGTTGGCGCCGCGATAGGCTTCCTCGATGTCGTGGCTGACCTTGAGCGAACCGCCGTTCTGTTCGGCGTTCAGACGACCGTATTCCATGTAGCGCTCGTCCAGCACGTAGTCCGGCGTCGGGCACAGCAGGGTCACGTCCATGCCGAGCTTGGTCGCGATCAGCAGCGCCGAGTTGGCCACCGCCGTATTCAGCGGCTTGGGGTGATAGGTCCAGGTCAGCACGTATTTCTTGTTCTGCAGATCGCCCAGGTGCTCCTTCAGCGCCAGCGCATGGGCCAGCTCCTGGCAGGGGTGGGTAATCGTCTCCATATTGATCACCGGCACCTTGGCGTACTGCGCGAAGGCCTTGATCACGCTGTCCTGCCGGTCCACCGCCCAGTCCTGGAATTTGGGAAACGCCCGCACCGCGATCAGGTCGACATAACGCGACAGCACCCGCGCCACTTCGGCGATGTGTTCCTCGGTATCGCCATCCATCACCGAGCCCACCTCGAACTCGATCGGCCACGCGTCCTTGCCCGGCGACAGCACGATCGCATGCCCCCCCAGATGGAAGGCACCCAGCTCGAAGCTGGTGCGCGTGCGCATCGAGGGGTTGAAGAACAGCAGCGCAATCGACTTGCCGGCCAGCTGCTGACCGCGCGGCGAGCGCTTGAACTCCGCGGCCTGCACCAGCAAGGCATCGATCTCGGCGCGGCTGTAATCCTGGGTGGTGATGAAATGCCTGATGGACATGGGTCGTGGCTCGTCTATTTGAAATGTCCGGCCATGGATGGCCGGTGCTCTTGCGGACGGATCCGCGTCTGGTTGTATCTGTGCGGCCATGGATTGCCGGGGTTTGGCTTTTTGCAGATGGACCTGTACAAAATCAACTTCAAAAACAAAAAAACCCGGCGCATGGCCGGGTTTTATCGTCGATACACATGAAACGCGTGCGACAGCCTACCCGGCCGAATGTCGATACAGCGGTCGGCGCGCGCGCGAAGTCATGCCAGCAGCCATGCGGGCGCTAGTCAGGACATTGGCGGTATAGACGGCTGCGGACATGAAGATTCCAGCGGGTGAGTTCACATAATGGCGAGAATTTCGCTGCCGCGCAACAGAAAATTCGGTGCCCTAACGAGGATCGCCGCCCGAAGGCGGCGATCCCATGATGCATAGCTACCAATCGAGCTATCAATCGGCCGGCTGCACCTGCACGCGAACCCTCAGGCGCTCGCCCGGGTCATAGTTCAGACGCGAGGTGTAAACCTCACCGCGATAGCGGTACTCGACGTCATACCCAATGATCCGGCGCTGATCGCTGACCGTATTGACCTGCTGGCAGTTGGTCTGGGTGGTGGAATAGTCCCCACCGTGGTCAGACACGTGGTTGCCGACCGCGCCACCGACGACCGCACCACCGACCGTGGCGGCTACCCGGCCGTCACCTTTGCCAATGGTGCTGCCCAGAACGCCACCGACGACCGCGCCTAGCACGGTACCGACGCCGCTGTTGCCGGGATCGTGCTGCACCACTTGCTGGTTGTAGCACTGCTGCTGCGGTACCGTGGTGCGGACGATACCCTGCACCGGATCGGCGCGCAGCACGTCCGCCCAACCGTAATGCGCGTTGTCATCGGGGCCCGGACCAACCGGCCCTGGCGCGCCCGGCGGCGGCGGCGGCGGCTGGTCGGAGTAACGCACGTCCTGCGCGTGGATGCTGGTAGCCACAAGGGCCAACGCCAGCGTGGAAAGCCATAACCTGGTCATTGCGACCTCCAATCTCGGGACGTGGAGCTCGATGTGTGCTCCCTCTTGTCATTGCATCAAGTTCACGCTGAATACAGCCTTAGAATTAACGTTTCGCAACCGTTCCACTTACATCTTGTTAAGATGTTGGGCTAAGTTTGCCTGCCCAAGCACGACGCCTTCGTTGCGGATTTTTCGCCCATGCCGATTTCGCTCTACAACAGCCTGACGCGCCGCACGGAGCCGTTCGCACCGCTCGATCCGCAGCGCGTGACGATGTACCTCTGCGGCCCCACGGTCTACAACTATGTGCATATCGGCAACGCGCGCGGTCCGGTAGTGTTCGACGTGCTGGCACGACTGCTGCGGCGCCATTATCCGAACGTCGTCTACGCCCGCAACATCACCGACGTCGAGGACAAGATCAACGCCGCCGCGCAGCGCGAAGGCGTATCGATCGGCACGATCACCGATCGCTACACCCACGCCTATCACGAGGACATGGCCGGGCTGGGTATCGTCCCGCCGGATCTGGAGCCGCACGCGACCGCGCATATCGGCGAGATCATCGCGATGAACGAGACGCTGATCGCCAATGGCCACGCCTACGCCGCCGAAGGCCACGTGCTGTTCGATGTCGATTCGTATCCAGCCTACGGCGCGCTGTCCGGCCGCGATACCGAGGAACTGATTGCAGGCGCCCGCGTCGAGATCGCACCTTACAAAAAGAACCCCGCCGACTTCGTGCTGTGGAAGCCGTCCACGCCCGACCTCGCAGGCTGGGACAGCCCCTGGGGCCGCGGCCGCCCCGGCTGGCATATCGAATGCTCGGCGATGTGCGCCGCCCAGCTGGGCGAAACCATCGACATCCACGCCGGCGGTGTCGACCTGCTGTTTCCGCACCACGAAAACGAAATCGCCCAGTCGACCAGTGCGCACGTTGGCAAGACGTTTGCACGATGGTGGATGCACAACGGCATGCTGACCTTCGACGGCCGCAAGATGTCCAAATCGCTGGGCAACGTGCTGCTGGTGCATGAGCTGCTCAAGCTGCATCCGCCCGAAGCGCTTCGCCTGCTGTTGCTGCGCGGACACTACCGCCAGCCGCTGGACTGGTCGGAAAATGCCATCCAGCAAGCGACCAGCACGCTGGACGGCTGGTATCGCGTGCTGCGTGATCTGGCACCTATCGACATTCCCAGCGGCGGCCTGCCGGTTCCCGAGCGCATCGAAGCCGCGCTCTGCGATGACCTCAACACGCCGCAGGCGCTGGCCGAGCTGTCGCAACTGGCCGATAAGGCGCGGCATAGCGGCAGCAGCGAGGCCAAGGCTGCCCTGCTCGGCGGCGGCGCCCTGCTCGGGCTGCTGCAACAAGATCCTGATGCGTGGCTCAAGCGCGGCGAGAACGCGGTGGACGCCGCGCACGTCGACGATCTGCTGGAGCAGCGTCGCGTCGCGCGCGGCGCCCGTGACTTTGCCCGCGCCGATGCCATCCGCGACGAGCTGACCGCCATGGGTATCGTGATCGAAGACGGCGCGCAAGGGACGCGCTGGAGCGTGCTGAAAGGCTGAGGCATTCGGACACGCCCCGGATTTCACCCGAAGCGCGCGATAATCCACGCATGACTACGACCGCCACCACCAGCGCCGACGAAGCGCAGCGCGAAATCGCCGAGGAATTTGCCTTTTTCGGCGACTGGACCGAGCGCTACCAGTACCTTATCGATCTGGGCAAGCAGCTGCCGCCCTTCCCTGAGGAATGGAAAACCGAGGACTACCGCGTGCACGGCTGCCAGTCGATGGTGTGGCTGGTGCCCGGCGGGAATGCGGCGAGCATGCACTTCGATGCGATCAGCGACTCGGCCATCGTCTCTGGCCTGATCGCTCTGGTGCTGCGCGTGTACTCGGATCGTTCGGCGCAGGAGATCGTGGATACCGAGCCGGCGTTCATCGGTACCATCGGGTTGGCCAAGCACCTGTCGCCGACGCGCTCCAACGGTCTGGCAGCCATGCTAGCCCAGCTGAAGCGATACGCTGCGCAAGCGTTGAAATAAGTCGCATCGTTCGATGCCTGCCTGACGCCAGCTCTGGTCAACGGATACCTGAAATAAAAAGCCCCGCTCTAAGCGGTAATGCTGTTCACTTAAGCATTGCATCGTAGCCAAGGCGTCCCAAGAATCCGGCCTTCACCTGTTGAAGGCCGGATTTTTTGTGTCCCTGCAAAGTGTTCTGTTTGATATCGATGAGCTGCACTCGTTCTCTGATCTGAGTACCTTCGCGCAGCATATTCCTGTCGAGTGGGTAGCCTCGGCGCTGGCTCTTTCCTCCTCGGCCACGATTCGCCGCCGGCGTTTGCCGTCGGATCAAGTGCTGTGGCTGGTGCTGGGTATGGCACTGTTTCGTAACGAGCCGATCTCGGAGGTGGCTCGTCGGCTGAACATCTGCGCACAAGGCTTGGCCAGCGACAGTCTGTTGGCGCGCAGTGGCGTCTCCCAGGCGCGTCAGCGCCTTGGCGCCGAGCCGCTGCAATGCCTGTTCCGTCAGACCGGCAAGTGCTGGGGCAAGGAGCGCTATCCCGGCGATGACTGGCACGGCTTGCAAGTGCTGGCCGCCGACGGCGCGGTGTTGCGCACCCCGGACACCCCG
>NZ_JACCCA010000011.1:0-176034 GCF_013408815.1 Rhodanobacter sp. K2T2 | reverse complement strand
ATTGAAGCGATCACGCATATTCGTGCCGACGTCTATTTCATGGGAGTGACCGGCATTCATCCAACCGCAGGATTGAGTACGGGTGATCTGGAAGAGGCTTACATCAAACGGGCGCTCGCCGCACGCGCCGCGGAAGTCGTAGTGCTTGCTTCGACCGAGAAGGTCAACGCTGCCTCCGCCTATGTCATCGCGGAAGTAACGGCCGCAAACACCGTCGTGGTCGAGCGCAAAACCCCGAGGGCATTGACTGATCCTCTCGCTGCCCTAGGCCTTACGATCTTGCACGCTTAGTTCATGGCGTACCTCGCGTTGATGTGCAGCTTTTGCGTTGCAAGAGATTATGCTTGTGCGACTGACTGTAGCGGATCCATCGCGGCTTGCCCGGCCGCTATCGAGCGTGCAAAGGCTGCGATCGGCCAAAAGCGGCCAGTCGAGGTCTCAATTGAGCTGCCAGAAAGCTGCCGCTCGCCGGATAGACTGCAGCACCGCGCCCGGCAAATTGTTCGTGCACGGCAGAGCTGGGTCGACCAGCCGACTGTGATCGACGCATGCTTTTCACGAAGCTGGCAATTGTTCAATACCGGATTGAATTGGCCGTTGGGAGTACCGACCTGACTGCTTACACGACGTGGCAAAGATCAGGTGGTGCTGGTAGGCCAGCAAGAAGGAGCGCCATGCAAGTTAGGGTTGACTTGAAGCGGAATAAAGCAATCTGCGCTGCCGGCCAAGGAGGACAGTACACTGCTGGCACAGACTAAGCTTTGAGTCGCTGCGCCGACAATTGAGTGAAACACCCGATCGGTGTGCGGGCCCTGCAAGCATGCGAGATTGGAGCCTAAGGGCACGATGCCCGCTGGCGTGGGTATAAATCCGTAAAGGTGGCTTACTCCAGCGTCGGCGCAACCATGAGAATGCGGAAAGATCCTTACAAGGAATCTATGGCTCCCGTACTAGATGACCTGCTAAATGACCGCCGGCTAGCGCGACTTTTCTCGGAGGATGTCCGCCACTGCGCGTTACAAATGTGGGTATTGCAGATCAAGTCCGAGCAATCGATTGAAAGTCGCATCGTCTACGGCCGCCTGCTCCCCTACAGCTATTCCAGCAATACCTGGTCCTCCAGCGACGATGATAACTTTCAAACCTTCGGCCAAGTTCAGGCGCAGGTTAGCCGCCTCAATCTGTACGTCAAAAGCGTCAGTTGCGCGGACCTCTTACAGCAATTGAGCACTGGCCGAACCATCTCGGCCATAAGCGAAGAACTGAAGCTCAAGCTCTCGGCCAAGTTGAAAGCGCGGTTCGGAGCGGCGGCGCTCGCTACCGATGATCTGGTTTACCGCCCAGTCGCTTACCTGCTAAATCGCGACGCGCATGACCGCCGTTCGCCCTCCAGCCCGCATAGCGGAGCCGGTGCCTTCAGCGCTTCCATCACCCAAGCCAACAAAGCAGCGCTGTTTCGGCTTGGTCAGGACTACGACGTCGCCTTGACGTCATCGGTGATCAAGCAACTAGATGCGGATACAGGACTAGACTTCGGTGGCGCCGACTCGGTCCGATTCGGGGACCTTGAGTTGCTGGTCTTTCCCGCGTTGGACGATCTAGAGCGGGACTTGCTGAGCGTGAGCTGGACCGACGCTCCGCGCGCACTGGTCGCCCGATTCAATCCGATGCAAGTGCCGCACTTCAGCGGCTTCCTGTTCCGGCTGAGCATTGCGAATGACGGCCAAATCGTCTACTCGGGCGTTGCCACAGCTGCCCGGAACTCGGAAGACGTGTTCGAGTGCAAGTTCGAGCTGAGCGAGCAGTTGCGCGCAACGACTGACAGCACCGAATTGGAGATCTTTGCCTTCCATGACGAGAATTCCCATGAGGGCACGTTGTGTTGCCGATGGCGGATTGGGTACTTTCGAGATCTTCATCTTCAGATGCATGTGGCTGATCACGGGACCAGGCCAGTCAAATTCGATTGGCTGGAAAATGCCACTCGGCCGTCCGTGTCGGCGCGGGTAAAGGCAGCCTTAACGATCAATCTCGACAATCAGCGATTCACCAACAGCATTGGCGGGCGTGAGGCGGATCCCTGGGTCTCGGCCAATCGCGATCTCGTATCCCTCTTTACGCGACTCCATCCACCGCAGTCGGAGGGGCATTTCTTTCTGCGCTGGGGCCAAGACGACGGCGAGGGGCGGCTCAAATTCGTCGAGTGGTTCAGGGCGCTGTTGGCTAAGTACCAGCGGCAACAAATAGTCATTTTTGATCCTTATTTCGAGGCCGCCGGCTTGGGGCTTGTGTTGCTTTGTGCGGCCTCGTCGGCCGACTACATCGTCTTCAGGTCTCTGCCAAAGCCCGTCAAGGAAGGCAAACCCCTGCGTCGCAAATCCGACAAAGCCGCCTACGAAGGAATTAACAATCTGCTGGCGAACTGTGATCAGAACCAACGTCTACTAGATCGCATCAAGTTGCGCATCTACGGCCTGAAGGAGGGCAGACTGCACGATCGCTACATCCTGATAATGGGGCCGGACAGGCTACCGCTCGCGGGTTTCAACCTGTCCAACTCGTTTCAGAAGGCCGCGGAAAATTATCCTTTACTGGTCACCCCGATCCCGGCGGATGTCCTGCTCGAGGTTGAGCAATACAAGTCCAAGTTGGTGCAGGAGGCAGACGCCGCGCAGCTCAAAGGTGATATCGAAAATTCCTCCATGCGGCTTCTCTTTGACTCTAAGGCGTCGCCTACAGCGCCGAGGCGTTACGAGCCGCTGCTCTTTCTCCAGAAGGAGCGGGCTGGCAACGTGCTGGGCATGTGGACCGGCGAGCCGTCGCTAAAAGGCTTGAGCGGCGATTCGTTGAGGGAACGAATGTCGGCGTTGAATCTGCTGAAGGATGAGTCGCTCGCACTGCCCGAGACAGTTGGCCTGCTCAAATGCGTGGATCATCAGGCGGGCGACTTTGCGGACTTCACAGAGACCTGGGAGGTACTTGGCGAGATACTCGCTCATTCACACACCGAAGACAGCTGCATTCGCGAGCTTGAATCCAAGCGTGGATTTTTGGAACTTTTAGCGCGATTCCTCGAGGCATCTTTCAATCGCGCGCATAGCGAGGTGGACAAGGGATTGGCCACTCTGGATGCCCGGTTCTTTCGCGAACCGGTAGAGACCCTGCTGCACAGCGCCTATAACCTGCATCACTTATTCCATCCGATAAAATATGCGGCTCTGACCTGGCCGGAGTACTTCTGCGTCAAGTTTTTGTGGAGGTGTTCGCCCGATACACTGCTTGAAATGGCCGAAGCCCAGATGGCCAGTGTGCCAATTGAGCCTCAAGGCCGAGAAGTGGTGCGACTGGCCCTGTTGAGCCAGATCGTCAGCGATATTTCGCTATCAATCCAGTTTGATATCAGCGAGATGAATCGAGAACGCCTCGTTCGTAGCAGCAACGGGCTACTCCAATGGATGGGACTGAATGCGATCGAGCGACAGCTGGAAAAGCACGGAGGGCTCATCACCGCCCTCCAGTTGATCGCCTCCCTCTCCCACACAGAGCAAGTGCGGGTCCTAGGCTGGTTGGTTCAACGAGCGGCAAAAAATCCGACGAATGCGAATATCTACAACGGTCTGTTAGCGGCACTGCGCGACGCTCTGCCGACGACGATCCCAAGCAAAGAGCTGAGGCTTTTGGTGGACTCGATGCGGGGGCACATGCGGCAACTGGCCTGGGCCGAGCCGTGGCTATTCCAGGACGTGGTTTTTCCCCTGTTGCGGAGTGACCGCGCCAACACGGACGATGCCTGCGAGATATGGGTTGAGGAGCTGGCTGCTTTGCTGGAGCCTGAATCGAAACAGCAATCTATGCTGTTTGACCGCGCACGCGAGGGCCAGACGACCAACATCACCGCGTTCCTTTTCGCCTACAGCAGCCCCGAGCGACAGAAGTCTAGTCTGCAGGCGGTACGGGTAATCCTGAATCGGCACAAGCGAATCGTACAACGACCCCTCGCCAGCACTTCCGACTGGACTCGATGGGACGGCTCCCTAGCGGTCTCGATGTGGCTTCTGACCTTTATTCGATGGGGGCAGTACTATCTGCGCGGACGCGGTATGACCGACAGAGGGCTGGATGAACTTTCGCAGAGCGCCCGCGATCTTGCGATGGTCAGACCCATGGCCGAATGGCGAGCGGAGGGCGCCGGCAAGGAGGGTGAGCTTGCCGCGTTCCTCGACCAGGTGGATGAGCTCCTAACCTCAAGTCACGAGTCGGAAAGCAAACTTAAATAGCTGCCGGTTCAGTGTTGGCCTCACACCAGTCAGCTCTTGCTGAAGTAGTGACGTCATGCTCGGGATCGCCGAATCCGACAGGCGTTCGGCCCCTCCTCACACCGCAAGCGGGGCCACGCCTAGATCTGCGCAAAAAGCGCGGCTTGCAATCTGGCCACCAGCCCTCCCGAAAACGGACGCTCGCGACCGACTCAAATGGGTCGAAAGCAGACTATTTCCACCAATTAGCACGCAACTTACAGGGTTGCCCAATCTCAGTGCGTAGCCGCGCAGTCAATATGTGGACTGCAACGCGCCTCGTCGATAACGTCATGAATAGCCTGCGCTACCAGCTCCGGCCTTTCCTGGTGGATGTAATGGGTACTGCCGTCAACAATGATTCGGCGACCGCGGGTAGAGGAGGCGCAATAGCAGCATCTTGGGCTTGCCACATCGCAAGCAGGAGGCGATCTTGCAGATCTTGCCCATAGTCAAACTGTTCATGCGTAGCATCCAGAATGATCAGCGGCTTGTTGCCCATCTTCCGTGGCGTTTGTATCGCCAGCTTTTCTGCAGGTGAAATGCCGCCCTCAGCGGGTGGATAGGTATCCAGCAGCTGGCTCAGATTGGCGGCCGCTTCGCCCGGTCGCGCCATTTGCTCGTCGAGCAAGCGATGTAATGCGGGATCGGGATTGGCCGGTTCGTCCAAGCAGTCCCGATGTTTTTGGGGCTGGTGCCTTAATTCTTCGGACTGGGCTAGCGCGAGGCACTTCCTCGCTTGCGCGATGTCGTTTTGATCGTCGGCCAACCAGGCTTTGAGCTGAGAGGGCGTAAGAACGCGTTCGGCATTTTCTTCTGCGCCAACTTGAAAGGGATCAATCAGCACCATCCCGGCGAAGTCATCCGGCCAGCGCGATGCGTACATGCTGACGTAAAGACCACCATCGGAGTGGCCGACCAGCACGATAGGCAGTGGAATGTCGGCTTGGCGCAATAGTTCATGCAAATCCTGAAGCACGTACTCCGCGCTACTAGGATGAGACGAAGGATCGCTGAAGCCCATGCCCGCGCGGTCATAGCTACACACGCGAGTGAAGTGAGCGACGTGCGCCTGCAGGATGCGATAGGTAAGGCTGTCGTCGCCGCCCCCAGCTTCAAGGACTACGGTAGGCGAGCCCTGTCCGATGCACAGTAAATTTACGCGTCGACCATCAGTCAGTCGCACCAACTTTTGCGCTTGTTCGTATGCACTTAAAGGTATTTGCTCGGCAGTCGTAGCTACCGACAATGGCGAAGCAAAGACGCCGATCAAGAGAGCGGTGATTAAGCGATTGCAGCACACCTCAAACCAGCCTTTCATGGCAATACCTCGCTCTCGCAGCAGCCGGCACTTGTTGGCTCAGCGCCGCACAGAAACGACTCTTAGTAGCCTCGGGGTAGAACGCAGACCTCACTTATCAGATCGACGGAGAGGCGACTTTGTCGCTCGAACTTCGCTACGCAACAGAGGATCCGACCCAGACAACAACTTTGGATACGACAACTGACTTGTACCAAGCGGTCCCGTAGATATCGAAAACCTTCGGAAACGGGCCGACTTCGTGGTTTCCAGTCGTCACCTCGACGCAAACGGCTCCGCGCTGAGATTTTGGACAGTCGATCAATCGAACCGAGTCGATTTTATCTAACTTAAGCCACTTGAGATCGTCTCGGCCTTCAGCGCATCTGCCAGTGCACTCGTAAGTGAAATTTTGATTTGAAAATGGACCGTTACCCGCTATTGCATCCACATATAGAGCGACGCTCAACGCGGTTTGCGCATCAGGCGAGGGATAGTAGTTTTTGTTGACTTAACAGAAGCGCAAAGTTTTCTGGAATCGTCCTGCGGTTCGGGCGGATGATACATATCACCCGCTACGCCGTACCGACGCTCGGCCGATAGCGACTCTATGGTTTGTTTCTCATTGAACCCGACTGTGACCCAATCTGCTGCGCAGAGACCGAATTGCGAGCCAGTAGCCATTGCGTGGGTGTAAAACCTAATGGGGTCATCTTCCAAGTTACTCAAACGCGGGCGATCGACGTCGATCATGATTGCGCCCGATTCGCCCAAAAGTCTGTGAGCAAGCTTAGGCAAAGACATCGTTCTAGCCTGATCCGACGTGATTCCTGCAATACAAAATGCAGGAACTAGAACAACTAATAAAAATATTGAGGACGCTAAGCGCTTCATGATCCCTCCTGTACCGATCCATTGATGATGCCCATGAGTTGGCAGGCTGTTGTGGCCTTTGCCCGCGCGCTGACACCCAACCGCCTCCAAGCGGTTAGCGTGTAAAATAACGGTTTTTCAGCCAGAAATATGCCGCAAGCTACTCACCGGACCAGTGTCCGTGGCCCCACGTTTATTCGCTTGCTTGCCCGCCTGACGGACGTTGACGTTCGACCGTCCAGACAATCGTTGTCGGATCGGTTGGGTCAGTGGCTTGACTGGACGCATGCGGTGGCGCTGTCGACGACGATTGATGGCAAGCCGTCCGAGGTGGACGTGGATGCGCCAACCTTTGGCAGCGCGGAAGAGGACGAGTGCGCCCGCGTGCGTCGCTCGTTGGTCAGTGCCATTGTTGGCGATGGCACCTTTGCCATATCGCGCCAGCGCGGGCTTGAACACGTGCTGGCCGAGGACGATGGCGCGCCTGAAACGGTCGATTACTCGGTGTTTCGTCAGCGTTATCTGGCCATTCAGCGGTCGATGCAGGCGGCTACTGGTAATCTGCGCGGCCGTTTGCGCGACATGCTTGCGCAGCAGTCGGTCGACATGGCGCGGCTGGCCGACGTCGATGCAGTCATGGAGCGTGTGCTGAGTCCGCGCGAGCAGGCGTTGCTGGCTCGCGTGCCCGTGCTGCTCGGCGATCGTTTCGAACGCTTGCGTCAGGCCGAGCAGAAGGCGCTGGCCGAGGCGCAGGTGTCGGAAGTTGTCCCGGCGACAACGCCTGGCGCATGGCTGGACGTGTTTCGCCAGGATGTGCAGAGCGTGTTGCTCGCCGAATTGGACGTTCGTTTTCATCCGGTGGAAGGCCTGCTCGCAGCGCTTCGCACCTAATTATTGAGGCGTCATGGTCAGAAATCTGCTTCATCTCGCGGTGTTTTTCGTCGGTCTGGCCGCGGTGTGCTGGATCGGCGCCGGCTACGTCGGAGCCAATCCGCTGGCGACCGCCGTTACGCTGGTGATTGGCGTGTGCTATCTGGCGGGCGCTCTGGAGCTGCATCGTTATCGGCAGGCCACGTTCACGCTGACGCGCGCGGTAACGGATCTGTCCTCCGCACCGGCCAGCCTGAGCGACTGGCTCGGCGGTTTGCATCCGAGCCTGCGCAACGCGACGCGCCTGCGCATCGAGGGTGAGCGCGTGGCCTTGCCGGTGCCGGTGCTGACGTCGTATCTGGTGGGCTTGCTCGTGCTGCTCGGCATGCTGGGCACGTTGCTGGGCATGATGGCGACGCTTCGGGGCACCGGCATGGCGCTGGAAAGCGCGACGGATCTGCAGGCGATCCGCGGCTCGCTCGCCGCGCCGGTCAAGGGGCTGGGATTTGCGTTCGGCACCTCGATCGCCGGCGTGGCCAGCTCGGCGATGCTCGGGCTGCTGTCGGCGCTTTGCCGGCGCGAGCGGCTGCAGGCGGTGCAGGTGCTGGACGCGAATATCGCGACGACCTTGCGCATTCATTCGCAGAGCCATCAGCGCGAGGAGTCGTTCAAGTTGCTGCAGCAGCAGACCGAACTGATGCCGGTTCTGGTCGATCGTCTGCAGACGATGATGGCGACCATCGAACAACACAGCGTGGCCACCAGCGAGCGGCAGGTGGCCAGCCATGAAGCCTTCCACGCGAGTTCCGAGGCTACCTATACGCGCCTTGCCAGCGCCGTGCAGGCGTCGTTGCAGGAGAGCGTGGCCGCGAGTGCTGCTGCGGTCGGGACGGCGCTGCAGCCAGCGGTGGAAGCCACCATGGCCGGTCTCGCACGCGAAACGGCATCGCTGCACGAGACGGTGACGCAGGCCGTGGCGCGTCAGTTGGATGGCGTGTCGACCGGCTTGGAGACGACCACCGCGACCATGGCCGCGGTCTGGAACGAGGCACTGGCGCAGCAGCAGCGGACGAACGAGGCGCTGGCCGAGGATTTGCGCCGCTCACTGCAGCAATTCAGCGAGACCTTCGAGCAACGCTCGGCCGGCTTGCTGGAAGGCGTCGCTGCACGCCTCGACGCCACGGCGGACGGCGCGGCGAGCGCGTGGAACGATGCGCTGTCGCGGCAGGATGCCGTCAACGCCGATCTGGCGACCCGCCATCAGCAGGCGTTGAGTGCGGCAGCGGCGACGTTCGATGAACACGCCACGTCGCTGGTCCAGCGCGTGCATCAGTCGCATGCGGACTTGCAGACGTTGCTGGAATCGCGGGACAAGAATCGTTTGACGACCTGGACGGATGCGTTCGCTGCGATGACCGCGGTGCTGAGCAACCAGTGGGAGCAGACGGGCGAGCAGGCCGCAACCCGGCAGCAGGCGATTTGCGACACGCTGGCGAAGACCGCGCACGACATCTCGGCACAGACCCAGGCACACGCCAGCGACACGATCGCCGAAATTTCCCGGCTCGTGCAAGCCGCGTCCGAAGCGCCCAGGGCCGCTGCCGAAGTCGTCGCGGAGATGCGCCAGAAACTCTCCGACAGCATGGTCCGCGATACCGCCATGCTGGAGGAACGTAGCCGCCTGATGGCCACACTCGATACCCTGCTCGATGCGGTGAACCACGCGTCCACCGAGCAACGCGTGGCTGTCGATGCGCTGGTGACCACCTCGGCGGATCTGCTGGATCGTGTCGGCACGCGCTTCACCGACCATATCGAGGCGGAAACCGGCAAGCTCGGTGCCGTCGCTGCGCAGGTCACCGGCAGTGCCGTCGAGGTGGCCAGCCTGGGCGAAGTCTTCGGTGCGGCCGTGCAGACGTTCGGCGAGTCGAACGGCCTGCTGATGGAGCACCTGCAGCGCATCGAAGCGGCGCTGGACAAGTCGCTCGCGCGCAGCGACGAGCAGCTCGCCTATTACGTCGCGCAGGCGAGGGAAGTGATCGATCTGAGCATGCTGTCGCAGAAGCAGATCATCGAGGAAATGCAGCAGCTCGCCGGCCAGCGGGCGCTCGCCGGGGCCGAAGCGACATGAGCGACGAAGTGGATGGCGTCGAGGAGTCGACGGCGCCGATCTGGGCGGCCTTCGGCGACCTGATGTCGGTGCTGCTGGGTGTGTTCGTGCTGATCCTGGTGGGCGTGATCGGCGTGCAGCTGCAGCTGTCGAACAAGCTGGATGAAGCGGTCAAACAGCAGCAGGCCGAGGCGAAGCGCAGCATGACTCTGGAGCAGGCGCTGGCGGTTCCGCTGGCCGCTGGCCGGGTGACCCTCGTCAACGGGCGCATCGGTATCCGCGGCAGCGTGTTGTTCGCGCTGAACTCCGATCAGCTGCAGCCCGAGGGGCATGAGGTATTGAGGAGCCTGGCGGCCCCGCTGGCCGACTACCTCAAGTCGCGCGACGAGATTCTGATGGTTAGCGGTTTCACCGATGACCGGCAAGTGCGCGACGGCAACCGGCAATTCGCCGACAACTGGGAGCTGTCCGCCGAGCGCGCGCTGACCGTGACGCGAGCCTTGATCGCCGATGGTTTGCCGGCCTCGTCGGTCTTTGCCGCGGCGTTCGGTGCCGAGCAGCCGGTAGGCTCGAATGCCGACGACGAGGGACGGGCGAAGAACCGGCGCGTGGAAATTTCGCCGATCCCGAAGCAGCCGACGGCAGCCGTGGCGGCTCATGAGTGATAGCGCATCACGCATCCGCAAGATCCTCGACGCGTGGCGGCAGCAGAACGCCGATCGCCTGAGTCCGTGGCGATTTCATTTCATCGAAGTGCTGGAGCAGCGTGCGGCAGGCCATGACGGTGCGACGCGGCAGCTGCTGGATAAGCGGCTGACCAAGCTTGTCGAGGCGTATGCGGCGGATCTCGACAATGCGGCATCCTGCGCTGGCGATGCCGACGGCGTGTCCGCGCCATCGGCGCCGGCTCGTGGCGCGTTAGGCGAATTGCTCGATGACATCGCCAACCGTGCAGCCACTCGTGTTGACGATCTCGCCACGACTGACGCGACGCCTGGGACCACCGCATTGCCAACGCTGGAGGCGCTAGATGAGTTCAGAAACATCTGGTCCGAGGTGCGCATCGAGAGCCAGATACGCCAGTCGCTGGAGCAGGTGCCTGCCGATGCCGGACCGCTCAACTCGGGCAGCCTGGTGCATCGGTCGCTCACCCTCATGCACGAGCTTTCGCCAGGCTATCTGCAGCATTTTCTGTCCTACATCGACACGCTGTCGTGGATGGAACAGATGAGCGATGGCGGCGCTCCTTCACCCAAGGACGGGGCGCGGGTGCCGTCAAAGCGCACGCGTGCCAAAGCTCCGCGGGCACCGTAAAGCCAAGCGAGCTTCGAGCTACTGCGCCAGCGCCGTCGTGCTGGCTGGCGCCGGCGCCGCCGGCTTGAATGGCACGGCGGGGCCCGGCGTGAAACCCTGGCGCCACAGCGCGAGCTGTTCGGCGATGCCGCTGCCGACATCGATCTGAGGCTCTGATGGCGTGAGTTTGTCGCGCTGCTCCCACTGGCTGATTTCACCGCTGGCCTGTTTGAAGGCGGCGATGAAATCGGGTGTCTGGTTCAGCGCATCCACCAGCCAGGCCTTGCCGAAGTAAGTGGCGTCCGAATCGCTGCCGCAGCCGAACGAGCTGCGGTCGGTGCGGGCCGCGGTGATCACCAGCGTACCGGCGCCGTGCAGGGGCGGCACGAAGCCGCCCGAATAGCAGGCGCTGACCACCAGCACCTTCCATTTGAAGGGCCGTTTGGCCAGGATGCCGGCAAGGTCCGGTGCGCCGATCTGGTCCAGCGCCAGCGGGTCCATATCCACCAGCAGGTTGTGATCCTCGTCGCCGTGGCTGGTGATGTAGAGCATCAGCACGTCCTGATCGGGCTTCATCACTTTGGCCACCCCATCGAGCGCCGCTTCGAGATTGCTCCAGCTGGCCAGCGGGTGGCTGGACAAGGTATCGGGATTGTTCTCCAGCACCAGCGTGTGCGCGGTGGGGCCGAAGCGCTGCGGGAAAAGCTGCGCGGCGTATTCGGCCTCATTGCGGAACACGTCTTCGCCACCGTCGCCGGCAAAGGTCACCAGGTAGAGATTCGTTTTGCCGGCGACGCGCGGGGTGAGTTTGGCCAGCGCATCGGCGACCATCTTCGGCTGCGCATACATCACCTGCTCGGGTGACGGGCCGCTGCTCGGCCAGTCGGCGTCGTTGTTTTCATCCGGGTCGTCGTCGGCCGACGATGATGACGCCGGTTCGCCGCTGCTGGAACCGGTCGCCGTGGCAGTCGTCGAACCGGATTGCCCGTTACCTAAGTTGAGGGCGGAATGACGCGGCAGCCACAGCATCACGAGGACGCCGGCAGCGAACGCGAGGACGGTGATCAGTGCAGTTCGCATGGCAGGGCTCGTACGCGGTGGCGTCAGGGTTGGATGGCGTTGAAATCGCGATACGCCGCATGGCGCGGCGCGTTCGGCCAGGCCAGCGGTTCGCGGATTAGCCACGCGGTCTGCAAGCCGGCCGTCTGCGCGGCGTCGAGCTCTTCCACGATATCCGACAGAAACAGGATCTGATGCGGCGGCAGGCTGATGGCTTCAGCGATCTTCGTGTAAGAGTCGGCCTCGCGCTTGTGGCCGGTTTCGGTGTCGAAGTAGCCGGAAAAGAGCGGCGTCAGATCGCCGGCTTCGCTGAAACCGAACAGCAGCTTCTGCGCCGGCACGGAGCCGGACGAGTAGACGTAGAGCGAAAGGCCGCTGGCCTGCCACGCCCGCAAACGAGCGGCGACTTCGGGGTACATGTGGGACTGGTAATCGCCGGCCTCGTAGCCGTCTTTCCAGATCATGCCCTGCAGCGCCTTGAGCGCGGTCGACTTGCGGTCCTCGTCGACCCAATGGATCAGCAGTTCGATGATCTCTTGCCGGCTGGCCTCGACCAGGCCGGCCTCTTTCGCCGCCTCGTGCAGCCAGTGCTGCACCTCGGGCGTGTCGCCGTGCGTTTCGATGAAGGCGGGCAGGCGCTCGCGGGCATAGGGAAACAGCACATCACGAACGAAGCTGATCGAGCTGGTGGTGCCCTCGATGTCGGTGACGATGGCGCGGATATCGGTCATGGTTTGGCGTTGCCTGGAAAAGGCGCCCAGCATAAACGACCGGGCGATCTGGCCGGTCAACGTTCGGCTTGGCCGTGTCAGCGACGGCGGGTTCTATTCAGCGAGTTGCTGGCGAGTAGGGCTGCATCCGCGGGAAACGCTCGGCAATACCGTCGCCGGTGAAGTTGGCGACCCAGCCTTCCTTGTTGGTGAAGAAGCGAATGGCCACGAAGTAGGGCGCTTCGCTCATGTCGAACCAGTGGCGCGTGCCGTCGGGGACGCCGATCAGGTCGCCGGATTCGCACAGCACGTCGTAGATCTTGCCGTCGATGTGCAGGGTGAACTGGCCGGCGCCGGCGACGAAGAAGCGCACTTCGTCCTCGCTGTGGGTGTGCTCGCTGAGAAACTTCTGCCGCAGCATGGCGCGATCGGGATGATCGGGCGTGAGGCTGATCACATCGACGGCCTGGTAGCCGGTTTCCGCCATCAGCCGATCGATATCCGTTTTATAGGCGGCAATGACCTCGTCCTGGCTGGCGCCGGGCGAAATCGGCTGGCTGGCCTCCCACTGTTCGAAGCGGATGCCGACCTTGCCCAGCTCGCGGGCGATGGCGGCGTAATCGCGGTGCAGCGCGAGCTCGGCGTCGGGATGACTTTCGTCGAAGATGCGTAGTTGGCTCATGATGCCCTCAACCTTTTCAGATCCAGTTCGCAGCCCAGCAGGAATTCGAGTGCTTCCAGATGGCGGTGCGTTTCCTTCATGTCGCGGCCCCAAGTATAGATGCCGTGGCCGTCGATCAAATACGCGTGCAGCGGTTTGCCGCTGTCGATCCAGGCGTCGACCTTATCGACCAGCTCAGGCATGTGCTGGGTGTTGGGGAATACCGGTATCTCCAGCAGGCTTTCGTGCGTGGTGTAGCCGGTAATCGCTTTCTGCAGCTCCCAGCCCTGCAGGCGGATGACGCCATCGTCGGCGTACAGGCGCGAGGCGACGCTCTGCGTGCGCGAGTGCGTATGCAGCACGGCGCCCATCTCGGGCCAGCGACGGTAGATTTGCGTATGCAGCGCGGTCTCTGCGCTCGGTTTCGCATCGGTGCCGACGGCATTGCCGTGCATGTCGATCAACATGATGTCGTCGCGACCGAGCTTGCCCTTGTCGCGGCCGGAGATGGTGATCGCCGCGTAGTCGGCGTCGATGCGGGCGGAAAAATTGCTGCTGGTCGCCGGCGTCCAGCCCAGCGCTGCGAGCTCGCGCGCGGTGTTCGCGATCGAGTCTGCGCGCGCCTCGAACAGGCTGGTCGATATCGTAGCGGGTAGCTGCTGGCTCATGGGATTTGGACGTCCAAATGGAAGATCATCATATCACGCACAAACGCCCGCCCAGTCTTGAATGAGAGCCATTCTCGCCAGTCACGAATGATTGACGAAACAGGCGTACTATCGCCGCAATCCACCGCAAAGGGCGTGGGATACATGACGGAGGCTTGCCCATGTCAAATGAGAAGAACATCGAATCACGGCGTCGTTTTTTGAAGGTTGCTGCCGGTACCACGGCCGCGGTGGCCATCATGGGTGGCCTGCCGCGCTTCGCGCGCGCCGCCGACCTGCCGCCGGTCAGTGTGGACGATCCCACGGCCAAGGCGCTGGGCTATGTGGAAGATGGCAGCAAGGCGACCGATCCGAAACACAAGGCGGGCGACAACTGCTCCAACTGCCAGTTCTACTCCGGCAGTGCGACGGGTCGTGGACCGTGCCAGCTGTTCCCGGGCAAGTCGGTCAACGCGAAGGGCTGGTGCGTTTCGCATAACCCGAAAGCGGGCTGACCTTCGCAACGTATCTTCGATGCGCGCAGGGTAGAGCGTGAAATAAAAAGGCCGGCATCTTGCCGGCCTTTTTGCATGGCGGATCGCGCAAAACACATCGGCGCAAACTCAGCCTGCAGAATTCAGTCATCGCGATAAAAGTGCTGCCCGACGCACCAAGCTGAGGAGCTGACCCCACTCGATGCGCCGGGCGGCGATCCGAAGGCCCACTGCCAAGTGATATCCCCGGACTGGGGATGATACTCCCGAGCAGCACGAATGGGCGGCTGGTACGAAAATTTCTCTCGAAAAAATCTCGTTAAGTACTTTTAAAACAAAGACTTACGAAAAAATTCTCAGTTAGCGTTGAGACTTTCAGCGACTCAGCGTGAGGAAGCATGCGTGGCCAGGAAATGCAATTATCGGCGGCAATTCGGCATTTTTCTAGCCATTCGGCGAAATTCAGGTCTTTGAGCTCAGCGCCTGCTCTTGGCGCAGATGGCTGTGCCGGCGCCCGTAGCCGAAGTAGATGGCCATGCCGACGACCGTCCAGATGCCCAGCAGCAGCCACTGGTACCAGTTCTCCCAGTACAGCAGTGCCAGGCAGCTGAGCACGCCGAGCACGCAGGTCACCGGTGCCCAAGGCACACGGAAGGTACGCGGCAAATCGGGCCGCGTCTTGCGCAGAATCAGCACGCCGGCGCAGACCGCGACGAAGGCGATCAGAGTACCCATGGACACTAGGTCACCGAGCACGTCGAGTGGGAACACCGCCGCCAGCGCGGCGATGCCCACGCCGGTAATGACCGTGTTGATATGCGGCGTGTGATATTTCGGATGGATCTTGGCGAACACCGGCGGCAGCAGACCGTCGCGAGCCATGATCATGAAGATGCGCGGCTGCGCGATGATCATCACCAGGATCACCGACGACAGGCCGATCAAGGCACCGATCTCCACGGCCCAGCGCAGAATAAACAGCTGCGGATGTGCGCGCACGGCGGTGACCACCGGCTCGGCCGTGTCGAGCTGGTCGAAGCGCAGCAGGCCGGTGATCACGGCAGCGATGCCGATATACAGAATCGTGCAGATCGCCAGCGAGGCGAGCGTGGCGATCGGTAGATCGCGCTGCGGGTTCTTCGCCTCCTGCGCCGCCGTGGACGTTGCCTCGAAACCGATATAGGCAAAGAACACCAGCGTAGCGGCGCGCATGATGCCGGCCCAGCCGTATTTTTCCGGCCCCTGGCTGGCTGGAATGAACGGATGCCAGAGCGCGGGGTTCACGTAATGCCAGCCGGCAGCGATCACCAGCACGATCAGCGCGACCTTGAAAATTACCATCACCAGATTGGCGCCGCTGGACTCCCGGATGCCGACGTAGCAAAGCCAGGTCAGCGCCATCACGATGGCGACGGCAGGGAGATTGAACAGTGCTCCCGTGGTCACCAGATGCCCGTCGGTATAGGCAAGCGGCGCATTGGTCAGCACGGCCGGAAGATGGATGCCGAAATGGTCGAGCAGGCTCACGAAGTATCCCGTCCAGCTCACCGCTACCGCGGATGCCGATACGCCGTATTCCAGCACCATGTTCCAGCCGATGAACCACGCCACCAGCTCGCCCAGCGTGGCGTAGGCGTAGGAATACGAGCTGCCCGACATGGGAATCAGCGTGGCGAACTCGGCGTAGCACAGCGCAGTAAAGCTGCAGCAGATCGCCGCGATGACGAAGGCAAGAATGATTGCCGGGCCCGCATGCTCGGCCGCGGCCTGACCGGTAATCACGAAGATGCCGCCGCCAATCACTGCGCCGATGCCCAGCGCCGTCAGTCCCCAGGGTCCCAGCGTTCGCTTCAGCGCCGGGCCGTGTTGGCCATCGTCGGTTTGCGAAAAATCGGTCTTGCGCGCGAGTAACTGTTTAAGCATCGAGTCGCCTTGCCAGCATGAGGTGGGACGGTTCGTGGTGCATCGGTAAAACGAAGGGCCGGGAGAGGGCCGGCCCTTCGATCGCGTATCAGGCGCGGCTGCT
The DNA here is from genome assembly GCF_013408815.1 of Rhodanobacter sp. K2T2. Classification (NCBI taxonomy): domain Bacteria; kingdom Pseudomonadati; phylum Pseudomonadota; class Gammaproteobacteria; order Lysobacterales; family Rhodanobacteraceae; genus Rhodanobacter; species Rhodanobacter sp. K2T2. Next base: position 159,696 of record NZ_JACCCA010000011.1, on the reverse strand, counting down.
GGGGCCGCGCATCTTGCTGTGCCAGTGGCCATAGCCGAAGTAGATCGCCATGCCGATGGCGGTCCAGCCGACGATCAGCGGCCAGTTGACCTGGAACGACTGCCAGAACAGGTAGAGGCAGATCAACGAACCCAGCCCGCTGACCAGCCAAACGCCGACCATGCCGCCCGGTACGCGAAACGCTCGCGGCAGTTCGGGGCGGGTATAGCGCAACGTCAGCACGCCGATGCAGACCGTGGTGAAGGCCAGCAGCGTGCCCATCGATACCAGCTCGCCGAGAATGCTCACGGGAAACAGGCCGGCAGTGACGGCGGCAACCACGCCCGAAACGATCGTCGCGACGGAAGGCGAGCGGCGAACGGGGTGGACCCGTCCCATCGCCACCGGCAGCAGGCCGTCTTTGGACATGCTGAAAAAGATGCGCGACGTGCCCAGCAGCATCACCAGGATCACCGAGGAAAGGCCGGCCAGCGCCCCGAACGAGACGATCGCTTTCAGCCACAGCAGCTGCGGGTAGAAGCTGAGCGCGGTGGCGACCGGTTCCGGCGTGCCCAGGGCGCGATACGGCGCAATGCCTGTCAGCGTCAGCGCCATGGCGATGTACAGCACGGTGCAGATCGCCAGGGAGCCGAGGATGCCGATCGGCATGTCACGCTGCGGATTTTTCGCTTCTCCGGCGGCGGTCGATACCGCATCGAAACCCACGTACGAGAAGAACACCAGAACTGCCGCGCGGAAGATGCCGCTGGTGCCGAACTGCCCCGGGCCTTCCGCCGGCGGAATGAACGGATGCCAGTTGGCCGGGTTGATGAAACGGAACGCGAAGATGAGGAAAAGAAAAATCACGATCAGCTTGATCGACACGATGATCGCGTTGACGAAGGACGACTGCCGGATGCCGATGTAGCACAGCCAGGTCAGGCCGCCCACGATGGCCATGGCCGGAAGATTGATCAGCGTGCCGGTACCGACGATGCTATGACCGGCAAACTTGAACGGCGCCGAGGCCAGCGACTCGGGCAGAGCCAGCGACATGCCCGTCCAGTGTCCGATGATCGAAAGGCACTCGTTGAAATACCCCGACCAGCCGGCCGCCACCGTGGCGACGGCGAACATGTATTCCAGCACCAGGTTCCAACCGATGAACCAGGCCACGATCTCGCCGAGCGTGGCATAGGAATACGCGTAGGCGCTGCCGGAAACCGGAATCATCGCCGCGAACTCGGCGTAGCACAGGCCTGCGAAGGCGCAGGCGATGCCCGCGACGATAAAGCTGATCATCACCGCCGGGCCGGCATGCTCGGCCGCCGCCTGTCCGGTGATCACGAAGATACCCGCACCGATAACCGCGCCGATGCCCAGGGTGACCAGATGCCGCGCGGTGAGCACGCGCTTGAGCGAAGGCTCGCCGGTGACGCTGTCGAAAGCCGCATCGATCTGCGGCGTCGCACTGATGGGATGCTTCGCGAAAAGTTGTTTGAGCATGCGTGGGTCCCCTGAGAGAGTGGCGGCTTTTGCTGGCAGGCACAGGCTGCTGCGTGGGCCTTGCCGCTCGTTTGTGTCAATCTGGAACCATAGCCGAGCCATCGTGGGGGTACAAGCTGCGCTGCGGCTATGATCTGCTCTGGTTTTAAGCTAATCCCGCCATGACCTTCCGTTCGCCCGACACCGCTCCCCTCTTTCGAAATTACGCGGCAAGCTATCCCGAGCACGCATGGCTGGCGCAACAATTTGTCGATTTTTCGCTCGGCGGTTTCGAGACGTTTGAGCGAACCCACAGTGCAGGCCACTTCACCGGCTCGGCGTGGCTGGTCAGCGCGGACGGCGAGCGCGTGCTGTTGACTCATCACCGCAAGCTCGGTCGCTGGCTGCAGTTAGGTGGGCATGCCGATGGTGATACCGACTTGGCCAACGTGGCCCTGCGCGAGGCCGAGGAAGAATCCGGATTGACCGATCTGGTGGTCGAGCCGGCTATTTTCGATCTCGACCGTCACCGTATTCCCGCACGCGGCGATGAGCCGGAGCACTGGCATTACGACGTGCGTTACGTGGTGCGCGCCACAGGCAGCGAACAGTTTGCGATCAGCGAGGAGTCGCTGGCGCTGGCGTGGAAATCGATCCTCGACATCGCGAACGATGCGTCGGCCGATGACTCGCTGCGGCGAATGGCAGGCAAGTGGCTGGCGCGCGGTAAATAGAGTCAGCCGCGCGATAGGTTTGTCGCGTACGGCGGCATCAGCTTTATCTCAGCCGTATTTGGCTGGTGCCGGATTCAGATGGCCGCACTGGCCGCAGGTGCGCGCGTCGCGCGAACGGTAGAAACGATCGAACACCGGCGGAAAATCCTGCTCGATGTCGCCGAGCACGAAAAATTCTTCGTAGAGCTTGTGATTGCAGTTTTCGCAGAACCACAGCAGCCCGTCTTGTTCGTGCGGCAGGCGCTTGCGCTCGATCACCAGGCCGATGGATGCGGGCATGCGCTGCGGCGAATGCGGCGTGCGCGGCGGCAGATAGAAAAGTTCGCCGGCGCGAATTGGAATATCGCGTGCGCGGCCGTCGTCCTGCACTTTCAGCACCATCTCGCCCTCAAGCTGATAGAAGAACTCCGGGCCTTCGTCGTAGTGATAGTCGGTGCGGGCGTTGGGGCCGCCGACGATCATGACGATGAAGTCGCCATCGACGATGCACTTGTTGCCTACCGGTAGCTTGAGCAGGTGGCGGTTGTCGTCGATCCAGCGCTGCAGATCGAGAGGTGGCAGCAAGGACATGGGTGTCGCTCGGTAATAACCAGTCGTCACCTTAGCCCGGTCGAGCGCACAAAAAAAGCCGCCCCGATGAGGGAGTCGGGGCGCTGGTGAAACACTCGCGTTTTAAAACGGCGATGCGGATTACGGCATCAAAACCTTGTCGATGACGTGGATCTCACCGTTGGACTGCTTCACGTTGGCGATGGTGACGTGGGCGACGTTGCCCTTGTCGTCGGTAATGGCCACGCCCTGCGCATCCTTGCTGAACGTCAGCGAGTCGCCTTCGACGGTCTTTACCGAAGCCTTGCCGCCGCCTTTCTTGATCAGCTTGAGCAGGTCGGCCGAGGTCACATTGCCGGGCACCACGTGGTACGTGAGGATCTTGGTCAGATCCGCCTTGTTTTCCGGCTTCAGCAGGGTGTCGACGGTGCCGGCAGGCAGTGCAGCGAACGCTTCATTGGTCGGCGCGAACACGGTGAACGGGCCGGCGCCCGAGAGCGTATCGACCAGGCCGGCAGCCTTGACGGCGGCAACCAGGGTGGTGTGATCCTTCGAGTTCACCGCGTTTTCGATGATGTTCTTGTTCGGGTACATCGGTGCTCCGCCCACTTCGACGGTCTTGCCCATGCTCATGTTGCTCATCGAGTCGGCCATCGCCATCGGCGCCACGGCGACAGTGGCAAAAGCCAGCGAGAGTCCAAGGGCGATACCACGCAGACGCTGATTCTTGTTCATGTGTAACTCCAGATTTTCCGCTTCGCGGATTGGAAGCGTGAGGAGATACGGCGCGAGTCGTGGGTCGGATGCACGGGACCACGAACAAAACCGATGCGGCGTCAGGGTGTGCGTCAACGCCGCATGTCTGTATCTGCCGGATAACGCGGGATCGCGACCGGTGGTAATGAGGACGCGGGGCTCGTTCGAACCACGAAGCGATTCGACACACGGCGGGCCGCATTGAAAAACGCAGCCGCCGTTTGGCTGGCTCAGACTTCCAGCGTCGCCAGGTCGCCTTTCTCTTCCAGCCAGGCCTTGCGATCGCCGGCGCGTTTTTTTGCCAGCAGCATGTCCATCAGTTTGGAGGTGCCGTCCTCATCGCCGATGGTCAGCTGCACCAGCCGACGCGTATCGGGATGGATGGTCGATTCGCGTAGCTGCGGCGGATTCATTTCGCCCAGGCCCTTGAAACGCGTGGTGTTGACCGCGCCCTTCATTTTTTCGCGTTCGATCCGCTGCAGCATCGCTTCCTTCTCGCTCTCGTCGAGGCAGTAGAACACCTGCTTGCCCACGTCGACGCGGAACAGCGGCGGCATCGCCACGAAGACGTGGCCTTCGCTGACCAGGGTTGGGAAGTGCTTGAGGAAAAGTGCAGTCAACAAAGTTGCGATATGCAGGCCGTCCGAATCGGCGTCGGCCAGAATGATCACCTTGCCGTAGCGCAGCCCCGAGAGATCGTTCTTGCCTGGATCGCAGCCGATGGCGATGGCGAGGTTGTGCACCTCTTCCGACGCCAGCACCGAACCGGACTCGACTTCCCAGGTGTTGAGGATCTTGCCGCGCAGCGGCAGGATCGCCTGGAACTCCTTGTCGCGCGCCTGCTTGGCGCTGCCGCCGGCGGAGTCGCCCTCGACCAGAAACAGTTCGGTGCGGGTGAGGTCGGTCGCGGTGCAGTCGGCCAGTTTGCCGGGCAGCTGCGGGCCCTGGGTGATCTTTTTGCGGACAATCTGCTTGGCCGCTTTCAAGCGCGCGCTGGCGCGTTCGATCGCCAGCTGCGCGATCCGCTCGCCCATGTCGACGTGCTGGTTGAGCCACAGGCTGAAGGCGTCGTGGATGACGTTTTCGATCATGCCGGCGGTTTGGCGTGACGACAGTCGCTCCTTGGTCTGGCCGGCGAACTGCGGATCCTGCAAGCGTGCAGAAAGCACAAACGCCAGCCGTTCCCATACGTCTTCCGGCGCCAGCTTCACGCCACGCGGCAGCAGGTTGCGGATGTCGCAGAACTCGCGGATGGCCGTGGTCAGGCCGGTGCGCAGGCCGTTCACATGCGTGCCGCCCTGCGCGGTGGGGATCAGGTTGACGTAGCTTTCCTGCACCAGTTCGCCTTCCGGCAGCCAGGCCAGCGCGACCTCCATGCCTTCGACATCGCGCGCCATGTGATGCACGAACAGCTCGCTGGGCAGGGCCTCGGCGCCGTCGAGTTCGCCGCGCAAATAGTCGCGCAGGCCGTCCTCGTAGTACCAGTCGTTGACTTCGCCGCTGGCAACGTCGGTGAGCTTGACGCTGAGGCCGGCGCACAGCACGGCCTTGGCCCGCAGCAGATGCCGCAGCCGCGCCAGCGACACCTTCGGCGAATCGAAATACTTGGCCTCGGGCCAGAAATGCAGGGTGGTGCCGGTGCGCTTCTTCGGCACGGAGCCGACGATCTCCAGCGGGCTGACCTTGTCGCCGTGCTCGAAGGCCATGCGGTATTCGTTGCCATCGCGGCGGATCGATACCTCGACGCGATCGGACAGCGCATTGACCACCGACACGCCGACGCCGTGCAGGCCGCCGGAGAAGTTGTAGTTCTTGCCGCTGAATTTTCCGCCGGCGTGCAGTCGCGTCATGATCAGCTCGACGCCAGACACGCCTTCTTCCGGATGGATGTCCACCGGCATGCCGCGGCCGTCGTCGCTCACCTCGACCGAGCCGTCCGCATGCAGCACCACTTCGATACTGCGCGCGTGGCCGGCCAGGGCTTCATCCACCGAGTTGTCGACCACTTCCTGCACCAGATGGTTCGGGCGGGTGGTATCGGTATACATGCCGGGTCGGCGTTTGACCGGGTCGAGACCGGAGAGGACTTCAATATCGGCGGCGTTGTAGCGACTGCTCATGCGTGTGTTTCAACCGGGGTGGGACGTCTAGCGGACAGCGAAGCATGGGGCGCGGGGGCGGGCAGGGTCAAGCTGCAGGGGTGTTTTCTAGCGGTAGCCTTGCGCCTGCAGCGAAAACAGGTGAGCGTAGTGGCCGGCCTGCGCCATCAGCTGCTCGTGGCTGCCGCGTTCCTTGATGCGGCCGTCCTGGATCACGATGATCTGGTCGGCCATCCGCACTGTCGAGAAGCGGTGCGAGATCAGGATCGCGATGCGGCCGCCGGACAGTTCGCGGAAATGCTCGAAGATGGTGGCTTCGGCTTCGGCGTCCATCGCCGCGGTGGGCTCGTCCAGCACTAGGATGTCCGCGCGCGAGCGCATGAAGGCACGCGCCAGCGCGATCTTCTGCCACTGTCCGCCGGACAGCTCGCGGCCGTCGCGAAACCACTTGCCGAGCTGGGTATCGAAGCCGGCCGGCAAGGTGTCGATGAATTCGCTGGCCATGCCCTTGTCGCTCGCTTCGCGCCAGCGCTCGGCGTTTTCGAACGCGGTCACGTCGCCGACGCCGACGTTCTCGCCGACGCGCATCTGGTAGCGCGCAAAGTCCTGGAATATCACCCCGACACGCTGCAGCAGTACGCCTTCATCCCAGTCGCGCAGGTCGTTGCCGTCGAGCAGCACGCGGCCGCTGTCGGGCGAGTACAGCCGCGTCAGCAGCTTGATCAAGGTGGTCTTGCCGGAGCCGTTCTGGCCGACCAGCGCCAGCGACTCGCCGGGTTTGATGTGCAGGTCGATATCCTGCAGCGCCGGCTCGGTCGCGCCGGGATAGGTGAAGCTGACCCGCTCGAAGCGAATGCCGTCGCTCGGTTGGGCGCCGACCTGCACGGTGCCGGTGGATGGCGGCACCGGAGTTTCGAGGTACTCGTAGAGTGTCGACAGATAGAGGTTGTCCTCATACATGCCGCCGATCGCCGACAGCATCGCCGACACCGCCGACTGACCCTGCCGGAACAGCATCAGGTACATCGTCATCTGGCCCAGCGTGATGCGCCCGACCACCGTGCTCATGGCAATCCACACATAGGCGGCATAAAGCGTCAGCGTGCCGAGCAGGCCCAGCCCGAAACCCCAGCTGTCGCGACGAATGGTCAGGTCGCGGTCGTCGCGATAAAGCGTGTCGAAGATGTTGCGATAACGATCGAGCAGCAGTGGCCCGAGGCCGTAGAGCTTCACTTCCTTGGCGTGGTCTTCGCGCGCCAGCACCGTTTCCAGATACAGCTGCATGCGCGTCTCGGGCGAGCGCCAGCGGAACAGGCGAAACGCATCGCCGGAAAATTTGGTTTCGGAAATAAAAGACGGCAAACCGGCCAGCAGCAGGACCAGCACCGCCCACGGCGAAAAATGGAACAGCAATGTGCCGTAGCTGATCAGCGATATCGCGTTCTGCCCAAGGCCGAACGTGCGCGTGACCAGCGACAGCGGCCGCGTCGAGGCTTCGCGCCGCGCGCGGGTGAGTTTGTCGTAGAACTCCGAATCCTCGAAATGGGCCAGCTCCAGCGTCAGCGCCTTTTCGAGAATCATGACGTTGACGCGCTGGCCCAGCAGCGCGCGCAGTAGCGACTGGCATACCGAGAGCCCACGCTGAGCGCCGGCCAGCAAGGCCACCAGCAAACCTTCGAGGAGTACCCAGCGGATCACCGGCCACCACGGCGCACTGCCGTTGGCTGCCCATTGGCGACTTGCTTGGACCACGGCGTCGACGATGTGTGCACCCACATACGCCACGCCGGCCGGCAACAGACCGGCGATCAGCGTGAGCAAGGCCAGCGCGATGGTCAGCGGCCGGCTGGTGCTCCAGACCAACTGGAGCGCGCGGCCGCTGTAACGAAACACGCCCAGAAAACTGCGCGTGAGTTCATTCGATTCAGTCGCTGACGAAGAGGTGGCGTGAGGCGTCACGAGGGGAGAGTCTTCCAGCCAGCCGCGCGGCGCGCGCAGAAGTCCAGAGATGGGGATCGTGACGCCTCACGCAAGTCGAACCTATCGTGACGCGTTGCCAATGACTCAGTGCAGCTGAACTTCGACGACCTGTTGCTCGTCCTTGTAGATCGTCGGATAGAGCTTTTTCAGCTTCGAGACCATCGGCGCATCGTTGTAGGCGATGTACGGATTGTCCGGATGCAGCTGCGCATAATTCTGGTGGTAGGCCTCGGCCGGATAGAACGCCTTCAGCGGCACCACCTGCGTCACGATCGATCCGTGGAAGGTTTTGGCCGCGGTCAGTTGCGCGATATAGCTGCTGGCGATTTTCTGCTGCTCCGGGCTGTTGTAGAAGATTGCCGAGCGGTACTGCGTGCCGCTGTCCGGCCCCTGCCGGTTCAGCTCGGTCGGATCGACCGGCACCGAGAAATACACCTGCAGCAGCTGGCCGTAGCTGATCTGGCTGGGATCGAACTCCACGCGGATCGACTCGGCGTGGCCGGTATCGCCATCGCTCACCTGGTCGTAGTGCGCGGTGTTGGCCGCGCCGCCGGAGTAGCCAGCCTCGACCTTTTGCACGCCTTTGACGTGCTCGAACACGGACTGCATGCCCCAGAAGCAGCCGCCGGCCAGCACGGCGATCTGGTCTTTCGACGCCGCGGTTTTCGGGGCATCGATGGTGGGTGCGGGAACAACGCCGGCATCGCTGGCCGCAGACGCGGACTGGCAGGCGCTCAGGCCGGCCATCATCAGGGCGGCGGCCAGGGGCAGGGCTTTGAACAGGGTGCGACGATTCATGGTGGCCTCGCTAGCGGTAAGGATGCGGCAGGTCGCGATGCATCCAGTTACGTGGTGACGACGGCAGCGGATGCAGCGGGAAGGTGCCTGGCCTTCGTTTCTTACGGCTCTGGCCCGGCGTTCCTGCAGCATCCGGATGCCCCGGATACACGTTATTCGCTCACCGGCCGGCGCGGGTTACCCTTCCGGCCTCGATCGTCGCCGCGCTTCAGCGGGCGTCCGCCAGCACGTGGATTTCCATGTCGTCGATGGTGACGACCTGACCCGCACGGATCTTGCAGGTCTTGCGCAGTTCCATCGTGCCGTCGACCAGCACGGCGCCGCTGGCCACAATCGCCTTGCCGGCACCGCCGCTGTCGCAGATGCCGGTGAGTTTGAGCAGCATGTTGAGTTCGACGTAGTCGCCTTCGAGTTCGAAATCCTGGGTTTGCATGATTTTCCGGCTGAGGTGATGAATGCGTGGGTGATGAATGTTTGGAGTGATGAATAAGGTGTTGGAGCGGGAAACGTCAGCCCGCGGCTTCGGTGGCCGCGTCAGGCAACGCGAGAAACGCGAACCACGGCATGTCGTTGTCACTGGCAAAGGTGGCGGCGTCGTCGAGAATACCAAGCAGGATGTCGAAGTCCGCTGCCGCAGAGCGCCGCAAATCGTCGGCGTGGTCGAACAGCAGCACATAGCCCCAGGCCGGCATCCAGCGCAGATCGCGCAGGCTGTCGGCCAGCGCATCCCAGTTGTCGCCAAACGTGGCGGGTAGTTCGAGCGACACGCTCAGCCGTCGCAGTAAATCAGCCTTGCCGTGGCAACCGGAAAGGTCGGTATGGCAAACGCGCAGCTCGTCGCGCGCCGCGGTTCTGGCCAGCCGCGCAAGGTCGTCGCTGCCCACGAAGTAGATTCCGCTCTGCGTCGGCTGCGTGAGGTTCGGGTCGATCTCGCGCGGGCCGTACGAGCGATACAGGCTCATTGGGCCACCTTGAACGCGCGAAAGCTGCGGTAGTGATCGTCGGTGTAGTAATAGATTTGCGGCGGCGTACCGCCGGTGATGATGCGCCGTGCGCCGCGCGTGTCCGCACCGGGTGTTTCCACCGTGTACTCGTGGTAATAGCCGCGCGGCTCCTGCGGCAGCAGGTTTTCGTAGTTGCCGAACACCACGCCGTCCTGCCGATGCGTGAAAGGGCCGCCGCTGGCGATTCGGTCCAGCGTGGCGCTAGCTTCCGCCGGGAGAAAGCTGGGCAGGCCGGCATCGGTGCTGGCGCTGCGGGTTGTGGGAAAAACGTTCGTTCTTCCGCCGATCGATGTCCCGTGTCCCGACCAGAAGATCGCGGCAGCCGCTAGCGCGATAAGCAGGATCAGTGGCTTGAGTTGGCGCATCGGAATTCACACGCAGGGTTGATAGACCGAAAGCTTAGTCCGTTGGCCGTGCGCGTAGCGACAATCTCTCGCGGCTATCGTGGATCAAGCGGCGTCGACGCGCGCCTGCATCGCCATGGCGGCGGCGGGATTGCGCTCTTTGGCGCTGCTGATAAAGAACACAAACACATCGCGCGCTTTTGCCTTGGCGGTGGGCTGGCCCACATGCGGAAGGTCGTCCGGATCGCCGCCACGTGCCCAGACGCTCGCGCGTTTCGCCCACTGGCCGAGTGCGCTGGCCGAGTAGCCCGTGGCGATATCCGCGTGGCTGCGCATCATCCGCGCGTAGACGAAATCGCCGGTGATATCGGCCATCGACGGATAGGTGGTCGAGTCGGTGAACACCGTGGCCACGTTCTGCGCGCGCGCCAGCTGCAGGTAGGTATCGCACAGAAAGCTCTCGTGCCGCACTTCCAGCACGTGGCGCAACGGGCGCCCGTTCAATGTGCGCGGCAGCGCGTCGAGAAAGGCATCGAGATCGTCGCGATCGAATGTGCGTGAGGGTGGCAGCTGCCACAGGATCGGTCCGAGCCGTGCACCGAATTCGTCCAGGCCGCCGCTGATGAAACGCTTCGCAGCGGCGGTCGACTCGGCCAGCCGTCTACCTTGGGTTACCGTCTTGGGCGCCTTCAGCGAAAACACGAAGTCCTCCGGCGTCTCGGCGGCCCACTTCGCGTAGACGGCTGGCGTCTGCGCCCGGTAGAAGGTGCCGTTGATCTCGATGGCGCGCAGCTGCCGGCTGGCGTATTCCAGCTCACGTCGCTGCACGAGACCCTCGGGATAAAAATTCTTGCGCCAGGGTGCAAACGTCCAGCCGCCGATGCCGACGCGAATCGGCGAGGTCCCGGCAGCGGGTGCCGGGCTGGCGAATAGATCGTCGGTGGTCGATGGCATCGGGGGCAACGTCCTACGGGTAGGAAATATGGTAACCGGCTAAGACGATGCCGGGTCGCTGTCGGGGGTGGCGTGAAGAACCATGACTTCCAGCGCTGGCTTCGCGCCTGCTTTGCCGCGATAGTTGGTCGATTGACCTGAAGGAATCGATATGCCAAAGACCTTTTCCCGCCCATCGCTTTCTCTCGGGACGGTAAGTCTTTTCGTGCTGCTGGCGCTGGCTGGATCCGCCAGCGCGCAGACCTCGCCCGCACCGGCTCTCGCCGACGCCGGAGCGGCCTCGTCAAATACTCAAGACTCCGCGGCATTGCCGACTCAGTTGCAGGATTTCGGCGCCTACGTCGAGAGCGCGCGCAAGACCTTCGACGTGCCGGGCATCGCCGTGGCCATCGTCAAGGACGGCAAGGTGGTGATGGAGCAGGGCTTCGGCCTGCGCGAGGTTGGCAAGCCGGACAAGGTCGATGCGCACACGCTGTTCGCCATCGCGTCCAATACCAAGGCGTTCACCGCCGCGGCGCTGCAGCAGCTGGCCGAACAGGGCAAGCTGAAGATGGACGATCGAGTGATCGATCACCTGCCGTGGTTCCGCATGTCCGATCCTTACGTTACGCACGAGATGCGCATCCGCGACCTGCTGGCGCATCGCAGCGGCCTGAGTCTGGGCGCGGGCGATCTGCTGTACTGGCCGCCGACCTCCTACACCACGAAAGAGGTCGTCGAGCACCTGCGCTACGTGCCGATCAAGAACGGCTTTCGCAGCGGTTACGCCTACGACAACATCCTGTTCGCCGTGGCCACCCTGGTGATCGAACAGGCGTCGGGCCAGAGCTACGCCGACTATGTGCGCACCCACCTGTTCCAGCCGGTCGGCATGGACGAGTCGCTGATCGACAAGACCTATCTCAAGCCGGGGATGGACGTGGCGACCGGCCACGCGCGGGCCAATTTCAAGAATCTGGAGCCGGTGCCGCCGATGGCCTGGTTGAACGATCCGGGCGCGGGCGGCATCTACGCCAGCGTGCACGATCTGGCCAAGTGGATGAACGTGCAGCTGGCCGGCGGCGTGTTGCCGGGTTCGAGAAAAGACGGCAAGCCGGTGCGGTTGTTCTCCGAGGACAGCCAGCAGCAGATGTGGTCGATGCTCACGCCGATCACCATCAACAAACCGCCGATCCCCGAGCTGGCGCCGCTGACGCCGCACTTCTACGGCTACGGCGAGAGCTGGTTCCTGTCCGATTACCGCAATCAGCGGCTGGTCTGGCATACCGGTGGCTGGCCGGGCATGGTGTCGCGCGTCACCCTGGTGCCCGAGCTGCATCTGGGCGTGGTGGTGCTGACCAATCAGGAATCCGGCGCGGCGTTCAACGCGGTGACCTACCGGGCGCTCGATGCCTACCTCAACCCGACGCAGAAGACGAACTGGGTAGCGGTTTACGACAAGGCGGTGAAGCAGGCCGAGTCGAAGGCCGACGGCAGCTTCGCCGCCCATGAAAAGGCGCGCGACAAGAGCAGCAAGCCGTCGCTGCCGCTGGCGCAATATGCCGGCATCTATCGCGACCCCTGGTATGGCGACGTGATCATTAGCAACGAAGGCGGCAAGCTGCGCTTGCGCTTCAGCAAGACCGCTCAGCTGATCGGTACCTTGTCGCCGTGGCAGCACGACACGTTCACCGTGCGCTGGGACGATCGCGACCTGAATGCCGATGCCTTCATCAGCTTCAGCCTCGATATGGACGGCCATATCCGCGAGGCGCGGATGGAGCCTATCTCGCCGCTGACGGATTTCAGTTTCGACTTCCAGGACCTGCGGCTGGCGCCGGTGAAGCCGGCTATGGCGAACGAGTAAGACGCTGGACGCCACGCTGCGGTGGCGAGTGAAATTCCGCTTGTCTGTCCTTCTTTTTCGGAGATGATCCATGCGTTATCGCCATGTTGCTGCTGCCGTGTTGCTGTCCGCGTTTCTTGTCGGTTCGGCCGATGCGCAGACCGACGCGCTCCCCGCGCACCGCTTTTTCCACGTGCAGTTAGACAGCTCGGCGTCGGCCACGCCGACCTCCGGCAGGCTGCTGCTGTTCGCCGTCGAGGCCAAGGCGGCCGAGGCCGACGCGAAGACCGAATCCGACGGCAAGAGCAGCACCGTCGATGACGTGGACGCCAATCCCTTCAGCGCCACGCAGACCTCGGTGGCCGCGCGCGAGATCAGCCGCTGGACGCCCGGTCAGATCAACGATATCGACGCCGACCAGCTGGCTTTCCCCGCCGGCTTTTCCCAGCTGCCGCCGGGCGACTATTACGTGCAGGCGGTGCTCGATACCGAGCATAGTTACAACTACCTCGGGCGCGGCGCGGGCGATCTGGTCAGCAACGTGGTGAAGCTGCATCTGCCGGTTGCCAGCATCCCGACGCTGGCGCTGAGCAAGGCGCTGCCGGCGCGCGATCCGTGGAAGCTGTCGGCGTCTGCGCCTGCGGCCGCCCGTGATGCGTTGCCGGAGGCGCGCCAGCACGCCACGGCGATCCAGTTCGTGAGTCCCTCGCTGAGCGCCTTCTGGGGCCGCCCCATCACCATGCGCGGTCAGGTGCTGACGCCGCCGGGCTACGATGCGAAGGCCGGCAAGCGCTATCCCACCGTGTATTACACGCAGGGCTTCGGCGGCAACAACGATCGCGTTGCCGGTCCTCTGACGACGGTGTATGCGGCGATGAAGCAGGGCGAGATGCCGCCGATGATCTGGGTATTTCTCGACGAGTCCAGCCCCACCGGCACGCACGAGTTCGCCGACTCGGTCAACAACGGGCCGTGGGGACAGGCGCTCACGACCGAGCTGATTCCGCAGCTGGAAACGCAGTACCGGATGGATGCCAAGCCGAGCGGGCGCTTCCTCAACGGCCACTCCTCCGGCGGCTGGGCCACGCTGTGGCTGCAGACGCGCTACCCGAAAATTTTCGGCGGTACGTGGTCGACGTCGCCCGACCCGAGCGATTTCCACGATTTCACCGGCATCGATCTGTACGCGCCGCATGCCAACGTCTATCGCAAGCCGGACGGCTCGGCCTATCCGCTGGTGCGCGATCACGGCAAGGTGCTGGGCACGTTCGAACAGTTCGCCAAGCTTGAGCGCGTGCTCGGCACCTATGGCGGCCAGCTCGGTTCGTTCGAGTGGGTGTTTTCGCCGCGCGGCAAGAACGGCCTGCCGCTGCCGATGTTCGATCGCGACACCGGCGATATCGACCCCGCCGTCGTTGACTACTGGCGCGATCACTACGACATCAGCTGGCGGCTGCAGCACAACTGGCCGCAGCTGAAACCCGATCTGGACGGTAAGATCCATCTGATCGTCGGCACGGCCGATACGTTCTATCTCGACGGCGCCGCGCACAAGCTGCAGGCGACGCTGGACGGGCTGCATGCCAGATCGGATTTTCGTTTCCTGCCCAACCGCACGCATATGGATCTGTACGTACAGGGCAAGGATCGACAAGGCTTGCTGAAACAGATCAGCTGGGAGATGTATGCGCAGGCGCGGCCTGACTCGCCGCTCAAGCCACCGGCCCATTGAGACTGCCGCCGCAAAATGCGCCGACCCGCGAGGGCTCTGCTGACGCGAAGATGACTCGGCGCCCGTTATCCTGAGGTTTCTCGTATCCCAACGTGCGACATGCCGCGTTGAGTAGATGGAAATCATTGGAAAAGCTTGGCATGCGCAAGTCGGTATGGATCGCTCTGACGTTGTCCCTGGTGGTCGTACTGGCCATGCTCGCGTCGGCCCTGGCGCTGCGCTGGCATGCCGGGGTGACCCCGCCGATCTTCAAGGTGGAACTGGACGGGGCGGCGACGCAGCCGGTGTCCGGCCGGTTGCTGTTGTTCGCTACCGAAGCCACGGCGGCGCGCAAGGCAGCCAAAAATGGCAAGGTCGAAAGCGTCGACGCCGATCCGCTCTACCCCATGCGCACGGCGGTGGCGTCGCGTGAAGTGAGCCGGCTGGCGCCGCGGCAAAGCGTCACCATCGACACGGACAATCAGGCGTTTCCCAGGAGCTTCTCGAGCCTGCCGCCGGGCGAATACCTCTTGCAGGCCGTGCTCGATCTGGATCACAACTACAATTACAGCGGACGCAGCGCCGGCGATCTGGTCAGCCCGGTGATCAGCGTGCATCTGCCCGCCATCACGCCCTCGACGCTCAGGCTGGTGCGCGTGCAGTCCGAGCCGTACCCGTGGCAGATGACGTCGGCGCCCGATCTGCAGGCAGCCGCGCCGGACGCGCGTGCGCATACCAAGCCGATCGATAGGGTGAGCACGGTGCTATCCGCGTTCTGGGGCCGGCCCATCCATATGCGCGGCTGGGTGCTGACGCCGCCGGGTTATGAAACCAGCGGTAACGCCCATTTTCCCACGGTCTATTACACCCACGGCTTCGGCGGCAGCGAGGAGCGGCTGATCAACACCCTGGTTGGCGTACATCTGGATATGGTCAAGGGACAGATGCCGCCGATGATCTGGGTTTTTCTGGATGAGTCCGGCCCCACCGGCACGCATGAATTTGCCGACTCGGTCAATAACGGACCGTGGGGCAAGGCGCTGACAACCGAGCTGATTCCCGCGCTCGAATCGCATTACCGCATGGATGCGAAAGCATCAGGACGGTTTCTCACCGGCCACTCGTCCGGCGGCTGGGCAACGCTGTGGCTGCAGATCAATTACCCGAAACTATTTGGCGGTACCTGGTCGACGTCGCCGGACCCGGTGGACTTTCATGATTTCTCAGGCGTCAATTTGTACGCGCCGCACGCCAACGTCTATCGTCGGCCGGACGGCACGCTGTGGCCGCTGGAGCGGCTGAACGGAAAAGTGCAGGGGACCTTCGAGGATTCGGTCAGGCTGGAGCGCGTGCTGGGTGCGTACGGTGGCCAGATGTCGTCTTACGAATGGGTGTTTTCGCCGCGCAACGACGATGGTCGGCCGGCCCTGCTGTTCGATCGGGACACCGGCACGGTCGATCCGGCAGTCGCCGCGTACTGGCGGGATCACTACGACATTGCCCATCGGCTGCAGGCCGACTGGCCAAAGCTCGAGCCCGACCTCGAAGGCAAAATCCACGTGATGGTCGGTACCGCCGACACGTACTATCTGGACGGCGCGGTGCACAGACTGCAGGCGGTGCTGGACGGGCTGCACGCCAAAACCGACTTTCGCTATCTGCCCGGGAAAACGCACGCGGATTTGTATATGCACGGCGACGACCCGCGCGCCCTGCTCAAGCAGATCAGCTGGGAAATGTACGCCCAGGCGCGACCTGACTCCTCGATTAAAGCGCCGGCGCAGGCGCTGATGGTCGCACCTGCGTCCACCGTGGCACAGCACGTCGACTGAGGCGTGGCGAACGGCCGCCGGCTGATTAAGAGCCTGTTCAACGTCTCCGCATGGCCCTTTGGATTGCCTAACCGTGGTCGTTTTGATAGATCGCATGGCGGGTGCGACCCCAAACCCTTTGCGAATGCGGTGCGCACGTCGCGGTAGCGTAGGCAGGGAATGATAGAGCTGCCGTCGGGCGTAGCGGTCGTCACGCACAATCTCCACGGTGAGTGGCGGGATTTTCTTCAAATTCCACGAGCGAAGGTGGCGTCGAGCAGGCCTTCGTTTCTCTCAATCCTTGTCGTCGTGGTTGTCGTCGCCGACCTGTGGAGAGGGAAGCGTGCGTACCACCATGCTTTGCGGGCTGGTCATCGGCAGTTTGGCGTCGCGCAGACGTTCGAGTGTTTCGAACAGCAGATCGCTTTTCACCGCGCTGACGTCGCGCGGACTGTTGACATAGGCCGTGCAGTCGAAGGTCATGGTGCCCGCATCGAGATTGTCCAGCCGCACCACGGGTGCCGGCGTCGCCAGGGTCGAAGCATGCGCATTGAGCACATCGAGAATGATTTCACGCGCCCTGCCGGCATCGGTATCCAGCGGCATAGGCAGCGTGATGTGTACGCGGCCCTGCGCGTTGGCGAGAGTCACGTTGCGCACGTTCTGGGTGATGAACTGCGAGTTCGGCACGATCATGGTCGAACGATCGCCCATCTGAATTTCGGTGGCGCGCACGTTGATGCGGCGGATGTCGCCTTCCACGCCACCGATACTGACCCAGTCGCCCACCTTCACCGGGCGCTCGGCCAGCAGAATCAGGCCGGAGATGAAGTTCTGCACGATCGCCTGCAGGCCGAAACCGATACCGACCGAAAGGGCGCTGGCCATCCAGGTGATGCTGGTCAGATTGACCTTCAGCTCGACCAGGGTCAGTACGAAAATGAGCACGCCGCCGACGTAGCCGATCAGGGTGAGCACCGAGTTCTGCATGCCCAGATCGAACGAGGTTTTCGGCAGCAGCTGTTCGCTCAGCCAGCGCTTGACGATGCGCAACACCACCCAGCCGGTACCGAATACCAGCAGTGCCGCAAAAATATTGCCCGGGACAATTTTCAGCTCGCCCAGCGAACCTCCCGACGACAGCAGCGCGCCGGCACGATCGGCCAGTTCCGATGGGCCCGCGCCGAAGGGCGCCAGCACGAACGCAATAGACATCAGCAACAAAATCGCGCGGGTGATGCCGGACAGCACCGTGCCGATCTGTTCGAGCGCTCTGGCAGGCATGCCGAAGCTGGCCTGCAGGCGTTTCCCGGTGCGCCCCTTGGGCGCAAAAATCGTGTCGAAAATATCGTCGACCAGGTGCATCACCAGATACAGCGCCGTGAGGATCACGCCGACCCATAGCATCTGCCGCGCCATGAAAAAAGCGAACGCGATATAGCCCGATGCAACGCCGAGCAAGGTGAGGCCGACGGAAACGAAGGCCGCCGCCACAATCAGTCCTACCCAGACCGGCCGCTGGCTCGGTTCTTCACCCGAGGCCAGCATGACGCGGCGTGACTTGCCCAGCCGAATCAGCGCATCGGCAAACAGCACGGCAATCAAGGTGGCGACAAACCCGCGCGTCGCCACGGTGGCCGGCAGGCTCAAACCGATGGCGCTGATCACGCTTTCCAGCAGGCCCAGTAGAAACGCCGCGGCACCCAACAGCCAGGGGAACAGGCGCAGGCGCTGCGCAGCGTCATCAGATAGCGAAGGCAATCGCCATGACGGTCGCTGCGTCGACAATATGGCGCGGCCAAGGCCGGTAAGAAACGCCGCGAACGTCACTAGGCGCGCCAGCTTCTGGCCCAGGTCGGCAAGGTCGTCGCTGAGGGTGTCGTTCCAGTTCAGCGCCTCGTACGCAAAATGCGCTGCCAGTCCGACGGTCAGGGTGTAGGCCAGAGCGATCGTCACGGCCAGCGCGCTGCGGCGCAGACGCCCCGCGGGCATGCTGCTTGTGGTCAGGTGCACCAGCGTTCTTTCGATCAGCCAGCGCACCACCGTCATCAGCAGCACGGCAAAGATCAGGCACAGGATGAACGGGGTGCGGTTGGGCAGCTGCCACGCCGTGGATACGGCATCGGCGACATTGCTTTTCAAGAGTTTCGCACGCGCCAGATCGTCGGGGAACGCCTGTGCCGGATCGGCCCAGAACGCACCGCTGAACGGCGTGGCCGTTCGCGATGCCAGCGAGGCCTGGAATTGATCGCGGCGCATATCGGACACATGCGCGGCCAGCTGCGTCGCTTCGGTACTGAGTGAATTGGCCTGTTTGATCTGGCCGTCCAGTTCGTTCTTGGCCTTGGTCAGCTGCCGCCTTTGGGCGCTGAGTTCCGACGATTCCGGCGGTGCACCCTTGGCTGGTGCGGGGCCAAGCACGTCCAGACGCGTCTGCAGGCTGGCATCCTGTGGTGCCAGACTGGTGGCAAGCTGTTCGGCTTTCTGCTGCACGGCGAGTGCGCTGGTGCGCAGATCGTTCAGTGGCGTGTCCGGTTTTTTCGCATCGACCGAACTCTTGATGTTGTCCAGTTCGCTGCGTAGCTGGGTCAGCGTCTGCACCGGCGTCAGCGCAGGCTGGGCGGCGGACGCGCTGCTGGCCGGCGCATCCTGCGCCACGGCGATGCTGCCTGAAAAGGTCAGCAGAAGAATGAAAAGATAGCGAAGCGAGTTGGGCATCCGGCGATGATCCGGTCCTGGCCGCGGTCGGTCAACCGAAATGACGGTCGTGAGGCGCTCGCTTTGACGCCGCGTTCAGACTCGTTTGCTCAGTCTCGCGGATATGACCGAGCAAGACGACGATGCGTCGAGCCCACACGGCTGGCCACAGCCACACTTCGACACCGGCGAAACGCTGGCCTGGGACGGCGACGTCGCGCGCGCCCGCGCGCTCCAAACCGAACTTGCGCATCGCGTGCGTCTTGAGGACGACTATCCGCCGTTGCGCCTGCTAGCCGGCGTCGACGTGGGCTTTGAGGAGGACGGTGCGATCACAAGGGCCGCCGCCGTGCTGATCAATGCGCAAACCCTGCAGCCGCTGGCGGAGGTCATTGCCCGACGGCCGACGCGGATGCCGTATATCCCGGGGCTGCTGTCGTTTCGCGAGCTGCCCGCGGTACTCCATGCGTTGGCCGAACTGCCGCAGCCGCCGGACCTGATTTTCGTTGACGGTCTTGGCGTGGCGCATCCGCGCGGTCTGGGCATCGCGGCGCATCTGGGCGTGATCACCGGTTTGCCCACCATCGGCGTGGCCAAATCAATTCTGGTCGGGCATCACGCCGAACTGGGACCGCTGCGCGGGGATCGCACCGATCTTATCTATCGCGGTAAACGCATTGGCACCGTGTTGCGCAGCAAGGATCGGATCAAGCCGCTGATCGTTTCGCCCGGGCATCGTGTGAGTCAGGCAAGCGCGCCGGATCTCGTGCTGGCCTGCTGCACGCGCTACAAATTGCCCGAGCCGACGCGATTGGCCGATAGGCTGGCATCGCGGCGCGATCGATCGGGACAGCAGGTTTTGCCATTGGGCTGATAGTTGGGTTCGATCCTGCCCGCGCAATGCCAACTTGCCGCCGAAGTTCGCGCGTGGCATCGCCGCGTGATTTTCGGGGCGTCGACCCCATATCCGTCACTTCTGCAGTGGAGCGCTTCCAGCACAATGGGCGCCTGCAGCCTATGGAGCTTTCATGATTTTTCGCTGGTTCGAATCCCTGATCGATGCGTTCAAAGAGCCCTCCGACGGCATGCCGCCGAAGCCGGTGTGGCGTTTTTACGCGTTCTATCTGCGCCAGGTGTGGCCGGTGTTTC
Source organism: Rhodanobacter sp. K2T2 (assembly GCF_013408815.1). NCBI lineage: Bacteria > Pseudomonadati > Pseudomonadota > Gammaproteobacteria > Lysobacterales > Rhodanobacteraceae > Rhodanobacter > Rhodanobacter sp. K2T2. Next base: position 139,821 of record NZ_JACCCA010000011.1, on the reverse strand, counting down.
TGGCTGCGATCGTCGTCGGTTTCGGTGTGGCGATCGTCGAGGTCTCGCTGTTCGGCTTCATCGGCAGCATTGTCGATATGACCAAGGGCCTGCCGGGACCGGATTTTTTCCGCTTGCACGGGCATGAGCTGATCTTGATGGGCCTGGTGGCGTTGGTCGCACGGCCTGTATTGAGCAGCCTGCACGACTTGCTGGTGAATCAGGCCATCGTGCCTAGCCTGACCAATCGCATTCGCTGGCAGAACCATCGTTACGTGATCCGGCAGAGCCTTGGCTTCTTCCAGAACGATTTTGCCGGACGCATTGCCAATCGCATCATGCAGACCGGCTCCAGCCTGCGCGAGTCGGCGGTGCAGATCGTGGACGCGCTCTGGTACGTGACCATCTACACCGGCAGCGCGATCGTGCTGTTCGCCAAGGCCGACACGTGGCTTGCGGTGCCGCTGTTGGTCTGGCTGCTCGCCTATATCGGCCTGATGGCGTATTTCATTCCGCGCATCAAGCAGCGGTCCTGGCTGGCGTCCGAGGCGCGCTCGAAGATGATGGGTCGTATTGTCGACGGCTACAGCAACATCCTCACGCTGAAACTCTTTGCGCATACCCGGCGCGAGGAGGCTTACGTCGCCGATGCGATGGGCGAGCAGACCGGCAAGCTGCGCCACATGACCCGGCTTACCACGGCGATGGATGCCAGCATCACCATCCTCAACGGGTTTCTGATCGTGGGTACGACCGGGCTGGCGATCTGGCTGTGGAGCGAAGGCAAGGTCACCGTCGGTGCGATCGCGCTGTCGACCGGGCTGGTGATCCGCATCAACAACATGTCCGGCTGGATCATGTGGGTGGTCAACGGCATTTTCGAAAACGTGGGTACGGTGCAGGACGGCATCACCACGATTTCGCAGCCGCGCGCGGTGCAGGATAACGAGGGCGCGAAGCCGCTGGCGGTGACGCGCGGCGACGTGCGCTTCGAGGACATCCACTTTCACTACGGCAAGCAGGGCGGTGTAATTGCGGGCCTGAATCTCGCCGTGCGTGCCGGTGAAAAGATCGGCGTGGTCGGGCCGTCCGGCGCGGGCAAGTCGACGCTGGTCAACGTGTTGCTACGCCTCTACGACCTGGAGAGCGGTCGCATTCTGATCGACGATCAGGACATTGCGCAGGTGTCGCAGGAGAGCCTGCGCTCGCAGATTGGCGTGGTCACCCAGGATACCTCGCTGCTGCACCGCTCGATCCGCGACAACATCCTGTATGGACGTCCAGATGCGAGCGAGGCGCAGGTGCTCGAGGCGGTTCGCAAAGCGCGCGCCGATGAATTCATTCCGCAGCTGGTCGATGGCGAAGGCCGTTTCGGTTATGACGCGCTGGTGGGCGAGCGCGGCGTCAAACTCAGCGGCGGTCAGCGTCAGCGCATCGCCATTGCGCGCGTGCTGCTGAAGGACGCGCCGATCCTGGTGCTGGACGAAGCCACCTCCGCGCTCGATTCCGAAGCCGAAGCGGCGATCCAGGACAGCCTGGATATTTTGATGCAGGGCAAGACCGTGATCGCCATCGCGCACCGGTTGTCCACCATCGCGCGAATGGACCGGCTGGTGGTGCTGGACAAAGGACGCATCGTCGAAACCGGTACGCATGCCGAGCTGATTGCCCAACGCGGCCTGTATGCCCGACTGTGGCAGCGCCAGACCGGTGGTTTCGTGGCGGCCGAGGACGCTCTGGTCTGAGCGTTTAAGGCGTCGCTGTTTACGAGTCCAGCATGAGCCGATTGCGTCCGCTTTCCTTGGCGGCATAAAGCAGTTTGTCGGCTCGCCTGTAGAGGTTTTCAGGCGTGTCGTCCGCATGCGCTATGGCGAGCCCTAGACTCAGTGTGATCGGCGTCATCACCGGCAGCATCGGCGTAGTCAGTCGTATCGATTCGCACAGCGCTGAGGCATCTGCGATATCGAACTGGGGAAGCAGCAGGGCGAATTCCTCGCCGCCGCAGCGTGCGGCCATCGCGCCCTCGCCAAGCGCTTGCTGGAGCATCAGCGCCAACTCGATCAACACTTGATCGCCGGCGGGGTGGCCAAACGTGTCGTTGATTTTTTTGAAATAATCGATATCGCACATGGCTAGCGCGAGCGGGCTGCCGAGCGCCTTCGAGCGCGCCAGCTCGGCGTCCAGCTGGGCGTTGAAGGCGCGCCGGTTGGCCAGGCCGGTGAGTGGGTCGGCGCGCGTCTGTGCGATCAGCTGGGCATTCTGCAATTCCAGCGCGTCGCGATGTTCCTGCAGCCGCTGCTCGTACCATTCGCGCTCGCTCAGCTGATGGCGCAGCTCCCGCGTGCTGAGGCGAAGCTCCATCAGCGCGCTGGCCTGACGTGACAGGGCGCTAAGCGCCGATTTCTGAAACGAAGTGAGCCTCCGCGGTTCGTGATCCATTACACACAACGCCCCGAGCGCATGGCCGTCGCTGCTGGTCAGCGGCGCGCCGGCGTAGAAGCGGATATTCGTTTCGCCCGTGACCAGCGGATTGTCGAAGAAGCGCGGATCTCTTTCTGCATCCTCCACCACCATCAGCTCGCTGGGCTGCAACATGGCGTGGGCGCAAAACGAGTCGCTTCGCGGCGTTTGCGATACCTCAAGGCCCAGCTTGGCTTTGAACCACTGGCGATCCTCGTCAACAAGGGTAACGGCCCCCATCGGTGCCCCACAAATGCCGGCGAGGATGTTTAGCAAGTCGTCGTAGGCGTCCTCAGCCAGCGTATCGAGAATGCGGTAGCGCTTCAGGGCAGCGATACGCTCGTTTTCATTGAGAGGAATGTCTGGCTTGATCATGAGCAACACAAACGGGGCAGTAGGTTTCTTTTGAGACTAGCGTATGTCGTCATTGGTTCAATACGGTGTGCGCCATCGTGATGACGAGTGTCACTGCCGATGACTGACGGCTGCCTCTGCTTTCGCCGGGATGGAAGATGGATTATTTCTCCACGTACCACGGTGGTGCCGGAGAACTTCCATGAAAACCCTCATTGCTCATCCGATCTTCAATAAGCCCCTGGCCATGCTGGGCGCCAGCTTTATCACGGCGTCGATCACGTTCGCCCTCTGGCAGGCCAGCTTGCTGTTGCCGGGCTGATCGACGCCATTTCGGTGATCTCGCGAACAAACCGCTTTTCTTCATCCATCAAGGCGCCATACGCAACGGGTACGGTGCAGGAGAACACGCATGAACGTATTCAATAACGGCGGCAGCGACACTCGCGTCAACGACCTGTTCGGCAAGCTGGAAAAGTATGTGCCGCTGATGTTTGCCCTGCTGATCGCGTTTCTCGCTGGCAAGGCGCTGAAGAAAATGTTCTGGACCGCGTTCGGCATGTATATGGCCTTGCACTACAGCGGTATCCATCTGTTCGGCTGAGTGCGCCGAACGGCGCGCCTGGTCGGATGCCCGCAGAACGCAAGCCGCGTCTTACCTGAGTCTCTCGATGCTTTAAGCTGTTCGTCCGACCAAGACGGAGGCTGAAAGCATGTCCGATACCAAGGCGCTGATCGAGCACTATTACGACGCGTTCAATCGCGCCGACTGGGAAGCGATGCTGGCCTGCCTCACCGATGATGTGGCGCACGATCTCAACCAGGGGCCACGTGAGCAGGGACTCGACGCGTTTCGCGCGTTTCTCGGGCGCATGCAGGGCAGCTACAGCGAGCAGCTGCAGAAGATCGTGGTCATGGCATCCGCCGACGGTCTGCGCGCCGCGGCCGAGTACGAAGTGCACGGGGTTTATCTGGCCGACGACGAGGGGCTTCCCCCGGCGAAAAACCAGCGCTACGTGTTGCCGGGCGGCGCGTTCTTCGACATTCGGGATGGTCGTATTTCCCGCGTCAGCAACTATTACAACCTCAATGACTGGATCGCCCAGGTTACAGGCGGCTGACCCATGGCCGTTAGCGTGACTACGTGCGTGGGTGAAGCCGTCGCGCCCTACCTGGATGACTTGTCGCGCTTGCGCACTGCCGTGTTTCGCGACTATCCGTATCTGTATGAAGGGGATGCCGCATACGAGCGTGATTATCTCTCCGCTTACGCGCGTTCGCCGCGCAGCCTATTCGTGCTGGCGTTCGATGGCGAAAGGGTGGTTGGCGCTTCCAGCGGCCTCCCTTTGGCCGATGACGGCGACCCGTTCCAGCGGCCGTTTCGCGAGCAAGGCATGGCGGTGGACGAGGTTTTCTACTTTGGCGAATCGGTGCTGTTGAACGCGTATCGCGGTCAGGGCCTCGGCCATCGATTTTTCGACGAGCGCGAGGCGCATGCGCGTCGGCTTGGCGGATTTCGCTGCACGGCGTTCTGCGCGGTCGAGCGTGACGCCGACGATCCTCGGCGCCCGCCGCACTATCGATCCAATGACGCGTTCTGGCGCAAGCGCGGCTATCGGCGGCAGGAGACGATGTTCTGCCATCTGGATTGGACAGAGATCGGGGATATCACGCCGACTTTGCACCGTCTTCGTTTCTGGCTTCGGCCGCTGGATGATCGAAGCACGCGGCCGGAAGGCTAAACTGTACGCAGGCTTTCCATAAAGATCGTTGCATGACCCGCACTCTCGCCGAATGGCTGTCGTATCAGGAACAGGTCAACCTGCGCAGCATCGAGCTGGGGCTCGATCGGGTGCGCGCGGTATGGCAGCGGATGGGCGCGGTGGCGCCGGCGCGTCGGGTGATCACGGTCGGTGGCACCAATGGCAAAGGCTCGACGGTAGCATTTCTTGAAGCGATGCTGAGGGCGGCCGGCATGCGCGTCGGAAGCTTCACGTCGCCGCATTTGATGCATTACAACGAACGCGTGCGCATCGACGGGGTGGATGCCGATGATGCGACGTTGACGGCATCGTTCGAGCGCATCGAATCGGCGCGTCTGGCGCTTACGCACGACGGCGCAAAGCAAACGGAAATCCCGCTGACCTATTTCGAATTCGGCACGCTGGCCGCATTCGATATTTTTTCCCGCGCCGATTTGGACGTGGCCATTCTCGAGGTGGGTTTGGGCGGACGCCTCGATGCGGTGAACATCGTCGATGCCGACGTCGCCATCGTGACGACGGTGGACCTCGATCACATGGACTGGTTGGGTCCCGACCGCGACAGTATCGGCCGCGAGAAGGCGGGCATCGCGCGGGCCGGGCATCCGGTCATCGTCGGCGAGATCGATCCGCCGGCGGGCCTTCTTGATGCGCTGGCGGGCATCGGAGCGAACGTGCAGCGCGCGGGCATCGATTTCTCGACGCAGCGTCTGGACACCGGTTGGCGCTGGCAGCACCGCGATGGTCTGGCGATGGTCTTGCCCGATCCGGCGCTGGCGGCCCCGGTTCAATATGCGAACGCGGCGGCGGCGATTGCAGCGCTGTATGCCCTGTTCGCCGATGACGTATCGCTGCCGTCGAAGGATTTTTTCGCGGCGGTGAGTCTGGCCCTGCGATCGGTTCGCGTGCCTGCCCGACTGCAGTCGCTGGGTGGCAATCCGGTCTTGCTGGTGGATGTAGGCCACAATCCGCAGGCGGCACGGGCGCTGGCGCAGTGGCTGGATGCACAGCCGCGAGCCCGCGTGCATGCGGTGTACGGTGCGCTGGCCGATAAAGATGTGAATGGTGTGCTAACGGCGCTGGGCCGGCGTATCGATCACTGGCACCTGGCCGGCCTGGATGCCGATACGCCCCGCGGCCTGTCGGCGGAAGAGCTGGTAAAGCGGCTCGATCTGGCGCTACCGCAGGCGTCGTTCGACGCGCATGCCAATGTAGCGAGCGCACTGTCGGCAGCTCGGGGGCTTGCGCAGCCGGGCGAGCGCATTCTGGCGTTCGGCTCGTTTTTCGTGGCCAGCGCCGTGATGGCGGCGGCGCTGGATAAACCCGCGTTAGCCGATTGAACGTGGTGGGCGACGCGGGCAGGTATAATCGCCGTGTTTCGTATTGCGTTTGCCGCTTTGGAGCCACGTCTTGAAAACACGCCTGCTGGGTGCCGCCGTCCTGCTAGCACTGCTGGTTCTGTTCGTACCGATGCTTTTTTCCAGCAAGCCGCCGGCTCCCGGCGGTGATCAGGCGGTAAGCCTGGCGATTCCGCCCGCACCGGATCGGGATCTCCAGACCAAAACCATGAGCCTCAACCCCGACGCCGCCGTTGGCGCGCCGAGCAGTGCGGCTTCCACAGCGCAAACGAGCGCGTCGAAGGTGCCGCCTGGAGCGAGTGGCCAGCTGCCTACCGTGGATATCGGCTCACGCCGACCGCGCGACGTGGAAACCGACCCGCTGGCCGGCAAAAAGCCGGCGCCGACCACGGTCATCACGGGTTCCGGCGCCAGCTCGACCGAGCCGGTGATTCCGATGCAGAACCGGGCGCCGGCCAGCGTGCCGGCGGCGAAGCCGGCTGCCGTGAGCGCCGCGGCGCAAAAAGCGCCGAAGACCGCGCTGGCGAATGATGCGGCTCCGGTCGGTGGGCGCGGCAGTTACAAGATCAACCTCAGCGCCTATGCCAGTGCAGCGGGTGCAGCCAGCCTGCAGCGCCGCGTACAGGCACTGGGTTATCCGGTAAGCAGCCACGCGATCACCCAGGGCGGGCAGCCGCGCACGGTGGTGATCGCCGGGCCGTTCGAAACGCGCACGGCCGCCGAAGCCGCGCGTCTGAAGATCACCCAGTCGGTGCCGGGTGTGCCGGCGCGGCTGCAGCAGGATGCCAGCGAGGAGAGCGCTACCGCCGCCGCGGCACCTGTTTCCGCTTCGGCGAGTAAAGCGGCTGTGGCCGCCGCTGTGCCGGCCACGACAAAGTCCCGGGCCGGCGGTTTTGCCGTGCAGCTGGCCGCGATGAGCAACCAAGGCGACGCGACTGCGCTGCGCGACAAACTGCGTGGCGCCGGCTTCGATGGCTTCGTGGATTCGGTGCAGGCCGGCGGCAAGCAGCTGTGGCGTGTGCGCGCCGGTCCGCAGACGCAGCGTGCCGATGCGGAGCGTATTCGCGACCAGATCAAGGCCAAGCTCGGTATCGCGGGCAATATCGTTCCGGTTCCCTGAGCTTTGTCGTTGCTTTGGGTGGTTGCAGTCAACTAATGCGTCATCAGCTCAGGTGAAGGGATGAACTGGACCGACTGCATCATTCTCGGCGTACTGGCCCTTTCTGTATTGATCGGCTTGTTCCGCGGGCTGATCGCCGAGGTGCTGTCGCTGGTGATCTGGGTGGCGGCATTCTGGGCGACCGCGCTTTTCGGTCCGATAGTGACGGCGCAGCTGGCGCATTCGATCAGTTCAGTGCCGCTGCGCACCTTTGTCGGCTACGGCGTCTGTTTTGTGGTGGTACTGATACTGGGCGCGATCATCCGATTTACGGTGAGGCGGTTGATCTGGAGCGCAGGCCTGTCCGGCGTCGACCGCCTGTTCGGCACGCTGTTCGGGTTTGTCCGTGGCGTGCTGATCGTTTCGGTGCTGGTCTTTCTGGTCGACCTGACCGGGTTCACCAAGGAATCGTGGTGGCGGGAGTCGACGCTGGCACCGCAGTTTCAGGGCTTGGCGTCCTGGTTGGGGCAGGCGGTTCCGACCAGCATTCCCGCCAGCCTGCGCGATCGCGTTCACCCCGAAGCCATGCTCGATAAGATTCACCCGTCCGAAATGCTCGATCACATGCCCGACTTGTCCAAGCTGCCGCACGTCCCCACTTTCGGCTCGCCCCTGAGCCCCTCGTCAGCACGCACAGCGTTACCGGCCCCCGCGACCAGCGTGGCCCCATCCTCTACGAATTACTGAAGCAGGCTACGACCATGTGCGGAATCATCGGTATCGTCGGTATCACCGAAGTCGCCTCGGCCCTTTACGACGGGTTGACCGTGTTGCAGCACCGCGGCCAGGACGCTGCGGGCATCGCCACCGTGGACGGTTCGCGCCTGCGCCTGCACAAGGGCAACGGGCTGGTGCGCGACGTGTTCGGCCAGGCGGCCATGGCCGAACTGCGCGGGCGCATCGGTATCGGCCACTGCCGCTATCCGACGGCGGGCTCCGAAGGTTCGTCCGAAGCGCAGCCGTTCTACGTCAATTCGCCCTACGGCATCGCGTTTGCGCACAACGGCAATCTGGTCAACACCGAATCGCTGCGCCGCGAGATGTTCGAGGACGATCGCCGGCACATCAACACCGATTCGGATTCCGAAGTGCTGCTCAACGTGCTGGCGCACGAGCTGCAGATCCAGGACCGCATGCGTCTGACGCCGGATCATATTTTCAAGGCGGTGGCCGGCGTGCACGCGCGCGCCAGTGGCGGCTACGCCTGCATCGCGCTGGTGCTGGGCTATGGCTTGATCGCATTCCGTGATCCTCACGGCATCCGTCCGCTGGTGCTGGGCGAGCGTGTCACCGCTACCGGCACCGAATATGCGGTGGCTTCCGAATCGGTCGCGTTCGACGTGCTGGGCTTCAAACGCGTGCGTGACATTCTGCCGGGCGAGGCGGTAATCATCACCGACGGCGGTCAGCTGTATTCGCGTCGTTGTTCCGAGGGCGCCGTGCATGCGCCGTGCATCTTCGAATACGTCTATCTGGCGCGGCCCGATTCGATGATCGAGGACGTGTCGGTGTACAAGGCGCGCCTGCGCATGGGTGAAAAGCTGGCCGAAAAGATCCTGCGCGAGCGGCCCGATCACGGCATCGACGCGGTGATACCGATTCCCGATACCGCGCGCACCGTTGCCAGCGCGCTGGCCGGTGCGCTGGGCGTGCCGTTCCGCGAGGGCTTCGTCAAGAACAGCTATATCGGCCGCACCTTCATCATGCCCGGGCAGGGCGAGCGCGTGAAATCGGTGCGCCGCAAGCTCAATGCGATCGACCTGGAATTCCGCAAGAAGAACGTGCTGCTGGTGGACGACTCCATCGTGCGCGGCACCACGTCGAAGCAGATCATCCAGATGGCTCGCGACGCCGGCGCCAAGAGCGTGTACTTCGCCTCGGCCGCGCCGCCGGTGCGCTACCCCAATGTCTACGGCATCGATATGCCCTCGGTTTCCGAACTGGTCGCAGCCGGCCGCACCGAGAAGGAAGTGGAACAGACGCTGGGCGCCGACTGGCTGATCTATCAGAACCTCGAGGATCTGATCTGGGCCGTGCAGGACGGCAACGAAGACCTCAAGCACTTCGACACCTCGTGTTTTTCCGGCGAATACGTCACCGGCCTCGACGATCGTTATCTCGAGCAGATCCAGATGCTGCGCTCGGACGACGCCAAGGCGGCGCGACGTACCGCGTGATGCTCGGCATCCTCTTCCGTCGGGGAGAGGATCGAGAAGGGCGCTTGCGAAAATTTCCATGACCGATCTCCACGCCGCCGCCAAGCGCTGCCTCGATGCGGCCGACCCGGCTGAAAAGCTTTGCCTGAGCCGCACCACCTGGGAGTCATTGCTGGCCGGTCAGCTGCGCGCGGATCCTTCATCGCGTGCGCCCGAACCGATCGGTGCACCGGGTCGTCCGGCCAAACCTCGGCTGGTCAACGCGCGCCAGGTGCCGCAGCGTGGACTCGGGAGCCCCGAAGGCCGTGCCGCGTTGGTGCATGCCGTTGCGCATATCGAATTCAACGCCATCAACCTGGCTTGGGACGCGGTGTACCGCTTTCGCGGCAAGCCTGATGCGTACTACCGCGACTGGGCCAGCTGCGCCAATGACGAGGCGCGGCATTTCGCCATGCTCGCCGGCCGGCTCGCCGAGCTCGGTCATGCCTATGGCGATTTCGACGCGCACGACGGCCTGTGGGCCATGGCCGAGAAAACCGCGGATAACGATACCGCCCGCATGGCGCTGGTGCCGCGCGTACTTGAAGCGCGCGGGCTGGATGTGACGCCGGGGATGATCGATCGCCTGCGCCACCTCGGCGACACCCGCACGGTCGCCATCCTCGAAGTGATCTTGCGTGAGGAAGTCGCCCACGTCGCTGCCGGTACGCGCTGGTACCGCTATTGCTGCGAACGTGACGGTGTCGATCCCGCCGAGCATTTTTTCGAATTGTTGCGCGAATACATGGGCGTCAGCCTGCGCGGCCCGTTCAATCTGCCCGCGCGACGCGAGGCGGGTTTCGACGAGCATGAACTCGACCAGCTGCTGGCCTTGATGCCGTAGCTTCGCCTTGCGGCGAGGCGGTGAGGTGGGATTGCAACGCTGCACTGCAGCTTTTTTCAGGCGTGGCGGGCGAGTACGTTCAAACGGCCAGTCCGATGCCTCGCACGCATACCCGCGTTGGCGAAGTCGGCGTATCTCGCGGCACCTCCGCCATCTATCGTGGAATCCAGACCCATGCCAAAATTTCTGATCGAGCGCGAAATCCCTGGGGCCGGCCAGCTAAACGCCGCCGAACTGAAAGGTATTTCGCAGACGTCCTGCGGGGTGCTGCAGGCGATGGGTCCCAGCATTCAGTGGGTGCAGAGCTACGTGACCGACGACAAGATCTACTGCGTCTACATCGCGCCGGACGAAGCGACCGTGCGTGAACACGCCAGGCAGGGCGGCTTTCCGGCCAACAAGGTTACGCCGATTCACGCCATCATCGATCCGGCCACGGCAGAGTAAGCTGGCGAGAGGCAAGCGGCGGCCATAAAAAAGCCGGCGCTGGGCCGGCTCGATCATCGAATTTTGGTCGGGGAGACAGGATTCGAACCTGCGACTTCTACGTCCCGAACGTAGCGCTCTACCAGGCTGAGCTACACCCCGTGGTAAGCCGCGTATCTTAATGGCGCTCGGCAACCTTGGCAACAGCCGGCGACGCCAAGGTGTACAGGATCGCTTCGGAACGGACTCTGCCTTCTGTTAATCTTGACGGCTGCCGCCGCGCGCGTTGCGCGGCATGCGTTCCCTATTGTCAGCAGAGGATTTCATGGCGCTTACCCCGGCCCGCACCATGCCCGGCGTGCTCGAGCTGCTGCCGCTCGACCAGATCGCATTTCAGCGCATGCTCGACGTGATCCGTCGCAATTACGAGCGTTTCGGCTTTCTGCCGATCGAAACGCCGGTGATCGAGTACTCCGACGTGCTGCTCACCAAGACCGGTGGCGAGACCGAGCGACAGGTGTACTTCGTGCAGTCTACCGGCGCGCTGAATGCGGCCGACAAAGAAGGCATGCCCGAGCTGGCGCTGCGCTTCGACCTCACCGTACCGCTGGCGCGTTATGTGTCCGAGCATGAGCGCGAGCTAAGCTTTCCGTTTCGCCGCTATCAGATGCAGCGCGTCTACCGCGGCGAGCGCGCGCAGCGCGGTCGCTTCCGCGAGTTCTACCAGTGCGATATCGATGTGATCGGCAAAGACGCGCTGTCGGTACGTTACGACGCCGAGATTCCGGCGGTGATCTACAGCGTATTCCGCGAGCTGAACATCGGTGCGTTCACCATCCAGCTCAACAACCGCAAGCTGATGCGCGGTTATTTCGAGAGCCTGGGCATCGTCGACAGCGAGCAGCAGATGCTGGTGCTGCGCGAGGTGGACAAGCTGGACAAGCGCGGCGCCGATTACGTGCGCGATACGCTGACCGGCGAGACCTTCAATCTGAGCGCCGACGTGGCGCAAAAGATTCTTGCCTTCGTGCAGATTCGTTCGACCTCGCTGAAAAATGCCTTCGAGCATCTCGATGCGCTAGGTGCCGGGCCGGAAGCGCTGGAGCAGGGGCGCGCGGAGCTGAAAGAGGTGCTGGGTTTGATCCATGCCTTCGGCGTGCCGGAGACGCATTTCGTACTGAACCTGTCGATCGCCCGCGGCCTCGACTATTACACCGGCACCGTTTACGAAACCACGCTCAACGATCATCCGCAGATCGGTTCGATCTGCTCGGGCGGCCGTTATGAAAATCTCGCCGGCCAGTACACCAAGTCGCACTTGCCGGGCGTCGGCATTTCGATCGGACTGACGCGGCTCTACTGGCAGCTGCGCGACGCCGGTTTGATCGATACCGCCAAGAGCACGGTCGATGTGCTGGTGACGCAGATGGACGAGGCGCAGTTGCCGGCGTATCTCGCGTTGGCCGGTGAGCTGCGCGCTGCAGGCATCGCCACCGAAGTGGTGCTGGAAGGTGGCAAGCTCGGCAAGCAGTTCAAATACGCCGATCGCGCAGGCATCCGCTTCGTGATCGTGCTGGGCGAAGACGAGATTGCCAAAGGCGTGGTCACGGTGAAGGATCTGCGCCGTGAAGACCAGTTCGAAGTGGCGCGCAGCGAGCTTGTCAAGACGCTGCGGGTGGAACTGGAGCAGGCCGCGGCGATGGGTTGAGTTTCGCTTTCCAATTCCGCGAGAAAAGGCAGTTATTTGCAACAGCAGTGTCGTAGGTTGGGGTGAGCGAAGCGAGCCCCAACGCTTTGCGGATGTTGAGGTATTTGTTGGGGTTTGCTTCGCTCACTCCAACCTAACTTGTTATCACCGCGGGCCGAGCGGCCGGCGGTTACCGTATTCGATTTTTGTGAGGCAGCTTTGAGCCACTCCGACACCATTCTTCTCGATGGCAACCATCTCAGCCGCGCGCAGCTGGTCGCCGTCGCGCGTTCCGGCAACAAGGTTTCACTGGACCCTGCCGGGCTCAAGCGCGTACAGCGCGCCGCGGATTTTCTGGCTGAAAAGGTCAGCTGCGGTGAGCCGACCTATGGCGTCACGACCGGCTTCGGCAGCAACGCCGACAAGCTGCTCGGCGCGCATCGTCTGCGCGACGAGCTGCCCGGGGCGGCTCTGATCAAACGCGGGCCGCATGACACCGAAGGCACGCTTCTCGAAGAGTTGCAGCACAACCTGATCATCACCCATGCGGTTTGCGTGGGTAAGCCGTTCAGCGAGGAAGTGGTGCGGGCGATGCTGCTGATCCGCATCAACACGCTGATGCGCGGTCATTCGGGCATTCGGGTCAGCACGCTGGAAGCGCTGACCGCGATGCTCAACGCCGGCGTGGTGCCGGTGGTGCCGGAAAAAGGTTCGGTCGGCGCCAGCGGCGACCTCGCGCCACTGTCGCATCTGGCGATCGTGCTGCTGGGCGGCGGCGAGGCGTTTTACCAGGGCGAACGCGTGTCTGGTGCCGAGGCGCTGAAGCGCGCCGGGCTTTCGCCGATCCGCCTGTCCTTCAAGGAAGGTCTTGCGCTAAACAACGGCACCGCGCAAATGCTGGCAACTGCCGCGCTGGCGCTGGACACGCTGGAACAATTGCTGGACACCGCCGATCTCGCTGCGTCGATGACGCTCGACGCGTTCGCCGGCCGCAGCGGGGCATTGCGACCGGAAGTGCACGCGCTGCGCCCGCATCCGGGGCAGGTGGAAACCGCGGCCAACGTGCGCGAGCTGCTGGTCGGCTCCACGCTGGTCGATATTCCGTATCACCTGGTACCGCGCTTCAAACCGTGGAGCGCCGAAGCCTGGAGCGAGCCGGACGATCAGGCGCTGAGCTTCGATATCGGCTGGGACTGGGTGCCGGCCAACCAGCGGCACGGTCGCGAGGCGTTCTACAGCCGTTTTCTGCCGTTCAAGGGCGGCAAAAAGCATCAGCCGCAGGACGCCTACAGCCTGCGCTGCATGCCACAGGTGCACGGTGCCGTGCGCGACGCGTGGGCGCAGGCGTGTCGGGTGATCGATATCGAATTGAACTCGGTCACCGACAACCCGCTGATCTTCCCCGATGCGGAAGATGCGCAGTTCATCGAGGATCAGGTGATCTCGGCCGGCCACTTCCACGGCATGCCGCTGGCGCTGGCGATGAGCTACGTCAAGGCGGCGATTCCCGTGCTGGCGTCGATTTCCGAGCGGCGCCTCAACAAGCTGGTCGACCCGGCCACCAACGACGGGCTGCCGGCGTTTCTGACCGGCAACGAGGACGGCACGGATTCCGGCTTCATGATCGTGCAGTACACGGCGGCGGCACTGGTCAACGACCTGGCCACCCGCGCGCATCCGGCCAGCGTATATTCGATACCGACCAGTTCGAACGCCGAAGACCATGTCTCGATGGGCGCCAACGAAGCGCGCCACGTGCTGGAAATGACCGAAGACCTCAGCCACGTGCTGGCCCTGGAGATCTACACCGCCGCGCAGGCGCTCGATTTCCGTCAGGCCATGTTGAACGCCGCGCGCAGGCTGGCCGCGCGCGCAGGCTGGCAGGCGATTGCGGAAAAGATTGCCAATGCGCCGCGCGAAGGTCATGCACACTACCCGCAGTTTGTGGCCGAGGTGCAGCAGCTCACGTCCGCGCTGGCCGAGGTGGGTGATTTCCACGCGGGAACGCGCGTGCGCGAGGCCCATGCCGTGCTGCGTCAACATATCGATTTCATGCATCGCGATCGAGCGATGGATGGCGAGGTACGCACCGTGTGCGAGCTGGTCCAGCAAGGCGCGTTTCGCCGATCGCACTGAATCCCTACTGCGGAGTTTTTCCATGAGCCTTATCCAGACCCCGGTGTCCTACGGCGAGCTGATCGACAAGATCACCATTCTCGAAATCAAGTCGCGCCGCATCACCGACGACGCCAAGCTGGCCAACGTACGCAACGAGTTGGACATGCTCAACGCGACGTGGGCGAACGACTCGGCGTCACAGATCGATATTGCCGACGAGCGCGAGCGCCTGCACACGGTCAACGAGACGCTGTGGGATATCGAGGACGCGATCCGCATGAAGGAGCGTGCGCAGGCCTTCGATCAGGAGTTCATCGAGCTGGCGCGCGCGGTGTATTTCCGCAACGACGAGCGTGCCGCGTTTAAGCGCGAGATCAATCTCAAATTGGGTTCGGAGCTGGTCGAAGAGAAGTCGTACCAGCATTATCGCGCGGTCTAACGGCGTATCCGAGCCGTGCCATCAGCTCAGGCCTAGGTCTAGCGCGGCCGCGTCGAAGCGCTCGATCACGTCGTCCACGCCGATCAGGTCCATCACGCCGGGCCGCTCGATCTTGCTGCCCCAGGCCAGTTCGCTGGCGGATTTGCCGAAGTATTTTTGCGCCGCCGCGTCATATTTGTCGACGCACCAGCGCCGGTCCGAATACGGGCCGGAGCGATCTGGATTGCTCGCGGCGTGCAGGCCGAGCACCTTCGTGCCGACGGCATTGGCCATATGCATCGGGCCCGAGTCCGGGGTCAGCACCAGCTGCGCCCGAGCCAGCATGGCCATCAGGCGTTTGAGCGTGTCCTTGCCGGTCAGGTCCAGCGGCGCGCGCCGGCAAGCGGCCAGTACGGCGTCGGCCATCTCACGTTCACCGGATGACGGGCCGCCGATCAGGGCTACACGCCAGCCGCACGCGGCAGCGTAGTCCATGACGGCGGCGTAGCGCTCGGGACGCCAGTTGCGCAGCGCGTGGCTGGAGGTCGGGCTGATCAGCAAGGTTGGCGTGTCGCCGGGCAATACCTCGGCCGCCCAGGCGTGCGCCTCGTCTGGAACGGGAATATCCCAACGCACCTTCGTCTGTTTCAAACCCAGTGGCTCGACGAAGCTGCCCAGTGCGTCGAGGACATGCTCGCCGCGGCGCGCGGGAATGCGCCGGTTGATCACCAGACCGTGCAGATCTTTCGAGCGCGCCGCGTCGTAGCCGATGCGCTGCGGAGCCTTGATCCCCAGACTCAGCAGGTTCGATCGCATCGCTACCTGCATCTGCAGCAGCGCATCGAAGCGCCGCCCGTGCAAAGCGCGATGGACCTCGCGCATGCCGGCCCAGCCCGCGCTTTTGTCGAACGTGACGAACTCCACGCCGGGCAGGTCGCCGACCAGCTTGCGCTCGAGCTTGCCGACGACCCACGTCAGTGACGTTTGCGGCCACGCCTGCTGCAGCGTGCGCACCAGCGGCACAACATGCGTGACGTCACCGATGGCCGAGGTACGCAGCAGACAGATAGATGATGGCGTGGAGAGGGCGGAGGAGGCGGTCATCGGGCTTGAATTGGGCGGACGTGGGCTAGAATCGGAGGCTGACATGGGCGCGCATGCAAGGCGTCACAGACCGACGCCACCAGGCAGGATGATGCAGGAACGAACGCTCAAAGATACAGCCGATGTGATCCTGTTCGATGCCGATGTATCGCCGGCGATCGATGCCGACTGGTTTTCCGCCGACTACTGGCGCGCGCGCGGCGCGCTGCACGAGCAATCCGGCGGGCGCGGTGGCGTCGCGGTGATCGGTACGCCGGCGGGCGACTGCGTGCTGCGGCATTATCGTCGCGGCGGCATGGTGGCTGCACTGCTCGGCGACCGTTACCTGTGGACAGGCGCGGACCGAACGCGCGCGTTTGCCGAGTTTCGCCTGCTCGGCGACATTGCGCGGCTCGGTCTGCCCGGGCCGCAGGCGGTGGCCGCGCGTTATCGGCGCCGGGGCTTTTACTATTGCGCCGACCTGATGACGCGTCGTATTGCCGATGCGCGCACGCTGGCCGAATGCCTCGCCGCCGGGCAACTCGATGGGGGGATGGCGGCTCAGGTCGGCGTGCTGATCGCACGATTCCATCGGGCAGGCATCTGGCACGCCGACTTGAACGCACACAATATGCTGGTGACGCCAGCGCAGCTGTATCTGATCGACTTCGATCGCGGTGAGCTGCGCGTGCCCGCCGAGGCGTGGCGGCTTGCCAATCTGCAGCGTCTGCGGCGTTCGCTGGTAAAGCTCGGCGCCGCCGTGCCGAGCGATGCGGCATTCGATCAGGCCATCTGGCAGCCCCTGCTGCAGGCCTATCAGCGTACATTTGGCGCATGAACTGGCATCTGCATTTTCTCGGCGTCGGCGCCGCGCATGCGGTCGAACTGGGCTCCTCGTCGGCGGTGATCGAGCGTGACGGCGAGCCGCTGTTGCTGATCGACTGCGGCCCCGACACGCTGGACCGCTATCAGGCAGCTTACGGCAAGCCGCCACATGCACTCTTCATCACGCATACCCATATGGATCATGTGGCGGGGCTGGAGCGGTTGTTTTTTCGGCTGTGGTTCGACGAGAGCCTGCGCGGCAATACCAAGGTTTTCCTGCATGCCGCGCTGCTGCCGTGGCTGCAGGCGCGCGTGGCGGACTATCCGGGCGCGCTGGCCGAAGGTGGCGTCAATTACTGGGAGGCTTTCCGGCTGGTTCCCTGTACGCGGGGATTCTGGTTGGAGGGGCTGTGGTTCGACGTGTTCGCCACGCGGCATCATGCGCCGGGGACCTCGTATGGTGTCGCGCTGGACGGCAGCTTTGTCTATACGGGCGACACGCGGCCGATTCCCGAGGTGTTGGGCCGGTATGCCGGCGGGCCGGAGCTGATCGCGCACGATTGCGGTCTGATCGGCAATCCTTCGCACACGGGCGTGGACGATCTCGAACGCGAATACACCGCTTCGCTGCGCGCGCAGTGCCTGCTTTACCACTACGGCAGCGCCGCCGATGGGGCTGCGCTCGCTTCCCGCGGATTCCTTGTTGTGGGCACCGACGAACGCGTAGCGCTGGCTCAGCCCGCCCCGCCGAGGGCCGATGCCGGTTGAATCATGTGAGGTTTGCTTGCCTGTAATGGCCCCGGACGTTATCCTTCCGCTTCTTTGTCGGGCTGGATGTCCGGGCGAAGAGGTTGCAAGGAGAGGTGTCCGAGTGGTTGAAGGAGCACGCCTGGAAAGTGTGTATACGGTCAAACGTATCGCGGGTTCGACAAATTCGTCTGGAACGAATTTGGACAGCCGCAGGCTGGCCCCGAACGTAGTGAGGGGTGAGGCTCAGGATGAGCCGAACATATCCCGCTCGTAAAGGTTGCAATCGTTTTAGTTACATCAAGTGGAGAGGTGTCCGAGTGGTTGAAGGAGCACGCCTGGAAAGTGTGTATACGGTCAAACGTATCGCGGGTTCGAATCCCGCTCTCTCCGCCAATTTTTGAGAAGTGAAGTGCGACGAACTTCAGGTTCGGCGCATGTAGAAGTAACGTCTATGGTGGCCCCGTCGGTCCCCCCGCGACGATAGTTCGCAAACTCCGCCAGGTCCGGAAGGAAGCAACGGTAGCGAATGATTCGGGTGCCGGGGTGTGGCTGGCGGGGCCGCCGCCTTTTGGGCCGCCTCGCAGCCCGTGCGACACCCAGGGTGCAGAATGCCTGCCACTGCACGGCGACAGCTACTGACTTGCCATCGCCGACTTGGCACAATCCCCCTTTGCCCCCACGTTGGTAGCCATGTCCTATCAGGTACTCGCACGCAAATGGCGCCCGCGCAAGTTCTCCGAACTGGTCGGCCAGGAGCACGTGGTGCGCGCGCTCACCAATGCGCTCGATACCGGCCGCATGCACCACGCCTATCTGTTCACCGGCACGCGTGGCGTCGGCAAGACCACGATCGCGCGCATCTTCGCCAAGTCGCTGAACTGCGAACGCGGGCAGTCGGCGGACCCTTGCGGCGAATGCTCGGTCTGCACCTCGGTCGATGAGGGTCGCTTCGTCGACCTGCTGGAAATCGACGCGGCCAGCAACACTGGCGTGGACGACGTACGCGAGGTCATCGAAAACGCGCAGTACGCGCCCTCGCGCGGACGTTTCAAGGTGTACCTGGTCGACGAGGTGCACATGCTTTCGCGCAATGCGTTCAACGCGTTGCTGAAGACGCTGGAAGAACCGCCGCCGCACGTGAAGTTTCTGCTCGCCACCACCGACCCGCAGAAGCTGCCGGTGACGGTGCTGTCGCGCTGCCTGAAGTTCAACCTCAAGCGGCTGTTGCCGGAACAGATTTCCGGCCAGATGCGGCACATTCTGGGTGCTGAAAACATTGCCTACGACGACAGCGCCATCGGCGAACTGGCGCGTGCGGCCGACGGCTCGCTGCGCGATGGTTTGTCGCTGCTCGATCAGGCGATTGCCTATGGCGGGGGTGCGCTGCATGCCGACGATGTGCGCACGATGCTCGGCAGCGTGGCGCGCGGTCAGGTGCTCGGCGTGCTCGACGCGCTGGCCGCGGGCGATGGCGAACGGCTGCTGGCCGAATGCACGCAGATCGCCTCGTACTCCCCGGACTTCGGCGGCGTGCTCGACGATCTGGCCAGCGTGCTGCATCGCCTGCAGCTGATCCAGCTGATTCCCGGTTACAAGCCCGAAGAGGGTGGTGCCGACGATAGCGCGCTGGTGTCGCTGGCCGAGCGCATGACGCCGGAAGACGTGCAGCTGTATTACCAGATAGCTACTTCGGGCCGGCGCGATTTGTCGATGGCTCCGGACGCGCGCACCGGCTTCGAGATGGCGATGCTGCGCATGTTGGCGTTTCGGCCTGACGATGGTGGTACGTCGGCAACGCGTGCCGAGCGGCCCGCGGCAGCGGTGTCGTCACCGGTCGTGGCGCCCCCGCGTGCCGCCGGTGCGTCCGCGTCGCCGCCGCGCTCCGCACCGGCTGCACCATCGCCGGCGGAAGTCGGGCCTGCGCCGGTCGCGCGCGCGGAGCCGTTGGCAGCTTCTGCGCCAGTATCCGTCGCGCCCATCGCCACCGACGATCAAGGGCTGCCGCATTGGGAAAGCCTGATCGAGCGCGCCAATCTGCGCGGTCCGTTCGGACTGCTGGCGCAGAATGCGCTGCTGCGCGAGCGCGACGGCAATACGCTGGTACTGGCTCTGCAGCCGGCGCATATGAGCCTGGCGGTGGAGCCTATGGTCAGCCAGATGGAAGAACGCATCGGCCACGCGCTCGGCGAGCGCATTCGTTTGCGCTTTGTAAGCATTACCGCGGACGTCATCGCAGAAACACCGGCGGCACGCGCGGCGCAGGCGCGCGACACGGCGCAGTCCGAGGCGGAGCGGTCGATCGAAGGCGATCCACTGGTGCAGTCGCTCAAGCGCGAATTCGGCGCCCGCGTGGTGCCGCAGTCCGTCAAGCCCTTTAGCCCAAACCCCTGAATAACGACGTTGGAGTATCACCCATGAAAGGTCAGATCGGTCAGCTGATGCAACAGGCGCAGCGCATGCAGGAAGACATGAAGCGCGCGCAGGAAGAGATTGCCCAACTCGAGGTTACCGGCAGCGCCGGCGGCGGTCTGGTCAGCATCGTGATGACCGGCGCGCATGAAGTGCGTCGCGTGCAGATCGATCGGCAGACCTTCGCCGATGATCCGGAAATGGCCGAGGATCTGGTCGCTGCGGCGATCAACGACGCAGTGAACAAGGTCGCCGAAGTCAGCAAGAACAAGCTCGGCGGCGTGACGGCAGGGATGAATCTGCCGGCCGGCTTCAAGATGCCGTTCTGATTTTTCGGCCATCGATTCCCTATCGAGCTGCGATCGTTCGAGCCCGACGTATCCATTGATTGACTACGCGCATTCATGAGCAAGCTGCTGAATGATTTGATCGAAGCACTGCGCTGTCTGCCCGGCGTAGGCAATAAGAGCGCGCAGCGTATGGCCTTCCATTTGCTGGAGCGCGAACGCGAGCGCGGGCTGAAATTGGCTGCGACGCTGGAGCAGGCGATGCAGCGCATCGGCCGCTGTACGCAGTGCCGAAACTTCAGCGAGGACCCGCTGTGCCCACTGTGTGCCAGCAGCAGCCGCGACCGTCAGGTGCTGTGCGTGGTGGAGTCGCCGACGGATCTGGCCGCGATCGAACAGGCCACCGGCTTTCGCGGTCAGTACTTTGTGCTGATGGGCCGGCTGTCGCCGCTGGACGGTCTGGGACCGGAGGAGCTCGGCCTGGCGCAGCTCACCCAGCGCCTCGGCGAGGGCGAGATCGAAGAAATGATCATCGCCACCAATCCCACGGTGGAAGGCGAGGCGACCGCGCACTATCTCGCCCAGCTGGCGCGGGCGGGCGGGGTGCGTCCGACGCGCCTCGCCCACGGCGTGCCGCTTGGCGGTGAACTGGAATATGTCGATCGCGGCACGCTCGCGCACGCCTTTGGCAGCCGACAGCTGCTGGATTGAACCCACCAAGGAACCCGGCCATGAGCGACACCATTTTCAGCAAAATCATCCGGCGCGAAATTCCCGCGGACATCGTCTTCGAGAGCGACGACGTGCTGGCTTTTCGCGACGTGAACCCCCAGGCCCCGGTGCACGTGTTGTTTATTCCGAAAAAACCGTTCGCCACGCTCAACGATGTCTCAGTGTCAGACTCCGAACTACTGGGCAAACTGCTGCTCGCTGCTGCCGCTTACGCTAAGCAGGAGGGTTTTGCCGAGCAGGGCTATCGGACGGTGATCAACTGCAATGAGGATGGGGGACAGACGGTGTTTCATCTGCACGTGCATTTGCTCGCTGGGCGTCACATGCATTGGCCGCCGGGTTGAACTGCTGCCGAGCCGAGTGGGGCGATTCAACGCTCGCCGAAATGGCTCCTGCATTTCCCGCGTAATGATCATACATGGCAATGAAAAACGCCGGCATCGAGCCGGCGTTTTTAATTGAGCGAGACGCGTTCAGTGGTGGACTGGGCGCACCACGATGACGCGCGGGCCGCCCCAGCCGTAGCCACCCCAGCCACCGCCCCAGTAGCCACCGTAGTAACCCGGGCCCCAAGGGCCACCCCAGAACGGGTCGTAGTAGCCCGGGTAGCCGTAATTGGCCACGCGCTTGGGCCACAGGTAAACCACGTCGGCCTCGACGCGCGGATAGGCGTAGTCGAAGTTGCCGACCTTCTGCGATACGGTGCCGTGCAACGTGCCGGTGATGGTCAGCTCGCGGCCGCGAGTGAATACTTCCGGATCGTAGAAGCCGGTACGGCAGGCGACGAAACGCCCCTGGTTGTCGCCATCATTGGCGCCGCGTGTCGGGCGCGCCTCGCTGTCCAACGGCCGCGACAGAATATAGAAACAGGTTTCCTGCGGACCCGGTTCGGTTTTGATGATCTCGCCACCCCAGCGTACGCGGGTGCCGCCAGCGCCGCCCTGCTGGGCGCTGGCCGTGGTGATGTTGGTGTAGTTGCCTTGCAGCGGCTGCGGCACCGTCACGCAACCGCCCAGCAGGGCGATGGCAGCGACAAGAGCGAGCGGACGATAGAGTGACATGGCGGCATCTCCGGAAGGACGACGGCATACGCCGTCAGATTGGGTTCATTTGACCACGCTAACGACTCGAAAATCCCTCACCGCGCGCTGGAAGGCGCGCAGCGGTTCAGGTGCCGGTATGTCATTTGCATAACGTAGTTCAAGGTAATGCGTCATCAGCGTCGCAAGTTCATCACGTTGGTGCGGCAGCGCGCGTGCAGCGCGGCTCAGGTAATGTTGCGGACCTTCACTAGGCCGCCGCACTATTCCCTTTCGCGCCAGCGTTTTTTCCAGCTCGCGCAATGCTTCGCGCAGCTCGTCGCGTGGCTTTCTACGCAGCAGCGCCCAACCCAGTCCGATGGCGATAAAAACCACGCTGCCGATCGCCAGCAGCAAACCTAGCGTCGCCGTATCCATGTCGCGCACGCCAAACGGAGTGAGCAAGCCGCGCTGACGCAGCGAGTCGAAGCCGATAACGCCTTGATCCCACCAGCGGTTGACGATGTCCCAGCGATTGCGCACGCCCTGCAGCCAATCGTTGCGATACCAGGAAAGCTGATCGCCGGCCGCCGCTGCCGCGCCCAATGAGACACGTTCCGGACGCACCGCGCCGGTGGGGTCGACACGCACCCAGCCGCGACCTTCCAGCCACACCTCGCTCCACGCGTGCGCGTCGGAGTTGCGCACCAACAGATAGTTACCTAGCTTGTTCCAAAAGCCGCCCTGATAACCGGTGACCACGCGCGCAGGAATGCCCGCATCGCGCATCAGCATCGTAAAGGCCGAGGAGTAGTGCTCGCAAAAACCTTCGTGTGTAAAGAAAAGAAAATCATCGATCGAATCGCGGCCCAGCGATGCCGGCGCCAGCGTGTAGCGAAAGCCGCCGTCGTGAAAAAGCGATAAAGCCGCCTGCACGATGGCAGCATCGTTATGGCCGAATTGCTGCCGCCACTGCGTCGCCAACGCGAGCGTGCGCGGATTGAAACCGATCGGCCGCTGCAGCCCGAGCCGGCGTGCGCGATCGTCCAGCTCGGGTTGCAGGCGATAGCGCAGGGCCGAACGTAGCGTGTAGCTGAGTTGGTCGTTGACCGGTTTGTCGGCCACTATTTCGTGGTCCGACAATAACTGCGCCTGCGCCGGTGCATTCAGCGCCACATCGAGAGCGGGCAGCACCCGCTGATGCGTGGGCACGAGGCTGATGCTGTAACCGATTGTGGTGGCGGCCTCGATCGGTGTCGCCGATTGATTCTCGCCGCGCCGAACAAACGGGCGGCGCCAGCTGCGGCCGTCGAACTCCCACATGACGTAGGCACGAAAGTAGCGCAGGTCCGGCGGCGGCACCTCGCGGTCGAACGTCACACGCAGGGCGGGGCGATCGTCGGTCAGCAGATCGGTGAAGTTGCCCGGTGACATGCTGTCGCTCAAGCCGGTGTGAGCCTCGTCCGGTGTGGGCGCGCCCCACAGCGGCTCGCTCAAACGCGGCACCAGCAGAAAGGCGAGCAGCGCCATCGGCAGCGCCGCAGCCAGCAATCCCAGCCCGGGCAGCAGCGTGTGCGGCAGACTGGTTTGTTGCTGCGCCGGCTCCAGCGCACGCAGCGTCGCCAGCGCCGGCAGTAGACCGATCGCCACCACGAAGGTGACGACCAGACCCTGGTCGATCAGCAGCGCACTCATCAGTGCGAAGCAGGCAAAGCCGGCGCCGACGCGTATGTCGCGCGGTGTTTCCGTCTCCAGCAACTTCAGGACAAGCAGGCCAACAGCCAGTGCCGTGCCCGGTTCACGCCCAAAGATGTTGCCGTAGCTGATGATCACCGCCAGGGTGAGCAAGGCCAGCACGGGTATCTTCAGCCACGCCGGCACGCGACCCGTCTGTTGTCGCCGCTGCCACCAGCGCCAGCCGAGGATCAACGCCAACCCGATGCTCAGCCACCACGGCAGATGCGAAGCGTGTACCACCAGCACCAGCGCAACGGTGATGCTGAGCAGGTCGAATGTACGGTTGTCGATCGCCGGCTCGACGGATTTCTTGCGTCGTATCCAGGACGTCAGGTCGACGGCCATCATGGCAATTGCGCCAGCGTGCTCATGCAGTTGGCATAGTGCAGTGGGCCGCTGCTGGCGGCAATTTCGGTGCCCGGCACCCATAGGCTGTAGCTGCGTCGTTCGGCCTGCGCCTCGCCGATCCAGCGCGCCAGCCGGGCGATCCGCGACTCGCTGTCCATGCTCGTGAGCAGCCGCCAGTCGAGCTGCCACTGCGGGCGGCTCTGCGGCTGCTCGAAGTCCTTGACCAGCAGATTGTCGTGATGCGCGCTGGCCTTCCACGCGATGTGGCGTTGCGGGTCGCCCGGGCGGTACTCGCGCAACGCCGCCAGTTCATCACCGCGGTAGAGCCGCATGTGCCGCGCATCGTCCGCCGGCGCTCGCGGCGGGGGACCGGACAATTCCGATCGCGGCCACACCAGCACGGATTGATCCGGATGCAGCCAGCTCCACGCGCGAAACAGCCCCAGCGGCCAGGTCGTCCAAAGGCGGATGCGCGGCAGCGGCAGCCAGCCGCGATCAAAGGTCTGCAGGGTCAGCTTCACGGCCGCGGTGCCGTTGGCGTCGATGGCAAACGCAGTGAACGCGTCATCGATATCGAGGCGGATCGCGCTGCGTGTGCGCAGCGTCTCGAAGGTCAGGGTCAGCTCGATCGGCTGGCCGGCTACCGCATGCCCCGCGCGAATCTGCGTCAGCCGCAAGCCGTCGAGGCTGCGGAATCCGAACAGCATGCTGGTCGAGCTCGCCGCGCCGAGCAGGCAGGTCAGCAGCAGGGCCGCATTGTTCGAATAGTTGAGCGCACCGACCAGCATGACCAGGAGCAGAATGGAAAAGCCCAGGCCGAACATCGTCGGCACAATATAAATGCGCCGCCGATGCAGTTCGATCGGCAGCGTCTCCGGGCGACGGTAACGGGTCAGCGCAGGCAGACGACGCTCGGCCCAGGTTTGCAGGCGCTGCAGCATGCCGCGCATCAATCCACCGCCACCTCGGCCAGCAGTTGGCGCGCCAGCAGATCACCGTTGGCGCCACGTGCCGGCAGCAGGCGATGCGCCGCCAGCGGCACGAACAGGGCCTGGATATCTTCGGGCAGTACATGCGAACGGTTGCTCAGCAAGGCCCAGGCGCGCGCGGCGGCCAACAGCGCTAGACCAGCGCGTGGTGACAGACCTACGCGGATATCGGCATGCCGGCGGCTGGCGGCCAGCAGGGCCTGCAGATAGTCGAGCAGGGCGGCGCTGGCGGTGATCGCTTGCGACTGCCGGTTCAGTGCGAGCAGCGCCGCACCATCGAGCTGCGGCGTGAGCTGCGCCAGCAGATCGCGACGATCGCTGCCGGTCAGTAGCGATCGTTCGGCGGCAGCGTCGGGATAATCCAGCGACAGGCGCAGCATAAAGCGATCGAGCTGCGAGTCGGGCAGGGGAAAGGTGCCGTTGAGGTCGAGCGGGTTCTGCGTCGCCACGACGAAAAACGGCGGCGGCAGCGTATGCGTCTGGCCATCCACGGTCACCTGATTTTCGGCCATCGCCTCCAGCAGCGCGCTCTGCGTCTTCGGGCTGGCGCGATTGATTTCGTCGGCCAGCAGCAGTCCGGTGAAGATCGGGCCGGGATGAAAGCGGAAGGTCGCGGTTTCACGCTCGTAGATGCTGACGCCGATGATGTCCGACGGCAGCAGGTCGCTGGTGAACTGCACTCGCTGAAATTCCAGCGCAAACGTTGCGGCCAGCGCATGGGCGAGGGTGGTTTTGCCGACGCCCGGCACGTCTTCCAGCAACAAATGGCCGCCGGCGATGAGGCAGGCGAAGGCCAGTTTCACCTGCCGCGGCTTACCCAGCAGAACCTGATTGACCTGAGTCATCGCGGCTTCAAGGTGTTTTTGCAGAGTCTCGTCGCGCGGCTGGATAGTGGCGGCCATGGGTCTTCTTGGGTTTGGCGGGAGGTCGAAGCGGCATACGCAGGGCTGAGCCAGTGTAGCTTTCGCCTTCGCCTGTTGGCGATATTTTGCTCGGATGCCTAGAGCGTGCGACGAAATGAGCGAGGTACGCAGATAATCCAGAATGCTGCTGCGTAGCCAGCGTGTTACGGGATGACGAGTCCGCACTCGCGCAACAGCCGCGCTAGCGCGATCAGCGGCAGTCCGATCAGCGCGCTGGGATCCCGATTGTCGATGCGCTCGAACAAGCTGATGCCCAGTCCTTCGCATTTGAAGCTGCCGGCGCAGTCGATCGGCTTCTCGCGTTCGACATAGCGCTCGATCTCGGCCCGATCGAGTCGGCGAAAATGCACGCGGGTGAGATCGACATGCGTATGCCGGCTGCCGTCGCGTGTATCGAGCACGCACAGCGCCGTGTGGAACTGCACGATGCGGCCGGAGCTCATGGCCAATTGACGGCAGGCGTTTTCGACACTACCGGGCTTGTCCAACGTCAGCCCGTCGAGTTCGGCCACCTGATCCGAGCCGAGCACCAGCGCATCTTGCAGCCCCTCGGCCGCCGCCTGCGCCTTTGCTACCGCTAGCCGTAAGGCCCGCGTGCTGGCTGTTTCGCCCGCGAGCGCCGCCTCATCGGTGCCCGGCGCTCGCTGTTCGAAGTCGACAATCAGCCGTCGCAGAAGCTCGGCGCGATAGCGCGAGGTCGATCCAAGCACGATGCTTACCGCACGTTCCCGATCGGTGCTCACGCTTCCGGCTCGCGGCGGATGTGCTCCCGCATGGCGCTGTTGAGATCGCGTTGGGCCTGAGTCAGCGCCTGCAGCAGCGGCTGCAGGCGATTTCGGGCGGCCGTCATCGACAGTGCCGCCTCGTCCAGCTCGCGCTCGCTCGCTCGAGACGAACGGTCGCGTATCCACAGCCGTTGCTGCAGCAGAGCGCGCAGGCCGGCGTCGATCGCGTTTTGCGCGTCCTGCTCGCTGGCTGCCGGCAGATCGGGGTTGAGCGACATCACGGCATGGGCCTGCTGTAGGCCGCTGCGACAGGTCTTGAGGTCTACCTCGAGCCGGTCGGCCAGGTCGAGCAGATGCTGAAGGCTAGCGGTGCGCTTTGCCTGGCGGCGACGAGACAAGGCCATCCAGGCTGCCACAGCAATAACAAGTACGGCGATGGTGGCTGCGCCGAGCGTCAAATTGGGCATTCACGACACTCGGGCTCGGCTGCAATGCCCTGCAGTTTGCCGTATAGCGACTGGGTAGGGCAAAATACCTGGCCAATTCAGCGAATTAAGTCCGCTTTTCAACCGTATCAGTTGACTTAAGCGCGCCGGAAACCTAACATTTACAGATTATGTCCGTGACGCTGCCAGAGTCCGTGGACGCTTGGCGCATGGTTTCGGCGCGGCGTTCGTTTGAAGGAACGCTACCTATCGCGACCTTGGCGCGCCTGTGCGAGGCACTGTCGTCGACTGATGGGTTGGTGGAATACGGCATGGATTTTGGCCGTGACAGCCTCGGCATCAGCTACGTCGACGTTCGCGCGCAGGCATCGCTGAGTGTGGTTTGCCAGCGTTCGCTCGAACCGTTTGCGTTGCCGGTGGTAGTGAATACGCGACTGGGCTTGATCAAGCATGAGCGCGACGAAGCGGGTTTGCCGCCTGAGTGCGAGCCGCTGCTGGTTCCTGACGATGGCCGGATGAGTCTGGCCGATGTCATAGAAGATGAATTGTTGTTGGCGTTGCCGCTGGTGCCGGTCAATCCGGAAAGCAGGCTGCCCGACGAAGTGACAAGCCACGAGTCGGAAGAGGAATCTTCCGGCGAGGGGCGTTCGGAGAATCCGTTTGCGGTCTTGCGCGAACTGAAGAAGTAACTACAAGAAATAGCCACCGGCCCGGGTCGTCGATCCAGGTCACGTTGATTCAGACCACTCAAGTTTTCTGTTGGAGAAATGCCATGGCAGTTGCCAAGAGCCGCCGTACCCCGTCCACCCGCGGCATGCGTCGTTCGCACGACTCGCTGAAGACCGTGCAGCTGTCCACCGATCCGACCAGCGGCGAGGTGCATCTGCGCCACCACGTCACCAAGGACGGCTACTACCGTGGCAAGAAAGTGATTGAAACCAAGGGTGCGGTGTCGGTCGACGATTGATGGTTCGTCGGGAACCCTACCCGGTTCCCGATGGTGTCCATGAAGGCGAAACGGCGCGATGACGCGCCGTTTTGCGTTTCTACCCGGTGGAAAGTAACGTGGCGCAGTTGATTTCGACGCTGCAATGCTGCGCGATACCCGAGCTTTGGTTGATGGATAAACGATGACCCAGATCTACTCCCGCATTATCGCGACCGGCAGCGCCTTGCCCGAGCGCGTGGTAACCAACGCCGATCTGGAAAAGATCGTCGATACGAGTGACGAGTGGATACGCACGCGTACCGGCATTCGCCAGCGTCACATCGCGGCGGACGGCCAGACGACCGGCGACCTCGCTTTCGACGCCGCGCAGCGCGCGCTGGAGGCCGCCGGCGTCAAGGCATCCGAGCTCGATCTGATCGTACTGGGCACCACTACGCCCGACCTGATTTTTCCGTCGACCGCCTGCCTGGTGCAGCATCGGCTCGGCGCCAACGGCTGCGCGGCGTTCGACGTCAATGCGGCCTGTTCGGGTTTCGTCTATGCGCTGGGCGTCGCCGACAAGTTCATCAAGAGCGGAGCATCGAAGAAGGTGCTGGTGATCGGTGCCGAAACGCTGACTCGCATGGTCGACTGGACAGAGCGCGAAACCTGCGTGCTGTTCGGTGACGGCGCTGGTGCCGTCGTGCTGGAAGCGTCGAGCGAACCGGGCATTTACGCCACCTGCCTGCATGCCGATGGCGGCCACAAGAATCTGCTGTACAACCCGGTCGGCGTATCGGTCGGCTTTACCGACGAGCCGAATCACGGTGTGCGCATCCGTATGGCTGGCCGCGAAGTATTCAAGGTTGCGGTGAAGACGCTCGACTCGCTGGTCGACGAAACCCTGCAGGCCGCCGGCATGCAGGAGTCGGACATCGACTGGTTGATTCCCCATCAGGCCAATCTGCGCATCATCGAAGCCACCGCCAAGCGTCTGAAGATGTCGATGGATCGTGTGATTGTCACGGTCGACCAGCACGCCAATACCTCGTCCGGCTCGGTGCCGCTGGCGCTGGATCACGCCGTGCGCTCGGGCAAGGTGCAACGTGGCCAGAACCTGTTGCTGGAAGCGTTCGGCGGCGGCTTTACCTGGGCCTCCGCGCTGCTGCGTTATTGATAGCGACTCCACTGTTTTCCAGCTTCACCCATCGATGCCGCCTCCGTGCGGCATCGTTGCGTTTCGGTCCGGCGTTGCCGGATACAGCTGCGTATGGCGGCAGATGCTGGCACCATGGCGGTTTTCTCCGAACGAATTCGCTCGACTCATGAACGCAAAGTCCGCCTCGCTCGCTTTTGTTTTTCCCGGCCAGGGTTCGCAGTCGGTCGGCATGCTGGCCGAGCTGGCCGCTGCACACCCGGAAGTGCAGGCCTCGTTTGAGGAGGCGTCGCAGGGTGCCGGTCTCGATCTATGGAACCTGGCCGCGCACGGGCCGGAAGATCAGCTCAATCGCACCGAAAATACTCAGCCGGCCCTGCTGGCCGCCAGCGTGGCGGTGTGGCGTGTCTGGCAGAAGCTCGGTGGCGCACAGCCGTCGCAGTTCTCGGGCCACAGCCTGGGCGAATACAGCGCCCTCGTATGCGCCAATGCGCTGTCTTTGCACGATGCCGCGTCGCTGGTCGCCGAGCGCGGACGTTTGATGCAGGCGGCGGTACCGGCCGGCGTCGGCGCCATGGCGGCGATTCTCGGCGGTGACGATGCGCAGATTGCCGCCGTATGCGAAGAGGTCGCGCAGGGTCAGGTGGTCGCGCCGGCCAACTTCAATTCGCCCGGCCAGCTGGTGATCGCCGGCAATGCCGAGGCGGTCGATCGCGCGCTGGCGCGGCTGGCCGAACTGGGCGTAAAGAAGGCCATCAAGCTCGCCGTGTCGGTGCCATCGCATTGTGCGCTGATGCGCGATGCGGCCGATCGTCTGGGTGAGCGGATGGCGTCGATTTCATGGCGGCTGCCGTCGACTCCGGTCGTGCAGAACGCCGAAGCCAGGAAATATACCACCGTCGACGATATCCGCAGCGCGCTGCAGCGCCAGCTGTATCTGCCGGTGCGCTGGACGCAGTGCGTGCAGGCGCTGGCCAGCGGCGGTGCCACGCGACTGGCCGAGTGCGGTCCGGGCAAGGTATTGACCGGTCTGATCAAGCGTATCGACAAGAGTCTCGAAGCGCGCGCCATCGGTACGCCGACCGATATCGACACCGCCGTTGCCGAATGGGTCTGACCGGGCACGCTTTTTTCGATAGCAATCTTCACTCCGCGAACATCAGGACAAATCGATGAGCAATACCCTGCAAGGTGAAATCGCGCTGGTCACCGGCGCCAGTCGCGGCATCGGTGCCGCCATCGCCGACGAGCTGGCTGCCATGGGCGCCACGGTCATCGGCACGGCGACCAGCGAAAGCGGCGCGGCGGCCATCGGCGAGAGGCTGGCCGCCAGCGGCGGGCACGGCCGCGTGCTGAACGTCACCGACAGCGCGGCGGTCGAGGCGCTGGTCGACGGTATCGGCAAGGAGTTCGGCGCGATTTCGATTCTCGTCAACAACGCCGGCATTACCCGCGATCAGCTGCTGATGCGTATGCGCGAAGAAGACTGGAACGTGATCCTCGATACCAATCTCAGCTCGGTCTATCGCACGTCGAAGGCGGTGATGCGCGGCATGATGAAGGCACGCAAGGGTCGCATCATTTCGATCGCCTCGGTGATCGGGCTGACCGGCAATCCGGGCCAGTCCAATTACGCAGCGGCCAAGGCCGGCATCATCGCGTTCTCCAAGTCGCTGGCGCGCGAGATCGGCTCGCGCGGCATCACGGTGAACGTGGTGGCACCCGGTTTTATCGATACCGACATGACCAAGGCGCTGCCGGAAGAGTCGAAGCAGGCGCTGCTGGGACAGATCGCGCTGGGTCGGCTCGGTGACGTGGCCGATATCGCCAAGGCGGTGGGCTTTCTGGCCTCGCCCGCGGCGGCGTACATCACCGGCGAAACCCTTCACGTCAACGGCGGCATGTATATGCCGTAGGAGCCTATCGGGCTTTAGCGGTCGAGGCCTATTTGCGGCCCGGCCAGCTAAAGTCCGACACGCTCCTGAGGCCTGTGGACCGGGTGGTCGCCAGCGGGCACGTTTTAGGCGACAATTACCCTTTCGTGACGGTCGACTCGGCCGTCACTACGTATCATCGGCACATCGTGGCGGCTTCCCGGCGAAGCCACTACAATGCCGCCGGGCTTGTGCAGGCACTCGCCTGCATGGACAAACAACTACTCCTTGAGAGGTATGGGCAACATGAGCACCATCGAAGAGCGCGTCAAGAAAATCGTCATCGAACAGCTGGGCGTAAAGGAAGATGAAGTCACGGCGAACGCGTCGTTCGTAGACGATCTGGGCGCTGATTCGCTCGATACGGTGGAACTGGTCATGGCACTCGAGGAAGAGTTCGAGACCGAGATTCCGGACGAAGACGCCGAAAAGATCACCACCGTGCAGCAGGCTGTGGATTACATCAAGGCCCACTCCAAGGATTGATCGATCCGACATGGGTCGGATCGGAGCCTGGCAGCGACGTTGCCCGACCACCGATCTGGCCACATCGAACACTGCGCCTCTACCGGCGCAGTTTTCATTTCTGCATTTTGTAACGTCCTATCCCGTATGGTGCGCGCTGCGTCTGCGTTGCTGCCGATGACGTATCTATCGAATGCGCCGCTCGCCGATGCGCCGTTTGACCAACCACTGCGGATTGACGGATTACCAAGGAACACAGCATGAGCAAGCGTCGAGTAGTAGTCACTGGCATGGGCATCATTTCCCCGGTTGGCAACGACATTGCCAGCGCATGGGATCGCGTCGTCAAAGGGATCAGTGGCATCGTCCCGGTCACGCATTTCGATGCTTCTGCCTACGCCACCCGCATCGCCGGTCAGGTCAGCGATTTTGACCCGGCCCAGTGGATGGCGGCGAAAGACGTCAAGAAGATGGACCCTTTCATCCACTACGGTGTGGCGGCCGGCACGCAGGCACTGAAGGATTCCGGTCTGGAGATCACCGAGGCCAACGCGCCGCGTATCGGTGTGGCCGTGGGCGCCGGCATCGGCGGGCTGTACACGATCGAAGCCACCACGCTCGATCTGGCCGCCAAAGGCCCGCGCAAGGTGTCGCCGTTCTATGTGCCAAGCTCGATCATCAACATGGTTTCCGGCCAGTTGTCGATCATGTTCGGCCTGAAGGGGCCGAATATTGCCTGCGTCACCGCCTGCACCACGGGCTCGCATAACATTGGCTTGGCGGCGCGAATGATCCAGTACGGCGACGCCGACGCGATGATTGCCGGCGGTACCGAATTTGCGACCACCGGCACGGCAATGGCCGGCTTCTGCTCGGCCAAGGCCATGTCTACCCGCAACGACGAGCCGACCAAGGCCAGCCGTCCGTGGGACAAGGACCGCGACGGCTTCGTGCTGTCCGACGGCGCCGGCGTATTGATGCTGGAAGAATACGAACACGCCAAGGCGCGCGGTGCCCACATCTATGCCGAGCTGGTCGGCTTCGGCATGAGCGGCGACGCCTTCCACATGACCGCGCCGAGCGAAGGCGGCGAAGGCGCGGCGCGCTGCATGCAGACCGCGTTGAACGATGCCGGCCTCAACGCGTCCGACGTGCAGTATGTGAACGCGCACGGCACCTCGACGCCGCTGGGCGATCTTGGCGAAGTAATGGCAGCAAAAACGGTCTTTGGCGATCACGCCTATAAGCTGGCGATGAGTTCGACCAAGTCGACCACCGGGCATCTGCTCGGTGCGGCCGGTGGCGTCGAGGCGATCTTTTCGATCCTGGCGCTGCGCGATCAGGTGCTGCCGCCGACGATCAATCTCGACGAGCCCAGCGAAGGCTGCGATCTGGATTTCGTGCCGAACACCGCGCGCGAGGCCAAGATCGACGTGGCGATTTCCAACTCGTTCGGCTTTGGCGGCACCAACGGCACGCTGGCATTTCGCCGCGTCTGAGCGTGGAAAAGCACGGTCCGGCGCTCAGCCGGCGAGTTCTCGGCGGCCGGCGCGATCTGCTCGCGCCGGCCGCCGCCTTTCCGGCGCGCTATCCCTGCCTGCTCGAAAGCGTGGTGCGCGGCACAGCGCAGTCGCGTTACGACATCTTGTTTGCGTTTCCGCGTGAGGCGCTGACGCTGCTTGCCGATGGCATCGTGCGCGATGGAGCAGGGCAGGTTGTTGGCAGTGCCTTTCTCGATGCGCTGGACGCTGCATGGAGAGCGGAGCGCGTTGCATACGCCGAGGATGATCAGCTGCCGTTTCATGGCGGTTGGGTGCTCCTGCTGGCTTATGAACTTGCCGGTGAAATCGAGCCGCGCCTGCGGCTGCGTCCACCGTCGTCTCTACCCGTGGCGTTGGCCGTTCGTTGTCCTGCGGCGGTCATCGTCGATCACGTTCGCGATTGCACGTTTCTGATCGCCGAAGCGGGTGACGAAAGCTTGCTCGATCAGCTCGAGACCGATCTCGCTGCGGCGCCGCCGATTCCTCCATTGCCGCCGTTGAAGGCATGGCGTGAGGATGCGCCCGAGTCGTTTCTCAACGGCGTGGAACGCATCCACGAATATCTGCGCTCCGGCGATATTTTTCAGGTAAACCTGTCGCGTGCCTGGCATGCGCAGTACGCCGAAGCGCCGTCGCCCGCGTCGCTTTACCGTCAACTGCGACAGGCCAATCCCGCACCGTTTGCCGGCTTGCTGCAGCAGCCTGAGTGGGCGGTGGTGAGCTCGTCGCCGGAGCGGCTGGTCGAGGTGCGGCAGGGTCTGGCGCAGACCCGACCGATCGCGGGCACGCGCGCACGCCTGCCGGGCGATGATGATGGGGAGCGCATTCGCGAACTCACCGCCCATTCGAAAGAACGCGCCGAGCATGTGATGCTGATCGATCTGGAGCGTAACGATCTGGGCCGCGTTTGCGTGCCCGGCACGGTCGAGGTCGACGAGCTGATGGCGGTAGAGAGTTATGCCCACGTTCACCACATCGTCTCCAATGTTAGAGGCCGACTGCGCGCCGATGTCACGCCCGGCGGAGTCATCGCCGCCACGTTTCCGGGCGGCACCATCACCGGTTGCCCGAAGGTGCGCTGCATGGAAATCATCGCCGAACTGGAAGACGCTCCGCGCGGCGCCTATACCGGCGCACTGGGCTATCTCGATCGCAACGGCGACCTCGATCTGAACATCCTGATCCGCACGCTGACGCTGTCGGGCGCCGAGGTCAGCCTGCGCGCCGGCGCCGGCATCGTGGCCGATTCGATGGCTGTGCTCGAACTCGATGAAACTCGCGCCAAGGCCCGCGGACTGCTGCGAGCACTCGGAGTGCCGGATTGATGGCCGTGGCCACGCTGATCAACGGCTCGTCCGAGCGCGCGATTTCTCCCATGGATCGCGGGCTGGCCTACGGCGACGGGCTGTTCGAAAGCATCCGCTTCGTCGGCGCAAAAGCGCCGCTGTGGCAGCGGCATATGCGGCGGCTCGACGAGAGCTGCCGACGTCTGCGCATGCCGGCACCCGACCCCGGACAGCTCTGGGAAGAAGCGAGTGCTGTCCGTCGTGATCTGCCGCACGCCGTCGTGCGCATCACGTTGACCCGCGGCGTAGGCGAGCGCGGCTACGCACCCCCGGCGCGGCCGTCGATGACCCGCATCGTGGCAGCTTTCGCGGCGCCCGTCGTGCCATCGGAAAATTATGCGGATGGCGTGTGCGTTCGTCTGTGCGAGCTGCGAATGGCAGCGCAACCCGCGCTTGCCGGCATCAAGCATCTCAATCGGTTGGAGCAGGTGCTGGCGCGCGCCGAGTGGAACGAGCCGGCGGTTGCCGAGGGCTTGCTCTGCGACAGCGACGACCGTGTCGTCTGCGCCACCATGGCCAACGTTTTTGCCGTCATCGACGGTGCGCTGCTAACGCCGTCGGTGGATCGCTGCGGCGTCGCCGGCGTGGCGCGCGCCGAGGTGTTGCAGGCATTTCCGCAGGCGCAAATCGGCGATATTTCGCTGGATGCGCTGCGGATGGCCGAGGAAATCTTTCTGACCTCCAGCGTGCGGGGCATCGTGCCGGTAAGCTTGCTCGGCGATCGTGTGTATGCGCCGGGTACCATCACCCGCAAAGTTCAGCAGCATTGGCACACACTGGGGTTTTCGATGGAGCAGGCAGGATGAGCCGCAGAACGATAAAAGGCGGCGCGTTGGCGAAGTCGCTGTGGACGATCGTGCTGCTGATCATCGTCGGCGGGGTGGCCTACGGCGCCTACGATTACAACCGCTTTACCAGCGCGCCGCTGCATGTCGCGGCGCCGGGCGAAAGCATCGATATTGCGCGCGGCACGGGTTTCCGGAATATCGTGACGGACCTGCAGCAGCGCGGCGTGAGCGATGCCAACGGACTTTATTGGCGTCTGCTGGCCGAGCAGATGCGCGTGGCGGGCAAGCTGCATGCCGGTGAATATGCCATCGATGCCGGCATGACGCCGCGCCAGCTGCTGGCCAACATGGCCGCCGGCAAGGTGCTGCAGCGCAATTTCACTATCGTCGACGGCTGGACCTTTGCCGAGCTGCGTCAGGCGCTGGTCCATGCCGACAAGCTCAGGCACGACAGCGTGGGGCTGGACGACGCCACCGTGATGCAGAAAATCGGTGCTGCCGGCGAAGCCCCCGAGGGCTGCTTTCTGCCGGAGACCTATGCCTACGTGAAAGGTGACAGCGATCTGGATATTCTCAAGCGGGCGCACGGCGCGATGAGCAAGATGCTCGATGCGCTATGGCCGCTGCGCGACAAGGATCTGCCGCTGGCCACGCCGTACGATGCACTGATTCTGGCCTCGATCGTGGAGAAAGAAACTGGCCGCGCCGACGAGCGTCCGCGCATCGCCGGCGTATTCGTGCGGCGGCTGGAAAGCCACATGATGCTGCAGACCGATCCCAGCGTGATCTACGGCATGGGCGCGCAGTACACCGGCAATATTCACAAGAGCGATCTGACTACCGATACGCCGTACAACACGTATACCCGCGCCGGCTTGCCACCGACGCCGATCGCCCTGCCAGGCAAGCCTGCACTGGAAGCGGCGCTGCATCCGGCCGCGGGTAACGACCTGTATTTTGTCGCTCGCGGCGACGGCGGGCACATATTCGCCAGCACGCTCGAAGCGCACAATCGCAATGTCGACTGCTACCAGCGGAAGCATTGCCAGTGAGTGCTATAGCGCAGGCCACAACGCGTGGAAAATTCATCAGCCTCGAAGGCGGCGAGGGCGCGGGTAAAAGCACCTTGCTGACCGGGCTGCGCGCGACCATCGAGCAGCATGGTTTCACCCTGGTGCAGACGCGCGAACCCGGCGGTACGCAACTGGGCGAGGCTGCACGTGCCATCGTGCTCGATCCCGCGCAGCGTGGCCTGACCGCCGAAGCGGAACTGCTGCTGATGTTCGCCTCACGCGCGCAGCTGGTGCGCGAGGTGATTGCCCCTGCGCTCGATACCGGGCAGTGGGTGCTGTGCGATCGATTTGCCGATGCCAGTTACGCGTATCAGGGCGGTGGGCGCGGCCAGCCGGTCGAGCGCATCGCCGAGCTGGAGCGCTGGGCCTGCGCCGGGCTCAAGCCCGATCTGACGCTGCTGCTCGATCTGCCCGTGGCGACCGGCCGCGCCCGCGCCGCCGGTCGCGGTGAGGCGGATCGCATCGAGGTCGAGGCGGATGCGTTTTTCGAACGCATTCGCTCGACCTATCGGGAGCGCGCGGCGGCCGAGCCGGATCGCTTTCGCGTGCTCGATGCCAGCCAGTCGCCGGCCGACGTGCTGAGAGCGGCTACTCAGGCCATCGCCGAATTATTTGCAGGTCGGCCGTCATGAGCGCCTTGCCCTGGCATGCCGAGCACTGGTCGCGCCTGCAGTCGCGCCGTCAGCGCGATGCGCTGCCGCATGCGCTGCTGGTCTGCGGCGCTGCAGGTCTGGGCAAGCGCGAGTTCGTGCAGCGTTTCGTCAACGGGCTGTTGTGCGAGCAGCCGGTCGATGGCGACGCCTGCGGGCACTGCCGTCGCTGCCTGCTGCTGGCGGCGGGCAGTCATCCGGATCTGATCGAGCTGAGCTTCGGTCTGCGCAAAGACGGCGTGCAGCGCAGCGAAATCGTGGTCGACCAGATCCGCGATCTGTCCGCCCGGCTGGCCATGAGCAGCCAGTTCGGCGGCTGGCAGGTGGCGCTGATCGATCCAGCTGACGCGATGAACCCGGCCGCCGGCAATGCGCTGCTGAAAACGCTGGAAGAGCCCTCGCCGCAGACCATGCTGATCCTGATGGCGGATGCGCCATGGCGTTTGCCGCAGACCATCCGCAGCCGCTGCCAGCGCATCGAGTTTCATCTGCCCGACGCTGCCGAGGCGCTGGCGTGGCTGCAGGCACAGGGCGTGCGTGACGCGGCCGGCGCGCTGGCGGCTGCGGGTGGCAATCCAGGCCTTGCCAGCGCATGGGCGCAGGAAGGCGCGCTCGATCGCCGGCTCGAAGTGCGCAAGGATCTGGCCGCGCTGGCGGCCGGTCGCGGTCAGCCGATGGAAGTGGTCAAGCGCTGGCTGGATAACGAGCCGGCCCAGCGCCTGTGGTTCGCCGCGCAGGCCGCGGCCGATGAAATCCGGTCCAAGGTCACGGATAAACCCGGCCCGCTTGCCAGCGCGTTGAACGCCGAGACGCTCGACCAGTGGTACAACGCGGTCAATCGCACGCGGGAAAGTCTGCGCGGTCCGCTGCGCGCCGACCTGCTGCTGCTGGAACTGCTGGCGCAATGGCGTTGACGGCCGCGGCCGTCAGCGTGCGCCCATCGTCTTCCACGCTGAAGCTGCCGGCCTTTTCCGCGCAGACTCGTCTGCTGGTGATCGCGCCGCATCCGGATGACGAGACGATCGCCAACGGCGTGCTGATCCAGCGCGTCCGCGCCGCCGGCGGTGAGGTGAAGCTGGTGCTGCTGACCGCGGGCGAGAACAATCCCTGGCCGCAGCGCTGGCTCGAGCGGCGACTGTGGATCGGCGCGGCCGACCGGCAGCGCTGGGGGCAGCGTCGCCACATTGAATTGCGTCAGGCGCTGCAACAGCTGGCTGTTCCATCGGCCGCGCTGCAAACGCTGGAATGGCCGGACATGGGCGTGACCGATGTTCTGCTGCACTCCGGTTCGCGTGCCGTGGAGGAGCTGGCCGCGGCCATCCGTGCGTTTTGTCCCAACATCGTCGCCATGCCGTCGATGGATGACCGTCATCCAGACCACGGCTCCGCTTATGTGCTGACCCGGCTGGCTTTGGCATCGCTGTCGGATGCGCCGCTGCAGCTGGCTTATCTCATCCACGGACATAGCGCACACGAGCGCTTTGTCGACATGATCGGAACGCCCGAACAGTCGGCCACCAAGCTGCAGGCGCTGAACGCACATCATAGCCAGATGGCTTTGAGCGGCAGTCGCATGCGCCGGCTTGCCGGCCGTGTCGAACGCTATACGCAGGTTTTGCCGGCGTCGCCGACGCCACGCGATGCGCTCCCCTGGCGGCCGCCGGCGTGGTTGCGGCCGCTGCTGCGCCTGAGCGTGGTCGATCGGTCGTCCGTGCAGACCTGGCCGTGGTCGCGGGCGCCGCTGCAGCGCGACGGTGAGGGCAGGTATCGTCTTGAGTTACCGGATGCAGCCGCGGGCGGACCGCGTTTCGCCCGACTGGCGTGCGCGCTCCCCTCGCTGTGGATCTTCGATCGCTGGGGCTGGTGCGAAATCTGAGAGATCGGTGCGGCCCTTGCATCGGTTGAGCGACAGCGCTAGCTTCGCCGCAGGGGGAACGACCACGCCGATGTTAGGGACCAGTGCAAAGCTGCTGGTGGCGTTGTCTGGACCGACAAGAACGCCGCCGACCTGTTTGCCTCCGGGCGGACGGCAGGTGGACGGACTCCGTTTACCGGCTGGCTACCTGCATGCGTACTTCGGATCAGAATCCACGACGGGTTGACCCCGGGCTGAAACCTCGGAACGTATCCAGCGAAAGCCGGTACGCGGTGCTTTCCGATCTCGGTCAATTACTGCTGCGCTCGCTCGATCCTGCCGTGCTCTACGAAGCGGTGATCGAGGTGCTGGAGCAGCGCATCGGCGCGCGTCTGGTGATGGTTGGCGAGGTGGATCGCGCCATTGGATGGTTTCGGCGCATCGCACCGGCGCGCGTTCCGGCGGGAATGGAAGATATTTATCCCGAGCGGCTGCCGTTCGCCGTGGCGACGCCCTCATTCTGGGAGGGCACGCCGCAGCTGGAGGCCGATATCGCGCACCTGTCGGGCATGGAGAGTTTTCGCATGGCCTTCAGGCGCCACGGCGTCACTTCGTCGATCGCGGTGCCGGTGCTGACTTTCGGCGAAGTGCAGGCCGGTCTGGTAATACGTTCCTCCGATGTCGATTTTTTCTCGACGGCGATGATCGAGCTGTTGCAGCAGGCGGCGTGGAGTATCGGCCTGGGGCTCGAGGCCTATCAGCAGCGAATGCGCCTGCTGCAGTCGCTGCGCGAGGAAGCGCGCCAGCGGCAGGCGCTGCGGCTGCTCAGCGAAATGATCAAGGTGGTCTCGCGAAGCGGGGAGGAACCGCAACTGCTGGCCGATGCCTGCCATGTTGCCCGACACGTCGGCGATTACGCCCTGGCATGGATCGGATTGTCGCCGGACCCGATCGAACCCGGCATCCAGTGGCGGGCACGTCATGGCTTCAGCCACGACAACGAGGCAGGCAGCGGTAGCACGGTGCTGGTTGAAGGCTTTGCCGCGGAAATAGCTCGGCTGACGCTGCAGGCCGGAGAGCCGCAGGTCAGGTACCTCTCTTCTTGCGGACTCGACGAGCGCCCGACGGACGATCCCGCGATGCCGCTGCGCGCGCTGCTGGCATTGCCGCTGCGGATCGATGAGGTTGCGGTCGGTGTGTTTGTCATCGGCACCGCCGAGGCCGATGCGTTCAACGCGATCGAGATCCAGGTGTTCTCGGAAATGGGGATCGAACTCGGCCTGGGTATCCAATTTCAGCGCGCACGCGCGGCCCGTCTTGCGGCCGAGCGGGAGCTGCGCTTCAACCTGCAGCATTTCCGCACGATTCTTTCGCATCAGCACTCGGGCATTCTGGTGATCTCCGAGGAAGGGCGGGTGATGTTCGCCAACAAGGCATTCTGCGAGCTGTACGGCTTCGAGCAGACACCGGCCGAATTGGAGAACCGGGCATCGAGCGTGATCTTCGATCGGCTCACGCATGCCTACCGCGATCCCGACGCGGAATTTCTGCGGCTTCGGGAAATCCTGCGCCGAGGCGAGGCCATCAAGGATGAGGAAGTCCACATGCGCGACGGGCGCATCTTGCTGCGCGACTTCACGCCTATCTATATTGACGGCATCCGCCACGGACGCATCTGGAATCAGCGCGATATCACGTCGCAGAAAACGCAGCAGGCCAGCGTCCACCGCCTGGCGTTCTACGACGTGGTCACCGGGCTGCCCAATCGGCGCCTGCTGTTCGATCTGCTTGAAAAAGCGCGGGCCGGCACGCGACAGCATGCCTCGCTGTTGGCCATAGGCGTGCTGGATCTGGATCGCTTCAAGAGTGTCAACGACACGATCGGACACGGCGGCGGCGATCAGGTGCTGGTGGAAGCTTCTGTGCGGGTGCGCAGCCTGCTGCGCACGGTCGACGTGCTGGCCCGGTTCGGTGGCGACGAGTTTGCGCTGATGATCCCCGGCCTGGACAGCAAGGAGCAGCTCGACGCGATCAGTCGCTGCATCCTGCAGGCGCTGCGGCTGCCGTTTCATTGCAGTGGCGAGCAGCTGCACCTGTCGGCCAGCATCGGTTGGACGCTGTTTCCGCTCGATTCCGCCGATGCCGAAGGGTTGGTACGCCATGCCGATCTGGCCATGTACGCGGCTAAACAGCAGGGCAAGGATCGCGGCGCCTTCTACGAGCCGCAGATGGAGCAGGAGCAACTGCGTCTGCAGGCCATGCGCGAGCGCGTCGCCCAGGCGCTGGTGCAGTCGAGATTGCGGCTACTGTTTCAGCCGATCGTCTATGTTGACGGTCTTGCGGGGCCGCAAGGTGTGGCCAGCATGGAGGCGCTCATCCGTCTGCATGACGACGAACTGGGTCTGATCGAGCCAGCCAACTTCACTCACGTACTGGATGATCCGCAGCTGGCGCGGCCAATCGGTCGCTTCGTGTTGGGCGAAGCTTTCAAGCATTGCCGGGAATGGCTGCAGCAGGGCGCGTCGATTCCGGTGTCGGTGAACATCAGCACGCGGCACCTGCTGCATCCGGCGTTCTTCAGCGACATCGATGTGGCGTTGGACGCTTATCCCGAAGTGATGGACGTCGGCTTCTGCATCGAAATCACCGAAACCGGTCCGAGCATGGATCATGTGCAGGCCGCCGTGGTGATCGAGGAGTGCCGTCGCCGCGGCATTCGCGTGGGCCTGGACGATTTCGGCACCGGCAGCGCGTCGCTGAGCCATATCCAGCAGCTCGATATCGAACATATCAAGCTCGACCAGCGTTTTGTGCGGGACATCCTCGGCGACGATCGCAATATGGCCATCGCTGCCGGTGTGATCACCACGGCCCGCATGCTGGCCAAGTCGGTGATCGCCGAAGGCGTGGAGTCGCCGGAAGAGGGGGACGTGCTGGCGTCGCTGGGCTGCCATCAGCTGCAGGGGTTTTCCATTTCGCGCCCGATGCCGGGCTTCTCGGTGCCAGCGTGGGTGGCCGGCTGGCTGCCGCCGCCGTCTTGGAGTCGGCTGTCCGGCGAGCGCCAGTCCCTGCTGGACGGCCGGCAGCTCGGCGCCTGAGTACGCCATCGACGCCATGCGTCTGCGCAAAACGCATCGCGCGGTTGCGCCCGATGCCGCCGCCGCGGTGGTGCGATGCCAGCGCAGCCTTTATGATCGAAGCATGGATCGGTCGATGCGTTCGGCCGGCAGGAGTCAAGTATGAAACCCGTGGTGGCCGCTGTCCGACAGGGCATCATCTCGCTGAAAATCAAAGATGCTCCGTCGCTTTACAACGCCTATATGCCGTTCCTCAAGAACGGCGGACTGTTTGCGCCGACAGCGCAACAATATGCCTTGGGCGACGAGGTGGTTCTGCTGGTCACGCTGGCCGAGGAAACCGAGCGTCTGTCGGTGGTCGGCAAAGTGGTATGGATCAGTCCGCTGGGCGCGCAGGGTAACCGCACGGCCGGCATCGGTGTGCACTTCAACGAATCGGGTGACGCCGAGGCGGCGCGCAGCCGCATCGAGAATATTCTTGCCGGCACGCTGAGCTCGGATCGTCCCACGCATACCATGTAACCGCGCCGTCGCGATCTGCGGTCAAACCGCACATTGCGGTCATTAGTGCTTGTCGTAGTACCCGTACGCGCTGGTACAATAACCAAGTTCGCGGACCCGTTCTTCGCGAAACGTCACATGCTTCGGGCCTCGCGCCTGCAAGTGTGGTCGATCAGCTCCCCGCTGCTCCGGCCCGACGAACCAAAAGCCGCCAGACCGTTTCCCCGCGGTCACTGATGCGCCGCACGGCGCGGAGGTAGTTGCATCGTGATTGCCGAATATTGGCCCGTTCTGTTGTTCATCGCCGTGGCGATCGGTCTGGGCCTGGCGCTTCTCGCCATTGGCCTGCTGGCCGGCCCCAGCCGCCCGGGTGCCGAAAAGCTGGCGCCGTACGAGTGCGGCTTCGAGGCGTTCGAAGACGCCCGCATGCAGTTCGACGTGCGCTATTACCTGCTGGCCATCCTCTTCATCATTTTCGATCTGGAAATCGCCTTCCTGTTTCCGTGGGCGGTGGTGTTCCAGAAGATCGGCGCCGTGGCGCTGATCGAGATGGCGTTGTTCCTGCTGCTGCTGGTAATCGGTTTCGCTTACGTCTGGAAGAAAGGGGCACTGGAATGGGAATGAGCAATTCCATAAGCCGGGTGATGCACAACCCGGAGCCGCTGAATCTGGTCGACGATATTCTGCGGCCGGCCGGCGACAACCCGATCGTCCAGCGCGGCTTCGCCACCACCAGCGTCGACGCGTTGATGAACTGGGCGCGCACCGGCTCCATGTGGCCGATGACCTTCGGTCTGGCTTGCTGCGCAGTGGAGATGATGCACGCCGGTGCGGCGCGTCTGGACCTGGATCGCTACGGCGTGATTTTTCGCCCCAGCCCGCGCCAGTCCGACGTGATGATCGTGGCCGGCACCCTGGTCAACAAGATGGCTCCCGCGCTGCGCAAGGTCTACGACCAGATGCCGGAGCCGAAGTGGGTGATCTCGATGGGCAGCTGCGCCAACGGCGGCGGCTACTACCACTACTCGTACTCGGTGGTGCGCGGCTGCGACCGCATCGTGCCGGTCGATATCTACGTGCCGGGCTGCCCGCCGACGGCCGAGGCGTTGATCCACGGCATTCTGCAGTTGCAGAAAAAAATTCGTCGTACCAGCACCATCGCGCGTTCGTAAGAGGCTCTTCATGTCCGACCCACATTCGAACGCGCTGGCCGACCGTCTCGCCGCGCGATTCGGCGAAACGCTCACTATCAGCAAGGTCCGCAACGAGACCACCGCCGAACTGTCCGCCGCCGATCTCATCGTGGTCGCCACCGCTTTGCGCGATGAGTCGGCATTCCAGTTCAGCGAACTGGTGGATCTGTGCGGTATCGACTACCTCGGCTACAGCCAGGTCGAATGGGATACCGACTCGGTTTCCAGCACTGGCTTTTCGCGCGGCGTGGAAGGCCAGGCGATGGGCCGTTTCGACTGGGCCAGCCGACCGCTCAACGAGGACAAGCCGCGCCGCTTTGCTTCGGTCGTGCATCTGCTATCGATCGTGCACAACTGCCGCCTGCGTCTGCGCGTTTTCTGCGACGACGACACGCTGCCGGTGGTGCCGTCGCTCACTCTCATCTGGCCGGGCGTGAACTGGTTCGAGCGCGAGGCGTTCGACTTGTACGGCATTATTTTCGACGGTCACCCGGACCTGCGCCGCATTCTCACCGACTACGGTTTTGTGGGGCATCCGTTCCGCAAGGATTTTCCGCTGATCGGCAACGTCGAAGTGCGCTACGACCCCGAGCAGAAGCGCGTGATCTACGAGCCGGTGTCGATCG
Source organism: Rhodanobacter sp. K2T2 (assembly GCF_013408815.1). NCBI lineage: Bacteria > Pseudomonadati > Pseudomonadota > Gammaproteobacteria > Lysobacterales > Rhodanobacteraceae > Rhodanobacter > Rhodanobacter sp. K2T2. Next base: position 95,654 of record NZ_JACCCA010000011.1, on the reverse strand, counting down.
AGCCGCGCGTGCTGGTACCGCGCACCATCCGCAACGACGCCGACCTGATGCAGGCCGAAGCCGAAGCCGCCGACGACTGGCAGAGGAACTGATCGTGCAAGAGATTCGCAACTACACGATGAACTTCGGCCCGCAGCATCCTGCGGCGCACGGCGTGCTGCGTCTGATCATGGAAATGGACGGCGAAACCATCGTCCGTGCCGATCCGCATATCGGCCTGCTGCACCGTGGTACCGAAAAGCTGGCCGAGTCCAAGCCGTTCAACCAGTCCATCGGCTACATGGATCGGCTCGATTACGTCTCGATGATGTGCAACGAGCACGCCTACGTGCGCGCCATCGAAACCCTGCTGGGTATCGAGGCGCCGGAGCGTGCGCAGTACATCCGCACCATGTTCGACGAGATCACCCGCATCCTGAACCACCTGATGTGGGTGGGCTCGAACGCGCTGGATCTCGGTGCGATGGCGGTATTCCTGTACGCCTTCCGCGAGCGCGAAGAGCTGATGGACTGCTACGAAGCCGTTTCCGGCGCTCGCATGCACGCGACGTATTACCGGCCTGGCGGCGTGTATCGCGACCTGCCGGCGCAGATGCCGCAGTACCGTGAGTCCCCGTGGCACAAGGGTAACGACCTCAAGCGTATCAACAGCTGGCGCGAAGGCTCGATGCTCGACTACCTCGAGGCGTTCACCAACGATTTCCCAAGCAAGGTCGACGAGTACGAAGAGCTGCTCACCGGCAACCGCATCTGGAAACAGCGCACCGTCGGTATCGGCGTGATCAGCCCGGAGCTGGCCCAACAGTGGGGCATGACCGGCGCGATGCTGCGCGGATCGGGCGTGGAATGGGATCTGCGCAAGAAGCAGCCCTATGCGAAATACGCCGACGTGGATTTCGACATTCCGGTTGGCGTAAACGGTGACTGCTACGACCGCTATCTGGTGCGCGTGGAAGAAATGCGCCAGTCCAATCGCATCATCCAGCAGTGCGTGAAATGGCTGAAGGCGAATCCGGGTCCGGTGATGGTGAAAAATTTCAAGGTCGCGCCGCCCACGCGCTTTGAAATGAAGGAGGACATGGAAGCCATGATCCATCACTTCAAACTGTTCACCGAAGGCTACTGCGTGCCGGCCGGCGAAACCTACTGCGCCGTGGAAGCGCCCAAGGGCGAGTTCGGCTGCTACCTGGTTTCCGATGGCGCCAACAAGCCTTTCCGCGTGCATCTGCGCGCACCGGGCTTCGCCCATCTCTCGTCCATGGACACCATCGTGCGCGGCCACATGCTCGCCGACGTGGTGGCCATGATTGGCACCTACGATCTCGTGTTCGGCGAAGTCGACCGCTGAGTCCGAAGGAAAGCATCTATGAAAGTCACCGGACATTTTGACCAGGTCAAGAACGTCGACCCGCTGGTCGTGCTCAGCGAGCACACGCGTCATCACATCGACGCCTGGGTCGCCAAGTTTCCACCCGACCGCAAGCGCTCGGCGCTGATCCAGTCGCTGTTCGCGGCGCAGGAGCAGAACCAGGGCTTTCTCAGCGACGACCTGATCGCCGCAGTGGCGAAGTACCTCGATCTGCCCACGGTCTGGGCGTACGAGGTGGCCAGCTTCTACTCGATGCTGGAAACCAAACCGGTCGGCCGCAACAATGTGGCGATCTGCACCAACATCTCATGCTGGCTCAACGGCGCGGACGACCTTGTGCGTCACTGCGAAAAGAAGCTCGGCGTAAAGCTGGGCGAAAGCACTGCCGACGGCCGCGTGTATCTGAAGAAAGAAGAAGAGTGCATCGCGGCCTGCGTGCGCGCACCGGCGATGACCGTCAACGGCCATTACCACGAGCATCTGGATATCCAGCAGCTCGACAAAATTCTGGACGGGTTGGAGTAGATCATGGCAGTCGGACCCGCACCGAAAGATCATCAGGTCGTCCTGACCACGCTGCATTTCGACAAGCCGTGGGCGATGGACAGCTACGAGCAAATAGACGGCTACAAGGCGTGGCGGAAAATTCTCGCCGAAAAGCCCGATCCGGCGACGTTGATCGAAGAGGTCAAGAAAAGCGCGCTGCGCGGTCGCGGCGGCGCCGGCTTTCCGACCGGGCTGAAATGGTCGTTCATGCCGAAAGGCACGATGCAGAAATACATGCTGTGCAATTCCGACGAGTCGGAGCCGGGCACCTCGCACGATCGCGATATCCTGCGCTACAACCCGCACGCAGTCATCGAAGGTCTGGCCATCGGCTGCTACTGCACCGGTGCCACGGTGGCGTACAACTATCTGCGCGGCGAATTTCATCACGAGCCGTTCGAGCATTTCGAAGAGGCGTTGAAAGAAGCCTATGCCGCCGGCCTGCTGGGCAAGGACATTCTGGGCAGCGGTGTGGACGTGGACATTTATGCCGCGCTCGGCGCCGGCGCGTACATCTGCGGTGAAGAAACCGCGCTGATGGAGTCGCTCGAAGGCAAGAAAGGGCAGCCGCGCTTCAAGCCGCCGTTCCCGGCCAACTTTGGGCTGTACGGCAAGCCGACGACGATCAACAACACCGAAACCTACGCTTCGATCCCGGCGATCATGCGTAACGGCGCGGACTGGTTCCTCAATATCGGCAAGCCGAACAATGGCGGCCCGAAAGTTTTCTCGGTATCGGGCCACGTGGCCAAGCCCGGCAACTTCGAAATCGCCCTGGGCACCCCGTTCAAGGACCTGCTCGACATGGCCGGCGGTCTGCGGCCGGGTCGTACGCTGAAGGCCGTGATCCCCGGCGGTGCCTCGATGAAGGTGCTGCCGGCCGAGATCATGATGGACATGACGATGGACTTCGACTGTCTGCAAAAGGCCGGTTCCGGTCTGGGTTCGGGCGCGGTCATCGTGATGGACGACACCGCCTGCATGGTGAAGGTCTGCCACCGCATTTCGCGCTTCTACTTCGCCGAATCCTGCGGCCAGTGCACGCCATGCCGCGAGGGCACCGGCTGGATGTACCGCGTGCTGTCGCGCATCGTCGAGGGCAAGGGCGTACCGGACGACTTGCATCGCCTCAAGGCCGTCGCCGGTCAGATCGAAGGTCACACCATCTGCGCCTTCGGTGAGGCGGCCGCGTGGCCGGTACAGGGTTTCCTCAACCGTTTCTGGCATGAATTCGAATATTACGTGGAGCACGGTCGTTCGATGACTGAAGACCAGATGGCCGAAGCCAGCCGCGGGGTGGCCGCATGAGCGCGCAGCCCGTTAGCCATGCCGCGCCCGACCTGCTGAATATCGAGGTCGACGGCAAGCCGACCCAGATCCGCAAGGGCGCGATGATCATCGAAGCGGCCGACGCCATTGGCGTCGCCATTCCACGCTTCTGCTATCACCGCAAGCTGCCGATCGCCGCCAACTGCCGCATGTGCCTGGTCGACGTGGAGATGGGCGGCAAGATGATGCCCAAGCCGCAGCCGGCCTGCGCCACGCCGGTGGCCGAGGGCATGAAGGTCACTACGCGTTCGGACAAGGCGCTGAAATTCCAGAAAGACGTGATGGAGTTTCTGCTGATCAACCATCCGCTGGACTGCCCGATCTGCGATCAGGGCGGCGAGTGCGAGCTGCAGGACGTGGCGCTGGGCTACGGCCGCAGCGTGTCGCGCTACACCGAGCGCAAGCGCACGATCACCGACGAGAACCTCGGTCCGCTGGTCGCCACCGAAATGACCCGCTGCATCCAGTGCACGCGCTGCGTGCGCTTCACCAGCGAAATTGCCGGTACCTACGAGCTCGGCGGCATGAGCCGCGGTGAAAATCTGCAGATCGGTACCTATATCGGCAAGACGCTGGAAACCGAGCTTTCCGGCAACATCATCGACGTGTGTCCGGTCGGCGCATTGACCAACAAGCCGTATCAGTTCCAGGCGCGCGCCTGGGAGCTGATCGCCAAGCCGTCGATCGCCTATCACGACGCATTGGGCTCCAACCTGTGGCTGCATACGCGCCGCGGCGATGTGCTGCGCACGGTGCCGCGTGACAACGAAGCGGTCAACGAGTGCTGGCTGTCCGACCGCGATCGCTACAGCTATCAGGGCATGTACGCCCCCGATCGCATCAGCGCACCGGAAGTGAAGCGCAACGGCCAGTGGCAGGTTACGACCTGGGAAGACGCACTGAAGGCGGCCGGCGAAGCCTTGAAGAAAGAGTCGGGCAGCGAACTGGGCGTTCTCGTTCACCCCGCGACCTCGAACGAGGAGGGCGATCTGCTGATGCGTCTGGCTCGCGGTCTGGGCAGCGCGCACGTCGATCACCGCCTGCGGCAGCTCGACTTTGCCGACAACGCGGTCGCCACGACGTTCGGTTTGCCGGTGGCCGAGATCGACAAGGTCAAGGCGGCGCTCATCGTCGGTTCCGATCTGCGTCACGAGATGCCGCTGGTCAATCACCGGCTGCACCAGGCGACCAAGAAGGGCGCCAAGGTCTACCTGGTCAACCCGGCGCAGTTCGCCTTCAACTACCCGCTGGCGGGTCAGGCCATCGTGGCGCCGCATGCCATGGTCGACGCCCTGCTGGCAGTGGCCAAAGCGGCCGTTAGTGCCGGCGCTTCGGCGCCATCGGCGCTGGCCGACGCGATCGACGGCGCGCAGGGCGACGATGGCGACAGAGAAGTCATCGGCGCGCTGAAATCCGGCAGCGCTGTCATCATCCTCGGCGAAGCCGCGGTGACGCATCCGCAGGCTTCGTGGCTGCGTGCGATTGCTCGCTTCATCGCCGAAGCGACCGGTGCCGGTTACAACGAATTGCCGGTCGGTGCCAACGCGGTCGGTCTGGCCAAGCTCGGCGTGCTGCCGGGCAACGGCGGCCTCGATGCGCAGGCCATGCTGGCGCAAGCGCGCAAGAGCTACGTGCTGTACGGCGTCGAGCCGCCGCACGATTTTGCCGACGGCGCTGCGGCGCTGAAAGCGCTGCGCGCGGCCGAGCAGGTCGTTGCTTTCAGTGCCTACGCCAGCACCGCCTTGCGTGAAGTCGCGGACGTGATTCTGCCGATCGCGCTACTGCCAGAAATCGACGCGACCCTGGTCAACGTCGACGGACTGGCACAGAGCGTCGCTGCCGGTGCCAAAGCCCCCGGACAGACCCGTGCGGGCTGGAAGGTGCTGCGTGCGCTGGGCGGTTCGCTGCAGCTGGCCGGCTTCGAATTCGACGATCTTGCCGGTCTGCGCGACGGCATCGGCGAGCGGCCGACAACAGTCACCCATGCGTTGGCCAAGCGTCAGGATGTCTCCGGTCTGGTTCGTCTGGCCACACTGCCGATCTATCGCACCGACGCCGTGCTGCGCCGTGCGACCGCGCTGCAGGCGCATCCTCTCAATCGCGCGCCTGCGGTACGCGTGAATGCGGATGAGGTGAAGCGTCTGGGTCTGACCGGCGGCGAGCAGGTTCGCGTGGCCGACGCGACCCTGGCGTTGACGATCGATCAGGCCGTTCCCGATGGCACTGTCTGGATCGAAGCCGGGCACGACATCACTGCCGCACTGCCGCCTTACGGCGCCGCCATTACTTTGAGCAAGGCATAAGCATCATGGTTGATCAACTCATCAATCATCTCGTGTGGCCGATCGTCTACATCCTGTGCATCACGATCCCGCTGATCCTCGCCGTGGCGATGTTCGTGTACTGGGAGCGCAAGGTCATCGGCTGGATGCACGTGCGCATGGGGCCGAACAAGATCGGTCCGCTCGGCCTGCTGCAGGCCTTCGCCGATGTGGTCAAGCTGCTGATTAAGGAAGTGATTTTGCCGACCACGGCCAATCGCTTTCTTTACTACCTGGCGCCGATGCTGACCCTGGTGCCGGCGCTCGCGGCCTGGGCGGTGATTCCCTTCAGCGGCAAGATGGTACTGTCGAACGCGAACGCCGGCGTGCTGTACCTGCTGGCGATGACCTCGCTCGGCGTGTACGGCATCATTCTCGCCGGCTGGGCGTCCAACTCGCGCTATGCGCTGCTCGGCGCGATGCGCTCGGCGGCTCAGGTGATTTCGTACGAGCTGGCGATGGGCCTGTGCCTGGTCTGCGTGCTGGTGCTGGCCGGCAGCCTCAACCTCACCGATATCGTCAACGCGCAGGCCGGCCACAAGGGTCTGCTCGACTGGTTCTGGCTGCCGCTGCTGCCGGTGTTCGTGATCTATTTCATCTCCGGCGTGGCCGAAACCAACCGCGCACCGTTCGACGTGGCCGAGGGCGAGTCGGAAATCGTCGCGGGTTTCCATGTGGAATATTCCGGCTCGGCGTTCGCGATTTTCTTCCTCGCCGAATACGCCAACATGATCCTGGTGAGCTTTCTCTCCGCGGTCCTGTTCATGGGCGGATGGCTGTCGCCGTTTCCTTCATCATGGGGCTTTATCGGGCACGCCGGTTTCCCGTGGTTGCTGATCAAGGCTTTCCTGTTTTCGTTCCTGTTCCTCTGGTTCCGCGCCAGCTTCCCGCGCTACCGCTATGACCAGATCATGCGGCTGGGCTGGAAGGTATTCATTCCCATCGCCATCGTGTGGGTTCTTGTGGCCGGCTGCCTGAAATATTTCGGCTGGGTCACCATCGGCACGGGGGTCTGAAGAAAGCCATGTCCCGCATTACCCACTATTTCAAAAGTCTGCTGTTGATCGAACTGTTTCGCGGCATGGGTTTGACCATCCGTTACATGTTCAAGCCGAAATACACCGTGCGCTATCCGATGGAGCACATTCCGAAGTCGAACCGCTTCCGCGGCCTGCACGCGTTGCGCCGTTACGCCAACGGCGAAGAGCGCTGCATCGCCTGCAAGCTTTGCGAGGCGGTGTGTCCGGCCTTGGCGATCACCATCGACTCGGCGCCGCGCGCCAGTGACGGCCAGCGCCGCACCACGCGCTACGACATCGATCTGTTCAAGTGCATCTTTTGCGGCTTTTGCGAGGAGAGCTGTCCGGTGGACTCGATCGTCGAAACCAGCATCCACGAATACCATTTCGAACATCGCGGCGAGAACGTGGTGAACAAGCTGCAGCTGCTCGCCATCGGCGATCGCTTCGAGAAGCAGATTGCCGCCGATCGTACCCAAGACGCGGCATATCGCTGAGGCCGTCGACCCATGAATCCCCAACTGCTGCAACTCATCTGTTTTTACCTGTTCGGTTTCATCGCCGTAGTGGCCGCGCTGGCAGTGATCACGCTGAAGAACACCGTGCACGCCGTATTGTCGCTGGTACTGACGTTTTTCAGCGCGGCCTGCCTGTGGATGCTGGCCGATGCCGAATTTCTCGCGCTGGCGCTCATCGTCGTCTATGTCGGCGCGGTGATGGTGCTGTTCCTGTTCGTGGTGATGATGCTGGACATCGATCAGGAGAAAATGCGCGAGGGCTTCGTCAAGTTCCTGCCGGTGGGCCTGATCGTGGCTGCGGCGATGCTGGTCGAGATGCTCGGTCTGATCGGCGTCAAGGCCATGCACGCACAGGTGATGGGCGCCGATCCGGCGGTAGTGGCCGGCGTGTCCAACACGGCGTGGCTGGGCCAGGCGCTGTACACCAAATACCTGCTGCCGTTCGAAGTGGCGGCGTTGATTCTTACCGTGGGCGTGGTGGCCGCCGTGGCACTGACGCTGCGTCAGCGCGTCGATGCCACCCGGCACGAGTCGGCCAGCGAGCAGGTTCGCGTCAATCCGCGCGACCGCGTCCGCATCGTGAAAATGGACGCCGTGCGTCCCGCCCAGCCAACACCCGTGCCGCCCCAGGAGCCAAGCTCATGATCACGCTATCGCACTACATCGTGCTTGGCGCCATTCTGTTCTGCATCGCTGTCGCCGGCCTGTTCATCAACCGCAAGAACGTCATCGTGCTGCTGATGTCGATCGAGCTGATGCTGCTGGCAGTGAATACCAACTTCGTGGCGTTCTCGCGTTTTCTCGGCGATGTGTCGGGTCAGGTGTTCGTCTTCTTCATTCTTACCGTGGCGGCAGCAGAAGCGGCCATCGGTCTGGCGATATTGGTGCTGCTGTTCCGCAATCGCAGCACGATCAATATTTCCGATATCGACAGCATGAAGGGCTGAACACATGGGTCTTTCCACTTCCATTTTGCTGACGATTGCGCTGGCGCCCCTGCTCGGGTGTCTGCTGGCCGGCTTTCTCGGCAAGTTCATCGGCCGGGCCGGTTCGCATACCGTCACCATCCTCGGCGTCGCCATTTCGTGCGCGCTGGCGTTCTACGTGCTGTATCAGCTCACCCTCGGCGGTGCGCCGGTCTACAACCAGAATCTCTATACCTGGTTCCAGATCGGCCGTTTCAGCGCCAGCGTCGGCTTCATGGTCGATCGCCTGACCGCGATGATGCTGGTAGTGGTGAGCTTCGTCTCACTGCTGGTGCATCTGTACACCATTGGCTATATGAGCGACGACCCGGGCTACAAGCGCTTCTTCGCCTATATTTCGCTGTTCACCTTTTCGATGTTCATGCTGGTGATGAGCAACAACTTCATGCAGCTGTTCTTCGGCTGGGAAGCAGTGGGCCTGGTGTCGTACCTGCTGATCGGCTTCTGGTACAAGAAGCCGACCGCGATCTTCGCCAATCTCAAGGCGTTCCTGGTCAACCGCGTAGGCGACTTCGGCTTTCTGCTCGGCATCGCCGGCGTGCTGTATTTCCTCGGCACGATGGACTACACCACGGCCTTTGCCGCCGCGCCCAGCCTTGTCGGCAAGACGCTGCAGATCACCGCGAACACGCACTGGGATGCTGCCACTGTTGTGTGCATCTGCCTGTTCATCGGCGCGATGGGCAAGTCGGCCCAGGTGCCGCTGCACGTGTGGCTGCCCGACTCGATGGAAGGCCCGACGCCGATTTCCGCACTGATCCACGCGGCGACGATGGTGACGGCGGGTATCTTTATGGTGGCGCGCATGTCGCCGCTGTTCGAGCTGTCGCAGACCGCGCTGAGCTTCATCATGGTGATCGGTGCGACCACGGCATTGTTCACCGGCATGATCGGCATCGTGCAGAACGACATCAAGCGCGTGATCGCGTATTCCACGCTCTCGCAGCTGGGATACATGACCGTGGCGCTGGGCGTGTCGGCCTACACCGGCGCGGTGTATCACCTGATGACGCACGCGTTCTTCAAGGCGCTGCTGTTCCTCGGTGCCGGCTCGGTGATCATCGCGATGCATCACGAGCAGGACATGCGCTACATGGGCGGCCTGCGCAAGTACATGCCGATCACCTGGATCACCATGTGGATCGGTTCGCTGGCGCTGTGCGGCGTGCCGTTCTTCTCGGGTTTTTACTCGAAGGACGCGATCATCGAGGCCGTCGGCGAGTCGCATCGCTGGGGCGCGGGCTACGCTTACTTCTGCGTGATGGCCGGTGCCATGGTCACGGGCCTGTACACTTTCCGCCAGATGTATCTGACTTTCCACGGCAAGGAGCGCTTTACCGTGGTCGAGCACCACGGGCATGCGCACCTGGACGATCATCACGATCACCATGAGTCGGGCGTGCTGGAACATGCGCCGCACGAATCGCCCTGGGTGGTGACGGTGCCGCTGGTGCTGCTGGCGATTCCCTCATTGTTGGTCGGTTTCTTCACCGTGGGGCCGATGCTGTTCGGCAACTGGTTCGGCAGCGCGATCCATATCGACGAGGCCGATAACGTACTGGCGGAAGTCGGCAAGGAATTTCACGGCGCCATGGACATGGCATTGCACGGGTTTACTCCGTTCGGTCCGTTCGGCCTGGTCTTGCTGGCTTTCGCCATCCAGACCTACATCTACCTGTTCAACCCGGCGATGGCCGGCAAGATCAAGAGTGCGCTGAAGCCGCTGTGGACCGTGCTGGACAACAAGTACTGGGTCGACAATGTCTACTTTGCGGTTTTCGCTCGCGGCGGCGTCAAGCTGGGGCAGGGCTTCTGGAAGGTTGCCGACGCCGGCCTGATCGACGGCGTGATGGTCAACGGCTCGGTGAGCGTGGTTCACCGCATCGCGGCCACGGTGCGCCGTCTGCAGTCGGGTTATCTGTATCACTACGCATTCGCCATGATTCTCGGCCTGATCGTTTTGTTGGGCGGATATTGGTTGATCGGTTCCGGCGTGGCCGGGCAATAAGGGAAGCAGGCACACATGTTCACTCACTTGCTTAGCCTGCTGATCTGGCTACCTGTTGCCGGCGCGATTCCGGTGCTGCTGGCCGGCTCGAAGCGGCCCAATCTCGCACGCTGGCTGTCGCTGATCGTGGCGGTGCTCACCTTCGTGGTCAGCCTGTTCCTGCTAGTGCAGTACCAACCCGATGCCGGCGGTATGCAGCTGGTCGAGAACTATCTGTGGATCCCGTCGTGGGGCGTGCATTACGGCCTGGCGGCGGACGGCATCTCCGTCGCGCTGATTCTGATGACTACCTTCGTCAGCATCCTGGTCATCGTCGGTGCGTGGGAAGTCATCCAGGACAAGCCGCATCAGTACATGGCCGCGATGCTGGTGCTGGAAGGCCTACTGATCGGCGTGTTCTGCGCGACCGACGCGCTGCTGTTCTATGCGCTGTTCGAGGCGATCCTGATCCCGATGTTCATCCTCATCGGCATCTGGGGCGGGCCGCGGCGCGTGTATGCCACGCTGAAGTTCTTCATCTATACGTTCTTCGGCTCGGTCTTCATGCTGATCGCGCTGCTGTACCTGTATCAGAAGGCCGGCACGTTCGATCTCGCCACGCTGGCGGCACTGCCGCTGACGATGAAGGAGCAGACCTGGATCTTCTTTGCTTTCCTGATCGCCTTTGCCATCAAGGTGCCGATGGTTCCTGTGCACACCTGGCTGCCCGACGCGCACGTCGAGGCGCCGACCGGCGGGTCGGTGGTGCTGGCGGCGGTGATGCTGAAGGTGGGTACCTACGGTTTCCTGCGCTTCATTCTGCCGATCACGCCCGATGCCGGCGCGCATTACGCCTGGCTGGTGATCGTGCTGAGCCTGGTTGCGATCGTCTACATCGGCTATGTCGCGCTGGTGCAGGAGGACATGAAGAAGCTGGTGGCGTATTCGTCGATCGCCCATATGGGCTTCGTGACGCTGGGCATTTTCATCGCCTTTCTGCTGGTGCGCGATCCGGCCAGCGTCGACATGGCCAAGTTGGGCATGCAGGGCGCCATGATCCAGATGATTTCGCACGGCTTCGTATCAGGCGCGATGTTCAGCTGTATCGGCGTGATGTACGACCGCCTGCACACGCGCCAGATCAAGGACTACGGCGGCGTCATCAACGTGATGCCGTGGTTCGGCTTTTTCTATGTGTTGTTCGCCATGGCTAACTGCGGGTTGCCCGGCACCAGCGGTTTCGTCGGCGAGTTCATGGTGATCCTGGCCAGCTTCAGCGCCAATCCCTGGATTGCACTGTTCGCCGCCTTCACGCTGATCATAGGCGCGGCTTACACGCTGTGGATGGTGAAGCGCGTGCTCTGGGGCGATATCACCAATCCGCACGTGGCCGAGATGAAGGAGATCAACGGTCGCGAGACGTTCGTGCTGATCGCCTTCGCCGCCGCGGTACTGGCGCTGGGTATCTGGCCGCAGCCGTTGGTCCACCTGATGGACACCTCGGTGTCGCATCTGGTGCAGCAGCTTGCCATTCACAAGATTTGATCGGGACAAGACATGCCGAATTTGAATGACATCCTGATCATGCTGCCGGAGTTCTATCTGGTAGTGGCCGCGTGCTTGCTGTTGCTGCTGGACGCGTTCATGAAATCCACCGAGCGGCCGATGCTGCACTGGATTTCCATTGCGGTGCTGCTCGTGGGGATCTATCTGGTCATCGCCGGCCAGCCGGCGCAGACGGTCACCGCGTTTGGTGGCATGTTCGTGCGCGATCGCGTGGCCGAGATCCTCAAGGTCTTCGCCTTGCTCACCACGGCCATCGTGTTCGTGTACGCCAGGCCGTATCTGATCGATCGCAAGCTGGTCAACGGCGAGTTCTATACGCTGATGATCTTCGCGGTGATCGGCATCATGCTGCTGGTGTCTGCCGGCAGTCTCGTCACGGTGTATTTGGGTCTGGAGCTGCTGTCGCTGTCGTCGTATGCGCTGGTGGCATTGAACCGCGACGCCCGGCTGCCGTCGGAAGCGGCGATCAAGTATTTCGTGCTGGGTGCGCTGGCCTCGGGCATGCTGCTCTACGGCATGTCGATGGTTTACGGTGCGTCGGGTATGGGCGGTACGCCGACGCTGGATCTGGCGCAGCTGCATCACGTAACCTCGTACACTACGGCGCCGAAACTGCTGCTGTTCGGGTTGATCTTCATGATCGTGGGCATCGGCTTCAAGCTGGGCGCCGCGCCGTTCCACATGTGGATACCGGACGTTTATCAGGGTGCGCCGACGCCGGTCACCGCGTTTATCGCGTCGGGTTCCAAGCTGGCGGCGTTCGGCATGGCGTATCGCCTGCTCGATGCCGGCATGGGCGACCTGGCACACCAGTGGCAGCTGATGCTGGCGGTGTTGGCGGTGCTGTCGCTGGCGATCGGTAACTTGGTCGCGATCGTGCAGACCAATCTGAAGCGTCTGCTGGCTTATTCGACCATCTCGCACATGGGCTACCTGCTGCTCGGCCTGTCGGCTGCCAGCCCGGAAGGCTATGCGGCGGCGATGTTCTATGCGATCTGCTACGCGCTGATGAGCGTGGCGGCATTCGGCGTGATTCTGGTGTTGGCGCGGTCGGGCTTCGAGTGCGAAGAGATCTCCGATCTAAAGGGGCTGAACCAGAAGTCGCCGTGGCTGGCGTTCCTGATGATGCTGGCGATGTTCTCGCTGGCCGGCGTGCCGCCGCTGGTCGGCTTCTGGGCCAAGGTGCTGGTGCTGGAGTCGGCGATTCACGCCGACATGCTGTGGCTGTCGCTGGTGGGCGTAGTGTTTGCGATCATCGGCCTCTACTACTACCTGCACGTGGTCAAGGTGGTCTATTTCGACAAACCGGCCGAAGGCAGCGTGCTGGCCGCGAAGCCGGACGCGTCGCTACGGATCGTGTTGTCGCTGAACGCACTGGCGTTGCTGGCTCTGGGCCTGTTCTGGGGCCCCCTGCTTGGCTGGTGCCGCAGCGCGTTCGGTCTGTGATCGTCCACCGCTTCGTCGTCGCGACCGTTTAATTGCATGTTTATGACTTTTTCTGTGGCCATTCGCTTGCAAGAAACCGGCCATACGATTAAACTTCTCGGACTCTGATGCGGGGTGGAGCAGTCTGGCAGCTCGTCGGGCTCATAACCCGAAGGTCGCAGGTTCGAATCCTGCCCCCGCTACCAGATCTTTCTTGATTCAAAGAAAGCCTCCTTGTGAGGCTTTTTTGTTGGGCGCAGGGTTGCGCAGTGCCGGAACGAGATGTTTTGGGCGCGGTAGAGTGCGGTAGAGCAGATACATCGGCGTAGTAAGGAAATGGGCCGTCGGAGCCCTTTTTTTGTTTCTGCGGTTCCCAGTTTGGTGATGTGATTGACGGTGGTCTGGGAGACAAACCCATGGATACAAAGGCATTGGCGGTACGATTCAACGACGTTCTGGCCGATTTGCGGCTGGAATGCATCGGTGTGGAGTTCACCCCGTCGCATGGGCAGAGTACCCTTCGGGTTTATTTGGACCTTCTGGACAAGAGCGAACCCGATGAGGCTGGCGCGGACGGTGAACGTCGCGAAGTCGGCATCGAGGATTGCGAGACGGCGAGCCGTGAGCTTTCCGCGCTGCTGGATGTCGAGGATCCGATTCCGGGCAACTACGTGCTGGAAGTGTCCTCGCCCGGCCTGGATCGCCCTCTGTTCAACGCAGCGCAGTTTGCGAAAGTCGTCGGTCAGGAAATCAAGCTGCTGCTGAACGCACCACTGGACGGTCGTCGTCGCCTGCGCGGCAAGCTGGTTTCCGTGGAAGGCGAGCACATTACGCTGGAAGCCGAAGGCAAGACGTTCGCGTTCGAGCATTCGCTGGTGGACACCGCCCGCGTGGTGCCGGATTGGGTGGCGCTGGGTTATGCGCCTCAGCCCAAACGCGGCGGCAAGCCGGCCAGCAAGTGATTGAAGAATTGAATAGTGCGGCCATGGATGGCCGCCTCGTGATCCTGGCGTTCAGGGACGAACGCAAAACTCGACGTTTGGGAAGCCTGCGGGCGCCTATGGAGTTGCTGCAATGAGCAAAGAGCTTTTGCTGGTCGTTGATGCCGTCGCCAATGAAAAGGGCGTGCCGCGTGAAGTCATTTTCGAAGCCATGGAAGCCGCGCTGGCTTCGGCGGCGAAGAAGCGCTATCCGGACGAAGAGCCGGATATTCGCGTGTCCATCGACAGCGATACCGGCGAATACGAGACCTTTCGCCGCTGGGAAGTGATTGCCGACGATGGCGAGATGGAGTCGCCGTCCTATCAGCTGCGCCTGATGGACGCGATCGACGAGCGCCCGGGCGCCGAGGTCGGTGAATTCATCGAGCAGCAGGTCGAGAACGCCGAGTTCGGCCGCATCGCCGCGCAGGCCGCCAAGCAGGTGATCGTGCAGCGCGTGCGTGAAGCCGAGCGCCAGCAGGTGGTCGACGCCTTCGCCGATCGCGTTGGCGAGCTGGTCACCGGCATCGTCAAGCGCGTCGAGCGCGGCAACATCTATCTGGACCTGGGCAGCAATGCTGAGGCATTCATTCCGCGCGACAAGACGATTCCGCGCGAATCGGCCCGTGTCGGCGATCGCGTGCGCGGCTATCTGTATGAAGTGAAGTCCGAAGTGCGCGGCCCGCAGCTGTTCGTGTCGCGCGCCGCCCCGGAATTCATGATCGAGCTGTTCAAGCTCGAAGTGCCGGAAGTGGGTCAGGGTCTGGTCGAGATCAAGGGCTGCGCCCGCGATCCGGGCGACCGAGCCAAGATCGCCGTGCTCGCGCACGACAGCCGCACCGATCCGATCGGCGCCTGCATCGGCATGCGCGGTTCGCGCGTGCAGGCGGTGTCGAACGATCTCAACGGCGAGCGCGTCGACATCATCCTGTGGCACGAGAACCAGGCGCAGTTCGTCATCAATGCGATGGCGCCGGCCGAAGTGCAGTCGATCATCATGGATGAAGAAAAGCATTCCATGGACATCGCGGTGGCCGAGGACAAGCTGTCCCAGGCGATCGGTCGCGGCGGCCAGAACGTACGTCTGGCCAGCAAGCTGACCGGCTGGCAGCTCAATGTGATGACCCAGGATCAGGTCACCGCCAAGAGCGAGTCCGAGCAGGAGGCCGCACGCCAGCTGTTCATGGACAAGCTTGAAGTCGACCAGGAAATCGCCATTATCCTGGTGCAGGAAGGCTTTTCCAGCATCGAGGAAATCGCCTACGTTCCCAGCGCCGAGCTGCTGGCGGTCGAGGGTTTCGACGAGGATATCGTCGAGGAACTCCGTGCCCGCGCCCGCGATGCGCTGCTCACCGAGGCACTGGCAGCAGAGGAGGGCGTGGGCGACCATCAGCCTTCCGACGAACTGCTTACGCTCGAGGGCATGGACGAAGCCACCGCCTATGCGCTGGCCGCCCGCGAAATCAGCACGCTGGACGACCTGGCCGATCAGGCGGTGGACGACCTGATCGATATCGAAGGCATGGACGAAGCGCGGGCCGCTGCTCTGATCATGGCTGCACGAGCGCCGATGATCGAACGGTTGGAGAAAGGCGGCTAACCCGCGGACGAGGCTGCGCCCTGGATGGGCGCGCTGAGAAAGGTTTCTTCGGAAGCCTTTCACCATGGATGGCGGTGGCGGTGCAACTTATCGCGGCACAGTCGACAAGGACCGAGAAAGGTCTTCAGGGCCCGCAAGAGCCCAAGCGCGGAAACGGCGGAGCAACAACACGATGTCGGACACGATCAAACAACTCGCCCATACACTGGGCATGCCCGTCGACCGGCTGCTCAAGCAGCTCGGCGAAGCCGGCATGGAATTTTCCGATCAGGAACAGACCATCAGCAGCACCGAAAAGGTGAAGCTGCTCGGGTTCCTGCGTCGCACGCACGGCAAGAACGAAGTCGCCGCCGAAACCGGTGACAGCGCGCCCCGCCAGATCACGCTCAAGCGTCGCACCGTCGGTGAATTGAAAATCGCCACGCCGGGTGCCCGTGGCACGGTGGGCACGGCGAAGACGGTCAACGTCGAGGTTCGCGCCAAGCGCACCTACGTCAAGCGCAGCGAAATCGCGGGCGATGCCGGCGTCGATGGCGAGCGCGAAGACGCCATGCGCAAGCTGCAGGAGTCGCAGCAGCAGCGCGAGGCCGAAGAGCGTGAGCGTGCCGAAGCCGAGCAGCGCCGCCAGCAGGAAGCGCAGCAGCGCGCCCTGGAAGAGCAGCAGCGCCAGCAGGAGCAGGCCGATGCCCAGGCTGCCGCCGAATCGGCCGCCGCCCGCGTCGACCAGGTCGCGGAAGTGCCCGCTCCCGTCCCGGTCGCCGAGGCTCCGGCCCCGGCGCCCGCGCCGGCTGCCGACGAGCCCTTCGTGACCCAGCGCATGGACACCCGCGAGCTGGGCATGATTCTTCCGCGCATTCACGAGCCGCGCAAACGCGAAAAGCTGGTCAAGCCCGTTCCCGCCCCGGCACCCGCTCCAGCGGCGCCCGCCGCTGCACCAGCGGCACGACCACCGAGCGCCGACGCCACTGCACCCGGCGCCTCGTCCGGCGATGCCAGCCGCAAGCCCAAGCATGCGCGAGAGCGCAGCGAAGTCCCTGGCAGCGGCAAGGAAGAGCGCGACGGCAGCAAGCGTTTCGCCGGTGGCCAGATGCATTTGAGCGAGGCCGACCGGGCTCGCCGCTCGTCGTCGTCGAACAACAAGCGCGGCGGCAAGGCCGGTCGTCTGTCCGGTCGCGACATGTCGCGCAGCAACAGCGCCCCGACCGGCCCGCACGGCTTTTCACGCCCGACTGCACCTGTCGTGCGTGAAGTCGTCGTGGCCGAGACCAACAGCGTGGCCGATCTGGCGCAGAAGATGGCGGTCAAGGGTTCGGAGGTGGTCAAGGCGCTGTTCAAGATGGGCGTCATGGCGACCATCAACCAGACCGTCGATCACGATACCGCCGTGCTGGTGGTCGAGGAGCTCGGCCATACTGTTGTGGCCGACACCCAGAGCAACGCCGAAGACACCCTGGCCGCGCACACGCAGAATGTGGAGCTGGTCGGCGACAAGGTCACGCGTCCGCCGGTGGTCACCATCATGGGCCATGTCGATCACGGCAAAACCTCGCTGCTCGATTACATCCGTCGTACCAAGGTGGCGTCGGGCGAGGCAGGCGGCATCACGCAGCACATCGGCGCATATCACGTCGAAACCTCGCGTGGCGTCATCACCTTCCTCGACACGCCCGGACACGCGGCGTTTACCTCGATGCGTGCCCGCGGTGCGCAGTCGACCGATATCGTGGTGCTGGTGGTGGCCGCCGATGACGGCGTCATGCCCCAGACTGTCGAAGCGGTGAAGCATGCGCGCGCCGCCAAGGTGCCGCTGATCGTCGCCGTCAACAAGATGGACAAGGACGGCGCCAACCCGGAGAACGTGAAGCAGGGTCTGGTGCAGTACGAAGTGGTGCCGGAAGACTGGGGCGGCGACGTGCAGTTCATTCCTGTGTCGGCCAAGGCCGGTACCGGTGTCGACGACCTGCTCGATGCGATCTCGATCCAGGCCGAAGTGATGGAGCTGAAGGCCGTAGCCGACGGCCGCGCCTCGGGCGTGGTGATCGAGTCCAGCCTCGACCGGGGCCGTGGTCCGGTGGCGACCGTGCTGGTGCAGCAGGGCACGCTGAAGAAAGGCGATTTCATCGTGTGCGGCGTCGAATACGGCCGTATGCGCGCGCTGATCGACGAAAACGGCAAGCAGGTGCAGGAGGCCGGCCCGTCGATTCCGGTGCAGGTGCTGGGCCTTTCCGGTGTGCCGGAAACCGGCGACGACTTTGTCTGCGTCGACGACGAGCGGCTGGCGCGCGAAGTGGCGCAGGAGCGCGAGCTCAAGCGCCGCGAAACGCGCATGGTCAGCAAGAGCAATCGTCTGGAAGACATCATTGCCAAGATGGGTCAGGGCGTGGAGCAGCAGACGCTCAACATCCTGGTCAAGGGCGATGTGCAGGGTTCGGTCGAGGCGTTGCGCGAGTCGCTGACGCAGATTGGCAACGAGCGTGTGCGCGTCAACGTGGTTTCCTCCGGCGTGGGCGGCATCAACGAATCCGATGCCACGCTGGCCGCGGCTTCCAAGGCCTTGGTGATCGGTTTCAACGTGCGTGCCGACGCCTCCGCGCGCAAGGTGATCGAGACGTCCGGTCTGGACGTGCGTTACTTCTCGATCATCTACGACGTGATCGATCAGGTGACCCAGGCGGCCACCGGCCTGCTCGGCATGGAAGTGCGCGAGGACATCATCGGTATCGCCCAGGTCCGCGACGTGTTCCGCAGCTCCAAGTTCGGCGCCGTGGCCGGTTGTATGGTCGTCGAGGGCTCGGTCAAGCGCAGCAAGCCGATCCGCGTGCTGCGCGACAACGTGGTGATCTTCGAAGGCGAGCTCGAATCGCTGCGCCGCTTCAAGGAGCTGGTCGACGAAGTGCGCAACGGCATGGAGTGCGGTATCGCCGTGAAGCAGTACAACGACGTCAAGCCGGGCGACCAGATCGAGTGCTTCGAGCGCACGGAAGTCGCACGTACGCTGTAACAGCGAAGGGTCGAGGGACGAGTCAAGAGGACTTTCTCGTCCCTCGAATCTCGTCTCTCGCCCCTGGATTTTGAGGAACCTGCCATGCCATCCCGTGATTTCAAACGCACCGACCGGATCGGTGCCGAACTGCGCCGCGAACTGGGTTTGCTGGTGCATGCGGCCGTGCGCGATCACGGCCTGCCGTCGGTCAGCGTGTCCGACGTCGAGATCACCCGTGACCTGGACTGGGCCACGGTATGGGTTACCGCGCTGATGCCCGAACAGGGGTTGCCGGCAGTGAAGGCGCTCAACGACATCAGCCACGAGATTCGTCATTCGCTGGCGCACAGCGGCATGCGCATGCGGCGCGTGCCGGAGTTGAAGTTCAAGTACGACGATTCGGTCGACAAGGGCGAGCGCATCGAATCGCTGCTGCGCCAACAATCGCGCGATCTGTTGCCGCCCGCCGGCGACAAGAAAGACTGATCCATCGACGTTGGCAGCAAGGCATTGATGAGTCGTTCCATTCGTATTCCGCGCGTTCAAAACCGCGATCTGCACGGCATTCTCCTGCTCGACAAGCCGCTGGGCCTGAGTTCCAACCAGGCGTTGCAGGCGGTTCGACGAGTGCTGCGCGCGTCCAAGGGCGGTCATACCGGCGCGCTCGATCCTCTGGCCACGGGCCTGTTGCCGCTGTGTTTCGGTGAGGCGACCAAGCTGGCCGGTAGCCTGCTGGGTTCGCGCAAGGCATATATCGCGCAGTGCCAGCTCGGCGTCACCACCGATACCGCGGACAAGGAAGGCGAGGTTCTGCTGAGCCGGCCGGTACCGGCCTTGGATGAGGCCACCATCGAGGCGGCGCTGGTGAAACTGCGCGGTCGCATCCTGCAGGTGCCGCCGGTTTACTCGGCGCTGAAGCAGGACGGCGAGCGACTGTACGTCAAGGCCCGCCGCGGCGAGGCGGTCGAGGTGCCGGCGCGCGAGGTCGACGTTTATCGCCTCGATTTACTGGCCCGTACGGACGACACGCTGACCTTGCATATCGAATGCGGTTCGGGCACCTACGTACGTTCGCTGGCGGTGGATATTGGCGAGGATCTGGGCTGCGGAGCGCACGTCACGACGCTCCGGCGTCTTTGGGTCGAGCCGTTTCGGGAGCCGCGGATGGTGACCATCGAGGAACTTCAGCAGGCGGCTGAGCAGGGCGACGAGGCGCTGCTGACGTCGCTGCTTCCCGTATCGGCCGGATTGGCCGATCTGCCGTCGGTGAACCTGGACGATGGTCAGAGCATGGCCATCTCGCGCGGTCAGAAGATTCAGCTGGATCCTGCGCCGCGGGTTGGCCAGTGCGCGGCCTACGCCAGCGATGGTGCCCTGCTGGCCCTCATCGAAGTGGATATTCAGGGATTTACCCGGATCGTGCGCGGATTCAACCTGCCGCCGGGCTAGCGGATTTAGCGGGATAATCCCCGCGCACTTGTTGTAACACCACTGTGGTCAGTAGAATAGACAGGTTATTTAAACGCTTTCATTCATTAGGCGAAGCTTACGCAACGTCATTCGTGGTGACGTTGCGTAAGCTTCGCATCGCTTTTCAAGGAATTCATACTCATGTCCCTCACCGTAGAACAAACCGGCAAGATCATTGCTGATTTCGGCCGCGTCCCCAACGACACCGGTTCGTCGGAAGTCCAGGTTGCGCTGCTTTCGGCCCGCATCGACCACCTGACCAGCCATTTCAAAGAGCACAAGCAGGATCATCATTCCCGCCGCGGCCTGCTGAAACTGGTCAACCAGCGCAAGCGCCTGCTGAGCTACCTGAAAGATCGCGATCTTGCCCGTTACCAGACCCTGATCGAACGCCTCGGCCTGCGTCGGTAATTCAGCGTAGGTAGCCTGTGCGTTCGTCCGTGAACGCAGAGATCGAAAAGCGGTCATTCTTGGCCGCGCTATTAAGGTCCTGCGTTCGTCCTTGAACGCGAAGGTCAAAAAGCGGTCATCCATAGCCGCACTCCTCAATTCAGGACAAATCAACGTGGCAAAAGTAACCAAGTCATTCCAGTACGGTAGTCACGAAGTCACTCTGGAGACGGGCGAAATTGCCCGCCAGGCGTCCGGCGCGGTGATGGTCAGCATGGGCGGCACGGTGGTGCTGGTCACCGCCGTGGCGGCGACCAAACAGAAGGAAGGTCAGGATTTCTTCCCGCTGACCGTGGATTACGTGGAAAAGTTTTATTCGGCCGGCCGTATCCCGGGCGGCTTCTTCAAGCGCGAAGGCCGTCCGACCGAGAAGGAGACGCTGACCTCGCGTCTGATCGATCGCCCGGTGCGCCCGCTGTTTCCGGAAGAGTTCAAGAACGAAGTGCAGGTCATCGCGCAGGTCGTGTCGCTGAACCCGGAAGTCGACGGCGACATCGCTGCGCTGCTCGGTGCGTCCGCCGCCCTGAGCCTGGCCGGTATTCCGTTCAAGGGGCCGATCGGCGCGGCGCGCGTCGGTTACGCCAACGGCCAGTACCTGCTCAACCCGACCCATACCGAGCTGAAAACGTCCGACCTCGACCTCGTCGTGGCCGGTACCAGCGGTGCGGTGCTGATGGTGGAATCCGAGGCCAAGCTGCTCTCCGAGGACGTGATGCTCGGTGCCGTGATGTTCGGTCACCAGCAGATGCAGGTCGCCATCCGCGCGATTGCCGAGCTGGCGTCCGAAGCGGCCAAGCCGTCGTGGGACTGGCAGGCGCCGGCACAGAACGAGTCGCTGATTGCCGCCGTCAAGGGCGCCGTCGGCAACAAGCTGGAAGAGGCCTTCCAGGTGCGCGACAAGCTGCAGCGCCGCGATGCGATCTCGGCGATCAAGGCCGAAGCGTTGGCCTCGATCAAGGGTCAGGCCGAAGAGAGCGGTTGGCATTCGGCCGAGCTGTCGAAGGAATTCGCCGAGCTCGAATACCACACCATGCGCGACAGCGTGCTCAAGACCAAGGTGCGCATCGACGGGCGTCAGCTCGACGACGTGCGTCCGATCACCTGCCGCGTTGGCGTGCTGCCGCGCACGCATGGCTCGGCGCTTTTCACCCGCGGTGAAACCCAGGCGCTGGTGATTGCCACGCTCGGCACCACCCGCGATGCGCAGATCATCGACGCCCCGGAGGGCGAGTCGAAAGACCCGTTTCTGTTCCATTACAACTTCCCTCCGTTCTCGGTGGGCGAGGCCGGCCGCTTCGGTGCGCCGAAGCGCCGCGAAATCGGCCACGGTCGTCTCGCCAAGCGCGGCGTGCAGGCGGTGAAGCCCAGCATTGAGGAATTCCCTTACGTGGTGCGCGTGGTTTCGGAAATCACCGAATCCAACGGCTCCTCGTCGATGGCCTCGGTGTGCGGTTCTTCGCTGGCGATGATGGATGCCGGCGTGCCGCTGAAGGCGCCGGTGGCGGGTATCGCGATGGGTCTGGTCAAGGAAGGCAACGACTTCGTCGTGCTGTCCGACATCCTCGGCGACGAAGATCATCTGGGCGACATGGATTTCAAGGTGGCCGGTAGCGCCAACGGCATCTCCGCGCTGCAGATGGACATCAAGATCGACGGCATCACCGAAGAGATCATGAAGGTGGCGCTGGAACAGGCCAAGCGTGGTCGTCTGCACATCCTCGGCGAAATGGCCAAGGTCATCACCACGGCGCGTCAGGAAATGAGCGAGTACGCGCCGCGCCTGATCACCATCAAGATCCATCCGGACAAGATCCGCGAAGTCATCGGCAAGGGCGGTGCGACCATCCGCTCGATCACCGAAGAGACCGGCGCCACGATCGACATCAACGACGACGGCACGGTCATCATCGCCTCGGTTAACCGCGAAGCGGGCGACGCGGCGAAGAAGCGCATCGAGCAGATCGTTTCCGACGTCGAGCCGGGCCGCATTTACGAGGGCAAGGTCGCCAAGCTGATGGACTTCGGCGCCTTCGTGACGATCATGCCGGGCAAGGATGGTCTGGTGCACGTGTCGCAGATCTCCAGCGAGCGTGTCGAGAAGGTTTCCGACAAGCTGAAGGAAGGCGATATCGTCAAGGTGAAGGTACTCGAGGTCGACAAGCAAGGCCGTATTCGCCTGTCGATGAAAGCCGTGACCGAAGACGAAGCCGCCGCCGGCGTCTGAGTTTCAAGTTATCGATGCGATTGAGAGGCCCGGCTTTCACGCCGGGCCTTTTGCTTTTGCCGTGACCGTTTTTCCGCGGGTCGCTTTTGCTAGGATGAAGCGACATGAGTGACGAGAGCCCGCGCGTGACCAAGCAAGCAGACGATTTTTTCCAGACCGGTGCCGCCAAGGACTATCAGGACATGGTGCGCAAATCCTGGGAGGCGTTTGCGGCCCACATGCAGCCGCCGTTCGGCACCAGTGCAGAAGATGCGCGTCGCTCGTCTTCGACGAAGAGTGCGTCGCCCAATCTCACGCTCGACCACGCGCTGGCCGGCCTGAAAAGCTACGCCGACTGGCTGCAGAGCGCCGCAGCCAGCGTTTCCACCCCGCAGAACGACTGGCAGCAGCAGATCCAGCAGCTTTTCTCCGGCGCTGGTCAGCCTTTCTCTCACGGTTTTGCAGGCGCCGATAATGCGGGGGCTAAAACCTTTGTCGACCAGTGGCAGGCGTGGCTGAATTCCCATCAAAAAGCGGACGCTTCCGCGGCGAAGCCACAGCCACCCGGCGCTGCGGGCTTTGGCTTTGGCAACGACCCGCACGCGCAGCAGCAGGCGCTGGCGGATGCCATCGCAAAACATCTGGAAGCTTTACAGCGTTATCAGGCGCTGATGCAGCGTTCCAATGCGCAGGCCATCGAAAAGCTGCAGGCGAGACTGTCCAAGCTCGCGGCGCCGGGCCAGCAGATCGAATCGCTGAAGGTGCTGTACGACTTGTGGGTCGATTGCGCGGAAGAAGCCTACGCCGAGATTGCGCTCTCGGAAGAATTTCGCGAAGCGTACGGCGAGATGGTCAACACGCAGATACGCGTGCGGCAGCTGCAGCAGGAGCAGACCGAATATCTCTGCCAGCAGCTCGGCATACCGACGCGTAGCGACGTGTCGAGTCTGGGTGAGCGCTTGCATTCGCTGCGGCGTGAGATGCGCCAGGGCAAGACTGCGGCGCCCGTCGCCGATCACGCCGAAGAGCTGGCCTCATTACGCCGCGATGTAGCCTTTCTCAAGGAGCAGCTGCTGGCGAGCGGGGTGACGCGATCGGCCGTAGAGAAGGCTCCGACGGCGAAAACTGCCGCTGTAAAAAAGGTGTCGCGTTCGGCGGTAAAGAAGTCCATCGCCAAATCTTCATCGAAAAAAACAACCAAGGCGGCTGCCAAAAAATCGGCGGCCTCCCCATCTCGGGCAAAACGCGTGGCGCCAGTCAAACCGCGCAAGCGTAGCTAAGGAGCGGCCGTGGAGCACTCGCCGTTTCGAATGGATCCCAACAAGATTATGGACGAGGTCAGCGCTTTCCAGCGCAAGCTGGCCTCGGGCATGGGGCAGCTTCATGGTGCGCGCCAGCCGGAATACGCCAACACTCCGCGCGAGTTGGTGTACAGCGAAGACAAATTGAAAGTCTGGCATTTCAAGGGCGCGAAAAAACCGACGTCGAGGGTTCCCCTGCTCATCGCCTATGCGCTCGTCAACACCGTCTGGATGACCGATCTGCAGGAAGACCGGTCGATGGTGCGCAATCTGCTGGAGCAGGGTGAGGACGTTTATCTGATCGACTGGGGCTATCCCGATGCGTCCGACCGCTGGCTGACGCTGGACGATTACATCAACGGCTATCTCGACCGCTGTGTCGATGCCGTGCGCCAGAGGTACGAGCTCGACGCGATCGATCTGCTCGGCATTTGCCAGGGTGGCGCGTTTTCGCTGTGCTACACCGCCCTGCATCCACAGAAAATCCGGAATCTGATCACCATGGTGACTCCGGTGGATTTTCAGACGCCGGACAATATGCTTTCGCACTGGGCACGCACGCTCGACGTGGATCGATTCGTCGATACCGTCGGCAATATTCCTGCCTCGCTGATGAATTACGTATATCTCTCGCTCAAGCCTGTGCGCTTGAATCAGCAGAAATACGTAGGGCTGGTCGATATTCTGGAAAGCCCGATCGAGCTGGAAAATTTTCTGCGCATGGAGCACTGGATATTCGATTCACCCGACCAAGCCGGTGATGCGTTTCGCGAGTTCATTCAGAAGTTCTATCAGCAAAACGGCCTGATGAGTGGCGCGCTGGAGATCGGCGGTCGTCGCGTGGATCTGCGCCAGATCAAACAGCCGGTGTTGAATATTTTTGCCGAGCAGGATCATCTGGTGCCGCCCGACGCGTCGCGCGCCATGGCAACGCGTCTGGGCACCGAGGATTACACCCAGCTGGCGTTCAAGGGCGGCCACATCGGCATTTACGTCTCCGGTCGGGCACAGCGCGAGGTGCCGCCGGCCATTCATCAGTGGCTGCATGCACGCGACTGATCGCTCTCGATGAGGTAATGCGAATGAATACCGAAAAGCGCTTGTATCGATCACGCAGCAACAGGACCGTCGCTGGCGTGTGCGCAGGCATCGCAGAATATTTCGGCTGGGATCCCACGCTGGTGCGGATCGCCTGGATCGTGCTGACCTTTTTTGGCGGCTCCGGCATTTTGATTTACGGCATTCTGTGGTTGGTGGTGCCGGAGGCGGGCTGACACGTCGATCTCGCCCTTCGCTTCGTTTTCCGTCCACCGTGAGGTGTCGCCGGGATGGCATGTCATCGGCGATAATGGATCGATGACAACGCCCAATCCCAACCTCGACTCCATTCGCGCCGTGCAGTGGCAGGGCGATCACCTGCGCCTGCTCGATCAGCGTTTGCTGCCCGCCGAAGAACGGTGGATCGAATGCCGTGATGCGCAACAGGTGACGCAGGCGATCCGCGATCTGGCCGTGCGCGGCGCGCCGGCCATCGGTATCGCGGCGGCCTGGGGTGTCGCCATGGCTGCCCAGCAGAAGGTCGACCTCGATCCCGTCCTGAGCACGCTGCGCGCGGCGCGACCCACCGCGGTCAACCTGATGTGGGCGCTCGATCGGATGAAAAAGCGCATCGCATCCGGCGCCGATGCGCCGGGGCTGGTGCGCGAGGCGCAGGCCATCCAGGACGAGGATCTTGCGGCCAATCGCCGGATGGGCGAGCTCGGCGCGTCCTTGATTGCGGCGCATTCCGGCGTGCTGACTCACTGCAATACCGGTTCGCTTGCCACGGCGGGTTATGGTACGGCGCTCGGCGTTATCCGCGCCGGCGTCGCCGGTGGCCGGATCGATCAGGTCTATGCGGGTGAAACGCGGCCGTGGCAGCAGGGTGCGCGGCTGACCATGTGGGAGCTGGTGCGCGACGGCATTCCCGCCAAACTGATTGCCGATTCGGCGGCGTCGCATTTGATGAAATCCGGTGCCGTGCAGTGGGTGATCGTCGGCGCCGATCGCATTGCGGCCAATGGTGATACCGCCAACAAGATAGGCACTTATCAATTGGCCATTGCCGCGAAATACCACGGCGTGAAATTCATGGTCGTCGCGCCCTCGTCGACGGTGGATATGGCGACCGGCACCGGCGAGGATATCGAGATCGAGCTGCGCGATGCGACCGAGCTGCTCAGTACCGCCGGGCAGCGCACCGTGGTGGATGGTGCGCAGGCGTGGAATCCGGTATTCGACGTGACGCCGGCGGAACTGATCGACGCGATCGTGACCGAGCGTGGCGTGATCGAACGACCGAACTCAATCGCCATGCAGGCGATGTTCGGATGGTAAAACTGCACAGGGAGATTTTTCTCTTTGCCGTTGGCGGTGTCGGTGGTCTGGTCGTCGATACGGGCATTGTGCAGATGCTGGTCGGCCTGGCCGGCTGGAATCCATACGTGGCGCGCGTGCCGTCGTTTCTTATCGCAGCGACCTTCACCTGGTGGTGGAGTCGCCATTACACCTTTGCCGATCGTCGCAGCGATCGATCGGCGCACGCCGAATGGCTGCACTGGATGGGCTTGATGAGCGTCGGTGCAGCGGTCAATTACGGTGTCTACGCGCTTTTGCTGATGAACTTTCCCGTGCTTCATCGGTGGCCGGCGATCGGCGCTGCAGCGGGCTCGGTGGTAGCGGCATTCGTCAACTTTGCGGCCGCTCGCAGCACGCTTTTCAAGAACCCAAAGGCTTCCGCATAAGTTATTGATAGATAAGGTTTAAAACTTATCTATCTGAGGCCATTCGTGGTACACTTCCGGGGTTGATTTCCAGTCGCCTGCATGCGCGCCGCGAGCGCTCTTCCGGCGACCTTTTTCGTCCTCCAGGAAAGCTAATTCATGGCAGATCTCGCCAAAGAAATCATTCGCGTCAATATCGAAGACGAGATGCGCCAGAGCTACCTCGATTACGCCATGAGCGTGATCGTGGGCCGCGCGCTCCCCGATGTCCGCGATGGTCTCAAGCCGGTGCATCGTCGCGTGCTGTTTGCGATGAGCGAACTGGGTAACGTGTGGAACAAGCCCTATAAGAAATCGGCCCGCGTGGTCGGTGACGTGATCGGTAAATACCACCCGCACGGCGATGCATCGGTGTATGACGCGATCGTGCGCATGGCGCAGCCGTTTTCACTGCGCTATCTGCTGGTCGACGGTCAGGGCAACTTCGGTTCGGTCGATGGCGACAACGCCGCGGCGATGCGTTACACCGAGGTACGCATGTCGCGTCTCACGCACGAGCTGCTGGCCGATATCGACAAAGAAACCGTCGACTTCGGTCCCAACTACGACGAAAGCGAGCACGAGCCGCTGGTGCTGCCGGCGCGCGTGCCGAACCTGCTCATCAACGGTTCTGCCGGCATCGCGGTCGGTATGGCCACCAATATTCCGCCGCACAACCTCAACGAGGTGATTGCGGCGACACTGGCGCTGATCGACGATCCGTCGCTGGGCGTCGAGGATCTGATGCAGCATATTCCGGGGCCGGACTTTCCGACCCACGGCATCATCAATGGTTCGTCAGGCATCATCGAGGCGTATCGCACGGGCCGCGGCCGCATTCTGGTGCGTGCCAAGGCCGAGGTGGAAACCGAGGCGAACGGCCGTGAAACCATCATCATTCACGAGCTGCCGTATCAGGTGAACAAGGCGCGGCTGATCGAAAAGATCGCCGAGCTGGTCAAGGAAAAGAAGCTCGAAGGCATCAGCGAGTTGCGCGACGAATCCGACAAGGACGGCATGCGTGTGGTGATCGAGATCCGCCGCGATGCGATGGGCGACGTAGTGCTCAACAACCTGTTCCAGCAGACCCAGCTGCAGGTCACCTTCGGCATCAATATGGTCGCGCTGCTCGATGGCCAGCCGCGTCTGCTGAATCTCAAAGATATCCTCGAGGCGTTCATCCGCCATCGTCGCGAAGTGGTGACACGTCGCACGATCTTCGAACTGCGCAAGGCGCGCGCACGTGCGCACATCCTCGAAGGCCTCACGGTAGCGCTGGCCAACATCGACGAGATGATCGAGCTGATCAAGACGTCGGCCTCGCCGGCCGAGGCGCGCGAGCGGATGGTCGTGCGGCGCTGGGAAGCGGGGCTGGTTCGCGCGCTGTTGTCGGCCACCGGAGCCGAAGCCTCCCGCCCGGAGGAAATGGATCCGCGCGATGGCCTGAAGGATGACGGCTATCAGCTGTCCGAAGCGCAGGCTTTGGAAATTCTGGCGATGCGTCTGCATCGTCTGACCGGACTGGAGCAGGAAAAGCTCTCCGACGAATACAAGCAGATTCTGGAAACCATTCGCGGCCTGATCGAGATTCTGGAAAATCCCGAGCGCCTGCTCGAGGTAATCCGCGGCGAACTGGAAACGGTGAAGGAAGAGTTCGGCGATGCCCGCCGCACCGAGATCCAGCATTCGCAGGAAGACCTCAACGTACTCGACCTGATCACGCCCGAAGACGTGGTCGTGACGCTATCGCATACCGGTTACATCAAGCGTCAGCCGGCGAGCAGCTATCGTTCGCAGCGGCGTGGCGGCAAGGGGCGTTCGGCCTCGGCGCTGAAAGACGAGGATTTCGTCGAGCAGCTGTGGGTGGTCAACACCCACGATACCCTGCTGACCTTCACCAGCACCGGTCGCGTCTATTGGCTCAAGGTATATCAGATGCCGGAGGCGGGCTCGGGTGCGCGCGGCAAGCCGATCGTGAACCTGCTTCCACTGGGCGAAAACGAAAAAGTGCAGGCGGTGCTGCCGGTGCGCGAATACACCGAAGACCGCTTCGTGTTCTTTGCGACCCGCATGGGTACGGTCAAGAAAACGCCGCTCACGGAGTTTGCCTTTCAGCTGCAGAAGGGCAAGATCGCGATCAAGCTCGATGAAGGCGACGCGCTGGTCAACGTGGCGCTGACCAATGGCGACAGCGACGTGCTGCTGTTCGCGTCCAACGGCAAGGTCAACCGCTTCGACGAGAACACCGTGCGCTCGATGGGTCGTACCGCCGGCGGCGTGCGCGGCATGCGGTTGGCCAAGGACGAAAATGTGGTCTCGTTGATCGTGGCCGCCGAGGGCGACATTCTCACGGCGACCGAGCGTGGTTACGGCAAGCGCACCGAGCTGAGCGAATTCCCGAAGAAGGGACGAGGCACCCAGGGCGTTATCGGTATCCAGTGTTCCGAACGCAACGGCGCGCTGGTGGCGGCAACGCAGGTCACCGAACTGCACGAGCTGATGCTGATCTCCGATCAGGGCACGCTGGTACGTACGCGCGTGGCCGAGGTATCGCAGCTCAGCCGCAACACCCAGGGCGTCACCCTGATCAAGCTGCCGGCGGATGAAAAGCTGGTCAGCGTGATGCGGCTCGATGCGGAAGAAGAAAACGGCGAAGAGGGCGAGATTGTCGGCGGCACCGCGCCTGTCGACGGGGGTGGTTCGGAAGAAGTCGATCCGACGCCCGCCGAAGACTGATCAACGGCTTTGCGCAACAATAAAAAACCCCGGCGATTCCGGGGTTTTTTATTGGCAAGATTACGGAACGATCGCTTCGGCACCTGCTTTGCGAACGCGCTAGTTGGGCAGCGATGCCAGCCAGTGCAGAACCGCGGACGACAGTTCGGTGCGCTGATCGGAGTAGGCGTGGTCGGTGGGAAAATGCGCCGATGTGACCTTGCTGTCGCCAGCGCGAGTCAGCTCATCCGCAAACGTCTGGTTCTGCTTCGCCAGACCGTCGTCTGACGTAATGACCAGTGCTATACGATTCTTCAGGGCATCCACGTTGGCGCTGAAGCTCCAGGCTCTCGCATGGTCGGCGACGTCGAGCGCCAGACCTTTCGGCGTGCATCCGGCAAGAGGCGCCATGCCTTCGTTGGCGAGAGCTTTGCTCAGCTGTTCGATCGCGGCAGCCTTTGGTTCTTTGTCCAGCGAAGCCAGAAAGTTGCCGCCGAAGTCGGCTGCCGAAATGGTCGCGACCGCCTTGATCGCGGGATCGGTTGCGGCGGTCTCCACCGCCATGAAGCCACCCATGCTATGCCCGATCAGCACGATGCGCGTAGGGTCCAGCCGCAGCTTTCGGGCGACATCCGGCTGCCGCAGATAGGCGAGTGCGGCGGCGGTATCTTCGATGCCGTGCGTGAAGGAGAACTTGCCCGGCGTGCCCCACGAGCCGCGGTAGTTGAAGTACAGAACGTCCCAACCGGCGCGGCGTATGTCCTGCGCCAGATCCAGATTGCGCTCGTTGCCCGGGAAGCCGTGTAACAGGATCACGGCCGGATGCGGACCAGCGCCGGCCGCCACGTAGGCTAGAGCATTCATCGGCGAGCCGTGGCTGCGTATCTGCATTGTCTCATCGACGCGCGGTCGCCGCCCGTTGGCGGTGCGAGGAGCGTGGCGGAGGCTGCGGCCGAAGGCATCGTTTGTGCGCTTGCATGCGCTGCACCCAGTGCGAGGAGCATCGGAGCCAAAAGTTTCAGCGCGGATGCTTTCGAGCGATGGCGCATGGAGTTCTCCGACGTGTCTGAAAGTTTTTATCGGCGGCCGAACGGAGGCAGCGCTTAGCCGTTATCCGTGCAGTGGAGTTTATTGATCGATCGCGGCAAGCATTGCCTCGGCGCTGGACACGCGATATTCGCCCGGCGACTCGACCTGCAGCAGACGGACCACACCGTCTTCGGCAAACAGCGCAAAGCGCTTTACCCGAATGCCCATGCCAAAGGCCGTGCCGTCCAGCTCCAACCCCATCGAACGGGTGAAGCTGGCGTTGCCGTCGGCGATCATCAGCAGCTCGGCGGGCACCTGCAGCGATGACGCCCAGGCCTGCATCACGTGCGCGTCGTTGACGGCGAGACACATGACCGTAATCCCGCGTTCGTTAAAAGCGGCCAGATGGTTCACGTATCCCGGCAGATGCTTGTTCGAGCAGGTGGGAGTGAATGCGCCGGGCACGCCGAACATCACCACCTTGCGCGCGGCGAACAGCTCGCTGGTACGGCATTTGCGCACCTCGGTGTCGATAACCTGCACGGAGGCGTCGGGAATCATTTTTCCGGGCTGTATGACCATGTGTCTCTCGTCGATGATGATGAGGCGTGACCGTGTTCGATCGTGCGTTCGCTGTGGCGTGGCTGAATCGTAGGTCGGCTGGGCGTCGATCCGCGGGGAGCGTCGCCTTGAATCATCGTCCAGCGCACCTATCTTGCAAGGCAGGCGGTGGATGCACCGCATGGCATGGAGGAGATCATGGCATGTTCTTTAGTCATGGTTGCCGGTTCGATCTAGGTCAATCGGATGCCGACGGGCAGACCTTGTCTGAGAGGTGCAGTTCGGGCATCCCAGCCCACGGATCGCGTCGGCTGGCTGCGTTCGATGAGGCCCATCTAGCGGGATACAGGCATGAGGGCGTCGGAACGCACTAACATCAAGGGCGGCGGTCAGCCAGATGCAGATTGGCCGCCGCATAGTGCGGCACAGGCCGCGACGGTGAATGAACCGGCGCGGATTTTGCGTAAGTTGGGGAGTGGCAGTGGAATTCAAAGATTATTACGACATTCTGGGTGTGAAGCCCGACGCCAGCGAGGCCGACATCAAGGCGGCGTATCGCAAGCTGGCGCGCAAGTACCATCCCGACAAAAACAAGGACGCGGGCGCCGAGGAAAAATTCAAGTCGATCAATGAAGCCAACGAGGTGCTCAAGGATGCCGACAAGCGGCGCTCCTATGACGAGCTACGGGCTGGCGGTTATCGACAGGGTGAACAGTTCCGGCCGCCGCCGGGCTGGCAGGGTCAGCCCGGTCACGGCGATATGGGCGATGGCGACTTCAGCGACTTCTTCGAGAGCCTGTTCGGCCGCAATGCCGCGGGAGGACAGCGTGGGCAGGCGCGTCCAAGGCGCGGGCGCGATGTCCAGGCCAGCGTGCAGATCGATCTCCAGACGGCCTTCGACGGCGGTCGCACGCGGCTTTCCATGCAGGATCCCGCTGGCGGTGAACGCGTGCTGGAAGTGAAGATTCCCGCCGGCATCCAGTCCGGCCAGACCATTCGCCTGTCCGGCCAGGGTCAGGCAGGCATGGCCGGGGGTCCCAAGGGCGACCTGTTGCTCGAGGTGACGGTCCGTGACGATCCGCGCTTCCGCCTAGACGGGCGCAATGTGCTGCACGTCCTGCCGATCTCGCCCTGG
Source organism: Rhodanobacter sp. K2T2 (assembly GCF_013408815.1). Classification (NCBI taxonomy): domain Bacteria; kingdom Pseudomonadati; phylum Pseudomonadota; class Gammaproteobacteria; order Lysobacterales; family Rhodanobacteraceae; genus Rhodanobacter; species Rhodanobacter sp. K2T2. The sequence goes on along the minus strand of NZ_JACCCA010000011.1, from coordinate 63,360 downwards.
GAGGCCGCGTTGGGCGCCACCGTTTCCGTGCCGACATTGGCCGGCAAAGTGGATTTGCGCATACCCGCGGGGTCGCAATCGGGCCGCAAACTGCGTCTGAAAGGCCGCGGCATGCCGGGCGCCAATCCGGGCGATCAGCTGGTCGAACTCTCGATCCGCGCGCCGCTGGCCGAAAGCGACAGCCAACGTGCGGCTTATGAGGCATTGCGCGATCAGTTCACGGATTACGATCCACGCAGCTGATGGCGGCGAGCAGCGATGAAAAACGGCGCTCTCGGGCGCCGTTTTTTGGGCGACTCTTGAGGAAGTCTGACGATTACGGCGCGCGCGCGCCTGGCAGAAACTCGTTCAAGGTCTTGACCAGATCCTCTTCCTTGATCGGCTTGGTGACATAGGCCTTGGCGCCCTGACGCATGCCCCATACCTTGTCGGTTTCCTGATCCTTGGTGGTCACCAGAATGATCGGGATATGCGCCGTTTCCGGGTTCTTGCTGATCGTGCGTGTGGCCTGGAATCCGTTGAGGTTCGGCATCACCACGTCCATCAGGATCAGGTCGGGCAGTTCCTGCTTGGCAACCTCGACGCCGGCGGCGCCGTCTTCGGCGGAGAAGGCTTCGTGTCCGAGTTTTTCGACGATTCGCTTGATGCCCAAGAGTTGGGACGGAGAATCGTCGACAATCAAGATGCGTGCCATTGGATGTTGGTTCCTTCGGTTTCGTGAATTCTAAGCGGTGGCTGTGGCAGTTCCAAGCACGCTTTCGTCAAGCGGCGCGATCGATGCGCACCAGCGTACGGCCGAAAGAGTCCCCGGTCAGCATACGCGCAAACGCACCGGACAGCTCTGTGAGGGCGATCTCACTTGTGGCGATACGATCGAGGTGCTGCGGCTTCCAGTCGTTCGCCAGGCGGCGCCAGACCTCGTCGCGAACCGCACGCGGTGTGCCGGCCGAGGCGATGCCGAGCAGCGCCGCGCCGCGAATGATGAAGGGCAGCACGGTGGTATCGAAGGCCACGCCGCCTGCGTTGCCGCAGAGCGCGACGTTGCCAAGAGGGCTGATCAAGGGCAACAGGCCGGCGAGCATGCTGCCGCCCACGTTGTCCAGTACACCGCCGAAACGCACCGAATCCATCGGTTTGCCGCTGAAAGCCAGCTGATGCCGATCGATGCACTCGGAGGCGCCCAGCGCGCGCAGAAAATCGAAATGATCGGTCTTGCCGCTGATCGCGTGCACTTCGTAGCCGGCGCGGCTGAAGATATCGATGGCCAGCATGCCCACGCCGCCGCTGGCACCGGTCACCGCGATAGGGCCGAGCTGCGGCGTCTGATGGTTGTCCAGCATGCGCAGCAAGCCGAGCGCCGCGGTGAAGCCGGCGGTGCCCAGGATCATGCTTTCGCGCAGGCTCAAACCGGCAGGCAGCGGAATCGTCCAGGCAGACGGCAGTCGGATGTACTGGGCGTAGCCGCCGTCGCGCGTTTCGGACAGCCCGCTGCCGGTGCACAGCACCGCGTCGCCTTCCTTGAAGGTGGGGTCGGTCGAGGCGACCACGTGGCCGGCCACGTCGATGCCGCCATTCAAGGGGTACTGACGGAGAATCTTGCCTTTGCCGGTACCGGCGAGCGCATCCTTGTAGTTGACCGAGGAATAGGCGACGGCGACCAGCACTTCGCCGGGCGATAGCGCGTCGGCGCCGATGCTTTCGATACCGGCGCGATAGCCGGCATCGTCGTTGTGGATGCGAAACGCGTGAAAGTCGGACATGTCGGTCACAGCGCTTCCTCTTTCGGCTTGGACGTATGGACGTCCGGAATGCGGCTCATCCAGTCGAACAGTTGGCTCATGCTTTCGCCGAACCACACGTTTTCACGCTGGGTAGAACGGACGAAACCTTCGCCGACCATATGGTCCATCATGCCGCGCAGCGGCGCGTAATAGTCGCGCACGTCGAGAAAGGCGCACGGATAGCTGTGCAGGCCGAGCTGCGACCAGGTCAGCATCTCGAACATTTCGTCCAGCGTGCCGAAGCCACCGGGCAGGGCGACGAAGGCATCGGACAGTTCGAACATGCGCGTCTTGCGCTGGTGCATGGTGTCGACCACCTGCAGCTCGGTCAGGCCGGCGTGTGCGACCTCGCGATCGACCAGCTGGCGTGGGATCACGCCAATGACCTTGCCGCCACCGGCGAGCACCGCATCGGCCACGATGCCCATCAGGCCGACGTTGCCGCCGCCGTAGACCAGGGTGATTCCTCGGCGCGCCATTTCGGTACCGAAGGCGCGTGCCTGCTTGGCGTATTCGGGATGCTTGCCGCTGCTGGAACCGCAGTAGACGCAGAGCGAAGTCACTTCAGTCATGAGGCCTCCATAAGCGCGAAACCCGTCCTTGGGGGACGGGTCGCGATTCGTGCAAAAAAACCAGGCATGGCGAGCGCGATCAGTTGCCTTTGTGGATCGCGCGTTTGTCGACCGACAGCGCCGCCTCGTGCACGGCTTCGGACAGAGTCGGATGCGCGTGGACAATGCGCGCCATGTCTTCTGCCGAACCCTTGAACTCCATCGCCACGACGCACTCGGCGATCAATTCGGAGACGCCGGGTCCGACCATGTGCACACCGAGAATGCGATCGGTTTCGGCGTGGGCGATCATCTTCACCTGACCGATGGCCTCATTCATCGCCACGGCACGGCCGACGGCGGCAAACGGAAAGCTGCCGACCTTGTAAGGCACGCCTTCTTCCTTGAGCTGCTTTTCGGTCTTGCCGGCCCAGGCGATTTCCGGTTCGGTGTAGATGACCCAGGGAATGGTGTCGTAATTGACGTGGCCGGCCTTGCCGGCGATCCACTCGGCCACCGCCATGCCTTCCTCGAAGCCCTTGTGCGCGAGCATCGGGCCGCGCACGGCATCGCCGACCGCCCAGACGCCATCGACGCCGGTGTGGCAATGCTCATCGACCACGATGCGGCCGCGCTCGTCGAGCTTGACGCCGCAGTCCTCGGACAGCAGACCATCGGTATACGCACGGCGACCCACGGCGACCAGCAGCTTGTCGACGACCAGGTCATGATCGCCGTCTTTGTCGTTATAGGTGATGTGCACTTCGTTCTTGCTGACCTCGGCCTTGGTCAGCTTGGCACCGAGCTTGATGTCGAGGCCGAGCTTGCCGAATTCCTTGAACGCCACCTTGGCGATATCGGGATCGGCGGCGCCGAGGAATTCCGGCAACGCCTCCAGCACGGTTACTTCCGCACCGAGACGGCGCCACACGCTGCCCAGCTCCAGGCCGATCACACCGGCGCCGATCACGCCCAGGCGCTTCGGCACGGCGTCGAGTTCCAGCGCGCCGGCGTTGTCGATGATGTGCTTGCCGTCGAACTTGGCAAACGGCAGTTCGATCGGCACAGAGCCCGAGGCCAGGATCACGTTGGTCGCGCTGATGGTCTGCTTCTGCCCATCGTTGCCGCTGATCTCGACCTCATTTCCTTTCAGCAGCTTGCCGGTACCGAAATAGCTGGTGATCTTGTTGGCCTTGAACAGCTGGGCAACGCCGCCGGTGAACTGCTTGACGATTTTTTCCTTGCGGCCGATGAAGGTTTTCAGATCGACCTTGGCGTTTTCCACGCTGATGCCGTGCGCGGGCAGGTTGTGCGCCAGGTTGTAGAACTGCTTGGACGAATCCAGCAACGCCTTCGAAGGAATGCAGCCGACGTTGAGGCAGGTACCGCCCAGGGCGGCCTTGCCGTCCTTGCCGGCCCAGGCGTCGACCACCGCGGTCTTCAGACCCAGCTGCGCGGCGCGGATGGCGGCGTGATAACCGGCCGGGCCGCCGCCGATGACGATGACGTCGAATTTGTCGCTCATGGTTCGAGTTCCTTGCTGGCGAGTCACTGCTCGCTGACGGTGCGGGTTCGGCTTTGATGACTGGTAAAACAAGTCGCAAGCATTTGCTGTTTGCGAGTTCTCAATCTCCAGAGCCTCGTTGTCTATTTTCTGATGGCGGAGGCCGCCATCAGAGAGCGATTAAAGACCGAGCAACATACGCTGCGGATTCTCAAGCTGATCCTTGATGTCGACCAGGAACAGCACCGCATCCTTGCCGTCGATGATGCGATGGTCGTAGGAGATGGCGATGTACATCATCGGCGCGACGATGACCTGGCCGTTCTCGACGATCGCGCGGTCCTTGATCGTGTGCATGCCCAGGATCGCGCTCTGCGGTGGGTTGACGATCGGCGTGGAAAGCAGCGAACCGAAGGTTCCACCGTTGGTGATGGTGAACGTGCCGCCCTGCAGGTCGTCCAGGCCCAGCTTGCCGTCGCGGGCCTTCTTGGCATAGTCCGCAATGCCCTGTTCGATATCGGCAAAGCCCATGTTCTGCACGTCGCGCAGCACTGGCGTGACCAGACCTTTCTCGGTCGACACCGCGATCGAGATGTCCTGGTAACCGTGATAGATGATGTCGTTGCCGTCGACCGAGGCGTTGACGATCGGGCGACGCTTCAATGCCTCGGCCGCGGCCTTGACGAAGAAGCTCATGAAACCGAGCTTGATACCGTGGGTCTTCTGGAACTGTTCGCCCAGCGACTTGCGCATCTTGGTGACTTCGGCCAGGTTCACCTCGTTGAACGAGGTCAGCATGGCGATCGAGTTCTTCGACTGCATCAGGCGCTCGGCGATCTTGGCGCGCATGCGGGTCATCGGCACGCGCTCTTCCGGACGCGAACCCGGAGTCGGCTTGGCGGCCGCCGGCGGGGCCTTCGCGCCACCGTCCTTGCCATAGTTGACCAGGTCTTCCTTGGTCACGCGGCCGTCGCGGCCGGTGCCTTCGACCTTGGAGGCGTCGATCTTCTGTTCGGTGGCCACGCGCAGGCCGGCCGGCGACAGGTCTTCGTTGCCCTTGCCCGAGGATTTTTCGGCCTTGGGCGCTTCGGACTTGGCTGCGGCGACGGGCGCCGGCTTCTCGTCCTTGGCTTCTGCCTTGGGCTCTTCTTTGGCCGCTGCGGCGCCTTCCTCGATGATCGCGATGATCTGTTCGCTGTTCACCGTGTCGCCCACTTCGTGCTTGATTTCCTTCAGCACGCCGTCGACCGGGGAGGGAACTTCCAGCACCACCTTGTCGGTTTCGAGATCGACCAGGTTCTCGTCGCGCTTCACTGCGTCGCCGGCTTTCTTGTGCCAGGTGGCGATGGTGGCGTCGGAGACCGACTCGGGCAGAACGGGGACTTTGACTTCGATCGACATGGGGAATCCTAGGTTTTAGCGCTCGTGGGCGAGCGCGAAGGTCATAAAGCGGCCAAACATCTTATTCTGCCGAGTGATCCGTGCCGACCGGCGCGACGAGCGCCTGTTCGACCAGTGCAGCCTGTTCGGCAACGTGCGTGTTGAGATGGCCGGCGGCGGGGGCCGCAGAGCGCGCGCGACCGGCATACGACAAGCTGTGCTTACTGCTGACGCAGGCCTGCAGGTGATGACGGATCTGGAACCAGGCACCCTGGTTCATTGGCTCTTCCTGGCACCAGAACACTTCCTTGGCCGCCGGGTACTTCTCCAGTTCCGCGGTGACTTCGGCGCGCGGGAAGGGATACAACTGCTCCACGCGGACGATGGCGACGTCCTTCAATTCGCGTTTTTCGGACTCTTCCAGAAGGTCGTAGTAGACCTTGCCCGAGCACAGCACCACGCGCTTCACCTTCTTCGGCGCCAGCTCGCGGTGTTCGCCGATCACCAGCTGGAAGCTGCCGTTGGCCAGTTCGTCCAGGCTGGAGACGGCCAGCTTGTGACGCAGCAGCGATTTGGGCGTCATCACGATCAGCGGCTTGCGCACCGGGCGCAGCATCTGGCGGCGGATCATGTGGAAATCCTGCGCCGGCGTGGTCGGCACGCAGACCTGCATGTTTTCCATCGCGCACAGCTGCAGGAAACGCTCCAGACGCGCGGAGGAATGCTCCGGGCCCTGGCCTTCATAGCCGTGCGGCAGCAGCAGCACTAGCCCGCTCAGACGATTCCACTTCGCTTCGCCGGAGCTGATGAACTGGTCGATGACGACCTGCGCGCCGTTGGCGAAATCGCCGAACTGCGCTTCCCAGATATTCAGCGTATCCGGATCGGTGGTCGAGTGGCCGTATTCAAAGGCCATGACGGCTTCTTCGCTGAGCAGCGAGTCGATCACTTCGACGTCGGCGTCTTCGCGCACGGTGGCCAGCGGCAGATAGGTATGGCCGTCTTTCTGGTCATGCAGCACGGCATGGCGATGGAAGAACGTGCCGCGGCCGGAATCCTGGCCGACCATGCGCAGGTCATGGCCGCCGTCGATCAGCGTGGCGTAGGCCAGGTTTTCGGCAAAGCCCCAGTCGGCCGCCTGCTCGCCGGCAGCCATCTTGCGGCGGTCGTCGTAGATCTTGGCGACGCGCGCCTGCAGCGTGAGATCGGCGGGCAGGGTGAGGATCTGATTGGCCAGCTCCTGCAGCTTTTTCTTCGGCACCGTGGTGTCGGCCGGCGTTGACAGTTTGCCACCGACGAAGCGTGCCCAGTCGACCGGGCGATCGCGGTTGGGTGACGGATCGAGGTCTGCCATAGGCGCGCCGGCTTCGAGACGATCGCGGTAGGCCTCGAACTGCTTCTGCGGCTCGCCTTCGGCCAGCACGCCTTCCTTCACCAGCTTCTGCGCATACAGATCGCGGGTGGTCGGACGCTTGCGGATGATCTGATACATCACCGGCTGCGTTGCCGACGGCTCATCGGCTTCGTTATGACCGTGGCGGCGGTAGCAGACCAGGTCGATGACGACGTCCTTGCGGAACGTCTTGCGGAATTCGTAGGCCAGGCGGGTGACTTCGATCACCGCTTCCGGGTCGTCGCCGTTCACGTGAAACACCGGCGCGTTGACCATCTTGGCCAGGTCGGTGCAGTACAGGGTCGAGCGGGCGTCCTGCGGATTCGAGGTGGTAAAGCCCACCTGATTGTTGATCACGATGTGAAGGCTGCCGCCGATCTTGAAGCCGCGGGCCTGCGACATGTTGAACAGCTCCATGTTCACGCCCTGGCCGGCCATGGCCGCATCGCCGTGGATGATCACGGCCATCGACTTCTCGTGCATCGTGTCGCGGCGGCGGGTCTGGCGCGAATGCACCGAGCCGGAAACCACCGGATTGACAATTTCCAGATGCGAGGGGTTGAACGCCAGCGCCACGTGCACGCCGCCCTTGGGCGTCTTGATGTCGGCCGAAAAGCCCATGTGGTACTTCACGTCGCCCGAGTGTGCCGGATCGTCCGGGTGCTCGAAGCGGCCTTCGAATTCGTCGAACAGCGTCTTCGGCGCCTTGCCCAGAATGTTGACCAGCACGTTGAGGCGGCCGCGATGGGCCATGCCGATCACGAGCTCCTTGATACCGTTGTCGCCAGCAGCGCGCACCACGTCGTCGAGCATCGGAATCAGGCTGTCGCCGCCTTCCAGTGAAAAGCGCTTCTGGCCGACGTACTTGGTGTGCAGATAGCGTTCCAGACCTTCGGCGCCGTTGAGGCAATCGAGTACGCGCTGCTTGCCGGACTTGTCCAGGCCGCTCTTGCCCGCGCGCTGCTCAAGCCGCGTATAGATCCAGTTGCGCTGCTCGTGATTGCTGATGTACATGAACTCGGCGCCGATCGTGCTGGCGTAGGTTTTCTGCAGTCGTGTCAGCAACTCGCCCAGCTTCAGGCGCTTGCCGTCGCCGGCATAGTTGCCGGTGTCGAATTCGGTATTGAGGTCGGCATCGGACAGGCCGTGAAACGCCAGGCCGAGATCGGGCGCCGGCATTTTCTCGGTCAAGCCCAGCGGATCCAGTTCGGCAGCGAGGTGGCCGCGCGAGCGGTAAGCGGTCAACAGGCGCAGTACACCGGCTTGCTTGCGCGCATGCTCGTCGTCAGCCGCCGACACTACGGTGCCGCCGTTGTGGCGCAGCTTCTGGGCGGCCTCGATGCGCGCGATGGCCGGCACGTGCGAGACGTCGCCCGATTCGCGGCCTTTGAACGTTTCGAAGTAGCGACCCCAATCGGAGGATACCGACGCGGCGTCGGCGAGCCAGGAATCGTATAGGGATTCGACGTAATCGGCGTTGCCGCCAGCGAGTTGCGAAGAGTCGAAAAACTCGCGGATCAGATTAGTACTCACGTCACCACCGGCAGGGAAGGGATGCTTGCAACCATCCGTGTGACTGTGAAGTCGCGGTTGTTCGCCGCTAATGCAAGCCTGGCGAAGCGCCCCCACGGATGGCTGGGGATAAAGCCGGGGAATTATACCCTTTGCCTGCTGCGACGCGGCAACCCAAAACGCCAGAAAGTGTCAAGTTCGTGCGCGCTGATGCGGGCCAGCCGCGGACGTTCATCGGGAAGCCGGCATTTTTCAGCGGTTTACCCCGGCTTGAACGACACGCATGTGAAAACTGCGGGCCAGCTTGTATTCAGCGGAACATCGCCACGTGGCCCCATACGGGCCGGATAGGCGAGCTAGATATTCAGCGTCTGCAGCACGCTGGCGCGTTCCGAGCGTTCCCACAGTTCGTCGAAGTGCTTCTGTAGCGGTGCGTTGGACGCGCGGTCGTGCCGTGCGGCGCGGCCGCGAGGACGATCCGCCTCGGGCAGGAAGAGATAGCCGCCGACGTCGTTGAGCAGGTAAGCCGAGATGTCGCCCAAGTCGGCTTCCTCGATCGGCACGCGAACCTGCACGGCACTGGGCAGGCGCTGCACCAGCGGGATCAAACGATGGCTGTTGCGCAGGGCTGCGGCCGGATCGTGCAGCAGCACGCGGACTTGCGCGCCCCGACCGGAAATGGCCACGCGCCGGAATTCGGCCAACTCGTCGGGGCTGGCGAACGTATCGTTATCCAGCGCGGGCCAGTGAATGCAAAGACGGTGACGCGCGTCGCCTAGCACCTGCAGGCGCGCTATCGCGGCGTCGGCCCGGCTGGCGACGGGCAGCTCGCCGATATCGCGCGGCGGTGCGGTATCGCCATCGGCTTCATCCGAAAACGTCAGCGACATCGCGCGGTGTGGCAGGCCGGCGTCGTCGAATACATTGCCGTGCGCGATGAAACCTTCGCGCTCATAGAAGCCGATCGCACTGACCTGGGCGGCAAGCGCGACCTCGCTCCAGCCCAGCGTGCGGGCACGCTGAATCAGTGTGCGCAGCAGCGCCACGCCGACGCCCTGACCGCGCCATTCGCGCAGCACCGCCATGCGACCGATCTTGTGGTCCGGCGACAGGCGCGCGCAGCCGATCGGCTGGCCGGCCTCGTCGCGCGCCAGCACGTGCCAGCATTCGGGGTCGACGCCATCGCGTTCGCGCGCTTCCGGCACGCCTTGTTCCATCACGAAAACCTGCTGGCGAATGCCGATCAGCGCCGCGCGGTCGCGTTCCTTCGACCAATCGGTGATGCCGACATGGAAGTTCTGCAGTTTCACCGGCGGCGCGACTTTTGTATCAGTAGGTGACCATCGTTGACGAGCGCGAGCAGCAGGGCTTTTTCGGCGGCGCTCAGTTTGCCGGCAAGTGCGATCTCACGCTGTTCGCACAGCTGCTGCGCGAGCGCCGGCGTGGCCGGATACGCGTGACCGCTGACGAACAGCGTGCAGCCGGATTTTGCGCGTGTCCACGCCATGCGCGACCACGGATGACGAAGCAGGGTGGGTTGAGCATCGAGTTGCTTGTCGAAGGCCGCCTCGCTCACCGGCTTGTCCAGCGCGGCGGGCACCTGTGCGTTGCGATAGCGGGTGATAAAGCGGCCGAACCAGTCGCGCAGCATGGCGTCGTCCAGCGCAGCGGCAAATGGCAGCGCGACTTTTAGGCGTTCGATCGCGGCGCGATCGATCTCGCCGGTAGCCTTGGCGGGCGTCAGGTCGGGATCGGCGTAGCGCAGCTCCTCGGGCAGTCGCTCGGCGATATGGTCGGCCAGATCGCCGGTCAGTTCGGCCTGCGAGGGGGCGCGCATGCCGATCGACAGCGTCATGCAGGGGCCGCCAAACGCGACGCCGTCGTGCGGCACGCCGGGCGGTAGATAAAGCATGTCGCCGGGATCGAGCATCCACTCGTTCGTCGATTCGAAGTGCGCCAGCTGCTTCAGCTCGACGTCGTGGCGAAAGTCCTTCGGCGCAGCCGGGTCGGTGCTGATGGCCCAATGGCGCTGACCGATGCCCTGCAGCAGGAACACGTCGTACTGATCGACATGCGCGCCGACGCCGCCGCCTTCCTCGGCGTACGAAATCATGATGTCGTCGACGCGCCAGCTCGGCAGAAAGCGGAAGTGTTCCAGAAGCGCGGCGACATCGGCGTCCCACTTGTCGACGTCCTGCACCAGCAGGGTCCAGTGATCCTTCGGCGTTTTGGCGAAATCGTCTTCGCTCAAAGGGCCGGGATGGACGTGCCAGCGATCGCGCTTTTCATCGTGCACGATAAGCCGCGCCAACACGCCGGTCTCGCAAGCCAGGCCGGCCAGATCGTCCGGCTGCAGCGGCGGCTCGAAATCGGCGAACGCGTTGCGGATCAGCAGCGGGCGCTTTTGCCAGTAATCGCGCAGGAACTGGGCGGGCGTCATGCCCAACGGATGTCTGGCGCTGCCGCGGACTTCAATCGGAAAGGGGGCTGGCTTGGTCATTGCCGCATTGTAGCGGTGCGCCGGCGGTCGGGCCGATACAAATTTTACCGTGGCCGGCGCATGATCCGGTTGCCCGGATTCCCCCGCCGCTTTTTGGAGACGCCCGTGATTTACGACAGCATTCTGGACACTATCGGCCGTACGCCTATCGTCAAATTGCACTGCCTCGCGCCCAAGCACGTGGAGATGTACGTCAAGGTGGAGGCTTTCAATCCCGGCGGCTCGGTGAAGGATCGCCTGGCCCTGGCGATCATCCTCGACGCCGAGCAGCGCGGCGCGCTCAAGCCGGGGCAGACCGTGATCGAGGCGACCTCCGGCAATACCGGCGTGGCACTGGCGATGGTCTGCGCGGCGCGCGGCTATCCGTTTGTCGCCGTGATGAGCGAGACGTTCTCGGTCGAGCGGCGCAAGCTGATTCGCGCCTATGGCGGCAAGGTCTTGCTGACGCCGGCCGCTGCGCGCGGCAGCGGCATGGTGCAAAAGGCCAACGAGTTGGCGCACAAGCACGGTTGGTTCCTCGCCAGTCAGTTCGACAACCCGGCCAATCCGGCCTACCACCGGCAGACTACCGGACCGGAAATCCTGCGCGATTTCGCCGGCCGTCGGCTGGACTACTTCGTCAGCGGCTGGGGCACCGGCGGCACACTCACCGGCGTGGGCGAAGTGCTGAAAGTGGCGCGGCCCGAGGTAAAGATCATCGCCACCGAGCCCGCCGGTGCGGCGCTGCTCTCCGGTGGCGAGTGGCAGCCGCACAAGATTCAGGGCTGGACGCCGGACTTTTTACCCAGCGTGCTCAACCGCGGGATTGCCGACGAGATCGTGCTGGTCGACGACGTGCTGGCCCGCGACACCTCACGCGCACTGGCCCAACATGAGGGGCTGTTCGTCGGCCTGTCCTGCGGTGCGACGGTGGCGGCCGCCTTGAAGGTGGCCGCCAAGGCGCCGGAGGGTTCGGTGCTGCTGGCGATGCTGCCGGATACCGGCGAACGCTATTTGTCGACTTTCCTGTTCGAGGGCGTCAACGAAGGTTCCGACGACGTCGAATGAGGTCGCTTATCCAGGCGGCACGCCGATCGACGAGCCGCCTGGACGACCTCAGATAGTTTTCGCCAGCGTTTCGGCCAGGCCGATGTAGCTGCCGGGCGTCAGCGCCAGCAAACGCTGCTTGGCGTCGGCTGGCAGATCGAGGCCGCCGATGAACGTATGCATCGATTCGCGCGTGATGCCCTGGCCGCGGGTCAGCGCCTTGAGCTGCTCGTACGGCTCGGGCAGGCCGTAGCGGCGCATCACGGTCTGCACGGCCTCAGCCAGCACTTCCCAGCTGGCGTCCAGGTCGGCGGCGAGGCGATCGGCATTGACGGTGAGCTTGCCCAGGCCTTTCTTCAAGGACTCCAGCGCGATCAGCGTATGGCCGAAGGCGGTGCCCAGCGCGCGCAGCACGGTGGAGTCGGTGAGGTCGCGCTGCCAGCGGCTGATCGGCAGCTTTTCGGCAAAGTGGCCGAGCAGGGCGTTGGCCAGACCGAAGTTGCCCTCGGCGTTTTCGAAGTCGATCGGGTTGACCTTGTGCGGCATGGTCGACGAGCCGACTTCGCCGGCCTTCAGCGTCTGCTTGAAATAGCCCAGCGAGATATAGCCCCAGATATCGCGCGCCAGATCGATCAGGATGATGTTGGCGCGGCGCACGGCGTCGCAGTATTCGGCCACGCCGTCGTGCGGCTCGATCTGGGTGGTGTAGGCGTTCACCTCGAGTCCCAGGCTTTCGATAAAGCGGCGCGAGAACGCCTGCCAGTCGATTTCGGGATAGGTGATGGCGTGTGCGTTGTAGTTGCCCACGGCACCGTTGATCTTGCCGGAGATTTCCACCGCCGCGAGCTGCTTGCGCTGACGCTGCAGGCGCGCCACCACGTTGGCGATTTCCTTGCCCAGCGTGCTGGGCGAGGCGGTCTGTCCGTGCGTGCGCGAGAGTATCGGCATAGCGGCATTGGCGTGCGAAAGATCGCGCAGTTGGCCGATCACGCCGTCGAACATCGGCAACAGCACCTGTTCGCGCGCGTCGCGCAGCATCAGCGCATAGGAAAGATTGTTGATGTCTTCGCTGGTGCAGGCGAAGTGCACGAATTCCAGTGCTTGTTTCAAGCTGACATCGGCGCTCAGCTTTTCCTTGATGAAGTATTCCACCGCTTTCACGTCGTGATTGGTGGTCGCTTCAATGGCCTTGATGCGTGCGCCATCGTCTACGCTGAAATCGGCGGCAATCGCCTTCAGCGTCTTGATCTGCTCTGGCGTAAACGCCGGCAATTCGACGATTTGCGTATCGGCCGCCAGCGCCAGCAGCCACTCGATTTCCACATGTACGCGCCGATGCATCAGGCCGAATTCGCTGAAGATCGGACGCAGCGGTTCGACCTTGCTGGCGTAGCGGCCGTCCAGCGGTGAGAGGGCGGTCAGGGCATGGGATGACATCGACGGATCCGTTGAGCGGTAAAACGCGCATTCTACAACGGGCCGCCGCGGCCTCGTTTCTCGTCTGCCAAACGCGCGCCCTTGAATTGTCGTGGATCAGGCCTATCGTGAAAGGCGGCTCCCCTTTCGAGATACAGGACGGCAAGCATGAGCAAGTTCCGGATCGAGCACGACAGCATGGGCGAACTGCAGGTGCCCGCCGAGGCCCTGTACGGCGCGCAGACGCAGCGTGCCATCGACAATTTCCCCATCTCCGGCCTGCACCTGCCGCGCGAGTTCATTCGCGCGCTCGGTCTGATCAAGGCGGCCGCGGCCGACGTCAATCTTTCCATGGGCTATCTGAAGAGGCCTCAGGCCAGCGCGATCAGCAAGGCCGCGCTAGCGGTGGCGAACGGCGAATACGACGCGCAGTTTCCCATCGACATCTTCCAGACCGGTTCCGGCACCAGCACCAATATGAATGCGAACGAGGTTATTGCGCATCTGGCGACAAAGGCTGGCACCGCGGTGCACGCCAACGATCACGTCAACTACGGTCAGAGTTCCAACGACGTAATTCCCACCGCGATCCACGTCAGCGCGACGCTTGCCACCGGCGAAAAGCTGCTGCCGGCGCTGAAACATCTGCAGCGTGTGCTCGATCGGCGCGCGCGCCAGCTCAAGCGGGTCGCCAAGACCGGCCGCACGCATCTGATGGACGCGATGCCGATCACCTTCGGTCAGGAGTTGTCCGGCTGGTCGGCGCAAATCGCCTCGGCGATCGAACGCATCGACGACAGTCTCAAACGCCTGCGCCGCCTGCCGCAGGGCGGTACCGCCGTGGGCACAGGCATCAATGCCGACCCGAAGTTCGGCCCGGCGATGGCAGCGCAGCTGAAAAAGCTCACCGGAGCGAAGTTCGTATCGGCCGACAATTACTTCGAGGGCATGGCATCGCAGGACGCTGCCGTGGAGCTGTCCGGCCAGCTGAAGACGCTGGCCGTAGCCTTGATGAAGATTGCCAACGATCTACGCTGGATGAATTCCGGTCCCTTGGCTGGCTTGGGCGAGATCGAGCTGCCCGCGCTGCAGCCGGGCTCGTCGATCATGCCGGGCAAGGTCAATCCGGTGATTCCCGAAGCCACCGCGATGGTGGCCGCGCAGGTGATCGGTAACGATGCGGCCATCACCATTGCGGGCCAGTCGGGCAATTTCCAGCTCAACGTGATGCTGCCGCTGATCGCGTACAACCTGCTGCAGTCGATCGGCCTGCTGGCCAATGTTTCGCGTCTGCTGGCAGACAAGGCGATTGCCGGTTTCACCGTCAATACCGACCGGGTCGATCAGGCGCTGGCGATGAATCCGATTCTGGTGACCGCGCTCAATCCGGTGATCGGTTACGAGAAGGGCGCTGCCACCGCCAAGCAGGCGTACAAGGAGCATCGTGCGATCATCGACGTTGCGCTGGAAACCACTGGTTTGTCGAAAGACGAGCTAAAGAAGTTGCTCGATCCGCTGACGCTGACTAAGGGCGGTATACACGAAGGCAGTTGATGCCAGCGCAGCTGGTCCGCAGGTTTATGGGTGCGGGTTGGTGATGTTGGTGTAGTCGCTGTCGGGTATCGTCACCATCTGCTTGGAACCGCTGCGGCGCAGTTGGATTTTCACGTCGGCGGGTTTGCTCGCTTGTAGTTGCTTGAACAACTCATCCACGTGCTTGACAGCATGATCATCAACCGATAGGAGAACGTCGCCTTTTTGTAATCCCCACAGATTGGCGGGACTCACTTTAGTGACTTCAACGCCTGCGCCGTTATCAGAATGTAACTCAAGGGTACGGCCATCGGAGTTGTGCCAGACAAGGCTATCGTGAGTGTTGTGAAAGCTGGTGTACCAGCCGGCGTAAACCGGCATTGCGGTGAAGGCGGCTGCTAAAAGGGTACCGCACAAGATAAGGTTCAAACGTCGCATCAGGTTTCTCCTCGTGAAAAGTTTTTTACGCATCCGACGTGATTGTTCGTAACGGCAAGTTGCTTTGATTGTCGGCAGACGAAGCTGGTTGAGGTTTCTTCCCTTCAGGAGAAAGGCAATTATTCCGCAGTGGGCGTCTGCCGTTGGCATGCGTATCAGCCTCGTTATCGGTGCAGCTGACGGTCGCCCGATCAATCGGAAAGAACCGCGAAACCTTTCTTGCCGTCCTTGTCCTTTTTATCCTTACCGCAGTCGTCGACGTCCTTCTGCTGCATGGTCGCGTAGGGGCGGAACTCGGGCATTGCGGCGGCCAGTTTCTGCTGCGTGGACAAAAGGTCGGGCATGCGCAGGCAGAGCTTGGCGGCAGAGGCTTCGATCTTGTCGGTTTGCGGCTTGATCGATGCTTCGATGTCCTTGTCGCTTTTACCGGATAGCGCGCCCCACATGGCTTGCTTGGCCGCGTTGATACCCAGATCGGCGCCCTGCGTGCCGATGTCCATGCCGGTTTCGGCGATGCCGACGATCTGCTGGCGATACTCCAGCAGCAAGGTGTGCTGCGCCGGTGTGGCAGCCACCTTGTTGCCGGCGATCAGCAGGTCGCCCTGCGGGGTGATCTCGGCTTTGGGACGCGTATCGTCGTTGCCGCGTCGTTCTCCATTGACGTGTACGCTATTGATGTCGATGTTCTTGGTGGCCAGCTCCTGCTTGGCTTCCTGCATGCCTTTCTTTACCTCCGCACCGATGAACGACGAGGTGGGCTCGCCGGCATCGCTTGTTGCGGATGCCGTGTGGTCGGTATTGCCCGACGGCGAGTCTGCTTGGCCGCAGGCGGCCAGTGGCAGCAGCAGAACAAGGGCCAGCGAGCTGAAATTGACCGGTTTCACAAGTGTTCTCCTTGAATAGTCTCGAATGCGATCGAAAGTCGGCAGAGGTCAGCTATCGTCGCGCCAGCGGCGGAGCCAGATCGCGGCGCTGATCAACACGCTGCCGGCAATCGCACCTATCCACAGGTCGGGTGAGGCGAGGGTGGCGTAGTTGTGGGCCAGGCCGATGTGATCGAGGATGACGGACGGATCGGTGGGCTCGTTGTCGATCTGGGCCGCGTCGCGCAGCCAGCCGCCGGGAACCAGGCTCAACAGCATGCGGCTGACGATGTTTTTCCAGAACCAGCCCGAGCCGAGGTTGAACAGGCCCATCAAGCCGAACCAGCTTACGATCACACCCGCGGCCAGCGGTGCCAGCAAGGCCCACAGGAACGGTTTGCTGCGTGCCCATGCCGAGCAGAACATCAGCCAACCGATGGTAGGCAGCGCCCAGATCGCATACAGCGGAATCAGCGAGATCATGTTGATGGCCACCAGTAGCGGGTGCGAATTCATCAACAGCGCCCACATGTTCAGTCCGTGCAGCGACGCCGTGAACGCGGCGATCAGGAGCAGAAGCAAGCCAGCGGCCGTACCGAACACGCAGGCAATCACTGGCGCAACGATTGATGCGCTGACGACTTTCGACAGCACGGTGTCGCGGTTCGAAATAGGCAACGACTTCCAGAAAAGAATGCTGCGGTCGCGGCGGTCGTCGTATAGCGAGCCGAGACAGTAGAAGAACACGATGATCGCCATGATCATCAGCACGATGCCGGCGACCACGTACATGGCGATATCCAGCCCGGTGCCGATCTTGCTGAGCATGTCGGCATCCATATGGCCGCTGAGGTTGAGTCCTCCGGCAATATTGAAGTGCGTGTTGCTGCGGTTGCCGAGTACCTCACCGGTAATCAGCGCCATGATGTTCAGCACCAGGAACACGCTGCCGCTGATCAACGGCGCCCAGAAAAAGCCGCCGCGATGTTCCCAGAATTCGCGTTTCACAAGCCAGTAGAAGGTTTTCATGCGTAGGTTCCCTTCATGGTGGCAACGAACAGGTCACTGACCGAGGGACGACGGACTTCGCCCATCGCCTCCAGGGTTGACCGTTCGACGCCGTCGAACAGAAAAATGCTTTTGCCGAACACCTGCCGCTCGTCGAGCGGTTTCATGGCGCGGGCTGCTTCGGCGCGATCGCCGTTGACCATCACTTCGATAAAGCGCTCGCCGATCGCGTCCATGTCGGCATCCAGCACGATCTTGCCGTCGCGGATGAACATCAGGTCGGTGAGGATGTGCTCGACTTCTTCCACCTGGTGGGTGGTGACGATGATGGTCTTGTTCTCGTCGAAGTAGTCTTCCAGCAGATTCTGGTAGAACTGCTTGCGATACAGAATGTCCAGGCCCAGCGTGGGTTCGTCGAGAATCAGCAGGCGCGCGTCGATGGCCATCACCAGGGCCAGATGCAGCTGCACGATCATGCCCTTCGACATCTGCCTCACGCGCATGCCTGGGGTGAGCTTGGTGCGGGCGAGAAAGGCCTCGCATTTGGCACGATCGAATCGCGGATGCACGTTGCCGACAAAGTCGACCGCTTCGCTGACCTTCAGCCAGCGCGGCAGTACGGCGACGTCGGCGATAAAGCAGACCTGTTCCATCAGTTTGTCGCGCTGCTTGCGCGGATCCAGGCCGAGCACGTTGAGCTGTCCGGAGAAGTCGGTCAGGCCGAGAATGGCTTTCAGTGCGGTCGTTTTGCCGGCGCCGTTGGGGCCGATGAGGCCGACGATGCGCCCGGCAGGAATCTGGAAACTCAGGTTGTCCAACGCCAGCGAGTTTTTGTAGTGCTTGCTCAGGCCGGTAGCCGTAATGACCGCGCTCATGATGTTTCCTTATCGTTGGCTGGGGCGTCGCCATGGGTATCGGCTTCGCGCAGCAGGGTCTTCAGATCCAGGCCAAGCCGCTGCAGACGTGCAAACAGCATCGGCCATTCCTCGCGCAAAAAGCGCTCGCGTTCCGATTTCAGCAGCGCGTCGCGTGCGCCTTCTATAACGAACATGCCCAAGCCCCTCCGTTTTTCGACCAGTTGTTCGTCGACCAGCTCCTGGTACGCCTTCGAAACGGTCAACGGATTGATTTGATAATCCGCGGCCACCTGGCGTACCGACGGCAGCGGGTCACCTTCGTTCAAGGCGCCGTCCAGGATCATCGCCACGACACGTTGGTGCAGTTGGCGGTAGATCGGGACGCTGTCGTTCCAGGTAATGGTCATTCACTTATTCCTTGCTGATACGGCCGAACTTGTTGCCAAACGAATAGTAGGGCATGGCCAGCTGCGACCCGAGCAGGGCGAGCTGCGCGGTTTCGTTGCCCGGGCCCAACCGCCCGAGTGCCGGCAGCGTCACCAGGGCGGCAGTGCCCATATCGGTAAGAAGGCTGGCCGAACGCAGCTCCTTGGCGCTGGGGCGGACGCTGACCGGCGCCAGGTTGGTGATCTTGATGCCGTCGATTTCGGTGGCGTTGATTTGCTCGGCGCTGGCAGCCTGCGGCGCCATGCTCAGGAGAGCCGTCGTCGCCAGGCTGGCGGAAGTCATCATTACGGCGGCGGCAGCGGCGATCAGTTTCTGATTCAGTGTTTTCATGACGAGTCTCCTTAGTGAGCTTGTTGACCGGTGTTGTAGTTAACTATAACACCAAAACAATAGCCGTCAAGAATTCAAGCGCGACTTTGCAACATGACTGATGGCCTATATGTTCATCTCATTGTTTTGTTTGAATATTTTCAGCTTGAAACGAAAAACGGCCCCGCAGGGCCGTTGGTTTTAGGGGTGATTCCGCCGACTCAGGCGGCTTTGGCGAGCTTTGCCACTAGCGAAGGAATCGCGTTTTGCGCGGATTTGACCGACTGTTCCTTGTTCTCGGGGCTGATCGCGACGCCTTCAGCGCGTACGAAGGTCAGATCGGTGACGCCGAGGAAACCCAATAGGGCAGTCAAGTAGGTCTCCTGGTGGTCAAACGCTGCGAATGGGCCGTCGACGTACATGCCGCCGCGGCTCGAAGCGATGATGACCTGCTTGCCCTTGGCCAGGCCTTCGACGCCTTGCTCGGTGTAGCGAAACGTCTTGCCGGCCACCGCGATCCGGTCTATCCAGGACTTCAGCTGGCTGGAAATACCGAAGTTGTACATCGGTGCACCGATCACCACCACATCCGAGGCCAGAAACTCCTCGACCAACGTGTTGCCTTCCCGACCTTCGGCGGTGCCGGCATCGGCAACAGCGGGCGTCCAGTGTAGCAGCGGCTGCGCGGCAAGGTCGCGATAGCTGATCTGTATGTCCGAAGCCTGTTGCTTCAGCTCGGCGACGATGTCGGCGCTGAGCTGGCGCGAAACCGAATAGTCACCCAGAGCGCTGGAATCGATATGTAGGAGTTTCATCAGGTTTGCCTCTGTGCGCCGGTACTCCGGCAATGCAATCACCATACGTTGCGGACAATCTGGCGATAAGATGGCAATAATCGGACAACTCGTCCTTTCAAGGAAACGATCATGACAGTATTGGCGGGCGCCCTGCAGGATCTCAATGATCTGTATTTTTTCGCGGCGGTCGTTGATCACGGCGGTTTTTCGGCCGCGGGCAGGGCACTTGGCGTGCCCAAGTCGCGATTGAGCAAACGTGTGGCCCAGCTGGAAGAGCGCTTGGGTGTGCGGCTGTTGCAGCGAACCACGCGCCGTTTCGTCGTGACGGAAGTGGGCGAGCGCTTTTACGGTCACTGCCGTGCCGTGTTGGAAGAAGCCCAGGCGGCTCAGGACGCCGTCGACGAGCTGCGCGCCGAGCCGCGCGGCGTAGTGCGTTTGAGTTGCCCCGTGTCGCTGGTGCAGACGGTGCTGGCGCACTTGCTACCCGACTTTCTGGCGCTGTATCCAAAAATGCAGGTTCGGGTGACCTCGAGCGATCGCCGCGTGGATGTGATCGGCGAGGGCTTCGATCTGGCCATTCGCGTTCGCACGAAGCTCGATACCGATGCCAACCTGGTGGTTCGAAGCTTTGGCCAGGGCCGCACCCTGTTGGTCGCCAGTCCATTGCTTCTTGATCGTGCGGGTCGCCCGACTCAGCCCTCGGAGCTGGCGCAACTGCCGGCGCTGTCCATGCGTGAGCACGAGGGTGCCCAGGTGTGGGAGCTGATCGGCGCCGACGGAAAGCAGGTCAGCGTGGAAATGCAGGGGCGACTGATCACCGGCGATTTCGCGCTGCTGCTGGAGGCCGCAAGACGAGGCATGGGTATCGCGCTGCTGCCGGAATTCGTCTGCGCTCCGGCGATCACTCGCGGTGAACTGGAGGTCGTGCTGCCCGAATGGAGCGTGCCGCAGGGCATCATGCACTTTGTCTACCCGAGCCGCCGCGGCATGCTGCCCGGCGTGCGGGCGCTGGTGGATTTTCTGGCCGAGCGGCTTCCGGAGACCACCTTGCTCAAACATCAGCAATGTAAGGAGCGTCCGCTGGAGGATCTTGCTGCGACATCAGCACCCGCTCCCTGACTTGCACATGGCGATCCATGCGTTAGGCTCAACCACTTACTCCCGCTATAGACATCCAGACGGCTGAATGATGATTATCGAAACCAAGCTCCCCAAGGTTGGCACCACCATTTTTACGGTCATGAGCCAGCTGGCGGTGCAACACAAGGCGGTCAATCTCGGCCAGGGTTTTCCCGACTTCGAACCGCCGCAGCCGCTGCGCGACAGTTTGAACCAGGCCATGAACGAAGGCCGCAACCAGTACGCACCGATGCACGGCATCGCTCCACTGCGCGAGCAGATCGCCTTGAAGACCGAGCAACTGTACGGGCGTAAGGTCAACGTCGATACCGACATCACGGTGACGTCCGGTGCCACTGAGGCTTTATTCTCGGCAATTGCCGCCGTGGTACGGGCCGGCGATGAAGTCATCATGTTCGATCCCGCCTACGACAGTTACGAGCCGGCGATCGAACTGCAGGGCGCGCGCGCCGTGCATATTCCGCTGACCGTGCCGACGTTTGAGATCGACTGGCAGCGCGTGCGCGACGCGATGACGCCAAAAACACGCATGATTCTGATCAATAGCCCGCACAACCCCAGCGGCGCGGTGCTGTCGTCGGCCGATCTGGAAGAGCTGGCCGCGATTGTTCGCGACACCGACATCGTGGTGCTATCGGACGAGGTCTACGAGCACATCGTTTACGACGGCGCCCAGCATGAGAGCGTGCTGCGTCATCCCGAGCTGGCCGAGCGCAGTTTCGTGATCTCCTCCTTCGGCAAAACCTACCACTGCACCGGCTGGAAGCTAGGCTACGCGATCGCGCCTGCCGCGCTCTCGGCAGAGTTTCGTAAGGTGCATCAGTACCTCACGTTCTGCACCTTCCATCCCGCACAGGTGGCGTTTGCCGAGTTCATGGCAAGCCATCCCGAACACTATGTGGAGCTGCCGGCGTTCTATCAGGCCAAGCGCGATCGTTTCCGTGCTCTGCTCAAGCCGTCGCGTTTCAAGCTGCTCGACGTGCCGGGAGGATATTTCCAGCTGGTGGACTATTCCGCGATTCGCGACGAAGACGATCTCGCCTTTAGCAAGTGGTTGCTGCTGGAGGGCGGAGTGGCGGCGATTCCGCTGACGCCGTTCTACGAAAGCGCACCGGGCACACGTTTGCTGCGCCTGTGTTTCGCCAAAAGTGACGCCACGATGGATGCCGCTGCGGAGCGCCTATGTCAGCTGTGAGTTCGCCCATACCCGGGATGCAAAGCCTGAAGGTGTCGCTGGTGCAGGGCGCCACGCGCTGGCACGACGCCCCCGCCAATCGCGACTACTACGGCGCTCTGGTGCGGCAGGCCGCGGGCAGCGATGTGATCGTTCTGCCGGAGACCTTTCTATCGGGCTTCAGCAACGACACGCGTGCGAGCGCCGAAACCATGGACGGCGAAAGCGTGGTTTGGCTGCGCGCGTTGGCGATCGAGGTCGGTGCCGTGATCTGCGGCAGCCTGGCGATTCGGGAAAACGAGACGGTCTATAACCGCCTCTTGTGGGTGACGCCCGACGGCGCCTTCGTTCAATACGATAAACGTCATCTGTTTCGCATGGCCGGCGAACACACGCGCTATGGCGGCGGCAATCAGCGTCTTATCGTCGAGTTGAAAGGGTGGCGAGTTCTGCCGCAAGTTTGTTACGACCTGCGCTTTCCCGTATGGCTGCGCAATCGACGCCTGGCGTCGGCGAACGGCGGCATGGACTACGACTTGTCGATCTTCGTCGCCAACTGGCCCGCGCCACGCCGTCAGCCGTGGCGCACACTTCTGCGCGCGCGCGCCATCGAGAATCTGAGCTACGTGATCGGCCTCAACCGGGTGGGTGTGGACGGCAACGAGCTGCCTTACGCCGGCGACAGTGCGGTGATCGATCCTGTCGGCGAGCCGCTGGTCGAACTCGGTGCCCAGGAGCAGGTTGTCACCGTTACTCTCGATCCGGCGCCTTTGCTCGCGCATCGCGAACGCTTTCCGGCTTGGATGGATGCGGATGCCTTCTCGATCGATCTGTCGTAAGCGCCAACCCGACCGCATGCACTCGATAGGGAATGCTTAAAAACAAAGGCTGCCATCGGGCAGCCTTTGTTTTTGCATTTTGGACCATGCAATTTAATCAGCGATTGCCGCCGCGGTTGCCACCGCGACCGGGTGGGCGCCCTCCGCTCGGACCGCCTTGGCCCTGCGGCCGGCCAGTGCCTTGCGGGCGATTGCCACCCTGGCCTGGCGGTCGTCCAGCACCCTGCGGACGGTTGCCGCCCTGACCTTGTGGACGGCCCGATCCCTGCGGACGCGCAGCGCCACCTTGGCTGTTCGGACGTCCATACGCCTGATTGCCATTGGCCTGGTTGCCATTGCCCTGGCCTAGCGGACGAGCGCCTTGGGCAGGACGGCCGGCGAAACTGCGGTTGCCGCTGTTGCCGCGCGGCTCGCCGCCGAATCCACTGTACGGGCTGCTGCTGTTGCCGCGATTGTCGCCACTGCCGCCGCTTGAGCGAGCGCCGAAAGGCTTGCCGCCGGCGGGACGACGATTTCCCGCTGCTGCACCGCCGGGGCCATTGCCTCGCGGACCCTGACCGCCGGGCCGACCGCCGGCACCGTCACGACTTTCGCCGGCAAACCAGGTGCGCACCGACGGCAGCTCCTGGCCTGGCGCCACGCGGCGGCCCTTGCCGCCGCGCGCGCCGCCAGCGCCACGTTCCGGACGGACGACGTTGCCGTTGACTTCCTTGCCGCTGCGATTGGGCGGCTTGCGCCCGCGCGTCGGCTCCTCGCGGATCCGGTCGTAGGCGCGCAGTTCGCGACCCTCGTCCTGGCTGGCGGTCCACGCGCTGCTGCTGCCGCGCTCGGGACGATATTCCGTCACGCTACGGTTGGCGCGGCGTTGGTGCAGCACGGGGCTGAGCGTCAGCACCGGCTGCGGCATGCTCGTGCCGGTGGTCTGGCGCAGCTGCTTTACTGCCGCCTCGTCGAGGTTTTCGCAGTCGCCGCGGCGCAGGCCGCGCGGCAATTCGATGCTGCCGTAGCGGATGCGCTTGAGGCGGCTGACCAGGAAACCCTGCGAATCCCACAACCGGCGCACTTCGCGATTGCGGCCTTCGCGGATGACCACGCGGAACCAGCTGTGGCTGCCGCCGCGGCTGATCACGGCGATATCGTCGAAACGCGCGGGGCCGTCGTCCAGCTCCACGCCGGCTTTGAGTTTTTCGATGATCTCGTCCGGCACTTCGCCGTGGACGCGGCAAAGATACTCGCGCTCCAGGCCACTCTTGGGGTGCATCAGCGCATTAGCCAATTCGCCGTCGGTGGTGAGCAGCAGCAGGCCGGTGGTATTGATATCGAGGCGACCGACGGCGACCCAGCGCGCGCCCTTCAGACGCGGCAGCTGTTCGAATACCGTCGGACGACCTTCGGGATCGTCGCGCGTGGTGAGCACGCCTTCGGGCTTGTGATAGACCAGTACTTCGGTCTCGTCGCGATTGTCGGTGGCAACGACGAACTGCTTGCCGTCGATGACGACGCGGTCGCCGGCGTGCACGCTGGTGCCAATCTCGGCCGGCTTGCCGTTCAACTCGACTTCGCCGGACTGGATGCGCAATTCGAGCATGCGACGCGAGCCAAGGCCGGCGTTGGCCAACACTTTATGCAGGCGCTCTTCCAGCGCGGCTTCAGCTTCGTTGCGCGGCTCGCGCTTCAGGGATAACACGGTTTTTTGCGGCGCAGTCATGCGCGGTACTCCTCGGTATCTTGGTCGGCGTCGTCGGATTCGACGTCCGCAGGGGTCGCTGCCTCATCGGCAGTGGAAGGGTTGCTCTTGTCGAGCGCGCTCGTTTCGGAGCGGTGTTCGTTTGATTCGGTAGAAGCATCCGACGGATCGGCGTCGGGTTGATTTGTTTCGTGGTGATCGGCTGTATCGGCGGCCGGCTCGGCGACCTCGTCGCTTTCTGTATTGTCGGATTCGGATGCCGCTGCGGATTCGGCCTGGTCGTCGCCGTCGGGATCGATCGGCAGATCGCGGGCAATGCGCACGGGTAGCGGCTCCTGCTCGAAGCGCAGCTGCGGATCTTCCATGTCGCGGATTTCCGACAGCGGCGGCAGCTGGTCCAGCGATTTCAGATTGAAGTAGTCGAGAAAGGCGCGAGTGGTGCCGAACAGCGCCGGTTTGCCGGGCACGTCGCGGTAACCGACGACGCGGATCCACTCGCGCTCTTCCATGGTCTTGATGATGTTGGACGACACCACCACGCCACGGATCTGCTCGATTTCAGGACGCGTGATCGGCTGTCGATACGCGATCAGAGCCAGCGTTTCCAACAGCGCGCGCGAGTAGCGGCTGGGCTTTTCGGTCCACATCCGCGAGATCCAGGCGTGTACATCCTGGCGCACCTGATAGCGAAAGCCTGACGCCACTTCCTTCAGTTCGACGCCGCGGCCTTCGCAGTCACCGGCCAGCGCTTCGAGCGCACGGGCAATAAGCTCGGGACTGACGTCGTCGGCTTCGTTGAACAGGTCACCGAGCTGATGAACCGTCATCGGCTGACTGGAGGCCAGCAGGGCGGCCTCGATAATGGGTTTGAGTTGCTCGATCTGCATGTGCCTTAGGTCGGATGCCGATTCAATGGTTGTTGCCTGGTCAATGACCGTGTCGTTTGGATCATGAATATTCGTAGTCGGGCGGGTCGGGAACGGTTTATTCGGAGCCCGATTCGAAGACCGACGGCTCAACCGAGGCCGAATCCCGCCGCGCATCGTCGTCTGTCTCCAACGAGACATTTCCCTCGAAGTGGCTCGCCTTGGCCTTGACGTAGATCGGCTTGAGCGGCTCCTCCTGCACGATGTCGACCAATAGTTCCTTGGCCAGTTCCAGCATGGCAAGGAAGGTCACCACGATGCCCAGTCGGCCTTCGCTGATGTCGAACAGGCTCTCGAAGCGATGAAAGCTGCAGTCGTCGAGCCGGCTCAACAACTCGCCCATGCGCTGGCGCACGCTGAGCGCTTCCCGCTTGATCGCGTGATGGCCGAACAGCTCGGCACGGTGCATCACGTCCTTCAGCGCCAGCAGCAGCTCGGTCAATTCGAGCGGCGGCGGCAGCTTGATCACGTTGCGCTCGCCGACTTCGGCATGCGCCACCGAGGTGTCGCGTTCCAGCCGGGGCAGGGCTTCGATATCCTCGGCGGCCCGCTTGAAGCGCTCGTATTCCTGCAGGCGACGAACCAGCTCCGCCCGTGGGTCCAGCTCCAGTCCTTCCTCGGCCGGCGGCCTTGGCAGGAGCAGTCGCGATTTGATCTCGGCCAGTATCGCGGCCATCAACAGATATTCGGCTGCCAGCTCCAGTCGCATCACATCGCGCATCAGCTCGATATAGGCCATGTATTGGCGGGTGATCTCGGCGACCGGAATGTCGAGAATGTCCAGGTTCTGGCGGCGTATCAGATACAGCAAAAGGTCGAGCGGCCCTTCGAAAGCTTCCAGGATCACTTCCAGAGCGTCGGGCGGGATGTACAGGTCTTGCGGCATCTGCAGCATCGGCTGGCCACGAACGATGGCCAGCGGCATCTCCTGCTGCTGCGGTATCGACGCAAAAGCGTCCGTGGGTCCGGCTACCGGGCTCTGGGGCTCGACTTGCTCAGTGGTCATCAATACATGTCGTTGGGCCGCCTACAGCGGCTGGCAGTACGTTCATCAGGGCGGAATCATTCCGGGATGGCTAAAAATCCGGGGAAGTATCCGTGCTCGATACGAGACGATAGAGGTGCGTCCCCGATTGCAGTGTTTCAAAAAAGCAGTCAACCACTTACGCGTTACGCGTCATCGTCACGACAGGCAAGATGAATACACGCAATCGTGATTCGGTCAGGCGGGCCGTGGGCGATCGTTGTGCGCCAGATCCGGGCGTAAGCCGCAGCAGGCGCGCGAGCGAGGGTGGCAACATCGACACCGCAGGCCGTTCAATCGATCGATTCAAGAGCATCGGCGGTTGCCATCGGCCATCGAATGTTATCGATGGGCCATATCCATGGAACCACGCGCAAAACGAAGAGTAGCCGCTGCTCCACGACAAGTCCAGCAATGCATGGTTGGCGTTCAGCGTGGATGATCGATGGCACCAGCGCCACCGAACCCGTCAGTGCTGGTTTTGGCCAGGCCACACCGGCATTCCATCGAAAGCCGGCGAATGGACCGGAAGTGACCTAAAACGTCTGATCGCGTTAGTTGCCACTTGTCTGCTTGAGGGACTCGTGCCGTAAACGAGGCGGGCAAAAAAATGAGGCTGCATAACGGCATGCCTGCGGCAGTCACGAGAGATCGCAAGGCCTTGGCCGTCGAATCGACATGCTTAAACACAGGGTTTTAAGGAATGGCACGCCGATTGCATTGCCTTGGGCGGCTACCGCAAACGGCTGTCTCGGTTGCGGTGACTCCGGGTGGCAGCGTCTCACTTTGGTGGCGGCGACAGATGCGAAGATCGGGAGTGAATGCGCTTGAATAAGCGTATGCCGCTTTCTGGAAGTAAAGGTTGAGCGTAGCCGAGTCAGGTATACGCGAGCGCTAAAAGGACGGTGAACGATGACGATCGATGGTAAAGACGGGAAGCAGTCGGAGCAACTGCGTCCTGCGCGTATGCAAATTGAGACCACGGTGCTGATGAGCCGCCACGATGAGTCGCATCCGACCGAACTGGTGGATATTTCGGCCACGGGCGCCTTGTTGCGCCGACCACTCGGCTGGACAGGAGAGCTCGGGCAGAGCTGGGTACTGGACATGATCTTCGGTCACAACCTGCATATTCATCTTGAAGCATCGGTGGCGCGCATCTCCGATCACCATATCGGGTTTTCCTATAGTCACATTCCCGAAGACAAGCAGGTGCCGCTTTGGAACTTGCTCGGTGGCTATGCCGACATCCTCGAATACTGGAAGGACAGATAAAAGAAAGCGCCTTGTTTTGCAGACAAGGCGCTTTCGGATCTGTCGCGGTTGATCTCAGGCCGCGGTTTTTTTCTCGTCGCGCAACTCGCGGCGGAGAATCTTGCCGACGTTGCTTTTCGGCAGCTCGTCGCGGAATTCGATCAGCTTGGGCCGCTTGTAACCGGTGAGATTTTCGCGGCAGAACTCCTTCAGCGCCTCGATCGTGAGAGTGGGATCCTTGCGAACCACGAACAGCTTCACGACTTCGCCAGAGTGCTCGTCGGGCACGCCGACGGCGGCCACTTCGGCGACGCCGGGGTTCTGCATCACCGTATCCTCGATCTCGTTCGGATACACGTTGAAGCCGGATACCAGGATCATGTCCTTCTTGCGATCCACGATGTAGACCAGGCCTTTTTCGTCGATGCGGCCCAGGTCACCCGTGCGCAGCCAGCCGTCGTTGCTGAGGACCTTGCTGGTCTCGCCAGGGTTCTGCCAATAGCCTTTCATGACCTGCGGCCCGCGGATGCAGATTTCGCCGACCTCGCCCATGGCCAGCGGCTTGCCGTCGTCGTCCTGTATGCCGATTTCGGTCGAGGGAATCGGCAGGCCGATCGAGCCGCTGAAACGCGCGCCTTCGACCAGCGGATTGATGGTGGCGACGGGCGCGCTTTCGGTCATGCCGTAGCCCTCGATCAGGGCGCAGCCCGTAATCTTTTCCCACTTTTCGGCCACCGTGCGCTGCACGGCCATACCGCCACCGAAGCTCATGCGCAGATGCGAGAAATCGATCTGGTCGAAGCCTGGCGTGTTGAGCAGGCCGTTGAACAAGGTGTTCACGCCGGTGATCGAGGTGAACTTGATACTGCCGAGTGTTTTGACGAAGGCCGGCATGTCGCGCGGGTTGGTGATCAGAATGCTCTGACCGCCGAATCGCAGAAAGATGAAGCAATTACAGGTCAGCGCAAAGATGTGATAAAGCGGCAGCGCGGTGATGATGATCTCTTCGCCCGGCTTGATCTTCGCGGCAAACCACGCGCCCGCCTGCAGCATGTTAGCCACCATGTTGCCATGGGTCAGCATGGCGCCCTTGGCGACACCGGTGGTGCCGCCGGTGTACTGCAAAAAAGCGATATCGTCGTGATTGAGCTGTACCGGCTTCAGCGGATACGCCTTGCCCTGCGTCAGCGCATCGTGGAAACGCACGGCGTGCGGAATATGGAACGCCGGAACCATCTTCTTGATGTGCTTGAGCGCAAAGTTGATCAACACACCCTTGACGCCGAGCAGATCGCCCAGCCCGGTGGTGACGACGTGCTGCACGTGAGTCTGCGCGACCACTTCCTGCAGCGTCGCGGCAAAGTTGTCCAGCACCACAATGGCCTTGGCGCCGGAATCTTCCAGCTGATGTTTCAGCTCGCGCGCGGTGTACATCGGGTTGGTGTTGACCACCACCAGACCGGCGCGCAGCGCGCCGAAAAGCGCAATCGGATACTGCAACACGTTGGGCAGCATGATGGCGATGCGATCGCCTTTACCGAGCTTGAGCACACCGGTCAGATAACCGGAAAACTGCCGGCTCGCCTCGTCGATTTCGCGATAGCTGAGCGTCTTGCCGAAATTGGTGAAGGCAGGACGATCGGCAAACTTGGCGAAAGCCTCGTCGATCACCGACGCTATCGAGGCGTAATCGTCGATATGGATCTGCTCTGGCACGCCGGCGGGGTAGTGATCCAGCCATGGACGTTCATTGCTCATGCTTGGTTTCTCAATGCTTGATCGGTGACAACTGGATCGATGATGTTCGGCATCGATAGCGACGCTAGCTCTGCCGATGGATCGACGGTAATGGGTTGCAGACTTCCATACGCTGCCGCATTGGAGCATAGCCCCCGCAGAGCGGCAAGCCGCGCTGCAGCGAGATTTTCAGATGATCCGACGGCCTCGAACGTACGCTTTTGACCGGTTTTTCGCCATCTCGATGCTCGCGTTCGCGGGCTGTCGACATGTGCCGGATGAGCAGCAGGTTCATCAGGCGATTGCCGTCCCGCTGGGCGTCTATCGAATCGAGTCGGCGTGGCGCAACGACGGCGGCCAGTGGCGATGCTGCCCGGCGAACTGGAAGCAGCCGATGCCGTAGCTTGTCTACGCTATGGCAACGACCATGGCAAAGAAGCAGCCCCGGCATGCCGGGGCTGTTTTCATGGCTGGTGGTCAACTCAACCACGGCCGACTCAGGCGGCCTTCTTACCCGCCAGCTGACGCAGCACGTACTGCAGGATGCCGCCGTGGCGGAAGAACTCGCGCTCCTTCGGCGTCAGCAGCATGACTTGCACGGTGAACTCCTTCTTGCTGCCGTCCTCGCGCGTTGCTACCACCTTGGCTTCCTTCGACTTGCCGTCGTCCAGACCGGTGATGTCGAAGGTTTCCTTGCCGGTCAGGCCGAGCGACTGCGCGTTCTCGCCGTTCTTGAAGGTGCACGGCAGCACGCCCATGCCGACCAGATTGGAGCGGTGGATGCGCTCGAAGCTTTCGGTGATCACGGCCTTGACGCCCAGCAGCAGGGTGCCCTTGGCGGCCCAGTCGCGCGAGGAGCCGGTGCCGTATTCCTTACCGGCCAGCACGATCAGCGGGGTCTTGTCGGCCTTGTACTTCATCGCCGCGTCGTAGATCGCCAGCTGTTCGCCGCTCGGTACGTACTGGGTGTAGCCGCCTTCGACGCCGTCGAGCATCAGGTTCTTGATGCGGATATTGGCGAAGGTGCCGCGCACCATCACGTCATCGTTGCCGCGACGGGAACCGTAGGAGTTGAAGTCATGTGGCTCGACGCCTTTCTCGATCAGAAAACGGCCTGCGGGACTATCTTTCTTGATCGAGCCGGCCGGCGAAATGTGATCGGTGGTGATCGAGTCGCCGAACAGGCCCAGCACGCGCGCGCCGTGAATGTCATCGATGGTCCCCACTTCCATCTTCATGCCGTCGAAGTAAGGCGGGTTCTTGATATAGGTGGAATCGTCCCAGGCGTAAGTAGCGCCATCGGGCGATTCGATCTGGTTCCAGCGGCTGTCGCCCTTGAACACGTCGGCGTAGTTCTTCTCGAACATGGCCGGGTTGATCGAGCTGGCGATGGCGTCGGAGATTTCCTGATTGGACGGCCAGATGTCCTTCAGGTACACCGGCTTGCCGTCGCTGCCTTCGCCGATCGGGTCCTTGGTCAGATCCACATGCAGCGAGCCGGCCAGCGCGTAGGCCACCACCAGCGGCGGCGAGGCCAGGTAGTTCATCTTCACTTCCGGATGCACGCGGCCTTCGAAGTTGCGGTTACCCGACAGCACGGACGCCACGGCGAGGTCGCCCTTGCTGATGCCCTTGCTGATTTCTTCCGGGAGTGGGCCGGAGTTGCCGATGCAGGTGGTGCAGCCGTAGCCGACGATGTAGAAACCGATCTTCTCCAGCTCCTCGAGCAGGCCGGTCTTCTTCAGGTAATCGGTGACCACCAGCGAGCCCGGTCCAATCGAGGTCTTCACCCACGGCTTGGCCTTGAGGCCCCGCGCGGCGGCTTTCTTCGCCAGCAGGCCGGCGCCCAGCATCACCGCCGGGTTGGAGGTGTTGGTGCACGAGGTGATGGCGGCAATCACCACCGAACCGTCGTACAGGCTGAAGGACTCGCCGTCTTTCTCCACGCGCACGCCGCCGTGGCTGACGGTGTTGGCGATATTGCCAACGGCCGTCGCGCCGCCTTCATTGGCGAAATCGGCTGTTTCTTCGGTGGACTGCTTGCGGTTGGCGGTCAGGCCGCCGACGGCGTCGAGATAGCTCTGCTTGACGTCTTCCAGCAGCACGCGGTCCTGCGGGCGCTTCGGACCGGCCAGCGAGGGGCGCACGTCGGCGAGGTTGAGCTCCATCGTTGTGGTGAACTCGGCATGCGGCGTGTTCTCGTCGTGCCACAGGCCCTGCGCCTTGGCGTACGCCTCGACCAGCTTGATCTGCGCTTCGCCACGGCCGGAGAGGTGTAGATAATTCAGCGCTTCTTGATCGATCGGAAAGATACCGCAGGTCGCACCGTATTCCGGCGCCATGTTGGCGATGGTGGCGCGGTCGGCCAGCGGCAGATTCTTGAGGCCGTCGCCGAAAAACTCGACGAACTTGCCGACCACGCCGAGCTTGCGCAGCATCTGCGTCACTGTGAGCACCAGATCGGTGGCGGTGACGCCTTCGGGCAGCTTGCCGGTCAGCTTGAAGCCGACGACCTGCGGAATCAGCATGGACGAAGGCTGACCGAGCATGGCGGCTTCCGCCTCAATGCCGCCCACGCCCCAGCCGAGCACACCGATGCCGTTGATCATGGTGGTGTGCGAGTCGGTGCCGAACACGGTATCCGGATAGGCCCAGCTCTCGCCGTCCTTGTCCGCGGTAAACACCACGCGGGCGAGGTGCTCCAGGTTCACCTGATGCACGATACCGGTGCGCGGCGGCACGACCTTGAAGTTGTTGAACGCTTTCTGGCCCCAGCGCAGGAACGAGTAACGCTCCTGATTGCGCTCGAACTCGATTTCGACGTTCTTCTCCAGCGCGGACGACGAACCGTAGGCATCCACCTGCACGGAGTGATCGATCACCAGCTCGGCCGGCGCCAGTGGGTTGATCTGGTTGGCGTCGCCGCCCAGCTTGACCACCGCATCGCGCATGGCGGCCAGATCGACCACGCACGGCACGCCGGTGAAATCCTGCAGCACGACGCGGGCGGGCATGAAGGCGATTTCGATGTCGGGCTCGGCCTTGGCATCCCACTTCGCGATCGCCTCGATCTCTTTCGAGGTGACGTTGAGGCCGTCTTCGTGACGCAGCAGGTTTTCCAGCAGGATCTTCATCGAGTACGGCAGTCGCTTCAGGTCGAAACGCTCTCCCAGCTTGGTCAGGCTGGCGAAGACATGCTTCTGGCCATTGACGTCGAGAGTGTCGCGTACGGAAAAGGTGTCTTTCATGGGTAGATTCCTGGCTGATCCTGCGGCTGGGATGACTTCAAGCGTGGCGAAGCGCGCTCGCCGGCTCGGTAAAAACGCAATTATCGCGCAAACGTCGGATCGTCGCGAACGTATTCGCGGCTGAAACCGTTCGACGTGCCAGAAAACCGGTGCGACGAGTAGACTCTGCCAACGCTTGTGGATGAACTTCACCGCCCAGCATGAACTCCACGATTCCCGTGCACAAACGCCTTTGATGACATGCAGCGTTCGATGATTTCGATGACTCTCTCGGCCGTGTCGCTGCGTGACCTTGCGCTGGTCAAGGCCGTGCACCAACACGGCAGTTTCAACAGTGCTGCGCGAGCAATGCATATCAGCCCGTCGGGGCTGTCGCATCAGGTGCAAAAAGTGGAACAGGCGCTCGGAGCGCCCCTGTTCGAACGCGGCGGGCGACGCGTAGTTCCCACGGCGGGCGGCCAACAGCTGCTGCTGCAGATCGACGCCGTACTGGCCGCGGCCGAGCATCTGCAGCAGGTCGCGCGGGCCGGTGCGGTAGCCTTCGGCGGCGAACTCCGGCTCGGCCTGCCGGCGTCGCTTGGCCCGTACCTTTTGCCGCATCTGATTGAACCGTTTCCGCAGCATTTTCCGGGCGCACGCTTGGGTATTTCCGAGGGCAAGCCGCGTGGTCTGCTGCGCCGCTTGCTTGAGGGCGAGCTCGACGCGGTGCTGGCACCACCCGGGCCGCCGGTCAGCGGCATCGCCACGCGGCCGCTGTTTTTCGAACCGTGGGAGCTCATGCTGCGCGCGGATCATCGCTTGGCAAACAAGCGCAGCCTGTCGCTCGACCAGCTCGATCCGGCCGAAGCCACGCTGATGGCCGAAGGGCACGCCGATGGTTTGAGCGGCGCCGGTATCGGCCACGAACCCGCCCAGCGCGGCCACGTGCAGGACGTCAGCCTGGAAAGCCTTGCCGCGCTGGTTAGCCTTCGCGGAGGCTATGCGCTGGTGCCCGCCTTGGCGCATGAGCGCCTCGCGTCGATGCCGAATATTGTGCTGGCCAAACTCACTGGCGAAGCGTCGGGTCGCGACATTGCGCTGCACTGGCGCGAGGCGTCGCCGTGGCACGCCGATCTGCAGGCCTTCGCCGATCTGTTGCGCCAATTGGCCCGCAAACGACCGGGTTTGCGGATCGCTCCTGAGAAATCCCGGTCGGACAAACGCTGATCCCAAGGTCGGGCAGGTCACGAAAAATAAAACACTGTCGAAGCGGCTTTATCGCTCTTCATGATATGGCGCCGCCCACCGGATGTCCGGGTATCGAATTTTTTGTCTTAATTACTATCGTCCGCGTACAAGCCCAGTGCTGACCCGCCGTCAGGCTTGGCTTAGAGCACGAGCCTCGATACTCGTGCCCGAGATTGGCGAATACCGGGTTCTGCTGTCAGCTATCGCCTGAGGTAATTGGCAAAATAACGATGGCACGCAAGCCATGCGGTTGGCGATTCTCCAGTGTGAGCTCGCCCCCGTGGTTTCGGATAATTGAGCGGGCCGAAGGCAGTCCCAGACCAAAGCCGCCGGTTGCGCGGTTGCGCGAGGCCTCGATGCGAAAAAAAGGCAGGAAAAGCTTGGGTATGAGACTGGGAGGAACGCCTGGTCCATCATCATCGATGACGATGGTGACTTGGCGATCTTGTGCGCTGAGCGCAATCCGTGCTCTGCTGCCGTACTTCACTGCATTGTCGACAAGATTGGTCAGTACACGCTTGAGTGCCAGCGGGCGGCCTAGATAAACCAGCGGCATCAGATCGGCGGATTCAACCGAGTGGCCCATGTCTCGGAAATCGTCCACGACGGTATGGATCAGCTCGGCAAGCTCGAAACGGGTCATCGGCTCTTGCTGACCATCCAGTCGAAAAAACGCCAAACTGGCTCCGACCATGGCCTGCATTTCGTCGACGTCGCGAAACAGCTTTCGCTGTTGATCGCTGTCTTCGATGAACTCGCCGCGTAAGCGCATGCGTGTGAGCGGCGCACGTAGATCGTGCGAGATTGCAGTAAGCATTTCCGTACGGCTATCCATCAGCTGCTGGATTCGATCCTGCATGGCGTTGAAAGCTGCCGCGGCCTCACGAATTTCTAGTGGACCGACCAGTTGCAGCGGCTCAGCACGCGATCCGGCGCCGAAGGTTTCAGCGGCAGCGGCAAACCGCTGAACCGGCCGCGCCAGCCGTCGGCTGGCGGCGCTGGCGATGATCCCGCTTGAAAGCAGGACAAACAAGACCGTTAGCACCATTCTTGAACTACGGTCGATTCCCCAGCTACGTTGGGCCGTGTCAAACATGATCCAGCTATGGTCGGACAGCTCGATCGCTAGTGCGTATTTGTGCAGCGTGGTCGCCGCCTCTGCAGTCAGGTCATCGGGACTGGAGGCGAGCACGCCGGCATTGGTCCTGCCCAGCATATGGGTGAGTTTGCCCCATCGGGAATCGTGTTCTCTCCCGTTGTGCTCGGCCGATATAGGAACTTGGTCGCGTTGGGGATACCACTGGACATCAAAGGCGTATGAGGTGAGTTTCCGGGCAAGTTGCGCGCGTTCAGCGGCGGGAACGTTGTCGAAGGTGAGAGCAATGCCGGCAGCTTGTTCAATCAGCTCAGCGTTCTCCACGGGCGGTTGCCCCCAGACCCCGGCGAGCTCCACAAAGGCCATGATCATAAGCAGTGTAACGAGTATGGCTGCAGCCACATTGAGCGCAAACCACCACCCGATACTGTCAAAAACGTGATGGCGTTTCATGGAGCATTTTCGACTGGCATAGTGAAGATGTAACCAGCGTTGCGAACCGTACGTATCATTTCCGGATTGCGTTTATCGGCTTCAATTTTTCGTCGAATGCGGCTGATCTGCACGTCGATGCTGCGATCGAAAGCCTCGTGGGCTGGGCCTCGTGCATAGTCGATAAGTTGCTCACGCGTGAGCAGGCGTTGCGGGTGTTCGAGAAACGCTAGCAGCAGTTCAAACTCACCGCTGGACAGCGGTACCAGAGTCATATTCTTGGAGCGTAACTCG
This sequence comes from Rhodanobacter sp. K2T2, assembly GCF_013408815.1. Lineage (NCBI taxonomy): Bacteria > Pseudomonadati > Pseudomonadota > Gammaproteobacteria > Lysobacterales > Rhodanobacteraceae > Rhodanobacter > Rhodanobacter sp. K2T2. The sequence goes on along the minus strand of NZ_JACCCA010000011.1, from coordinate 27,967 downwards.
CGCTTGGATAAGTCGAGACGCCAATTTCCGAACAGCAGGCTAGGGAGATGATTGGCCGCAGTCTGATGCTGCGTGGCGCGGCGAAGCAGCGCTCGGATGCGCGCCAACAGCTCGCGCGCGTCAAAGGGTTTGGCCAAGTAATCGTCTGCGCCTAGTTCCAGTCCGACGATACGATCGGTGGTTTCCGTCACGGCGGTCAGCATGATGATCGGCAGACTGCTTGACGCGCCTCGCACTCGTTTGCACAAGCTGAGGCCGTCTTCGCCAGGCAGCATCACGTCGAGTATGAGGGCATCAAAATTCCTGCGAGCCATCGCTGCATCCATCTGCGCGCCCGAGCCTGCGACTTCGACGTTGTAATCGTATCGTTCAAGAAATCGCTTGATGAGTAAGAGAAGCTCTTCGTCGTCATCGACGACTAGGATATTGGGCACGGTGGTCACCTTGCTTCCCCGGGATCTGATGCACGGTGTTATACGGCAACGGCAGCGGATAAGCACATATTTCAGTGGTGAAACATTGTTGCGTGAGGATGTTTTTTGGGACAAACGCGGGACATCTCTGATTGTCAGTATGCGCTAACTCCCTAGACGCCGTGGCACTCTGAATGCCTTCGACAGTTCGCAATGTGCTTCATCGACGCAGGCCTATTTTTTTCGGGGATAACGCAGCCCCTGTCGTCGTCATACAGAACGGCAGTACGACGTCACATACCCGGATCGAGTGGGAGCAAGCCGTCGTGCTTTCCGTTGCCCGAGGCATCGAGCCAGATGGGGACAAGGTCATGCACTGGTTTAGCAGTGAGGCTATCTGCGAGCTGGGCGGTAAGACGGCGCGGCAATTGGTCGAAGAGGGCTCGACCGCGCAGTTGTTGGACATGTTGGTGACGATTCGAAACGGTTATCGCGATCGCTGATATCGCGAAACATTCCGTAATTAAGAAACACCACTTATTGCGATCACTCAAGGAAAGCCGCTCGATGAAAAAAACCTATTCCTGCCTTCTTCTCATGCTTATGCCAGCAAGCGTATGGGCCCAATCAACGGCGGCGACTGACGATCAGGCCGACGTTGCGACAGCATCGTGCTGGAGGCTCGGCGTGGGAGTGGCGGTAGCGAACAATGCCTATCTTGGGAAAGGCTCGCAGGTGACGCCGTTTCCACTCATCGATTATGAGGGCGACCGCTTTTTCTTTCGGGGAATCACGGGCGGTGTCCATGTGCTGAAGTCGGATGGCTTTGCCGTCGATGCCATTATTACAACAGGCTTCAACAATATCAGCGCGTCCGATTTTGATCGGGCTGCTCTTGCCCGTCGTGGCATCAATCGTAACGATCTGGAGGATCGTGATCGAAGCATCGATGCCGGCGTTTCAGCTTCATGGACCGGCAGTCTCGGACAGCTGAAGGCGGTGGCCAAGACGGATATATCGGGTAGTAGCGAAGGGGCGGAGTATTCCCTGGAATATGGTTACCCGCTGCAGTGGGGCGGCTTTCGCATTACGCCAACGGCGGGCGCTACTTTTCTATCATCCAAGGTTGCTGACTATTACTACGGCATCCATCCGGATGAAATGCGCCGCGGCGTGCCCGGATACGAGCCGGGGAGCGCGCTGATTCCGGAAGTGGGGGTCAATTTTATTCGGCCCATCGGAGCGAAGTGGACGCTGATGATCAATGCCAGGTACAGCGTTTTGCCGAACAAGATCAGCAATAGTCCGCTGGTCGATGGCAGTCACGGCAGTGGCATGCTGGTTGGCTTCAGCCGTGCTTTTTGATTTGTTCTATCATCTCGTTTAAATGGTGGGTTGGCGGACCAAGACTGCGATAGAAAAAGCCGCCAAAAGGCGGCTTTTTCTATCGCAGATGCAAAAAGCTCAACCGCGTGACGAGCGCTTGCGGTCGTTCTCGGTGAGGTGCTTCTTGCGCATGCGGATTTCCTTGGGCGTGACTTCAACCAGCTCGTCGTCGTCGATGAAATCCAGCGCCTGCTCCAGCGTGAACTTGGTGGCCGGGGTCAGCTGAATCGCGTCGTCCTTGCCGGAGGCGCGCATATTGGTCAGCGGCTTGGGCTTGATGGCGTTGACGGTGAGGTCGTTGTCCTTGGCGTGAATACCGATCAGCTGGCCTTCGTACACCGAATCGCCCTCGGCGGCGAACAGCTTGCCGCGCTCCTGCAGCGGTCCGAGCGAATAGGCGGGGGTGTTGCCGGCGCCGTTGGAGATCATCACGCCGTTCTGGCGTTTGGCGATCGGGGCCGGCGTGTACGGACCGTAATGGTCGAACACGTGGAACAGCAGGCCCGAACCCTGGGTGAGGGTCTTGAACTGGTTCTGGAAGCCGATCAGGCCACGCGCCGGGATCATGTATTCCAGACGCACGCGACCGCGGCCGTCCGACACCATGTTCTTCAGCTCGCCCTTGCGCACGCCGAGGCGCTCCATCACGCCGCCCTGGTGGATCTCTTCGATATCCACCACCAGCTGCTCGATCGGCTCCATTTTCTGGCCGTCGATCTCCTTCAGGATGACTTCCGGACGCGACACGGCCAGCTCATAGCCTTCGCGGCGCATGTTTTCGATCAGCACCGAAAGATGCAGTTCGCCGCGGCCGGACACCAGGAACTTGTCGGCGTCGGAGCCGTCTTCCACCTTCAGTGCCACGTTGTGCACTTTTTCGCGGTCCAGGCGCTCACGCAGCTGGCGGCTGGTGAGGAACTTGCCGCCGGAAAGATCCTTGTTGCCGACGAACGGCGAGTTGTTGACCTGAAAAGTCATGCTGATCATCGGCTCGTCCACGCTCAGCGGCGGCAGCGCTTCGGGCGTATCCGGCGAGGTCAGCGTGTCGGAAATGGTCAGGTCGGGAATGCCCGAGATGGCGACGATATCGCCGGCTTCGGCGCCGTCCTGCTCGATGCGCTCGAGGCCGAGGAAGCCGAGCACCTGCGCAATCTTGCCCTGGCGCTTCTTGCCTTCGCGATCGATCACGGCAACCTGCATGCCCTTCTTCAGCGCACCGCGCTGCACGCGGCCGATGCCGATCACGCCGACGAAATTGTTGTAGTCGAGCTGGCTGATGCGCATCTGGAACGGGCCGTCCGGGTCGACATCCGGCTTCGGCGCGTGCTGCATGATCGCTTCGTACAGCGGGGTCATGTCGCCTTCGCGCGCGTTCTCGTCCAGCGACGCATAACCGTTGAGCGCCGAGGCATACACGATCGGGAACTCCATCTGCTCGTCGCTGGCGCCGAGCTTTTCAAAGAGGTCCCAGACCTGCTCGACCACCCATTCCGGACGCGAGCCCGGACGGTCGACCTTGTTGATCACCACGATGGGCTTGAAGCCCATGGCGAAGGCCTTCTGCGTCACGAAACGCGTCTGCGGCATCGGGCCGTCCATCGCGTCGACCAGGATCAGCACGGTATCGACCATCGACAGCACGCGCTCGACTTCGCCACCGAAGTCAGCATGTCCCGGCGTGTCGACGATGTTGATGCGGTTCTTGATGCCTTTCTTCTTGTCTTCCCAGGTGATGGCCGTGTTCTTGGCCAGGATCGTGATGCCACGCTCCTTTTCCTGGTCGTTCGAATCCATGACGCGCTCGGCCAGAACCGTGCGCTCGTTGAGCGTGCCGGACTGCTTCAGAAGCTGGTCGACGAGGGTGGTCTTGCCGTGGTCGACGTGGGCGACGATGGCGATATTGCGCAGGTTTTCGATAGACATAAAAGACTCGGCCGGCGCCGGAGGGGCCGCCTGATGGTTTAAACAGAGGGATTAACTCGTCGATTATACGGACTTATGTGTCAGCTTGCCTGCGATTTCGCTTATTCGTTCATTTGACAGCCTTTGTAGGGCATCCAGTCGTATTTCGGTGGCCGGCCATTGCTGTCGCAAGCGGCTGGCGACCGCCATGGCTCGGCGTTTTTGCCGGGTCTTTATGGGCCCCTTCACACGACTGCGCTATTCTTCCCGGCCCATTGCCGTGCCGGACACGGCGATGTCGTCAAGAAACCCGAGGATTTTCGATGACCATCAACGTGACTTTCAGCACCAACCGCGGCCCGATTCATCTACGTCTGCATGACGACAAGGCGCCGCTGACGGTGGCCAACTTCGTCAACCTGGCCAAGCGCGGCTATTACGACGGCCTCTCGTTTCATCGCGTGATCGCCGACTTCATGGTGCAGGGTGGTTGCCCGGAAGGCAGCGGCCGCGGCGGTCCGGGCTATAAGTTCGAAGACGAGTTCAATCCGTCGCTGCGTCACGACAAGCCGGGCGTGTTGTCGATGGCCAATGCCGGTCCGCGCACCAACGGCAGCCAGTTCTTTATCACTCACGGCGCCACGCCGTGGCTGGACGGCAAGCACAGCGTGTTTGGCGAAGTGCTCGGTGCAGAAGACCAGAAGGTGGTCGATGCCATCCAGCAGGGCGACATCGTGGAGAAAGTCACGGTGGAAGGCGATGTGGATGCCTTGCTGGCGGCCAATGCCGATCGCGTCAAGGAATGGAACGCGGTCCTCGACAAGCGCGCCTGAGTCCATCGCGCTCTGAATGATATGAAAGGCCGTCGGCTTGCAGCCGGCGGCTTTTTTGATAGACCACCATCGTATCGGTCGCTACCGCAGCGGCGGATGATCGGCGGGGCATGAGCGGTATAAGCGATGTCATTCCTGCGTGCGTCGTGAATGGTCTGGTCGCACGCGGTCGATCATCTGACGCCATATACGGGGCAGGGCGGCGGTTCCTCCCGGCATGCTCGAAGCACTGGTCGGCAAGCTGTTCAGTTCGACTCAGGCCTTACGTTTCGTTTGTACATAGCGCAAACGTATTCGTTGCCTTCCCGCGCCTCGGCACTACGGTCACCCCTTCCTAATAATGACGAGGGCATAAGTTGACCTTTTGTCGATCCGTGCGGCTGCGCAGCATCGTGATAAAATCGCGGCCTTTGCTTAAGCGCGTAGAGAGCCCATGCCCCAGCTTGCCCAGCGTGTCGGTCGTGCCAAACCCAGCGCCATCATGGTGATTGCCGAGAAGGCGAAGCAGCTCAAGGCGGCCGGTCGAGACATCATCAGCTTCTCGATCGGCGTGCCGAACTTCCTGCCGGGCGAGCACGTATACGCGGCGGCACGCGAGGCGCTTTCGCACGACTCCGGTCAATATGGCAGCAACCGTGGGCCGGAAGCGTTGCTGGATGCGTTCCTCGCCCATATCGAGGCGCTGGGTCTGACCGGTTACGGTCGTCTCAATGTTTCGATCGGCATCGGTGCGAAGCACGTGCTTTACAACCTGGCCGAAGCCTTGCTCAACGAAGGCGACGAAATCTGTTTCCCGGCGCCGTACTGGACGACTTATCACGATATCGCCGATATCGTGGGGGCGAAAGTCAATGTGCTGCCTTGTCCGTCCGTGCAGAATTACAAGCTGGCGCCGGCGCAGCTGGAAGCCGCACTGCAGCGCAAGCCGAAAGTGTTCCTGTTCAATAACCCATCCAACCCCACCGGCATGGTCTACACGCGCGACGAAATCGCGGCGCTGGCCGATGTGCTGGTGAGCTATCCGGAGACGTGGATCGTCACCGACGATATCTACAACTCGATGGTGTTCGATGGCATCGGCTATCACAACTTCGTGCACGCCCGGCCCGAGTTGCGCGAACGGCTGATTTTTGTCGATTCGGTATCCAAGACCTATGGCATGCCGGGTTGGCGCGTCGGCCTGATTGCCGGGCCGGAGTCGGTGGCCAAGGCGATGACGACGCTCAATTCGAACCACATCACCAGCTTGCCGGAAGTGATCAGTGCGGCCGCGATTGCCGCCTTCAGCGGTCCGCAGGACGTGCCGCAGGCCCGTTGCGCGGAATTTGCGGGCGAGCGCGACATCGTGGTCGAGGCCTTGCGGGGCATTCCCGGCGTGATCTGTCCGCGGCCGCAGGGCGCGTTCTACGCGTTCCCGGATATTTCGGTGGCGTTCGGCAAGAGCCACAACGGCGTAAAGATCGGCAACGATGTGGAGTTCTGCGCGGCGTTGCTCGAGGCTACCGGCGTTGCCTGCGTGCCGGGGTCGGCATTTGGCGAGCCGCGCGCCTTGCGTATCTCCTATACCTGTCCCACCGCACAGCTGGAGCCGGGCCTGCGGCGTATCCAGCAGTTTTTTGCCGAGCTCGTTTGAGCGCTTCGATTTGCAAAGCTTTAGTCGGCCTTGATCCCATCCTTTTTCCCGCATCACTCATCGCTCACTCAAGGAGCCAACCCCATGAAAGCACCCGTTCGAGTTGCCGTTACCGGCGCCGCTGGTCAGATCGGCTACGCGCTGTTGTTCCGTATTGCCGCTGGCGACATGCTGGGTCCGGATCAGCCGGTGATCCTGCACCTGCTGGAAATCACGCCGGCGCTGCCGACCCTGCAGGGCGTGGTGATGGAGCTCAACGACTGCGCGTTCCCGACGCTGGCCGGCGTGGTCGCCACCGATGACGTCAATGTCGCTTTCAAGGACGTCGATTACGCGCTGCTGGTCGGTGCGCGTCCGCGCGGACCAGGCATGGAGCGCAAGGATCTGCTGGAAGCCAACGGCGCCATTTTTAGCCCGCAGGGCAAGGCGCTGAACGATCACGCCAAGCGCGACGTGCGCGTGCTGGTGGTCGGCAACCCGGCCAACACCAACGCGCTGATCGCCCAGCAGAACGCGCCGGATCTCGATCCGAAGTGCTTCACCGCGATGGTGCGCTTGGACCACAACCGTGCGCTGAGCCAGCTGGCCGAAAAGACCGGTGCGCACACGACCGACATCAAGAAGGTCACCATCTGGGGCAACCACAGCTCTACCCAGTATCCGGATCTGCACGAGACCACCGTCAAGGGCAAGCCGGCGCTGGAGCAGATCGAGCAGTCCTGGTACGAGAGCGATTTCATTCCGACCGTGCAGCAGCGCGGCGCGGCCATCATCAAGGCTCGTGGTGCGTCGTCCGCGGCGTCGGCGGCCTCCGCTGCGATTGACCACATGCGTACCTGGGCACACGGCACCGCCGAGGGCGACTGGGTATCGATGGGCATTCCGTCGGACGGTTCGTACGGCATCGCGCCGGGTGTGATCTTCGGCTACCCGGTCACCGTGAAGGGTGGCAAGTACGACATCGTGCAGGGCCTGAAGATCAACGCGTTCTCGCAGTCGCGCATCGATGCGACCGAAAAGGAGCTGCGGGAAGAGCGCGCTGGCGTCGAGCATCTGTTCGCCAAGAAATAATTGACGACGCAGTACGCAGCGTTTCGCGAAGAGGGTCGGCCGTAAGCCGGCCCTCTTTATTTTGCAAGACGCCCAAGCCGTCGCAAGCATCGCCATTGCGCACTGACGCGCTGCGGAAGCGGGTATTTTCGCGGTGCGCTAAAATGGCGTTTTGGATAAAGCAGCCATGACGAAAATCGCATCTCCCGGCGCTCGTTTTCGAGCGGCAGTCGCGGAAGAACAGCCGCTGCAGGTGGTCGGCGCGATCACTGCCTACGCGGCCCGCATGGCCCAGCGCAGCGGCTTCAAGGCGCTTTATCTGTCCGGTGGCGGCGTGGCGGCCAATTCGCTGGGCATGCCCGATCTGGGTATCAGCACGATGGAAGACGTGCTCACCGACATCCGGCGCATCACCGACGTGTGCGAGCTGCCACTGCTGGTCGACGTGGATACCGGCTGGGGCGGGGCGTTCAATATCGCGCGCACGGTGCGTTCGCTGATCAAGGCCGGAGCGGGCGCTCTGCATATCGAGGATCAGGTCGCGGCCAAGCGCTGCGGTCATCGGCCCGGCAAGGCAATCGTCTCGAAACAGGAAATGGTCGATCGCGTCAAAGCGGCCGTCGATGCCCGCAGCGACGAGCAGTTCGTCATCATGGCGCGTACCGACTCCATTGCCGTCGAAGGCCTGGAATCGGCGATCGAGCGAGCGAAGGCCTGCGTGGACGCAGGCGCCGACATGATTTTTCCCGAAGCCATCTACACGCTTGAACAATACCGCCAGTTCAAGGCGGCGGTGAACGTGCCGATCCTCGCCAATATCACCGAGTTCGGTCAGACCCCGCTGTTTACCCGCGACGAATTGTCCAGCGCGAACGTCGACATCATTCTTTACTGCTGCGGCGCGTACCGCGCGATGAACAAGGCCGCGCTCAATTTCTACGAGACAGTACGCCGTGACGGCACGCAGAAAGCGGCCGTGCCGACCATGCAGACGCGCGAAGAGCTGTACGACTATCTCGATTATCACGCTTACGAGCGCAAGCTCGACGAACTCTTTGCCGACGGTAAATCTGCCGAGTAGCAACTGACCAAAAGTTTGTTTCCAGCGGTGCCGGCGTTCCGGCGCCACTTCATCGATCGAGGGTTTATCCATGAGCGAAACCACGCAAGCTGCGCCAAAGGCCAAGAAGTCCGTTGCGCTTTCCGGCGTGCCGGCCGGCAACACGGCGCTGTGCACCGTCGGCCGCAGCGGTAACGATCTGCATTATCGCGGTTACGACATCCACGACCTGGCGGCCAAGGGTTGCTTCGAGGAGGTGGCTTACTTGCTGGTCCACGGAGTGCTGCCGAACTGGACCGAGCTCAACCACTACCGCGCTCGTCTTAAGCGTTTGCGCGGACTGCCTGCGCCGGTGAAGAGTGCGCTTGAGCTGCTGCCGGCGGCCACGCATCCGATGGACGTGATGCGCACGGGCTGTTCGGTGCTGGGCACGGTGCTGCCGGAAAAAGACGACCACAATGTCACCGGCGCCCGCGAGATCGCCGATCGGCTGATGGCAAGCTTCGGCTCGATGCTGCTGTACTGGTACCACTTCAGCCACAACGGCAAGCGCATCGAGACGCAGACCGACGACGATTCGATCGCCGCCCACTTCCTGCACCTGCTGCACGGCAAGAAGCCCAGCGACCTGCATGCGCATGCTCTGGATAAGTCGCTGGTTCTCTACGCCGAGCACGAGTTCAACGCCTCGACCTTCGCCGCACGCGTGATCGCGGGTACGGGTTCGGACATGTACTCCGCCATCACCGGCGCTATCGGTGCATTGCGTGGTCCGAAGCACGGTGGCGCCAACGAGGTGGCGATGGAAATCATTGCGCTCTATCGCAATGCCAACGAAGCGGAGGCCGATATCCGCGCACGCGTCGAGCGCAAGGAAATCGTCATCGGCTTCGGCCATCCGGTGTATACGGTTTCCGATCCGCGTAACGAGATCATCAAGGAAGTCTCGCGCAAGCTGTGCACGGACGGCGGCAATCCGACGCTCTTCGATGTATCCGAGCGCATCGAAAAAGTGATGGGCGAGATCAAGAAGATGTTTCCCAATCTCGACTGGTTCTCGGCCAGCGCTTATCACATGATGGGCGTGCCGACAGCGATGTTTACGCCGCTGTTCGTTATCGCCCGCACCTCCGGCTGGAGCGCGCATGTGATCGAACAGCGCGAGGATGGCAAGATCATCCGTCCCAGCGCGAACTACGTCGGGCCGGAGGACCAATCTTACGTGCCGATCGACAAACGCTGAGCAGCTTCGATTCGATGAAAAAGGGAGCCCGACTGGCTCCCTTTTTCTTTGTACATCCCCAGACGCGCACACGTAGACCCGATCGGCTTAATTCGCTGAAATTCCGACGACTTCCCAGTTATTTTTCGCGCAGGCGAGGTGGCGGCGTGCTGATTTGGATTGATGAAAATGCACTAAGAAAAAGGTCGTTTTCGACGAAATTTTCACCGGGTTTTAGTTAATTTTTAGTTTCCCATACCGGAAAGTACGGAACGTAAAAATGAGTTTATTAACTGCCGCTTCATCTCGTGTTCGCTGCAGCCATCTGCTGGCTATTCCCCTTCTTCTGGCGAGTTCGGCGTCTTTTGCTGACGTATCGCCTGCGCTCGATCGCTTCGATCTTTCGCTCGGCGGTTATTACGCCAACACCGATACCAACATCGGCGCCGCCGATAAAAGCGGCCAGCTCAGTGGCAATGTCAATCTGGAGCGTGACCTTGGTCTGGAGGACCACAAGACGGTGCCGCGGGTGAAGCTCGATTTCCTGATCGGTGATCATCAGGGCTTTTCGTTCGATTATTTCAGCATCAATCGCACGGAAACCAAGACACTCAGCGATGCCATCAACTATGGCGGCGATCAGTACGACGCTTCGGCTTCCGTTCGCGGCAAACTCGATTTCGATTTCGGCAGCGCGGCTTATCGCTGGTGGTTTGGCAGCGGCAACGACGTGTTCGGGCTGGGCATTGGTGCGGCGTACTATCGCGTGCATGCGGGCATAAGCGGTATCGCCACGTTGAACGGGGAGAGCGCCGAGGCCTCAACCGGTTACAGCAAAACGGCTGGTGCGCCTCTGCTGCAAATCGGCTGGCGCCACGCGTTCAGCGATAGTGTACGCATGTATTTCGATGCGTCGGGCGTCAAGAAGAACGGTGGTGACCTTAATGGCCACATCTATAACGCCGCACTCGGGCTCGAATGGTATCCGTGGAAAAATGTCGGCGTCGGTGCCGAGTACGCGTACACCCGCATCAAGCTCAACGATGAGCAGGACAGCTATAACGCGAATCTTGATCTCAAGCTGCATGGCCCCTCGGCCTTTGTGAAATTTCGCTTCTGACGAGGCATAGCTGATCTTGCCGACGAGACGATTCGTCACGAAAAGCCGTAGCCTTGGGGCTGCGGCTTTTTTATCGATGTTTTCTTAGTGGGATGCCGTACGGCGCCCGTAACGCTGCAACAACCAGCTGCCGCCGCAGATGGCAATGACCAGCGCGGTTTGCAGGGCGTAAGCTGCCCCAGCACGGGCATCGAACCAGTCGGAAATCAGTCCGTCACTGGCGAGCATGTGTCCCGCGGTCCACGCGATGGCACCGGCGCCTATATAAACGATGACCGGAAAGCGTTCGATAAGTTTGAGAATCAGGGTCGATCCCCATACCACTAGCGGCACGCTGATCAGCAAGCCCAATGCCACCAACGGCAGATGCCCTCTGGAAGCTCCGGCGATCGCGAGTACGTTGTCCATTCCCATCAATGCATCGGCAACCAGGATAGTGCGCAGAGCGGCCCAGAAGCTGGTCGCCGCGCCGACTTCCTGCTGTGAGTCGGCGTGCTGTTGCAGCAGCTTCCAGGCGATAGGCAGCAACAACAAACCGCCGGCCAGCATTAAACCGGGTAGCTCGAGCAGATAAACCACCACGGTAGTCAGCAGCGCTCGTACGGCGATGGCGCCGAAACTGCCCCAGAACACGGCTCGTTTCCGTAAGGGCTTGGGCAAGGCACGAGCGGCCATGGCGATGACAATCGCATTGTCACCGGCAAGCACCAGATCCAGCAAAACGATGGCCAGCATGCCGGCAAGAAAGTCGTTGCCTAAAAGTTCCATGCAAATTTCCACGCGCGTTGGACAATGCGATGGGAACGAGTGCGCTCGACTCGCTTCCACCGCAAAAGTCTTGTTCGCAACGTGGCTGCCGCCGTGACCGGGGCGAGATTCGCCCGTGTTGACGATCACGGCACCGACGCAAAGAAGGCTTGCGTCGGGAACTACTCCCTTTTGGGCTTTGAGTTTTGATTGTCAGCGGCTGGGGCGGGCAGGTCAAGCGCAGCCTAGGTATTACCGTTTTGACGTACTTGCATGCCGGGTGCGGGCCTTCATAAGTCGTTACTGGATGTACCTACCAGGAGCAGTCGCTAGAAACACCGGTGTCGGTGTGCTGGATGCGCAGTATCTCGGCCTGTCTGGCAAATAAGCGCCTGAACCGGCGGGCAAGCCACTCTTTACAGGCCTTGCTCGCGCTCTTCACATTGTAAAGACGAGGTGACTGGAATATTAAGCACATGAGAACGGGGCTGACGTTCAATTCTCGTGCTTAAACGAATTGAGGCGAATTGGTTTGAGCCATGGTGTGGTGGCTGGAGATGGATTATCTCAGGGTCTATGCCTTTGATAGGCACGAGAGTTTCCTGAATGAAGTCTCACCGGGGTAGATAAGTTGCCAATGTGTTAACTCCCCAACCACTTAACGAATTTGCTACACTCTCCACCGCTTGTTGCATGAACGCCAGGCACGGGCTTAAAACCCTGAATGACGTAACCTTAGTTGTGATACGCGATTTCCGGTTTGATTTGAACGGACGCGAAAAAAAACCTAAAAATGAGGAGACACCTGATGAATCGTAAGGGCTTATATTTTCTGATCGCGCTGGCCCTGGGCGGCGTAGGTGCCGTTCATGCGCAAGACGCAGCTGCTCCGGCCGGTGACACTTCGGCTTCGACTGCTCCGGTTTCGAGCTTCGACGACCGTTGGTACATTGCTCCGACCGTTGGCGGCTACTACAACGACGACAAGCGCAACACCAACAGCCGCCAGTTCTACTACGGCCTGGGCTTTGGTAAGTTCTTCACCCCGAACCTGTCGATCGACCTGTTCGTTGACCGCACCAAGCGCAAGATCGATCGCGGTCCGGCCAACGGTGGCGGCCAGGGCGACAGCTCGTGGGCCAATAACAACGTCGGCGTAGCCGCTCGTTACTACGTTGGCGACTGGAATGCGTTCCGCCCGTACCTGCTGGCCGGCGTGCTGGGCAGCCACCACAACAACCCGTATGACAGCGGCTGGTCCCCGGCTGCCGAGCTCGGCGTCGGCGTGTCCAAGACCGTTACCGATAGCACCGACGTCCGTTTGGAAGCCGGCTACCGTTATGACTGGGACGACAAGACCAGCGAGAACCCGGCTTTTGCTTCGACCGGCAACAACAGCAACCGCAACGGTTACGGCGATGCGTTTCTGGGCCTGAGCATCGTCTCGCGCTTCGGCGCTCCGCCGGCCGCTCCGGCTCCGGCCGTTGCTCCGCCGCCGCCGGCGCCTGACTGCTCCACCATGGACAGCGACCACGACGGCGTGAACGATTGCGACGACAAGTGCCCGAACACCCCGGCCGGCACGATCGTTGGACCTGACGGTTGCCCACAGAAGGTCGTCATCGACCTGCGCGGCGTGAACTTCAAGTTCGACTTCCCGAAGAAGGGCCATGTGAAGGCGAGCGAAATCGGCAAGGCTCTTGCTATTCCGACCGCGGACTCGCTGGCTGTGCTGAACCAGGCTGTCGACACGCTGCAGCGTTACCCGCAGGTGCACGTGACCGTTGCTGGCTACACCGACAGCAAGGGTACCGATGCTTACAACCAGAGCCTGTCCGAGCGTCGTGCACAGATCGTGTATGACTACCTGACCAGCCACGGTATCGATGCAAGCCGCCTCGACGGCCCGATCGGTCACGGCAAGAACGATCCGATTGGCGACAACGCCACGGATGCCGGTCGCGCCCAGAACCGTCGTACCGAACTGCAGGTCAAGCAGTAATAGACCGCAGCAAGTGAATAAAAAAACCCGGCTTCGGCCGGGTTTTTTTATGGGCGGTCGCTTAAAGCGACTTTAGCGCGCAGCATGTTCATGGGCACCCTTCAGCAGTGCTTGTAGCAAAGCGGTAGGCGCCGATAGGCTAGAAAGATGAATCGTCTCATTTCTCGTTCAACGCGTACCGCGGTCACCGCAACATTGCCGCGATTCGGCCTCGCGCGGGTGCTGTCCAAGATGGGCATATGCTCGCGCACTCAGGCCGAACAGTGGATTCGCGAAGGTCGGGTCAGCGTTGATGGTCGCGTGCAACGCGATCCGCAGTTTCCGACCGTGATGGGCAAGTCGGCGATTGCGGTCGACGGTAATAACGTCGAGGCCACGACCCATGTGTATGTAATGTTCAACAAGCCGCGTGGATTGGTCGTCAGCGCTGCCGACGAGCGAGGGCGCGACACGGTCTATACCGCCCTTGCTGCTGCAGGTTTGCCGTGGCTCGGTCCGGTGGGCAGGCTCGACAAAGCCAGCGAAGGCTTGCTCCTGCTCAGTAACGACACCGCGTGGGCCTCTGGCATTACCGATCCGGCAACTCACTTGGACAAGACCTATCACGTCCAGGTTGCCGGGCAACCGGATCATGTGACGCTCGAGAAAATGTTGGAAGGCGTCACCGAATCGGGCGATCTGCTCAAAGCAAAGCGCGCAGTTCTGCTCCGATCGGGCGAAAAAAACGCTTGGCTCGAAGTGGTGCTGGACGAAGGCCGCAACCGGCATATTCGCCGCCTGCTTGCGGCATTGGGGTTTGACGTACTGCGCTTGATTCGCGTCAGCATCGGGCCGCTCGCTCTCGGCGAGTTGGTCAAAGGTCAGTGGCGCCAGCTCACTGCCGACGAGGTGCGTGCTCTGGCTACCCGTCGATAGCGAGAGCGAGCTGTCCGAAAAGTTTATGCGCCAATTACGCCGAGCTGTTTACCCACTTGGGTAAATGCAGCAATGGCCTTGTCCAGATGCTCGCGCGTGTGAGCGGCACTCATCTGCGTACGTATCCGCGCCTTGCCCTGCGGCACCACCGGGAAGAAGAAACCGGTGACGTAAATACCTTGCTCGAGCAGTGCCGTCGCCATGGCTTGTGCCTTGGGTGCGTCGTAGATCATCACCGGTACGATGGGATGCACGCCGGGGCGAATATCGAAGCCTGCCGCCGTCATCTGTTCGCGGAAGTACCGCGTGTTGTCCTGGACTTTTTTGCGCAGGTCGCCAGCGGCGGCCAGCATATCGAAAACCTTGATGCCCGCTGCGACGACGTGCGGCGGTAGCGAGTTGGAGAAAAGATAGGGGCGCGAACGCTGGCGCAGCATCTCGATCACCTCCTTGCGACCGGTGGTGAAACCGCCCAGCGCGCCACCGAGCGCCTTGCCCAGCGTGCCGGTGAAGATGTCGATCTTGTCCATCACGCCATGTACTTCGGCCGCACCGCGACCATGTTCGCCGAGAAACCCCGTGCAGTGGCATTCGTCGATGTGGACCAGCGCGTTGTATTTTTTAGCCAGCGCGGTGATCTGATCCAGCGGCGCGATAAAGCCGTCCATGGAAAACGCGCCGTCGCTGGTGATCAGCTTGGTGCGCGCGCCGGCGGCGTCGGCGGCCTGCAGCTGTGCTTCCAGATCGGCCATGTCGCAGTTGCCGTAGCGAAAGCGCTTGGCCTTGCACAGGCGGATGCCGTCGATGATCGAGGCGTGGTTGAGCGCATCGGAGATGATCGCGTCTTCTTCGCCGAACAGCGGCTCGAACAGGCCGCCGTTGGCATCGAAGCAGGCTGCATAGAGGATGGTGTCCTCGGTACCGAAGAATTCGGCAATCTTCGCTTCCAGCTGCTTGTGCAGGTCCTGCGTGCCGCAGATGAAACGCACCGACGCCATGCCGAAGCCGTGCGTATCCAGCGCGTCTTTCGCGGCCTGGATTACATCGGGATGATCGGCCAGTCCCAGGTAATTATTGGCACAGAAATTCAATACTTTGCGGCCGTCGGCCAGGGTGATTTCCGCCGACTGCGGCGAGGTGATGATGCGCTCGGCCTTGAACAGGCCCTGCTCGCGGATGGATTCGAGTTCGCTCTGGTAGCGCGCCTGGCCGGGGTAGCTCATGATGGGAAATTCCG
Source organism: Rhodanobacter sp. K2T2 (assembly GCF_013408815.1). Taxonomy (NCBI): domain Bacteria; kingdom Pseudomonadati; phylum Pseudomonadota; class Gammaproteobacteria; order Lysobacterales; family Rhodanobacteraceae; genus Rhodanobacter; species Rhodanobacter sp. K2T2. The sequence continues at coordinate 12,447 of NZ_JACCCA010000011.1, read as the reverse complement.
ACGGGAGGAAAGTGTCCATTGTGAGCCTTCAGCGCCGATCGGAAAACCTCGGGCATCATCTCGTGGCAACACACCCGCGAATCTTCAGTGCAGCCCGAAGTCGACGCGGGTGGTCGCGCCCTTGTCGTCGATACCCTTGGCATCGAGTTTCGGTGCCAGCACGAACAATCGCTTGTCCGGCACTTTGCCACGCAGCCAGCCGCGAACGGCATCCGCGCGCTGCTGGGCCAGACGGCGCATGGCATCGGTATCCGTGGACACGCTGGCCTCCAGCATGCTTTTCATTACCTCCGGCGGCTGCGATTTGGTCAGTCCTATCAGATCGCGCGGTTTCTTGAATTTGGCGTGCCTGTAGGCTTTGGTCAGATATTTATTGTAGTCGTCGGGGCTCAGCGGGGTTTCGTCGGCGAAAGCCGGTGCATCTGCTTTGTCGCCTTCGTCGTCGCGCCGCTCGGCGCGAACGAGCTGATCGACGGTGACGCTGCGCAATCCGCTCTCATCCTTGGAAGGGTCTGCGCGGCCGATGATGTCCAGGTTGAGCGAGGGCTTGTCCGTCAGTGCCTTGACGATGAGCGCGAGTTTTTTCTGGGCGTCGGCGCTGAGCTCGCTGCTGCCCGGCGCAAACGCCACATACCCAAGATCCTGGCCAGAGCCACCGCCGAACGCCGAGGCCAGCAGCCGGAACGGCGCGGTGACGGCACGGCCGATCAGGTTGACGAACGCGTGCCAGACCAGTCCGCCGATGCTGAACTTGGGATCGTCCAGCGAGCCGGAAACCGGCAGATGGACGTCGATGCGTCCCTGCGAATCCTTCAGCAGCGCAACCGCCAGTTTTACCGGCAGATGGCTGATGCCTTTACCCTCGATGCGGTCGCCGAAGGTCAGCTGGTCGATGAAGATATGGTTGTCCGCCGACAGCTTGCGCTGATCCAGTTTGTAATGGACGTCGGCATTGAGCCGGCCCTTGGTAATCGGATAGCCGGTGTATTTGCCGGAGTAGGCGCTGAGGTTGGTCAGCTCGATGCCCTCCGCTTTGCCGGTGATATCGAGAAATGCCACTGGCGCCAGCGGATTGATCGAGCCTTCGATATCCACTGGCGAGTTGTCGTCGAGTTCGCCCTGCAGGCTGAGGTCGGCCGGCGGCCCGTTGTCGGTGCCGAAGCCGCCGATCTTGCCAGTCAGCTGGGTGATATTGGCGGTGTAATTGGGCTTGATGAAGTTGTCGGTGTAATTGAGCTGGCTGTTTGTCACCGTGACGGCGCCGATATGCATCTGAGGTGTCGGCAGATTGCTCACAATCGCCGGCGCGGCGGCGCTAGCAGCCGCAGCGGGTGTAGTTTCGGCGCGGGTCACCGATACGGGGGCGCTGGCGGGATTGGTCACCACGTCCTGCGTATTCAGCCGTCCATTGGCATTGATGATCAGCCGCGCGTAAATCTGATCGATCGTCAGTGCCGCGATGGAAACTTTCGGCGCACCTTCGCCCAGCTGCACGCTCAAGCCGTTCAGCGTCAGCGCTTCCCAACGCAAGAAATCGTCGCCGCTGACCTTGTCTTGCACTCGCACGCGGCCCAGCGTGACGACACCGCGGTAATCCGTCGTCGATTGATCACCGCGCTGCGCGTAGTGGACGCGCCCGTTACTGGTCAGCAGTGCGCTGCTGACCAGGACATTCAGCGGCACGCTGCCGTAGTTCTCGAACGGTGCCAGATTGAGTCGCATCGTCTTGATCTGCAGCTGCGCGTCCAGCGGCTGTGGCGTCACCTTACCGCTGATCTGATAGCTGCCGTTCTTGCCGATAGAGCCGGAGGTGTCGATCTTCAACGGCTGATGCATGTCATCGGAAAGACCGTCCGCCTTCAGGCTGATCTTGCTGAGCTTCAAGGTCTGCGGTTTGCCAGGCGTTTTTTGATCGGTCAGCGCGAAGGCGCCGTCATCAAGCAAGAAGTGGTCGATATGCCAGTGCCAGATGCCGGTCGATGCTGTTTCTTTGGATGTTCTGGATTTTTTATGTCCTTCCGCAGCGGGTGAGTACGATGCGGATGTTGAAGCTGCGGGTGAAGACACGAGCTCCGCCAGATCGACGTTGCCATTGGCCAGTCGCTGCGCATCGACAGTCAATCCTTTAAACGTCACCGTGGCGAGCTTCGCCTCTTTTTTGGCCAGGTCGAGCTGGTCGAGACCGAGCAGCAGGCTTTTCCACTGCACGCCCGAATCCTTGCGCTTCTTCGGTAGCAGCGCCACGTCGCTCAGCGTGATCTGCGCGCTGTTGAGTTGCGCATTGAAGGGACCGTGCCACTGCGCCCGAAGTTGTCCATGGGCGGCGAGTTTGCCGCTCAGGTTTGCCGCAAGCGTGGGGTCACCGATACCTTGCAGCGGCGCCATGTCCACGCCATCCAGACTGACATGGCCGCGAAACTGGCTGGCGGCGATATCGACCGTGCCTTTCGCTTTCAGGCTGCCGCCATTGAGCTGGGCAGTCATATTGAGCGTGGCCGGCGGTGCCGACACTGTCGTCAACCCGTCGATGCTGCCGCTCAGGTCTTCCACGCTCAGCTGAGTCGGTGATGGACCGGTTTTATCGACGTAAAGCAGATGGCCGCCGCTGATATCCAGTTGCGCGATACGCACGGCAGTCTTTGCACCTTCGCCGGGTTTGCCGTCACCGAGCAGCGGATCGAAGTTGCTGTGACCTGCGGCCAAGCTGACGTACTTCAGCTCGGGATGATCCAGACGCAGCGTGCCGAGCGTGTAGCGTGCGATCAGCGGCTGTACGTCGGTCAGCTGTGCCTGGGCTTGCTGGAGGCTGAGCAGTGGCGTCGAGTCTTTGCCGGTCACCGCCAGCTGGTCCAGTTGCAGTGTGCCGGTGAGGCTGAGGCGCGGTGTTTTCGGGTCGGCGATGAAGTGCAGATCCAGCTCGCCGGAGAGCTGCCCTTTTGCTATCCCTATCGGCAGTGCCGGCACGTAGCCGAGGTAGCGGGGTAGGTCGAGATGATCGAGGTGAAAATGCATCACCGACTCGCGCGTGCTGGCGAACGGCTTGATTTGACCGGCTAGCCTGACGGCGCTGCTGTCTACCGTCATCGCCAGCAGCGGTTGCACGAAGATATCGGTATCGCTCGGCAGGTTGGCGATAAACGGGATGCCCAGCTCCAGCTGGGCTACTTCGTGATGCGCCTTCTGCACACTGTCGTCGAAAACGACATCACCCTGATGCACGCTGATGTTGTACAGCGCGAATCGCGCTGGCGATGCATTCGGCTCGGCCGAGCCGCCGGCGAACTTGTCGATCAAATCGGAAAAGTTGAAGTGCTGCGGCCCGTCGCGTGCAAGCAAAATGCGCGGTCGATCGAGCTGCAGCTGGTCGAGAATCGGCGCGAAGCGAAACAACGAACTCCACGACGCGTCGATCACCAGTTGATCGATGTCGACGAAGCGGCTGCGGCCATCGCGATCGCCGATATGCAAACCGTCCAGCGCAAGCCTCAGCGTGAACGGATTGAGGTGCACCTGCTGCACGGTGACGGGTCGCTGCAGGGTCTGGCTCAATCGACTTTGCAGCTGGCTGCGTATCAGCGGCGGCGCCGCGAAAAAGCCCAGCAGGCCAAACACCACCAATACGATAACGACGATGCGCAGCGTCTTGCGCGTGCGGTGCGATCGATAGAATTTGCCCGCCGGCTCGCGCCAGGCGGAGGGATGTGACCATGGCGGCAGTTTCCATTCCCGCATTCGACCGTTGCTCCCCTGGTTGCGAGTCATCCCGCGTGGCCGATTTGGCAGCGTGAGCGCTTCCTATGCTGCGGCTCTCTGACATTCCTGAGGCGAGTTTACGCCAGCGGCAGGTTGGCCAGTCGTTAGCCAGTCCACCTTTTCCCGTCCTCAAACGGCAACGCCCCGCAAAAGCGGGGCGTTGCGTTGAACGTTCAAGCGCGGCGCTTAGTGCCAGGAGCAAACCACCTTGCCGCAGACGCCCGCATCCATCAGGTCGAAGCCCTTCTGGAAATCGTCGATGGCGATCTGATGGGTGAGCACCTTCTGCAGCGGAAAGCCGGTCAGCACCATCTGGGTCATCTTGTACCAGGTCTCGTACATGCGGCGGCCGTAGATGCCTTGCAGGGTCAGACCCTTGAAGATCACCTTGTCCCAGTCGATGCCGGCGCCGCGCGGCATGATGCCGAGCATGGCGATCTTGCCGCCGTGGTACATGCAGTCGAGCATGTCGCCGAAGGCGCGCGGGTTGCCGCTCATCTCCATGCCGACGTCGAAGCCCTCGATATGCAGATCGGCGATGGCATCCTTGAGGGACTGCTTGGAAACGTTGACCACGCGGGTCGCGCCCATGTCGGCCGCCAGCTTGAGGCGGTAATCGTTGACGTCGGTCACCACGACATTGCGCGCGCCCACGTGCTTGGCGATACCGGCGGCAATGATGCCGATCGGGCCGGCACCGGTAATCAGCACGTCTTCGCCGATCAGGTCGAACTCCAGCGCGCAGTGCGCGGCATTGCCGTAGGGATCGAAGAATGCCGCCAGTTCGGACGGAATCTGATCGGGAATCGGCCACAGGTTGGACGCCGGCATGGCCATGTATTCGGCAAACGCGCCGTTGCGATTCACGCCGATGCCGACCGTGTTAGGGCAAAGGTGCGTGCGGCCGCCGCGGCAGTTGCGGCAGTGGCCGCAAACGATATGACCTTCGGCGGACACGCGGTCGCCAATCTTGTAGCCGGTCACGCCCGGACCCATCGCGACGATGCGGCCGACAAACTCATGGCCGATGGTCAGCCCGGGGGTGATCGTGCGCTGCGACCACTCGTCCCACTTATAGATGTGCAGGTCGGTGCCGCAGATTGCGGTCTTTTCCATCTTGATCAGCACTTCGTTCGGGCCGATCTCGGGGATCGGCACCTCTTCCATCCAGATACCCTGCTCGGGCTTGCGCTTGACCAAGGCTTTCATTGTCTGCTGCTGCATGGGATATCCGGGGACGAGTGGAGGCAATCTCCCATTATAGATCGGCTCGACCGATCGGCGCCCTGACGCACTGCGTCATTGGCGACTCGGCTCGGTGAGGTTCAGATATCCAGCCGGTCGTAGCTGCGTTTGAACACGATGGGTTGCTTTACCGTCGGCGTCGTCCATTGTTCGGTCACGGTCAAGTGATGGCCGTCGGCCGATTTCACCCAAAACTCGTCCAGGTGCGTGCCGCCATCGAACTGCATGCTGATCGATAGGCCATCGGTGTAGTTTCTTGTCTGCACCACCGCGCTGCCGTTGAGCGACTGCTGCGCGACGCCGTCGAGCCTGGCGTTGAGTTGGTCACTGTCGCTCAAGGCGACCTGCATATGTTTGGCGTCTTGTTGCACGTTGAGGATGGAATCGTTCGCAAGCAATGGAGGCGGCGTGTCGACAATCGGCGACACGCCGTCGTTGCTGCGGTCTTTGCTCTGGCTGTGATTGCCACCGCGGCCGTGGCCTCCACCACCGCCCATGCCGCCACCGCTGCGACCACCGCCGTGGCCGCCATGCGAATTGGATGCGCTGCTCACCGCTGACGTACTGCTCGTGGATGCGCTGGCCGGCAGTTGTGCAGCGGCCTCTTCGCGCTTTCGCTCGGCGCGCAGTCGTGCGGCGATTTGGTCGGGGCTATCGCTCTGCTGATCGTTCAATCGCCAGATGCCGCTGAAATCGGGCGTTGCAGGCGCGGCCGCGGCGGCTACGCCACCGAGGGCGAGCCCGCTGCCGGTGATGAACACGAAAAGGAAGCGAGGCAAGGTGGGCATGGTCAACGTCGTCGTGAGGGTGGATTGCTCAGATAAGCCGGCTGCCGTTGCCGCGCCTTTTCACTAGCTGCGAACGGGCACTTGAAGGCTCTGTCACAAGTTTCGCATCAGCGCCTGACGATGCGTGGTCGCGTAACAGACCTTTACAATGCGCCGATGCCCATTGATCAGCGCCCACTTGCCATCTTCCTTATGGGCCCCACGGCCTCGGGCAAGACCGCGCTGGCGTGCGAACTGAGCGATCAGTTTCCGTTGGACCTTGTAAGTGTCGACTCCGCGCTCGTGTATCGCGGTATGGATATCGGCACGGCGAAGCCGGACGCCCCTACATTGGCACGCTATCCACATGCGCTGATCGATATTCGCGAGCCGTCGCAGCCTTATTCGGCGGCCGACTTTGCGGCCGACGCGTTGCCGGTGATGCGGCAGATCAGCGCGCGGGGCAGGGTGCCGCTGCTGGTCGGCGGTACCGGGCTGTATTTTCGCGCGTTGCAGCAGGGCTTGTCCGATCTGCCCGACGCCCATCCCGCGCTGCGCGAGCGACTGTTCGCCGAAGCGCAACGGATCGGCTGGCCGGCCATGCATGCGCGCCTGGTCGCCCTCGATCCGGCCGCCGCCGCACGCATCGGCGCCAACGATGCGCAGCGGCTGCAGCGTGCGCTGGAAGTGATCGAGCTCACCGGTCGGCCGCTGTCCGAGCTTCAGCAGCGCGGCCATGCACGCTTTCCCTGGCGGGTGCTCAAGCTGGCACTCTTGCCCGAGGACCGACGCGCGCTGCATGCGCGCATCGCGCAGCGTTTCGACGCCATGCTCGCCGACGGATTTCTCGACGAAATGAAAACGCTGCGAGCGCGCCACGATCTGCACGCGGATCTCCCCGCCATCCGTGCCGTGGGCTATCGGCAGGCGTGGGAGCATCTGGACGGCAAAACCAATGCTGCCGAGTTCCGCGATCGCGCCATCTTCGCCACCCGCCAGTTGGCCAAGCGGCAAATCACCTGGCTGCGCAGCGATGTGGGTGCACGCGTATTCGATCCGGATCGAGGGCATCCGCTGGCCCGCGCCGTCGATGCCGTAGAGCTATTTCTCGGCCGGCTCCATTAACGGTTTCCTGCGCGTGAGTGGTGCTTCGAAAAGCATCGGCCCCGGCACTTTGCCGCGCGCCGACCCGTAGCGCAAAAATCCCCTTTCATCAGCCATTTAAAAGCGGTTAAGATCAGAACATTGTTGGGCCGAGGCGCCATTGGCGTTTTTTCTCGGACCTGGTCGCACCAAGGGGAGAATAAGAAATGTCCAAGGGACAATCGTTGCAGGATCCGTTTTTGAACGCGTTGCGTCGCGAACGCGTGCCCGTGGCCATTTATCTGGTCAACGGCATCAAGCTGCAGGGTACGGTCGAATCGTTCGACCAGTTCGTGGTGCTGCTGCGCAATCAGGTCAGCCAGATGGTCTACAAGCACGCCATCTCCACCGTGGTGCCCAGCCGCAACGTCAAGATCGGCAACGGCCACGACGGTCCGGACGGTCACGATGGCCATGGCGATGGTGCCTCGGCCGATGCCGACGCTTGATTGACGCGGCTGCAGCCCGCATGAAGTGGGTAGGTTTCCACCAGGCCCCACCCATCCGTGTTCGATAGACAGAAAAGAGGCGATCGCGCCTTGCTCGTGTTGCCGCACTCCCGTGCGGAGCACGACACCGTGCGTCGCGGCGAAGAATTTGCCGAGTTGGTCAAGTCCGCCGGTGCCGAGGTACTCGGCACCATCGCGGCGAGGGTGGAGAATCCCAATCCACGCTATTTCATCGGCACCGGCAAGGCCGACGAAGTTGCCGAGGCTGCCAGAGCGGTCGGTGCCGATCTGGTGCTGGTCGATCACGAGCTCACTCCGGTGCAGGAGCGCAACCTCGAAGAACACCTGGGCATCCGCGTGGTCGATCGTGCCGGCCTGATCCTCGACATCTTCGCCCAGCGCGCCCGTTCGCACGAGGGCAAGCTCGAAGTGGAGCTTGCCCAGCTCAAGCACATCGCGACCCGGCTGGTGCGCGGCTGGACCCATCTGGACGCCCAGCGTGGCGGCGCCATCGGCAACCGCGGTCCGGGTGAAACCCAGCTCGAGCTCGATCGCCGGCTGCTCGCCGAGCGTGTCAAGATGCTGACCAAGCGGCTGGAAAAAGTGCAGACCCAGCGCACCCAGCAGCGTCGCGCGCGTCTGCGCAACACCGTGCCGCGTGTGGCCCTGGTCGGTTACACCAATGCGGGCAAGTCCACCTTGTTCAATGCGCTGACCACCGGCGAGGTCTACGCGGCCGATCAGTTGTTCGCCACGCTCGATCCCACCGTACGCAAGCTCGAAGGCTTGGCCTGCGGGCCGGCAGTGCTGGCCGATACGGTCGGTTTTATCCGCGAGCTACCGCATGACCTGGTCGCCGCCTTCCGCGCCACGTTGGCCGAGGCGCGCGATGCCGATTTGCTGCTGCACGTCTGCGACGCCTCGGACGACGAGCGCGACCGGCTGCATCATGTCGTCGACACCGTGCTCGAAGAAATCGACGCCGGCGATCTGCCGCAGCTGCAGGTGATGAACAAGATCGATCTGGTACAAGGCGAGGGCGATGCGCCGGCTGGCGAAAGTCAGCCCGCCGCCACGCTCACTCGCTCGAGCATCACGCCCCGCATCGATCGCGATGCAGCCGGCAAGCCCACCCGCGTATGGCTGTCCGCCGCCACGGGCGAGGGCCTGGAGCTGCTGCGCCAAGCGCTGGGCGAACTGCTCGGCGGCGAGCGCATCCAGTCCGGCCTGCAGCTGCCGCTGACCGCCGGCCGGCTGCATGCCCGGCTCAAGGCAGCTGGTGCGATCACCGGTGAGACGGTGGACGAGCACGGCTGGCAGCTGCGCATCGACGCGCCGCGCAGTGTCATTGCGCCGCTGAGCGGCGGCGATGCCATCGAAACCCAGCTCCTGCGCGAATTGCTGGCCGAGGCGCCGCTACCCTGAAAGCCGTATGCAGAACCGCGGACGATCGCGGCACTCTCTGTTAGAATCGGCGGTGTTTGTGCGGCCAAAAGCCTTCCGGGCAGCACGCCGTTTCGATCGTATTGGCTACCTCGCATGCGCTATTCCCCTCAACGTGTGTTCCGGCCGTGGTTGCCGGCCTCCCGACTCCAAGGAGACTGACAGTGGCATGGAATGAACCCGGCGACGGGCAGAAGCGTGATCCGTGGGGCAAGAACAACCGCAAGCCGGACGGCGGCAACGGCAAGTCGCCGTTCGACGACCTGTTCAAGCAAGCCAAGAAACTGCTGGGCTCGCCCAAGCAGATGTCGCGCAACATCATCACTGGCGTGATCGTTCTGATCGTCGTCGGTCTGCTGCTGAGCAGCTACACCGTGATCGAGGCGCGTCAGGTCGGCGTGGTGCTACGGTTTGGTGGATACGCGCGCACGCTCGGTCCCGGCTTCCATCTCAAGCTGCCGCAGCCGTTCGAGTCGGTCGAAAAAGTCGACGCGGCGCGCGTGCGTTCGGTCAACGACAAAGTCACTCTGCTGACACGCGACGAGAACATCATCGCGGTCGACCTCACCGTGCAATACCAGGTGACCGATGCGCAGAAATACCTGTTCTCGCTCAACGATCCCGACGGCACCGTGCAAGCGGCCGCGGAGTCGGCCGTGCGCAGCGTGATCGGTGCCAGCACGATGGACCAGATTCTTTCCGGCGGCGGCACGCCGCTGGCTGGGCAGGCCAAGCTGGCCGTGCAGAAAACGCTAGATGGCTACAGCGCCGGCATGCAGGTCAACGACATCAGCTTCCAGAACGTGGCGCCGCCGAAAGAAGTGAAAGACGCTTTCGACGACGTCAACAACGCGCGCGAAGACAAGCAGAGCAGCGAAAACGCCGCCCAGGCCTACGCCAGCAAGGTATTGCCTATCGCACGCGGCGATGCCTCGCGTATCGCGGCCGCCGCCGAGGGCTACAAGGCCGAACGCATTGCCCGCGCCGAGGGCGACACCGCCCGCTTCAACCTGATCCTGAAGGAATACAAGGGCGCGCCCGAAGTCACTCGTCGTCGCCTGTATCTGGAAACCATGGAGCAGGTGATGGCCAACACCACCAAGGTCATCGACGGCTCGGGTGGACGCAACGTCATCAACCTTCCAGCCGCCGGCAGCGAAGCCACCGGCGCCGCGCCAGCCAGCTCGGCGACCGTCAACGCCGTGGTGCCCGCCACCATCGATGCGCCGCCCGCAGACGACAAAGGCAAGCAGCCATGAACAAGGTCATTATCGCTGCCGTGGTTGCGGCACTGATCATCCTCGGGCTCAACAGCCTGTTCGTGGTCAATGAAGGGCACAGTGCGCTGCTCTTGCAGTTTGGCCGTATCGTCCGCGCAGACGAGCCGCCCGGCCTACATGCCAAGATTCCGCTGCTGCAGCAGGTGGTCGCCATCGACAACCGCATCCTGTCGCTCGACGCGCAGCCGCAGCAGTACATCACCGCGGAAAAGAAAAGCGTCGACGTCAACTTCTACGTGAAGTGGCGCATCGCCAATGCCACCGCCTATTACGGTGCCACCGGCGGCGATTCGCTGCAGGCCGCGCAGCGACTGATGCCGTTGATCAACGACGCGTTGCGCGCGCAGTTCAGCACGCACAAGCTGGACGACATCATCGCCGGCGGCACGCAGCAGATCACCGACCACTCCCGCACGGTGGCCGATGCGGCCGCCCGCAAGAGCCTCGGCATGGAAGTGGTCGACGTGCGCATCAAGGGCATCGACCTGCCGGCCGAAGTCGATGCTGCCGTGTACAAGCGCATGCGCGCCGAACAAGTGCAGATAGCCAACCAGCTGCGTTCGGCCGGGCAGGAGGCCAAGACCCGGATTCAGGCCGACGCCGATCGTCAGGTCGTGGTGCTGAAAGCCGACGCCGAACGCGATGCTGAAAAAGTGCGTGGTGACGGCGATGCCCAGGCGGCTGCCATTTATGCACAGTCCTATGGTCAGGATCCGGAGTTCTACAACTTCTACCGCAGCCTTATTGCGTATGGCACCGCGTTCAAGAACGGCAAGGGCGTGTTGATCCTCAAGCCCGATTCGGAATTCCTGCGTTACTTCGACGACCCGTCGCCGAAGCACTGAACACGAGTTTTTGCCAGCGTACGCGCTGGCCGGATAATTCATTCCATCACCGATGTTGCCCATCCGCGGGCATGCAAACATGAGCGAGAACATCATGGGTAAGTCAGTAGTCATTCTTGGTGCCCAGTGGGGCGACGAAGGCAAGGGCAAGATCGTCGACCTGCTGACCGAGCGCGTCAGCGCCGTCGCCCGTTTCCAGGGCGGCCACAACGCCGGCCACACGCTGGTGATCAAGGGCAAAAAGACCGTGCTGCACCTCATTCCCTCGGGCATCCTGCGCGACGACGCGCTGTGCCTGATCGGCAACGGCGTGGTGCTGTCGCCCGCCGCGCTGATGGAAGAGATTGCCGAGCTCGAAGGCAACGGCGTCGAAGTGCGCTCACGCCTCAAGATAAGCCCGGCCACGCCGCTGATCATGCCTTACCACATCGCCGTGGATAAGGCCCGCGAGATCGCCGCCGGCGGCAAGGCCATCGGCACCACCGGTCGCGGCATCGGCCCGGCGTACGAGGACAAGGTTGCCCGCCGCAGCGTGCGCGTGGCCGATCTGATGTACCCGCACGAGCTGCCGGCGCTGCTGAAAACCGCCGTCGACTATCACAACTTCATTCTCACCCAGTGGCTGAAAGCCGAGCCGGTCGACTACGACACCGTGCTCAAGGACGCGCTCGCCTGGGGCGAATACATCCGCCCGATGGTCGACGACGTCGCCACCATCCTGCACGACGTGCGCAAGAGCGGCGGCAACATCCTGTTTGAAGGTGCGCAGGGCGCGCTACTCGATATCGATCACGGCACCTATCCCTACGTCACCTCCAGCAACACCACCATCGGTGGCGCGCTGGCCGGCACCGGCGTGGGCGCCAGCGACATCGACTACGTGCTGGGTATCTGCAAGGCCTACGCCACGCGTGTCGGCAGCGGTCCGTTCCCGACCGAGTTGAACGACGACATGGGCGAGCGCCTGCGCAAGGTCGGCAACGAGTTCGGCGCCAGCACCGGCCGGCCGCGCCGCTGCGGCTGGATCGATCTGGTCGCGCTCAAGCGCGCTACCCAGATCAACGGCATCAACGGTCTGGCGATCACCAAGCTCGACGTGCTCGACGGCCTGGAAACCATCAAGGTCTGCATCGCGTACGAGTACCGCGGCAAGCGCCGCGAGCTGGCCCCGCTCGACGCGGACGGCTGGGACGAGTGCAAGCCGGTCTACCTGGAATTCCCGGGCTGGGAAGAATCCACCGCCGGCATCCGCGACTGGAATCAGCTGCCGCCCGCCGCCCGCGCCTATCTGCGCGCGGTGGAAGAACTCTCCGGCTGCAAACTCGCCCTCGTCGCCACCGGCGCCGACCGCGAAGACACCATCGTGCTGGATGATCCGTTCGCGTGATCGCTCAGCATTGAAGTGATGAAAAAGCCCCGCCATGCGTTAATGCTGTTCACTTAAGCGGAGCAGCCTTTCGATTCACGGGGTAGCGCGTCTTGGATATTTTGACGGACCTCGGCGTGGAAGGCCGAGGTCGTC
>NZ_JACCCA010000010.1:0-190893 GCF_013408815.1 Rhodanobacter sp. K2T2 | reverse complement strand
TACGCAGAAGGTGACCACGGCGAACATCACGTTGAACCTGGGTTTTCCGGGGCAGTACTACGATGCCGAAAGGCAGACCTGGAACAACGGCTATCACGACTATAGCTCCGTGTTAGGTCGTTATATAGAAAGCGACCCCAGCGGCTTGGCAGGTGGAATTAATACCTATGCCTATGTCGGCGATAACCCCCTGACGGGGGTTGATCCATTCGGATTATTAACGGAGCAGCAAATTGCAGCTATCGTATTTAATGAGACGAGGTCTCTTTCTGGATCGAATATATTGCAGGCTAGAATTGACGTCGCTTCTGCCGTTATTAATGGGTCGAATGCGTATGGTGATAACGGTCGGCCAAAAACCGCATCTGACGTCGCTAATGTGCCAAGCGCTGAAGAAAGTGCTTATCAGAATAGCTTAGAAGCAACAAAAACGGCCCTTTGTGAAAACAAGAATGGTCAAGATCCAACAGATGGAGCCACCCACTTCAACTTGCGCCCGAATGATTCGACCGGGCCTTTTTTTGGTAGCCCCCTGTCTACCCAATCTGGGCCATTTAACAATAGCTTTCCCACCTCAGATCTTCCTGCAACAGGAATTTATGTTAATACTTATAGGTGATTTATGATTGGGATTATATTAGCTCTAATGACGCCCTTCGTTCACGACAATTTCTCGAACGATGCACTTTTTTTCGACCAATTTCATCGGGGTGAAGTTGTCGCTTACACAGCATGCCGTGTGAACGACGACGTGAGGGCTTTAGTATTTTATCAAAGCATAAATAATCCTGATTTTGTAGAAATTACAAGCGGCCATGTTTCAATGATGGCCCATATCCAACTTGGCGCCAATAAATTGAAGGTTATTGATGCTAATGGCGGTGTATCGACTTATGAAAAAATTCATGATATGGCAAAATTTTTGAGTACGTTGAGTCTAAAGCTATCTGGATCTGAGGAAATTCGGCAAGTACTCGCTGATAAAACATCCATAAATAGCTGCTCAAATGCTGGCAATGGTCCGTCTCACAGCTGATATCGATGTTAATGACATTTCTTAACCACCGACAGCCATAATTCGGGAAGTTATGGCTTCAGTAGGTCTCGATAAACCATCCTCTTGATGGTTTATCGAGACAACGCGCTTGGCGCAGGTTCGGACTCGTCTTGGCCAATTGTTGAGTTCCATCCAAAACTGAGCCACTTCGCTGGGTGATTTTCGTCGAATTTTGAGCCACCTCCTACCACCCTCACAAACAAATAGGACGGAGGTAGTTAAACCATGGCCGTCAGCAGCGGCGGCCGACATGGACAATCGTCAATGTCTGGCTGATCAGGTGCAGATGAGTCTCCACACTCGGCGAGCAACCCATGCGGACCTACCATGCCTCGCCAACCCGGTCTCGAGATCCCCGGCATTCCCGTTCATGTCACTCAGCGTGGAGTCAATCGGTGCGCGGTATTCCTCGACGATGACGACCGACAACACTATTTGAAACTCCTAGCCGCCAGTGCGCAGCGGCACGCGCTGCAAATTCATGCCTACGTGCTCATGGGGAACCATGTGCATTTGCTCATCAGTTCCGAGAAAGCGGGCGCGTTGTCCAAGGCAATGCGCCAAGTCGGGCAAAATTATGTATCGACATTCAACCGCAGGCATCGGCGTACCGGTACATTGTGGGAGGGGCGTTTCAAGTCTTGCTTGGTCGATTCGAATCGCTATCTGCTTACGGTGTACCGCTATATCGCGCTCAATCCAGTGCGCGCCGCCATGGTCGAATTACCCGAGCACTACCCGTGGTCAAGTGTTCACGCCAATCTGGCTTTGCTACAAGATCCGGTCGCCACTCCCCATGAGGCATTTCTAGCTATGGCTCCAGATCGACTGCAACGCGCCGAGGCATATTCTGCGTGGCTTCGTGCCGGAGTCAGCGACGACGAGCTGACAGGTATCCGCCAGCACATCAAGAGCGGGCGCTAGGAAGCCCACGATTTCAGGCGATGGCAGAGAAAACATTGGGACGATCAGTCATCGTGCGGCAGCAAGGAAGACCGCGAAGCAAACAAAAGGATGAAAGCTCAGCCAAACGCTCAGGTTAACTACCTCCGTCCCCTTTGCTGGGTATGATCAGCTACAGATCGTCGTCGACCGTTGGTAACCAACCCGAAACGGGCGTTTCGACCACGGAGGCCCAGGTCACGGAGGATAAATGGCACGTCGCGCTTTTGGCATCTCAGGTAAATGGATTTGTTTCATCGTTTTCGCTCTTTTCGCGGAAAACGCGCTGGCAACCTGTACGCCCGACGATTGGCTCCATGGGCTGGGGCGACCGGAGCATGGGGCCATCTATTTCGGCGTTATTGGAAGCCATCCTGTGCGAGTGATGCTGCGTCTTGATCCAGCGACAGGTCATCTTGATGGCGTCTATGGCTACAGTGGCCAACCGGGTTTGCTGAAGCTCACAGGAACTCTGCGAGCGGACGCGGCTGGCGCGGATCTTGATGAGCAAGACTCCCGGGGACATTCAACCGGCAATATTCGTTTGAGTTTTGCTGAACATTTGGAGCCGGGGCAAGATCCCGTGTTGGCGAAGAAATATCCCGCACGCTGTGACGCGCCCGTTGGCACCTGGCGGTCCTTGTCGGCAAACGAGAGCTTGCGAATTGGCCTGCATCGAGATGGTGAATGGGTCGCAGGCAACGAAAATGAAGAGCAGATGGACGACATCGTGGCTCTGAAGCTACAGCGAGCCTTGCTAGCAAAAGATCGAAGTGCTTTTGCTGCGCTTCTACAATATCCCTTTTATATGGTCGGCTTTCGATCGGGAGCGCATGCATGGAGCCGTCCAGATGATGTGATCAAGCACTATGCAGAGATCATGCGCATGACGGACATCGATGTTCGTAAAGCCGTACCTCATCTCTTGGCGGCCGATAAAACAGGAGCTGCTTACATAAGTGGGTCCGTTTATTTGTCGCACGGCAAAGTAACCATGATGTGCGAAGGAAGGTGCCCGATAGTCGCCAACTTCGAGCATCCCAATATGTGATGCTAAGTTGCAGGCCTCAATAACGTTCGACAATGTCAGCATAGCTGTCGGCAGGCGCACATTCTCGACACTACGACTTTAGAAGTCCATTCTGACCCCGGTTTCGGGCGAGTTAGGCCGGTCTTCGACAGGTTGTGAAGCGTGCTGGGGTATTCGCGTATCCGAGTAACTCGCTTCACAACACAGCCAGCCGGCTAGGTCTGTTAGACGACCCGGTCAGCAGAGTACCAATGGAAAGGGATGCGGGGGCGTCATGCTTCAATCGATTAGGAATCTCTGGAGCGGTTCGGAGCCGGTGGCGTTTGTCAGCGCGTATGGGCTGGCGGAATCAGTGGCGCGGTTGAAGGCGGCGACGAGGCCGTGGTCGCTGTTTCGGGTGGCTGAGCAGGCGGCGGTGGGCCGCGTGAGCGAGACGCGGGTGTCGTTGCGACGCGTGGTGCCGATGTTCGGCAATGGGTTCAAGCCGGTGTTTACGGGGCGCTTTAGTCAGGTCAACGGGCAGCTGGTGCTGACGGGGCGGTTCGGGCTCAGCTGGTTCGTAAAGTTGTTTATGGCGTATTGGTTCGGGTTTTGTGCGCTGTTTGTGCTGTTGTCGCTGCTGGCTGCCGCGCAAAAACCAGCTGCCGCATGGATGTCTTTGGCGGGTGTCGGCATGTTCGCCTTGGGCCTGGGCATGACGCGCCTGTTTGCCTGGTTCTCGCGCGGCGATGCCCCGTGGCTTTCGCAGGTGATCCGCACGGCGCTGCATGCGCCGTTGTCGCCAGAGGCGGCGTTGGCCTTGCCCGCATCGCCGCCGTCCGACGCGCGTCCGCGGTTCATCCTTATCGTTACCGGCGTTTTCTGCCTGTTCGGCGTGGTGTCGATTGTCAGTGCGCTGCGGGGCATGGGCGCAGGCAGCATCTATGCCGGTGGTGGACTGATCGAGCGCTATCCGCAAGCGGTACGTGTTGGAATCGTCGTCAACGGCGTGATGTTGTTGGCGAGCGCCTATGGCATCTATCGCCGTTACCTGTTCGCGTGGTGGGCCGGATTCGCGGTGCTGCTATTGGGGCAGGCGTACTCCGTGGTCGATCTCTTCATTCGCGGGGATCTGAGCAAAACACCTATGCCCGCCATGCCGTTCGCTGTGGCATCGCTGATCGTCGCAACTTTCTGGGGCTGCTGGTGGTATGCGCAGCGGGTTCACTTTCGGAGTTGGAAAAGCTGAGGGGCTTTGTCTCTGCCTGGCTCACTACCGCTCATTCGCGATAGCGCTACCGCCTCGATTCAATCACCTGACCGCAGGCTGCATCAGTGCGATGTGCTGGGCACACTGTTCTCTCCGGCCATCGATGCTCACGCGCTTGGATCCTTGCTGAAATACGGGCGTTCGTACACCGCCGTCGGTCGGCGGGGGCACTTTCGTTTCTATGTCTTGCCATCCTGCCTTCACTGAAGCGTCAAAAAATGGCGATACAGGGATGCACGGAACAAAAGGCGCAGAAAGGCTGCCAACAATAGCCAAATCGATACGTAAATCAGCATCCTTCATCTTGAAAAGTCGCTTAGGACGCAATCCGGGCACAAAACCCGGCCGACCTTTGCCCGATGGGTAGAAAGACTCTCGAACCCATACGGAAAGTTTCCAGCCGCCTTTGCCAGACAAGAGCATCGAATAATTTGCCGTATGCGGATCGTCGTATGACGTCGTCATCTTCGGCATAGCAAATGCCTTCTCCGCCGTTTCTACGCTATCCGGATCGTGCTTATCAAAACTGAGCTTGGTGATGCGTGCAACGAGCTCGCTGAAATCATATGCACATGTCGCCGTCCTTGTCGGGCGAAGCTGGCTTGCGAAGTGTGGGTCAACCGGTTCGGGAGCACCTTCGACACAGAGGGCATGAGAGCCCGCGGCCATGGCCGGACAAGCTGCGGAAAAAAGTAGTACTCCCATCAACCAACGAAAGAAAGCATGCATGGTCGAAAGCTTCGCGATTGGAAACGACTCGAGCGAGGATAGGGCCTACTTCAGCCCTGGTCTAGAACACTCTTTGATCATTGGCATTGACCAGGCGCGCAGCTGTCAGCCGCTTCAGTCGCAGTCGAGATGACGACCTCGTCATGCCGGCACAGTACGCCGAATACCCGTGGATCTAAGCAAAACACGCATGCCCGCTGTGTCCTTCGATGTGCATCGCTGATCGTCGCAACTATCTGGAGCTGCTGGTGGTACGCGCAGCGGTTTCACTTTCGGAGGTGGAAAAGCTGAGCTGATTTCACCGGGTCGAAGCCTAATGCTGACCAAAGGCCTCCTCTTTTTTGTTCGCATTCATGACGGCTAAAATGCTGTTGCTGGAATGCGGATCGATAGCTGAGTAAAGTCACATGAGTGAGTCCTGCAGTTGGGCGACGTTGAAACTGGGATAGTTCCAACTTACCGCCAGGCGCAGGACGCGGCGACATGAGTCTTCAGGCTCACTTCTTCAGTTCTAGGAAGTGAACTTGACCCTGCTTTTTCATTTGCGCGTGGCTAGGGCGGGCCAGCAATGTCAGCGGAAGACCAAGAGGCTAGATTCGCAGTTAATGTCTATTTGCTAAGAGAGGGCGTAGGTACGCCAACTAGCGTCTTAGACTTTTCGGGCTTAACCGACTCGGTTTTAGTGTCCGTTGGTCCCGATGATGCCGTTGCGCAACTTCACTATGGCCGAACCTCGGGCCCACCCGACTGGCTGGCCCGCCTTTTTCAGATGAGCCTTGGCTCTCCTGAATTGCCGAAAGGCGCGTCGATATCAGGCGTGTTACCTGTTCCGGTCAACGGTCGACACTTTATCCTCACATTTGGCCACGCGTGGCAGAAAATAAAGCCGACGCTGATCGAACCTAATTTCGGGATTAGGTGCGTCCTAAACTTGGCCGAAAAAAATTCACTCAGGGGAATTAGGCGTGATCGAATTGCCGAAGACACCCTTCAGGCGATTGAGCAAATCCCGGACAGTGACGACATTTCTCGATTTGGCATGGATCTCGAAAAGGATCTGCTACGCGGCGTTAAGGCCAAAGTTGATCCAGCTTTGGGGTACGGTCGATGGGTGGCGGGTGGGGATTCCTTCAAGACATCCTTGGATCTGTCTAAGGAATCATTCGTTAGTTTTCTTGCGAGGTGCTTGGACCTTTATGGCGCGCAGACTTACAAGGGCCGATTCGAATGGGTGGATAACATTGTGCCGCTTCGAGACTCCGGTCTCGTCGAAAAACTAGAGTATGAACTTGCTGAGTTAGTCCGGAACAAGAGTTCTACAATTGCAATGTCGGCTCCAGTACTTCTTTCTTGGAATGATCATGACTATTTCTCATTCGAGAAGAAGAAAAAAGGCCAAAGCCCTTGCGCAAACCATCTAGATATTGGCCATTGGGCTGAGCATGCTGCCCTGAAAGGAATTAAAATAAATCGAGAGGCCTTACATAACGAGAAAATATATGCGTTTCGTCAAGGAGAACAATCTTTCGAGCGTTGGTCAATTATTGAATGCCTTCATGCTGTTGTGCCTCTGGATGGTCGACTGTTTCTCGCTCACGCCGGGTTTTGGTTTGAGCTGAGTAAGAGTTTCGTCGCAGATATCGAAAAGAGAGTGGAGGAAATTCCAGTCTCAAAGATCATCTTGCCATCGACGACAATGTCTGAAAAAGAAGGGGATTACAATGCGCGTGCGGCAATAGAATCCCTCGGAGCGTTGTTGTTACTAGATAAGAAGCTTATTTGGCATGGGGGTGGCCAGAGCAGATTCGAGCTTTGTGATTTGCTTTCGCAGGAAGGCCAACTCGTTTGCGTCAAGCCTTGGGGAGGTGCATCTGGTTCGCTGAGTCACCTCTTCTATCAGGCGAAAAATGCGATTACCTTAATAAATAAGGACTCCGAATTTGTCACAAAGGTGCGAGATCACATTGCGAAAATTGATGCTGAGTTCGTCGACATTTGGGACTATGTATGCAAATATCCGAATGAGGCGGAAGTGGTTTTGGCTGTGATACGTGGGTGCAAAAAAGAGAGTCTCCCTTTTTTTGCAAAGCTAGCTCTTTGCGATTGCGTTACTGATCTACGCTCAATGCGATATATGGCTACATATTTTACTATTGAAGCTATCTAGTTTAAAGAATGATTAGTTCATGGTGCAATTTTAAAAAAATTCGACTCTGATCGCCGTTTCGGCCACGTTTCGCTGATGCTAATAACGTTCGATCGGCGGTAATTTACAAAAATTTGTTTTGAGTTCTAGCTTTGGGAGGAAAAATGGATGTTGCCTTTTGTAGAGAAGATTCCAAGGAATACGACGCCTATAGTTTCTCCCAATTAAGTCGAGCGACTCTCGAGCGAAAGCGCAGACTGTTAATATGTCCTGAATGCAAAGGCATCGCTTTTTTTCGTCGGGAGTCCTCGGACGGTCGTGCGGCCTGCTTCGGTGCACGACCTCATGCAGATACATGCAGCTTGGCTGGTTCGGAAGCCGGCGATTGGGGTACTGACGGTAGCGACGTCGAGGACGAGCGGCGTAATGCAGGCGACCATATTGTTATCGATTTGAGCTATGGCGCGGATGCTGATGGTCCAGACGGAGCTGCCGGCGGCGATCGTCGCCATGCAGGCGCAGGAAGAACTTTTACTGGTTCTGGAATGCCAAGGCAGTCGCGCAGCCAGAAGCGACTTAGTACCTTGTTGCGTTGGTTGGTTAAATCTGAAAACTTCAGGCAATCCACCCAGGTGATTGAGCTTCCGGGTCGTATAACTTTGCCAGCGAACCAACTTTTTGTTCCCTTTGATCGTATTGACGCGAGTCTGAGGGCGAAGTTCCACGGATTTTGGGGGATGATTAGCGATGCTACGGCAAGTAAGGGTGTCGTCTGGTTGAACACATCCGGCCATAAGGGCTTCAGCGTCATGATCGAGACTCAGTCAGCTGTGGATGCATTTAAGAAGCGCTATTCGATTACCTCTCTTGAGCAACTCGCGGGCGCATACGTCCTTGTGTTTGCTCAGCTTGTGAAGTCCGGAAAGACCGACAAGCTATTTTCCCGCGTAGACGATATCGGGTACATCGTAGTTAACATCGCTGATACTAAGTAACGTTAGGAACGGCATCATGCTCACTTGTTTCCAACAAGGTGAGAATTTCCTCTGTCCTTTTAAACCCTGTTCTTCGAAACGAATTACAAGATTGTCATGGCAAGCAGTTCTGACAATGGATCTTCCGCCTTCTTGAAATAATGCTCGAATACCGCATTGCGGTGATACTGGAGATAGGATCGTTGCTCTTTGAAGAAGTCACCGCATCGCTTACCCTGGGTGAGATCAAGGCCGATGCGTTCTATGACTTCTTTCGGGAGCTGATCTGATCTTACGAGCGACCCATTGTCTTCGAATGTGATCCAGCCGCGATCAAATAGAAAGTCGGCATGCGGGCTGAGTAGTAAGCCGTTGCTCCCATCAATGCGTTCCGTGCCGTCGGCGCATCTTGCCCACGGTTTGATATGACTTGCTCGCAGAAAGCGAAGGTCCGCAATTCCGCTGAGCCTGCACTTCTTTTCGACGGTTAGCAGCCGTCGTTTGAAAAGGGATTGTTTTGAACGGATTTCTACCAACTGTCGAGATGCGGTCGCAGATAAATCGAGTTGAGCTTTTATCCGGTCGGCAATCACGTTTTGGAAAGGATTGAATTCTCTCTCGACCGGCTCCAGCATGAATACGATGGCGGTTCTCGCCCTTCCTCTCGTGTCTGGAACGCCGTCTTTACTATAGGCGTGGCGAAAGCGGAATTCGCCCAGAAAGCGATAGGGTTGTGTACGTCCCATCATCTGGAAAAGTAGCAAACGTTTTCCGCTTTGTTGGTGCTCACGGACAGCGCGGTTACCGCCTTTGTCTTGCATGTCTCCACTTTGGCCTTCGCCGTAATAGTGGAGAACTCCGTTGTCGTCCCAGAAGTCGTCATAGCCATGCTGCTTCCCGGCTTCGCCAGTGAACAGGATTACGAATGGACTGTTAGCAGGAGTAGAAATTCCTCCTTGCGTCTGTCCACCCAATCGCCCGTGTATCTCCTGCTGCCGGTTGTAAAGGGCGCCGACTTGATAGGGGAGGTCGATGGAAAGTTGAGATGGCTCCATAGCGTTCGGAGGATACCAGGTGGTTCTCGATTAAATGCGAACAGGTCAACGACATAGTATGTGGCCAGGCATTGAGGTCTGACGGATTAGCTTCGCTGAGCGCCGCATCATATTTCTGCGACGCGATTGCTACGCAACACTCAATCTTCTGCAGAATTATGAGTGCACCATTCCAGTCCTAATCACGCCACTAGCTCAGCGCTTTGCCTTCGCCTTCAATTCGGCAGCCATTCGTCGTTGTTCTACAGGCGACATGCTTGCTACTGCGAGAATGATGTCCGCCAGCGCATCGTTGTCTGCCAGTAGGTAAGCCAACGGAACGCCAAGTTCTTTAGCCAGCTTGCTGGCTGTCGCGAAGTCCGGCTCAGAGGTTCCGAGTTCGTACCTTGTGACCCTGCTGGACACGACGTCCTCCGATAGTCCAATTCTCCTGCCCAGCTCCCGCTGGGAGATTTTCAAAGCCAAGCGTGCCTCTTTCAGGCGCTTGGTGAACATGCTGCGGGAGTTGGAAGGCGACATGAACTGTAGAAAGCCATTTCTGTAGTTCGCTACAGGATGGCTTCCCAAAGCCCAATCGTATGCTACATTATATGTAGCATCTTGCGAATGGCACGTTTGACCTGAGTGATGCTGAAGCGCTCAACGTTTTCTGACTGCCGTGCGAGGGAATAGAGCGGAGGAAAAGCGGATATAGCTATGTCGCCAAAGCTACATTAAATGTAGCTAATGATTGTCGCCGCACAATTTCTGGCTATCGAATTTTTGTGATTCACGACCGTGTGGCGGGGGAAAGATGAGGCGGGTGAAACGTGAAAGGGTGTCTTCGCTAGCGATGCTCCGCCGCCTTCGCAAGCCACACACAAAACAGCTCATGCCCGACGACTTTGCCAAGGCCCCGACACAACCGGACCGGCAGGCCAAGAGGGTCAACCCAGGGGAAAGCAAAGGACGCCGTTATGAAAACAAGCACGTTACGACACGCCGTTTCCATCGCCTTGCTGGTGGCTGCCACCGGTACGGCCGAACCGACGCGGGCGCAGAAGGCCGTCACGGACACGAGCCCGCCACCGCGAGCCGCGGTGACCGGTTCGCCGATCGATGGCGATATCGATCTGCCGGCCGGCACGCTGGCCGCGTCGCTCGATGCGCTCGGCCAGCAGAGCGGTCTGCGGATGGACTATGCGCCCACGCTGGTGTCGGGCAAGCAGGTGGGTGCGGTGCATGGCCACATGAGCTGGCGCGACGCGCTCGGCCGTTTGCTGCAGGGCAGTGGGCTGGCGTATCGGCAGGCTGCCGACACGAGCGTTGTGATCGTGCGCGTGCCGGACAGCGCCGCCTCCACCAAGCGTTCGACGGCCAACGACGCGGCAGCGACGACGTCGACCGCAGCACCGGCAGCGGCCCAACTGGCCACGGTGACCGTGACCGGCACGCGTATCCGCGGCGGCAGCACGCCGTCGCCGGTAGTGTCGATCGGCAGCGAGCAGATTCAGCAGGAGGGCTTCGCCGACCTCGGCGAGGTGATACGCAGCGTGCCGCAGAATTTTTCCGGCGGACAGAATCCGGGCGTCGCCGCGGGCGCCACCGGTGGCGGGCAGGGCAACCAGAACATTACCGGTGGCTCGGGCCTCAACCTGCGTGGCCTGGGCCCGGATGCCACCTTGACGCTGCTCGACGGCCGGCGCATGTCGTACGGCGGGTTCACCCAGATGGTGGATATCAGCGCCATTCCGGTGGAGGCGGTGGATCGCATCGAAATCGTCGCCGACGGGGCCTCGGCCATTTACGGCTCCGATGCGGTGGGCGGCGTGGGCAATGTGATTCTGCGTCGCGACTTCGACGGCGTGACGGTGGGCTCCCGCTATGGCAGCGCCACGGACGGGGGGCTGACCACGCACGAGTACACCGCCACGGGCGGCACGCACTGGTCCACCGGCGGGTTCATCGCCACTTGGCAGAAGACTGACAATGATCCGATCTATTCGGATCAACGCTCCTATACCCAGGGCATGTATGCGCCGTCCACGCTGTATCAGGCGAGCGATCTGCGCAGTGGCCTGTTCAGCCTGCATCAGTCGCTGGGCGATATCGGCGAGTTTCGGCTGGATACGTTTCGCACCGAGCGCGAGATCGCCACGGACGAGGGCTATGCCACCAACTACGAACACAATGCGCCATCGACCACCACGTCGCTGATTTCTCCCAGCCTCGACCTGTTTCTGCCCGGCGACTGGACGTTGTCGGTCGATGGCACCTGGGGCAGGGAGAGTACCGACGTGAACTACTCGGTGGTGACCCCGGCCAGCGAAACGTCCACGCTCTCGCGCACGGGCTACCGCAATCGAAGCCGCGATTACGAGATCGGCGCCGAGGGGCCCTTGTTCTCGCTCAACGGGCAGGAGGCGCGGTTGGCGGTGGGCGCCGGTTATAGGGACAACGCTTTTCAGAGTCGCAACCTGGTCAGCGGCGTGGCGCAGGTCGACGGCAGCGTCAGCAGTCGCTTTGCCTATGCCGAGCTCAACGTGCCGTTGATCGGTCCGGAGCAGGGTGTGCCCGGCGTGCAGCGGCTGGCGCTGACCGGCGCGCTGCGCGGCGAGGACTACGACAGCTTCGGCAGCGTCACCACGCCGAAGCTGGGCGTGGTCTACAGCCCCAGCGCGGACTTCACGTTGAAGGGCTCGTGGGGCAAGTCGTTCAAGGTGCCCACGCTGTCGCAGCAATACCTGGAGCGCGATGCGTTTCTGTTTCCAGCCGCGGCACTGGGCGGCACCGGCTACGCGCCGAATGCGAGCGTGCTTTATCTCACGGGTGGCAACCCCGACCTGCGTCCGGAGAAGGCGCGAACGTGGAGTGCGTCGCTGGCCTTTCATCCCGAGGTGTTGCCTGGGCTGGAGACGGAGCTGACCTGGTTCGACGTCGATTACGCCGACCGCGTCGTGCAGCCGCTGGTGCCCGCGCAGGCGCTGAGCAACCCGGCCTTTGCGCAGTTCATTGTCGATGCGCCGTCCGCCGCCGAGCTGGCGCAGATACTGCAGACCTTCCGATTCACCAACGCCACCGGGGCCGCGTACAACCCTGCCAACGTGGTCGCGATCGCGCCCAATCTTTTCATGAACACGTCCCGGCAGCAGGCGAAGGGGCTGGATGCGTCGGGCTCGTACCGGTTCGATCTGGCGCCGGGCCGGTTGACGCTGCGCGGTTCGGCCAGCTGGCTGCACAGCACGCAACAGATATCGTCGGCCCAGCCGGCCTACGACCTCGCGGGCACGTTGTTCTATCCGGCGAGGCTCAACAGCCAGCTCGGGGCGGTGTGGCAGCAGGGCGGCTTTACCGCCTCGCTGTTCGGCAACTACAAGAGCGGCGTGACCGACACCGTCGATGGCCACCAGGGTGCCTCGTTCACCACCTTCGACGCCACGCTGCGCTACGACACCGGCGCACGCGACGACGCATGGTCCGGTGTGGCGCTGGAGCTGAGTGTGCAGAACGCGCTCGACCGGGCGCCGCCGCTGTACGCCGTGACATCGCGGACGTATGCGCCGTACGACTCGACCAATTACTCGGCGATCGGGCGTTATCTCAGCCTGTCCGTTTCCAAGCACTGGTGATGCCGCGCGATGCACAGCGCACTGCGCTGCAAACCCCACAGGAGCGAGATCATGAGGTTTGTTTTATGCCGAACCATGGTCAGGCGTGTTGTCAGCCTGGCTGTGTTGCTGAGCACCTTTGCCGCGAGCACGCACGCGTTTGCGGTGTCGCCACGGCAGCTGGTGGAGATGGCGGACTTCAGCAGTCCCGTGGTGTCGCCCGACGGTTCGCGCGTGGCGTTCCGGATACAGCGGGCGTCGATCGAGCGCGATACGTACGACACCGTTTGGTACGTCCAGCCGATGGACGGATCGTCGCCGCCGCAGCGCGTGGGCGATGGCGGTGTTCCCTTGCGCGACTCGGCCGGCATCGAGCTGCCGCCTACACCCGTCTGGTCGCCTGACGGACGATGGATTTACTACCGTGCCCGCCTGAATGACCGGATAGACATCTGGCGCGCATCGGCCAACGGCGATGCCGCCGAACGCGTGACCCAGGGCGATGCAGATGTGCGGGACTTTTCGCTGAGCGTAGACGGCAAGGTGCTGCAGTACAGCGTCGGGCCGACCCGCGAGGACGTTGCGGCAGCAGAGCAGGCCGAATACGACCGTGGTATTCGCGTCGACCGGAGCACGCCACTCGGGCAGAACCTGTTCCGATCCGGCGCCACTGGGGGACGGTTGGCGACCCAGCGTCTGGGGCTGATCTTCAACCGGGTCGATCTGACGGACGCGGTGCCGGATCGATGGAAGGCGGTGGATATGGCGACCGGCGCGGTACGCGATCTCGCGCCGTCCGAAAAACCTGCTGCCGCGTCGACGGCGGCGGATCTGGCGACGCAGGTAAGCCATGTCTGGAAGCTGGATCGTGACCGCGCAAGCGGACGCCTGGCGCTGTTGACGCGCACGGCAGAAACCACCGACCACCCGCAGATCGTGCTGGCCATGTTGCCGGCCGGCAGCACTGGCCGCGTGGTGACGTGCGTGGCGCAGGCGTGCAGCGGCAAGGCGATCAGCGGTGTGCAGTGGCGTCCGGGGAGTGACGAGGTGATCTTTACCGTGTCGCCCTACAGCGACGGGTTCGCACAGTCCATCTATCGCTGGAACGTGGACACGGGTGTCGTGACGCCAGTAGCGACGTCCACTGGCATGTTTGGCGGCGAGGGCAGTTGGGGGCCCGGCGTCTGCGGCGTATCGCCGACCGCGCTGGCGTGCGTCACGGCCGAAGCCAATCGCCCGGCGCGACTGGAACGGGTCGATCTGCAGACGGGCGCGCGCGCGGTGTTGTTCGATCCCAATCAGGCACTGGCGCAGGCTATCTCCGGTATTCCCATGCAGCGGCTTCGCTGGACGGATGCGAAAGGGCAGACCTTCACCGGGCAGTTGTATTCCGCGCGCCGCACCGGCACCGCGCCGCCGCCGCTGTTCGTGACCTACTACCGATGCCTCGGCTTTATGCGCGGAGGCTCGGGCGATGAGTGGCCGTTGGCGACGATGGCAGAGCAGGGCATCTCCACGCTTTGCATCAACGCGCCCTCGTTTTCGAGCGACGCTGCCACACGCTACGAGGTGGGGCAGTCGGCGGTGGAAAGCGCGATCGATCGACTCGCCGCCGAAGGCAAGGCCGACCGGTCGAAGATAGGCATGGGTGGGCTCAGTTTCGGCAGCGAAGCGATGATGTGGATACTCATCCATTCTCACGCCATTGCGGCTGCATCGATGGCGTCGCCGACGACATCGCCGATGTATTACCTGCTGGGCAGCAATATCGGCGATCCATTCGTGTCGCTGCTTCGAAGCAACTGGCAGCTGGGCAACCCGGACGAAGCCTCGGCGCCGTGGCGACAGATTTCCCCCACCTTCAACCTGGGCAGGATCGACGCGCCGATCTTGATGCAGTTCTCGGAGCAGGAGTACATGCACGGTCTCGACTATGCCATTCCGATGATGCGGAGCAACCGCGCGGACCTTTATGTTTTCCCCCACGAGCCGCACAACAAGTTTCAGCCAAAGCACAAGCTGGCGGTGTACGAGCGCAATCTGGACTGGTTTCGATTCTGGCTGCTGGGTGTGGAAGATCCGGCGCCGGAAAAGGCGTCGCAATACGTCCACTGGCGATCGATGCGGTCGAGCCTGCACGACGCGCGCTAGAGCACTCCCTATGGCTGGTGACGGACCCAGTTTTCGACCATGCACAGATCGAACATCCTCAGAAAGGTCTGGTCGCGCGGTGGCAAAGGCCTTGCAACGAAGTCGTGGATGGCGCGTGCGTCGAGGAGGCGTTGCGACTGCAGGCGACCCGACAGCAGAAAGTCTGCGATGTGATGCTTGTTCTTTTCGTAGACGGCGCCGAGATAGCTCATATAGGTCGCCTTGCTCTGGCGGTTCATGACGTCCGGCGGTAGCACGTCGGAAAACGCCGCTCTGGCAAGCGCGCGATTTTTGCCGTCGGCTATCCACATCCAGCTGGGGGCGCGAAGGCAGGCTTCCATCACCGGCTGTGACAACAACGGGAAGCGCAGGGGGCGGCGCGCTCCACGCGACGCTTGGCCTTGAAAGAGCTGGTTGCCGGCCAGGTCGAACAGGCGCTCTCTGTCCCCGGGTAAGGCATGCTTCGGGGCCGTAAACCAGGGGTGCGCTTCCGGGCTGACGTTGGCCGTGCTTGGTGCGAGGAAGGTGGCATCGTCGTGGTAAGGCGATGTCGGAGGCCGACGCAGTTTGGCGATGGTGAGCCGGCCTGCTTTCCAGAGCGTGCATTGGTGCAGTTTGGATAAGTCTCTCGACGCAGCCCATGCCGCGCGAAACCCGCTCGCCCTGAGCGCATCCGCCGCGGGGGCCGCCGTTCGGAGGTAACAGAACACCGAGTCGCCGCCGCCTCCCGAGTGGTACGCGTCGGCGCCGTGGCGTTCGGCGGCAGACTCCATAATTTCATCGATGGCGTGCTGGAGCGCTCCCATGCCGGGGGCAATGGAATCGGGCGATGGAGTGAAATCAAAGCGCGCTCTGTCGATCTCCAGGCGCTCGGTATGGAGTTCGACATCGAGCTGTCGGGCCATCAGGTGCGCGTAATGCCGCTCGTCCACGCCGGGGACGGACGTCGTCAGATTGCAACAGATGACGCGCGCATGGCTATCGCGCAGGCAGGCCGCGACAATCGAAGAATCGAGACCGCCGGACAGTTCCAGCAGTATGGACCGGTCCGCATGCGTCCACGCGCGGACGGCGATCGAGACGGCGTGCCGGATATGGTCGGCGGCCTCGCGCCGATGGCGGTAGCGCTGATCGGGGCGGACGAAATCCCAGGGCGTCCACGCTTGGCGGGCGGCGATTTCGCTACCGCTTACGCTCAGCGAACATCCGGGCAACAACTCGACAAGATCGACGAATCCGCAGCGCTGTGTCTTGATGCCGGGATACGTCAGGCGATGGGCGATGAAATCCCAATCGATCTGTTTTCGATAGAGCCCTGCCCTGATCGCCAGGGAGATATCCGATGTCAGAAAACCGGACCCTGCCTGGATGGAATAGATGCATGGAAGATTGCCCGCGGCCGATGGGGCTCGCGTGATCGTAAAGGCTTCCGGGGCATGCGCATCGGGTTGGATGATGAGGTAAGAGCCCCAGCAGGTTTCCAGAATGTGCTTCCGGGTCTGCGCCGGATTTGCGTGTTCCGAAAACTTCGCGCTGTCACTGATGGGCATTCCGTCCTGCCCGAACAGATACCCGATGAGAACCCCGCCGCCGGGTAGTGACAGCACCGGCAGGTCGTTTGTGCCGAATAGCGTCATCGAACCGGACGCATGGCGGACGCGCATGCCCATCGTGTGCAGGGTGTCGCCGAGGTTGGGGAAGGCCACATCGAAAAGGCCTGCCGCAGGGGCAAGAACGGCAAGGTAATCGCTGTCCATCAAATCACCCGTATCGGCGTATAGGTCAATGCGTGTCCCAGCGCATCGTTCAGCACCGTCGTACCGTATTGCGCCCAGCAATGTGCCGAGAACGGATCTGCCGTCACGCCAAAGACGAGATCGGCATGAAGTTGGCGCTTGGCCAGGAACGTGATCATTGCGATGGAATCAAGCAGGCAGCAGGTATCTATCGGAACGTACGGGCGTGCGCTGCGGAAGGCGGCGGCCGTATCCATCGCTCGTGATTCGCTATCACTGGAGGTTGGCAATCCAGGCGTCAGCTTCGCTCTACGAGACGCCAGCCCGTCGAGTACTTTTTTCAGGCGGCAGGATTTCAATTGCCGCTGTGTCGAGCAAACGATGGCGGCGGTGTCCAGCACCTCACCGACACTGGCTCGCCTGGCACGGGCCGCTTCCTCCATCGCGCTGCGTTTCGGAACGTTCTTGAAGGCGGTCGGTATGTGGCCGAAGTCGTTCGATCCGTCGACAAGTATTTTTCTTTCGATCAACGTGCGGACATCGCTGTCTCGGCTGTCGACGCGATCCAGGTAGGCGATTAAGGCAGACTCCAGACGCTCTGTGAGACGAAAGTAACGATCGTTTTGAACGTCGAGGAAGATCAGGTGGCCGTCTATATTGCAGTACGACAGGTCGCCATGCAGTTTGAGCTGGGTCATTGCACCACTCCAAAAAAGGCGCGCCCTTCGGCGCGCCTTGTCGATCATGCTTCGGAGATACCATCGATGGGGACGAGGCCGAAGTTTTCGGTGATTCCGGCCATACCCTTTGTCTCGACGCTGGCGACGCCGAGCTCGATGACGTCTTCCGATGTGTCGTTGCGGATTTTCTCGTTCGTGTTCATGTCGGTCTCCTACGTTCGCGTCATGGCAGTTCCATGACGCGCGCAGCGTAGACGCCTGAAAATTTAATTTGCCAATGATTATTGCGTTGTCATCCGGTGATTAATTTCGGAGGGTGACGCAGGTCTTGTTGGGCCTGTCTGCGCAGGTTCGTCGGTCGACGCATGCTGCCATTGCGAGGGCAGCGCGGATGGATGCCTTGTCGTCAGCGTGCGATTTAGTGCAGGTAATCGATGCGGCCGCTGAGCGCGGCCACGATGGTCGGTACGAGTTGCTTGCGGCGCTCGTGGTAGTCGCGCAGGGCCGACTTCAAGCGGGGGATGTCGCGCATGCGCCAATGCCGGTCCAGCTGCGATAGTTCCTCGTCGGCGTGCTCGATCAATTCTTTTTTCGCGCGTCGTATCGGCGCCAGCCGGTCATTGGCCCGCTTTACGGCATGGTGCAGCGACCAGTGGGTTGTTGCGCGGGCGATCGCATCGAACAGCTGCCATGTCAGCTTCACCACATCGTCGTCGGCGGACACGATCTCCGGCTCGGCGATCGGCCGAAGTGTCGGCACGACCCCGATATCGCAGGCCATCAGCAACAGGCGCTCCATCCAGTCGTAGAGGTCGCGCAGCGCGACTTCGGTGAGCAGCGGCACATGCAGCCCACTGCGTGCATGATCGGCAATCAGGCCCTCGCCGACGAGTCGATACAGCGCGAGTCGAACCGGCGTGGGGCTGGTGTGGAACTCTTGCGCGAGCCTGGACGGGTCGATCCGCTGCCCCGGTGCATAGCGTCCCGATTGCAGAGCGCGTCTGACCTCCCCATACACGAAGGCACTCTTGGAGTGGATGGCATCCATAGCTGAACTCCCTGTCTGCTGATGACTGCTTCCCTGGACCGGACGGTACGAGGATCGTCCGGCAGGGGAATGGGTTTTCGTCGCATGGGGCGTCAGAAAAAAACGCTCGAGCAGGACGACGAAGTGCGAAACCCTGATACACGCAAAATGTTACGGCGAAAGGATGCACCAAAATCGGTTCAGAGTCACTTTCTCGATACGACACACGGGTGCTCTGCCTGGTTTAGGACGCAGGCTTTGCGATGCCCTCCGGTGTTGGTCTAGGCGTGCGCTCCCGATCCCTTATGATTTACATGCACCTTGAGCCGCTACACCTGTGGGATAAGTTCAGGTAGAGGATCTTTGACCCGGGTGCGCACCCAACCTTCGGAAATCCATGAGCACGCATCTTAAAATTTTCATCTGTCGCTGGTTGACCCTGTGTCTGGCACTTTCGCTAGTCACGCCTGCCATGGCTGCCGAAGCGCCAGATACACGCCTGCAACACGCGCTGGCGCAACTCGCCGACAAGGCGCAACCCGGCGTCCTGGGCATCACGGTGGTAGATCTGGATACGCATGCGCGACTCCGAATCAATGCCGATCGCGCGTATCCGATGATGAGCGTGTTCAAAGCGCCGGTCGCTGCGGCGGTGCTTGCACAGGTAGATGCGGGTCGCATTCGTTTGAGTCAGGAGGTGACGATCACCCGCGCACAAGTGGTGGATGGCACTGCCGTACCTTCCATCGGTGCGCATTTCTCGGGTGAGCAGATGCACTTCACGGTCGAGCGATTGCTGGCAGCTGCGGTGAGCGAAAGCGATAACACCGCCGTCGATGCATTGATCCGATTGCTGGGCGCCCCGCAAGTGGTCACGGCGTTCTTGCGCAAGCACGGCATCGAGGGTATGCGCGTGGACCTTGGCGAGGGCGGCATCAGCCGTATCTTCGAAGAGACGGCCAATGGGCAAACCATCCCGACCAACGAAACCGATGAAGCGGCGCTGGCACGACGGCGGCGCGGTTATCGCGCGTATTTGAATGACCCTCGCGATCGGACGACGCCTGACGCGGCAGTGGACTTTCTCGACAAGCTTTGGACGGGTCGACTGATTTCGGCGGATTCGAGCAAGCGGCTGCTCGATCTGATGTACGGACAGACGAAGCCGGTTCGTTTGCGCGCCGGCCTGCCCGCCGACGTGCGCTTTGCCGACAAGTGCGGCACGTCCTATTCGCTGGACGGCGAAACCGCCGCTTACAACGATATCGGCATCCTCACCTGGCCCAACGGCCACACCGTCATCGTGGCGGCCTTTCTCACGGGGTCGAAGGCCGACAAAAACACGCGGGACGCGCTGTTTGCCGAGATCGGCAAGGATGTGAGCGACATGTCCGGGCGTCCGTAAACATAGGGGCCGAAACATTTTTTGGATGGTGGGTGAAGGCCTGTGCCGACGGCCCCCTTTCTCTTAGTCCGCGCGTGGATTGCCTGTCCTTGAACGGGAAAGGGAGCCGAAGCGGCTCCCTTTCAAACAACAGAATCAGACTGACTCGCTTAAACGGTCAGCGGCATCACGGGTCGACGCCGAAGTCGTACAACCCGCCACTGAAGAGGCCGTATTCGCCCGGCTTCAGATCGTTGCTCGGCGTCAGTTTCCACTGGTTGCCGTTGCCCATCGAGACGACGTCGTAGGCGACCTGGTTGTCCTTGTCCGGCGCGCCCACGTTCTTCATGCCGCCCCAGAAGCGGGCGTTGCCCAGCTTCAGCGAACGATCCTGATCTCCCTTGTCCACGTCGAGCGACACGATGTAGATGCTGCCCTTCGGCTGAACCGTGGAGTTGACGATGAATGACGGTCGCGGGTCGTGCGTGCGCACGGCGGCTGCCATACCTGGGTAGTTCTCATGCATCAGCACGGTGACCACGGCATTCGTCGTGCTCATGGTCCCGGAGATGCTGCGCAGGTGCACACTGCCGCCGTCCTTAGTCACCAGCGTGACATCGGGGCCGCCCGGATAACCGGCCGGGCCGGATGCAGAGGCCATAGCGGAACCCGAAGTCGAAGCGGCCCCACCACCGTCGGCACGCTTGAGCATGGCGGAAATGACGTCCTGCGAAACACCGGCGTTCTTCAGCTTGACCAGATCATCGACATCCAGCTTGAAATTGACCGTCGATGCCCCGTTGATTTTTTCCTTGATGATCTCCGAGCCGAAACCCAGCTTGGCCAGCTTGACGACATCCGCATTGGTCATCGCCGCACTGCTCGACGACTGTGCGTAAGCCGTGGAGGGCGTAAGCAGTTGGACCGATGCCATACCCAGCGCGAGCAGCAATCCGGCCATGGCTATCCTTGCGTAACGTGACTTCATCGAGCATCTCTCCTTGGTTGCAATGGGGCAATCCGTTTGACTGCCCTCGAGTTTCCGCATTGTATGGCAGCCTTGCTTCTCGGCGCGATGGCCACCCAAAAAGGACCGTCGGCGTGGGATGACTTCACCCACCCGCAGAACTACTGGCGGCCGGTGCACTGGCGGGAACGCTGGTGCGCTGCGCAGCGTGGGTCGTGGCTTTCTTGGGCGACTTTCTGCGCGGACCTTGGGCGGCGATCAGCGCCGCTTTGTCCTGTTTCCTCTTGGCCTTGGCAGCCACCTTGGCGGCCTTGGCGGCCTTTTTGGCAGCCTGCTGTTTGGCTTTGGCTGCTTGCTTGGCTGCCTTCTGGGAAGCCTTGTCAGCGTTCCTGGTGGCTTTGTCGGTGGCTTTGGGCGTTGCACTCGGCGGCGCCGCTGCCGGTGCGGTGGCAGGAGCTGGAGCGGGATGAACTCCCTGAGCCTGCGCCAGCACCGCGCCGGAGAGAGTCACGCCAGCCGCGAGCAGCACGGCGATTACACGTTTGCGTATCATGATGATGAGGCCTCGAGTTTTGAGTTGCCGCGGCTCCGGCATGCTTTGCACGCACGAGCGATAGGGCGCATCGACAATGCATGGATATCGGCATACCGACGCTGAATAGTCAGGGGAAATGGCGTAAGGCACCGTTTCAGTTCGGGCTAAGCACCGGGCTAAGCGGGTCAGGGCACGTTCCTGTTGTGTACTTTGATCTGTATCAATCGGCTCCGACGTGCGTGGTCGCTGGCATCGCGCCTAACGTCTCAGGAAAGCACCGGCATCGGTCCCATGTATTTGTCCATGCCAAAAGCGACGGCGTCGTGCCAGCCGATCGTCCCCGATGCGGACGGACTGATCCATCTGGAGATGCGCCTGGCCAACACCGATGGCATTCGTCAAATCGGCGGCGTTGTCGCGAAAGCAGACGCGGCGAGTGCGCCTTGACGGTAGGCGAAGGCGGCGTTGCGACTACGCAACACCGCCGCGCGATGCCGCCACCAGATAGGCCCGGCACATCAGTGGAACCTGCGTGCGCAGCATCGTCAGCGCCGCCGGCGATGCATCGTTTTCCAGGCCGGCTCGCACGGTGCCCACCAGCAGGGTGCGCATGGCGAACGTGACGGTGGCGATGTCGTCGAAGCCGGCGTCCGGCGCACTGGCCAGCAGACGCGCGATGGCCCGGTCGGTCCGGTCCAGCACATCGCTGATCAGGTTTGCCGTGTCCAGATCCGCAGCGACCGTGTACAGCGCGAGTGAGCCGGGCAGATAGCGCAGCTTCGCATCGAGGTAGGCGCCGACCAGGCCGTCCGACATGTCGCACAGGCGCGCACCCTGGTAGCGTGCGCAGGCCTCTTCGATGGCGACGACGACCTCGTCCAGGTACTGATCCAGTACGGCATACAACAGCGCCTGCTTGTGCGGAAAGTACTGATACATCGTGCCCACGGATACGCCGGCACGTTGCGCCACGCGTGTCGTGGTGAGTCGGGCGATACCGTCGGACAGAAGAACCTGAATAGTCGCCTCGTGAATTGCCGTCACGGTCGCGGTCGAGCGCGCCTGACGCGGCGATTTGCGGGGCTTGAGCGCGTCGGTGGGTATGACTGGCATATGCGAATGTAAAAGCCGAAGGATAGTTCGCATATCACAGTACAGCACCACACCCCCACTCACCATCCGAAGGAAACGCCATGAACGCAGCAGATCGCCGTATCGCCCTGATCACCGGCGCCAACAAGGGCATCGGCCTGGAAGTCGCGCGACAGCTCGGCAAGGCCGGCCACCACATACTGCTCGGCGCCCGCGACGAAGCGCGCGGCCGCGCGGCCGAGAAAGCCCTGCGGGACGAAGGCATCGCCGTACGCTTTGTCGCCATCGATCTTGCCGATAGCGCATCGCTCGCCGCCGCCGCGGCCGATATCGAGGCTCACGAGGGCCGCATCGATATCTTGGTCAACAACGCCGGCATCGCGGTACAGGGCGACGGACTGCCCGGCACTACCGACCTCGACGTCGTACGCCGTACATTCGAAACCAATTTTTTCGGCAACGTCGCCGTGACCCAGGCGCTGTTGCCACTGGTGAAAAAATCCCGCGCGGGCCGCATCGTCAACGTCTCGAGCGGCCTCGGCTCGATCGCGCTCAACGCCGACCCGAACTGGGATTATGCGGCGGTCAAACTGATCGGCTACAACGGCTCGAAGGCCGCGCTGAACATGTTCACCGTGCTGCTCGCCGCGGAGCTCAAGGACAGCGGCATCAAGGTCAACGCGGTCAATCCGGGCTACACCGCCACCGACCTCAACGGCAACAGCGGCCACCAGTCGATCGAGGAAGGCGCCGCCGAAACGGTTCGCATGGCCCAGATTCCCGACGATGGCCCGACTGGCGGGTTCACTAGCACGGAGGGCGTTGAACCCTGGTAATCGACGCTCGGGCACCGCGAGACGACCTCGTCAGAGTGCACGTTTCACAGTAGCGACGGCGGAAAGAAAAAAGCGCAGGATGCGCTTTTTTTCTGCAATGGACTTACCCGTGACGGTGAGATTCGGTGCGGCATGGAAAGTCTTTGCACAGGCTTTATTCCTGTGGCTGTCCATATCGAGCGTTCGCTGCTGATCGAACGCTTACGGCCGTGCTTTTTTCGCCGACGCTGCATCGGCGCGCTCCTTCGCCAGCTGTGCCTCAAAATTTTCGCGCGAGGCGTTGGCGTAGGTGCGGCACAGCGTGGGGTCGATCAGCGCGTTTGCGTCGCCTTGGTCTCGCTTCGCCACGCGCGCCCAGAAATCCACCATCTCCGGATGCGGCGCGAGCGCGATGTCGCACGGCAGCGCGGCGATCATCGCAAAGCTGGCGCGAAAATCCTTGACGGCATCGGGATACTTCGCGTTGCCGATCAGTGTGAAATCCGGTGCCGATAGGCTGCCGACATCGACCATACGCAGGCAGCGTACGCCCTCGCAGGATGTCCACGTCCAGGTCGTATTGCCTTTGGTATGCCCTGGCGTGGCGTGAGCCGTCAGCACCAGATCGCCCAGATGCAGACGCTCACCGTCGGTCACCTTGCGCGTCACGTGCACCGGTGGAAACACGAATCGATCCCCGTATTCCGGGTCGTCGTGCCCGCCCCGCGCCAGCAGCGCGCTATCGGCGGCACCCGCGACCACCTGCGCACCCGTGTCGCGCGCGAGCTGCGCGATGCCGCCGGCATGATCGCAATGCGCATGCGAGTTGAGTATCCATCGGATATCGTGCAGCTCGATGCCCAGCGCTCGGATATTCGCTTCGATCAGTGTCGCGTCCTGCGGCACGCCGCCATCGATCAGAACGTCACCCGTCGGGGCGGTGATGAGGAATACGCCAAGACCGCGTGGCCCGATAAACCAGGTATTGCCATAGATGCGAAACGGCGTCTGCGCCGCCGTCCAGCTCGGATCGTTCGCGCATGAGCGCTCGCTCGCGGTGCTCGCTTTCTCTACCGAGGGCGTCTTCGCATGCGCACTCTGCGCGATCAAAGCGGTAATCAGAATCGCTGCCAGCCCTGTACGCATGTTCGACTCCGTTTTCATGGAAGCTTGCAGCATCCCTGGCTCTGGTGAATCGCCTGGGGCGCAACGCTGGCATTTTGCGGGCGACGAGTCGCTGCGATGGCCCATCGATACGTTCAGCCGCGTACGCCGATTCCCAGCGCCTGCTCGTCATCCTGCGTCGGCGCGCCGACATGTTCCCGTGCGTAATGCGTCGGCGCCTTGCCGACGTGGCGAGTGAAGGCGACGCTGAAGGTGCTGGCGGAGCTGTAGCCGATGCGTTCGGCGATGGCGGCGACGCCGGTCTCGTTCTGTCGCAGCAGATGTTTGGCGAGGGCCATGCGCCAGGCGAGCAGGTAGGCCATCGGGGCGACGCCGACGGTGCGGTTGAAGCGCTCGAAGAACGCCGAGCGCGATAGCGCAGCTTCGCTGGCCAGCTGCGCCACCGTCCAGCTGCGATCGGGCTGCGCGTGCATGGCGCGGATGGCCAGGGCGAGGCGATCGTCGGCCAGGCCGCGCACCAGGCCGGACGAGGCCGCGGTGTCGGCGTTCGAGCGCAGCGCTTCGATCAGCAGCACCTCGAGCAGGCGTGCCAGCACCACGTCGCGCGCGGGCCGCTGCTCGCGCGACTCTTCGCCGACGAGCGTCATCAGCGTCGCCAGACGCGGCTCGCCGCGGATATGCACCAGCCGGGGCAGCAGCGCCACGAGCAGATCGGCATCCGGTGACTCGAAGCTGCAGTGGCCCACCAGCATGCGTAAATCGGCCGGACCGTCCTGGTTGCCGATGCGAAAGACACCGTGGCCCTGCGCCACGGGCAGGCTGTTGAGCCCGGCCGGCGGCGTTTCCAGGCTGGACATGGCGACGCCCCAGGCGGCAGGCAGCAGCAGAAAGTCGCCCGACTGCAGCGTCAGCGCGGGCCGTCCGTCGACCTCGACTCGGCAGGCGCCTTCAAGCACCACGAAGTACCACGGCTGGCCCGCATCCGCATGGCGGATATGCCAGGTGCCAGCGCCCACCACCACTTTGGAGTACTGCGCACCGGGCTGCAGCAGCGAGACCACCTCGGCGAGGGGATCGATCATGTCCGGACTCCTGACGATGAAACATGGACTGATGATTGTAGTGAGTACGGTGTTAGCGGCCTATCGTGACGTTCCCCCATGCATCACCCCAGGAGTTTCTCCATGAACACGGTCCTTATAACCGGCTGCTCGTCCGGCTTCGGCGTCGAGATTGCCCGCTATTTCCTCGACCGCGACTGGCAGGTCATCGCCACCATGCGCACGCCGCGCGACGACGTGCTGCCCCGCTCAGAACGCCTGCGCGTGCTGCCTCTTGACATCACCGATGCGCAGAGCATTCAGCAGCTCGTCGAGGTGGCAGGACCGATCGATGTGCTGGTCAACAACGCCGGCTTTGGTGCGGGCTCGCCGGTCGAACTCACGCCGATGGCCACCGCGCGCGAGCTGTTCGAGACCAACACCTTCGGCACGCTGGCGATGACGCAGGCCTTTCTTCCGCAGTTCCGTCAGCGCGGCGCTGGCGTGATCGTCAATGTAACGTCCAGCGTGACGCTCAAGGCGCTGCCACTGGTAGGCATTTACAGCGCCAGCAAGGCAGCCGTGAACGCCTTCACTGCATCGCTGGCGGCGGAGGTCGAGCCGTTCGGCGTGCGCGTGCGGCTGGTGCTGCCGGGACGAGCGCCCGAAACCCGCTTCGGCGACAACGCCAGCACCCGCCTGCACGGCATGGACCACGAGGCCTACGCGGATTTGGCAGCCAGCGTTCTCGCCCGCATGCGCGACGAATCTGGCCCGGTCACGTACTCGTCCGACGTGGCCGAAGCCGTGTGGCGCGCCGCGACCGACCCATCGACGCCACTGCGCATTCCCGCAGGCGAGGATGCCGTGGCCTGGGCCAACGGCGGCTGAGGTGACGGACGGCTACATGCCGATGGACGGCGCGGCCTGCTGTGGCGACGACTGTTGCACGACTGGCTGGGTCGGTGCTTTGTCGGCCGTCTGCAGCGCCTGACTGCTTTGCGCCACCGGCGTGTGGACGGCTTGCGCCGTCTGCACCTGCGCGTAGTGCTTGTGCGCATCGTTCTGCACGGCGTAGGCGCGCGAGCCGTCCTCGTTGAGCACGACCTGATCGATTCGCGTCACGCCTTCGCGTTTCGCCGCCACGGTGAGCGCGGCGGCAAGGTTGTCGCTGTGCTGGTCGGGCTTTCGTCCCATGCGCGCATCGAGTTCGTATACGGCCTTTTGCGCCTGCACGTACAGCGCATGGTCGGGATGCGAGGTCTCTTCGAGGCTGGTCGTTTTGCCGGACTTCGCCTGCTGGTGGATGGCGGCGAGCGTCTTGGGTCCGGCGACGCCATCGACGGTGAGATGGTGATCGCGCTGAAACGCTTCCAGTGCCGCTTTCGTGCCGGGCCCGAAATCGCCATCGGCTTTCAGCGCATGCCCCTTGGTGTCGGTGTAGCCGAGCGCGGCGAGTTCGCTCTGCAGCGTGCCGACGGCCTTGCCGTGACTTCCCGAGTGCAGTGCGCCGCTATCGTGGTGTGCGCGTGTGGGTGCCGACTGACCGATGGCTTTCAAGGCGGCCTGGATATCCGGATCGGTTTTTTCGCTGGACGGATCGTAGGTCGCGCTGCTCACTTTGCGGTTGGCCCGATCCAGCGCCTCCTTGTTCCCCGGTTGCCCATAGGCGTTGTCGTAGGCCTCGGCGATGGTGGCCGCCTTGGGGCCGTCGTAGAACCGCACGGCGGAGCGCAGGGCGTCGGCATGCTTGAGCACGTCGTCGTAGTTGCCGCCGTCTTTGAGGACTTTTTCGAAGCCGGCGATCTTGCCGGGTATCTGGTTTTCCGTTTTGGCCAGGATGCAGATCGTCTCGAAGCGCCGATCCTCCGGGATGTTCTTGCCGTACTTGTCGACGATGGCGGTGGCGTCCGCGGTGATGCTCTTGATCTGCGGATAATCGACGTTTTGATGGATCCACTGCTTGCCGTCGCTGGACGACGCCCATTGGTTGATGCTGTCGCGCGTGTGGGTGTCGATGAAGTGGATCGACGAATGTTGCCCCTGACCGTCGCCGTGCGAGAGCAGATCCTTGCGCAGTGCGGTCAGATCGCCGGTGTAGGGCAAGTTGTGCGTTTTTGCATAGGCCGAGCTCTGTTCGATGATGGCATCGACATAGGTTTTCTCGCCCGGCTTCAACGGGCGGTCGCTGGCTGAGCCCAGCGGCCGCAGTCCCTGCTGGCCGAGGTCGACTTGAATCGTGCCTATGCTGTAACCGCTGTTGGATGCCACAGCGCTCACGTCGCCCCAGTCGGCGTTTCGAACGCCGGCAACGGACAATCGATAGGAGTCCGAGGGGCCGCCCTCCGTGCCTCGGCCGACCACGAAATACACCGCGCCGGCGGTGGAATCGATATTGCGGGTGTCGATGCGATCCGTCATGGCATGCCTCCAGGCAGCGTAATTGGGTCAGAGCTGGGCCAGCGTAAGGTAACTATCCAGTGCATTGGCTCGGGCGCAGAGTCGGGCCAGCTTGTTTTCCAGCTGCTGCGCGTTCTCTGCCTGCGAGTCGCCGTAAAGTTTGGACTCGAACGCTTCATCCTTGGCGGTGGACTGCACCCAGGTACGTTCGGCGTCGATCAGTGCCGCTTTGGCGTCCGGTTTCAGGGCGCCGAGCAGGGCCTTGTACGTTTTGTTGAGGCGAGCATCCTGCACCTTCATTTCGCTGCTCATGCACGCGTCGCTGGCGAGCGCATTGTCGCCGGCCGACGTCTGGCAGGAAATATAGGCGGGCGACATGCCCTTGAGATGCGTGAGGCCGGGATCGTCGTTGCCGGACGGCGCGGCGGCAAACGCGGCAAGCGGCCCGCAGCCCATCAATAAAGTCAGAGCCAGAGCGAAAGGTTTCCTTGAGGACATGGTGTTTCTCCCGGGTTGCGCCGATGCACAGCATAAAACGCCATGGATGAAATTGGCATGTCAACGGTTTCAGACGACGACAAACGCTGGTCTGACGCGGTGTTACCCCGGCCGCAGGCCATGCCGAAAAGCGCGCATGACGGGTACACGAAACGCTCGATGCCGGTTTGTCTGCAGCTTCACGCTGGCGGGCTTATCTCGCTGGGCGGCTAAAGATGATCGGCAAAGAACGCTTGCGCGGTGGCGATCGCCATCGCGTGAGTGGTCGACTGGGGTACGTGAAACTGCTTGCAGAGCGGCTCGTGCTCCACGCCCAGCGCGGTGCAGTCGGCCAGAAAATCGTAGTGGCCCACGCCAGGCAGCACTTTCAGGGTGGCGTGCGGCAGCAACGTTGCGGCCAGCCTGCCATTGCTGGCCGGCGGCGCCACCGGATCGGCATCGCCGAGCAGAATGCCGATCGGTGTGTCCAGCGCATGCAGGCTGGACGGGGCGATCGCTTCGATGGCGCCGGGCGCCATGACGAACACGGCACGAACGCCGGGTATCGCATAGTCGTCGCCAGCATGCTTTGCCAGCGCCGCCAGCGGTGGCGTCTTCAGCGCGAGCTCGCGCGCCGC
This sequence comes from Rhodanobacter sp. K2T2, assembly GCF_013408815.1. Lineage (NCBI taxonomy): Bacteria > Pseudomonadati > Pseudomonadota > Gammaproteobacteria > Lysobacterales > Rhodanobacteraceae > Rhodanobacter > Rhodanobacter sp. K2T2. The sequence goes on along the minus strand of NZ_JACCCA010000010.1, from coordinate 162,057 downwards.
CATGGTTTGATCGGGCGCCTCGGCCTGCGGCATGCATGTCGCGTCGGTGGCGTGCGAGCGGCAGAACTGGACGATGTGGTCGAGGTCGACCCGTGCGCCCGCGCTCACCAAGGCGGTGAAGCCACCCAGCGAAAAGCCGGCCACGCCGAGTCGCTGTGTATCCAGATGCGGTTTGATCTGCTTGTCGGCGATGACGGTATCGAGCGCCATGCGCAGATCGACCGCGCGCTCCCATATCAGCACGCTGCCGGCGATGGTCATCGAGTCGCGACCGTTATTGCCTGGATGATCCACCGCGATGACGACGTTGCCGGCGCGCGCCAGCGCCGTACCGAACCAGGCCATCATCCGCGCGCTGCCGCCGAAGCCGTGCGAGAGCAGGATCACCGGGTGCCGGCCCGACGCAAACGGCGCGTCGGCAGCGGCACTGCCGGCGTCGAACAGGGGTTGATCCGGTGGGCCGATCGGCAGCGGTGTTTCGCGCACGCCGTCGACGGCGGGATACCACGCGGTAATGCGCAGCGCTTCGCTGTGCTGCGCATCGCGAAGCGCGGCGCTTGGTAGGTGTGCCACACGATGGATTTCGCCGACGGCGCTCGCGCGTGCCGTGGTGCAAACGCCTAGCCACGCGGCAGCCAAGGCGATCAAAAGGGTACGGGCGGTCATGCGGTCCTCGTCGATGCTGATGGGTTCATGCTTGCAGGGGCAGCCAGATCTCGACATCGCCGATGCCGGTGGCATCGTCGAAGTCCGCGCTGTATTTCTCGAAATCGGGCGCGTCGGCGGCGCGAAGGCCCGAGCGCGGCAGCCAGTCGCCGACGAAGGCTTGCCAGGTACGGCGGATGTCGGAAATATGGCCGCGATGCGTGGCCACGACATACTCGCGCGCCGGTAGTCGCAAGGTGCTCAACGCGGGGTCGAGACCGCTAAAGCTCGGTACGTCGACACCGGCGATGTATTCGAAGCTGCCCTCGTCGTCGCTGTTGCAGAAAACGCCGAACGCGATGCCTTTCGTCGGCAGCGTCGCCGCGTGGTGCAGCGACAGCCTTTGCCACTGCGCCGGAATGCCCTGCGTAGTATCCGAGGTGTAGCGGCAGCCCAGGCCGGCGATCAGGCGAATGCCGTCGCGCGCCAGCCGCGGCCGATCCAGCACGACGTTCGGGCCGTCCGTGCTGCGCCAGGGTTCGACCAGCGCAAGCTCGGCTACCGAACCGCGCTCGCGCACGCTCGCCGGACTCAGGCCGAACTGCTCGCCGAAGGCTCGCGTGAACGCTTCATGCGAGCCGTAGCCGCTGGTGAGCGCTACCTCCAAAATATCAGGCGCACCACCGGCCAGCCTGTGCGCGGCCTCGCTCAGCCGGCGCGCGCGCAGGTAGCGCATCACCGAGCAGCCGGTCATCGTCTGAAACAGCCGCGCCAAATGAAACGGCGAGACGCCGGCTACGTCGGCGATAACGCCAAGCGAAAGATCCTCGCTGTAATGGCTTTCGATAAACCAGAGCGCTTTTTCGGCAGCCGCCATCTCAGACCCGGTGGTGGAATCGACCGGTGCAGATTAATGGCAGGCGAGGGCGGCGCGTTTGATCGTTCTTGCGCCTGGAGAAAAGGCGTCGAGAATGATTTGTAAGGGTTGCTCCCGGTCGGGGTCCTGGTAATGCAGCCTGTGTTTACAACCGCTCAGTTGTCGTTGCCGTTGAGCATCGAGCCGACAATGCCGCCAAGCAGGCCACCGCCGATACCCACCGATGCCGCCCGTCCGCCGCCACCGCTGCTGGGCAGATATTCGGCGATCTGGTGCGCGAGGCGGGAGATCGGCAGGGTCTGCAACCAGACGGTGCCGGGGCCGGTGAGCGCCGCGAGAAAAATGCCGTCGCCGCCGAAGATCGCGTTCTTGATACCGGGCACCGTGGTGATCTGAAAACCGACCGACGCCTGAAACGCACCGACATGGCCCGGATGCACGCGCAAGGTTTCGCCAGGCGCCAGATTTTTCTGGATCAGCTCACCGGAAAGCTCCAGCCACGCGGTCCCGTTGCCGCCGATCTTCTGCAGCAGAAAGCCATCGCCGCCGAAGATGCCGGCACCCAGCGACTGCTGAAAGCCCACGCCGAGGGTGACCTGCGGCGTGGCGCAGAGAAAGCCGTGCCGGTGTACCAGATATTCGTTGGACGGGCTTACCGGTACCGGCACGATATGTCCTGGCACCTTGGTGGCGAACGCGACCTCGCCGGGCCGCTGCACGGCGCGGTATTCGGTCATGAAGAAACTACCACCGCCGACCGCGCGCTTGAACATGCCCATCAGCCCACCGCCGCCGCCCATCTGGGTGTGCGTGGTCATCTGGATCGATGCGGTCATCCACGACAGCTCGCCGCTCTCGGCGAACACGCTGTCGTTGGGATCGAGCTGCACTTCCAGCACGGGCATGACTGTGCCTTGGATACGGGTCTGCATGAGGCGTCCTCCTGATAGTTGGCGTTGACCGGTTGCCCCTGGCGTCGGGCGACCACCGGCAATTCGGCAATGGCTAGCGGATAGTACGCCGCTGCTGCCTCTTCTGGTCGCCGTCATTCGCTTGGGTCTCGAGAGAACGCTTGCGCCACTTGCCGCTGTGCGAACCGCTTACGCACCTGACGGTGGTGCAGACGTCATCGGCGCACTGTTTTTGATGCTGCTGGCTAACTGACGCCGGTGTGACCGCTCAAGACGATTTTCACCTTGCGCGCCAACTCGGCGCGGCCGTAAGGCTTGTGGATGACGTCGAACTCGCTGCCGCGCGTATCGGTACGCTCGATGGACGAGTCGGCGTAGCCGGTGGTCAACAGCACCTTGAGACGGGGCAGGCGCTGGCAGGCCTTGCGTGCGAGCATCACGCCGTTCATGCCGCCGGGCATGATCAGGTCGGTGAAGAGCAGATCGTAGTGCGGGTTCGCATCGATGGCGTGCAACGCGTCGGTCGCATTGTTGGCGACCGTTACGCGGTAGCCGTACTCCTCCAGGATATCTCTGGCCAACACGGCCACGTCTTCGCGATCCTCCACGACAAGGACATGTTCGCGACCGCTGTGCGGCACGACCTTTTCTTTCAACACGGCCGCCGGCGAGTGCTCCAGCGCTTCGCTGGCGGGAAAGAACAGGCGCACGGAGGTTCCGACGTTTTCCTCGGAGTCGATCAGCACCGTACCGCCGGACTGGCGCACGAAGCCGTACACCATCGACAGCCCGAGGCCGGTGCCTTTGCCTTCTTCCTTCGTGGTGAAAAAAGGATCCATGACGCGCTTTTTGATTTCCGGCGGCATGCCGGCACCGTTGTCCGATAGGGAAATGACGACGTATTTGCCGGGTTTCAGATCGATACTTTCATATTTGTTGCCGTGGACGACGCTGACGTTTTCCGTCTTGATGCGTATCAGCTGATCGTCAAGGCCGGCCATCGCATCGCGTGCATTGATGACGATGTTGAGCATGGCCACTTCGCACTGCGTCGAGTCGATGCGCGCGTTCAACAGGTCGGGCGCCAGATCCAGCTCAAGCTCGGCCGATTCACCGAGTGCACGCGACATCATCTCGTGCATGTTCTCGATCAAGTGATTGACGTTGACCATGCGTCCCTCGAGCTGCTGCTTGCGCGCGAAAGCCAGCAGCTGCTTGGTCAGCGTGCCGGCGCGCTCCACCGCTTTTTGGCAGATATCTATCTGGCGATGCAGTTTCGGCTGGTCGACGTCGGGTCGGTCGATACCGTGCCCAATGCCCTCGAGAAAGCCGGTCAACACCTGCAGAATATTGTTGAAATCGTGCGCAATGCCGCCGGTGAGCTGGCCCAGCGCCTCCATTTTCTGCGACTGGCGCAGGGCATCTTCGGCATCGCGGCGGCGGCTGACGTCGAGCTGCGAAGCGAAGAAATAAACCAGGTTGCCCTGCTTGTCGTAGACCGGCGAAATGAACAGCGCGTTCCAGAAGGTAGAGCCGTCCTTGCGATAGTTGAGAATTTCGGTGGCGTATTCGCGCCGCTGTTGCACCGCGGCGCGAATGCCCGCGACAACTTCGGCATCGGTATCCTTGCCTTGCAGAAAGCGACAGTTCTGCCCGACGATTTCATCCACCGTGTAGCCGGTCATACGCAAAAACGCCTTGTTGGCGAAGATGATCGGGTTGTCCGGCCGGTGCGGATCGGTCACCGTCATCGGCATCCGGGTGATTTCGACCGCGGCGAAAAACATGTCCTCACCCGGATGATCCATGCCGGTGTAGGAAATGGCAGCGGCGGGCGAGGTGGGCTCCGGGAAATCGGGTGGCTTGACGTCGGTCGATTCGATCATGGATGGGCTCTGGCTTTGATTCGTCGATTTGAAAAGAGTTGACCTGTGCGGCAAGGCAAGGCTCGCCGGCGAGAGATCGCCTCTAACCGTTTGCACCCGATATTTCGACACCATCCATGCCGCACAAGGCGGGCGTCACGCGGCGTGGATGTTTCCACCCCCTTCCCGTTAAGCTCGGTGAAGAAAACGTGCCTGCAGGAAAAACCGCTGGCCGCCCTTCGAACGGCACCAGCAAGCCGATGGGCCTCAATCAAAGGAGTTGTTCGATGGAGCTAGCGACGATCGACGGTTCCTGCCACTGCGGTTCGGTGCGATGGCATCTCGACCACACGCCCGACAGCGCCACGGCGTGCAATTGCACGGTCTGCCGCCGTTACGGCGTGCTCTGGGCTTACGGTCACGAGAACGACGGCGTGCGAATCTCGGGGAACACGCGGGCTTACTGGCGCGGCGGCGGGATCGAGTTTCATTTCTGCGCGGTGTGCGGCGGCGTGGCCTACTGGCGCGGTCGCGAGACGGACGCGACGGGGCAGCGTCGGATCGGTGTCAATCTGCGCATGGCCGAGCTCGCATCGGTGGCGCCCATTCCCATCGAGCACCTCGACGGGCTGGACACGTTCGAGCCCCTGCCGCGCGATGGTCGCTGTGTCGGTGACTATTGGTTCTAGCGCAAGCGATTCCGCCATGCGTGCATCTCGGCGCGCGTTACCGGCTGCTAATCTGCGCGCATGATCAACACACGCCGTTCCACCATGATTGGACGACTCGGCATCGCCTTTTTTGCGCTTGGCCTGCTGGCCTTGAGCGGGTGCGCCACCACGGCGCCGCCGCGCAACAGCCAGAGTATTTGCCAGGTTTTCGATCAGTACCCGAGCTGGTATCGCGATGCTCTCGCAGCACAGAAGCGGTGGGGCACGCCGGTGAATGTGCTGATGGCCTTTGTCCAGCGGGAATCCGATTTCCGCGGCAAGGCGCGCCCGGATCGGCCGCACTTTCTTTTTATTCCGCTACCGCGCCGGTCCAGCGCCTATGGTTATGCGCAGGCGCAGGATCCGGTATGGAAGGAGTATCGGAGGGAAAACAGCGGCTGGTTCAAGAGCCGCAAAAACATGAACAACTCGCTCGATTTCCTCGGCTGGTACACCGACCGCATCCATCGTGAGCTGGCCATCTCGAAGTGGGATCCGAAGAATCTCTACCTTGCTTATCATGAGGGTATCGGCGGTTATCGCAGCGGCCAGTGGAAGCACGATGCCCACCTGCTGCAGACTGCCGACGTCGTCGACAACCTGGCGCGAGCGTACGGTGCGCAGCTGCGGCAGTGCAGGCAGTGAGAACGGTCGGAGCGCGCGTTTCCTCAGTGAGCCGTTTTTAGGCTTCTATAGGATTTCACTCTACGTTTGAAACGAAACGAAGCGGCATCCCGATCGTTCTGTGCATGCTCGTGGCTCCTTTGTTGCCGCCCAGTCCGGTACTCGCCGAAAAAGTGTCGGAGATCGGCATCGATCGCTCCGGATTGAGCAGGCAGGACGAAGCCACGCGAGAAAAGACGCTAAACGATATTCGTAGGCTTCATGCCATTTGGTTTCGTGACGGACCGACCTCCGGCTCGCCGCAGCGTCGATCTGTGGGAAGGAGTGCCGGACGGGTTCGCCGGCTCGATGGGTCGACTGGATGGCGCGGGTCAGGCACTAGCTGCTATCGCTGCTTTTCTGTCCGGGCCCATGGCCGCTTTCCATATCTCAGCTAGCGTCTGTTATCTGCGCTATGCCTCAGGCACCCACGACCCATGAGGTCAATGCCTGCCACGGCGGCAATGCCGGCAGCACGAAGATTCCGACAATCATCAGCACGTACAGTGCCAGGCCCCACCGCGTGGCCCAATGGACGCGGCGTGTCGTTGCCAGATCGTAAGCGGCGAGGGCGAGCGGAAAGGCGGTGAGAACTGCCGTGGTCATCAGGATCGAGTTCATAAAGGCGAACGGCCAGCGATCGACCGCAGGCGCCAGTATTGCGATGGTGGCAAACAGCATTAGCCGCTTGTGCGCTGCCGGTTCCTTGCGCTTGCGCAGGGCCCATGTCACCAGAATGGCGAAGGCAATCAGCTGTAACAGATCGCCGGCGAAAAACACCGACGGTGGTATGCGTGGCACCGCGTTGCGACGAAGCGCCAATACCAGAGTCGCAAAGCCGGCAATCACCATCAGCGGCGCCATCACAGCACCAAGCACGCCGAGTTGGCGATGCCAGCGCGTGTGTCCGCTGGCAACCAGCGTGATTTGCACGGCGAGCAGCAGCACCCAGCCGACGAACAGTGCGCCGTGTATATGCACCATTACGCTCGGCAGATGAGCAAAAATCAGCCCGGCCCGAAAATAGCTGTTCTCAAACCCGATATAGACGGCTGCAGCAACAGCCAGCGCCATCGCCCCGAAAAAAACGTGATCCCGTCTCCGCCCCGAAACGACGTTCAGCATGACATTCCCCTGGCTACCCCGGTTTGAGAAATAGTAGTTCAGATATTTGTCGTTCGCAGCGTATGCGCAAACGCCAGCTATGCCAGCCGAGTCACGCGAAAGGGTTCCCCGGTTTTGACGTCCAATTACTTGCGCCGGAATGACGAACTTTTTACGGGAATCCCCGCAAAGGATGTGCTCCTTTTACGCACCTGCCTGTAATTTCTTGCGACACCCACCGCGCCGAGATGGATCGGGCATTTGTCCGCCACGTTCGGCGCCACGCTGGATCGCTGATGAAAAAACCCCTTTTTATCCTTACAGCGGCACTGTTCCTTCAGAGTACCCCTATCGTCCACGCCCAAAGCGCCGACACCACGCCCATTTGCACCGACCGTCCGACCAAGGCCAACGCGACCTGCACCGTACCGCAGGGCAGCTGGCAGCTGGAAACCGATATCGGCAACACCACGCACGATCAGCATGGTGGTGTGAGCACCGATACCCTCTATTACCTCAATCCCTATTTCAAATATGGCTTAAACGATCATCAGGACATTGAGATCAACTGGGCGCCAGCCATCCGCGTGCGTACCAAGGACGATGGTCGGAACCGCAGCGTTTCCGGTGCCGGCGATGTCTACGTGCGGCTGAAGTCGCGGTTGTTCAGCGACGACACGGTCAGCATGTCGCTGATTCCCTTTATCAAGGCGCCTACCGCATCGCACGATCTGGGCAACGATCGTTGGGAGGGCGGCCTGGTGGCGCCGATCGGCGTTGCATTGCCGCGAGGTTTTTCACTGACGTTGGGACCGGAGCTCGATCTGCTGGCCGATAGCGATGGTCACGGCCATCATGCTGCCGTGACCGGCCTGGTCAACGTGGCGCATCCGCTAACCAGTCGATTGAGCCTCGCTGTCGAGCTATGGGCACAGGACAATCGCGACCCGGCCGGCACCATCCGCCAGCGATCGGCCGACGCGGCGCTGATTTTTCTGGTGAACCCGACACTGCAGCTGGACGCCGGTGCCAATTTCGGCCTCAACCGCAGCACGCCGGATAGCCAGATTTACCTTGGGCTGTCGCATCGGTTCTAGCGCTGGTGGTAGCGCGCGAGGTGGCCCAAACGCCTGCGCGCAAGCGCCGAACAAAGCTCTGCGCGTCATGAGTGCCAGCGCCGCGTTTACCGCGATAACGGCGTCGCGCTTCGCTGTTGCTGCGCTTCCGGCGCGTTCTGCATGGCAGTCGGAGCTTGCGCTTGCGCCTGCTGCTGGTTAACGCGTGCCATGGTGGCGGTGCTCTGCACGATGGACGTCTGAACCGCTAGCGCGGTGTCCACCGGGTGCGCGATCTGTCGGGCAGGTGATCCAGGATCGCCCTGAACGGCGAAGGCTCGACCGCCGTCCTCGCTCAATACCACGTGATCGATGTGTTTCAGGCCGCTGCTGCGCGCGGCTACGGCAACAGCGGCAGACAGGTTGTCGCTTTTCTGATCCGGCGTATGGCCGATCTGTGCATCGACCCTGTGCACGGCGTTTCGCGCCTGCAGATAGAGCGGATGGTCGGGATGCGCAGGCTGGTCGAGCCGCGCTGGCGCGGCTACGGGTGCACTAACGCTCGCGCGCGCTGCTTCCGTTTGCCGAGTGGCATCGAGTTCATCGCGCAGATTGCCGCTTGCGGTATTCGTACCCCACAGAGTGCCGGGTGTGCTCCACTGCCCATCGACCGCTCGCGTATAGGTATGCCCGTCCGATGCTTGCACGATGTTGTTGGACGTTTTCAGCGCGTGAGTTACCGCATCGGGCATGGCGCCGTATTGATTCCAGCCGTACTGGGCGTAAGCAGCCTGGTAGCGTTGGGCCATCCCTTGCGGCGAGGCAGCGATATTCTCGGCAATGGTTTGCCGCGCTGCCTGATCGAGCTGCGCCGCCCGCATGGGGTCGGCGGTTTCCACGCGCGTGCCGGCCATGCCGTGTTCGAGTATTTGATCGGTCACCTCGCGCGTCCACGCATGCGTCTGCGCATCGCGCGTCCAGGGCGCATTTCTCGCGCTCGGCGCATCCCCGGCAGCGGCCGGTTGCGCGTAGGGATCTTTTGGCGTGGCGGGGTTGGCCGGCGCCAGCTGCACCGCGGTGCTCGACGCCTGAAAATTGAGCTGATTGGAAAGCGCCGCATCGGCGGTCAGCGCGCGGTGCTGTTCCTGACGCGTCCAGCCCTGGGCCGGCTGCTGCGGATCATATCGCCAGGTGCTGCCTTGACTGTCAGATTGGTTATAGATGCGATGATGATCGATCGCATCGGCGATCTTGCTGCCACCAATCGCGCCAGCGATGCCACCAACGGCACCCGTGGCAAGCAGGCCTGGGCCCGATTCCACGCCCAGCGCCGCGCCGGTGGCCGCGCCAAGCTCCGCGCCCGCGAGCATGCCGAGATTTCGACCGCCAAAATGCAGAATCTCCGATTGGCCGCCGACACGGTTGCCTGCATGCAGCAGATCAGCCGTACGTTGCCCCGTAGCGGTGGCATCGTAGATCACGGCAGCCGCGCCCAGCGCGCCGAGACCCCTGCTGGCGGCATTGGACGATAGCCCTGCGCCGGCACTGCGCTCGGCCTGCACGGCGAGGCTGTTGTCCAGGCTCTTCAGGTAGGTGGGTTCGCTATACAGCCCGCGATGCGGCACCAGATACTGCTCGGCTCCGCCGGGCTTGGCTACTAAGCCGCCGAGTTCGGACGTCGGGGCGATGTGGCTGACGAACACCTCGGTCGGCGCCTTGGGTTTGATTTGATAGACGTCGTAACGCGCTGCTTCGCTCTGGATTGGCAGGCCGAAACGATCGGAGAGATTGTGGCCTTGATGCAGCGCGTCTTCGAACGCCGATTGCTTGGCGAAAAACGGCGAGTATGGCGACACCGTGCTGCCCGTCGGCACGATCTTCACCAGCGGCTCGCTGTTGAGTTCCATGCGCGGAAGTTCGCGGCCAGAGATGATCTGGCTAACGGCGCGATCGGTTATTTTCGATGCCGAGCTAGTAGGGTCGGCTTGTACCAGCCGCTGCAGATAGATCTGGCCATCCGAGGTTTTCAGATAGCTTTTTGCCGCCTCCTCACTCACGCCCTGTGTAACGAACGTTTCGCTTCGGCTGATGGCGGCGGCATGTTGCTGTCGCAGGTCGTCGGGAGTGATGCCCTCAGTCATGAGCTTTCGCTCCGTCGATCATGGCCTGAACACTGGCAATGATGTCGTTCTCTTCCTCGTCGCGCCCCCCGCGCATCTGCGCGGAGAATTCCGAATACGCCTCGTCGACATCCGGATCTTTATACGGTGTGTAGAGGCCATCGCCAAAGTTATAGTTGCCCGGACTATTCCTTCGATCGACGGGCTTCAGCACTTGTCCTGCCTTTGCCGCTTCGATAAGCGGCAGCAAAGCACGAAGGAGGCTCTGCACGTCCTCACTATCGGGATATTGCTTGAGCGTCCACTCCAGATGCTCTGCACTCGCCTGGAGCTTTGCCGGGTCGATGGACTGGGTCATGGCCTGATTTCCTGAGTCGATTGCGTGGATGAGCGAAAGGCCCGCATCCGATCAGGCCCAAGCGTCTTTCCTCGCGGGTTTCGTTCGGTGAAGCCGTCCTTCATTTCGGACATGAAGCTGTTGTGGGTGCCTTTTCGATAGAAGAGCCACGAGATGCGCTGAACACCAGCGGCGATGTTGTGAACCGCGGAAAACGGCGTAATTGCCTCAGACGTTGTGCGCGATCGCTCAACGAAAAAAAGGTTTAGCGAGTTCGACGCTGGCACAAAAACAGCTGCAGTTTCGCCGGAGCCAATCAAATTTTTGGCAGTATCACCCGGATAAAAAACGAGGCGCATGAACCGGCTCTCCGTGCGTTCAAAGCGAAATTCAACTTAGCACCGGTGGCGTCGATCCCGCAAACGTCTGCACCAACACGAGATAGGCGAACGAATGGAGCCGCAAGAGCAGCGAGCGATGAAACGATCGCCGCTGGGTCTACGTGCGTGTAAGACGCGACGATAGAACGCCGGCAATCAAATCGCTGCGTCACGCATCACATGCAGCACGCGGCTGGCGATCAGCTCGCCCGTTTCTTCGCCGTACTTGCGCATATGGTCGGTCGCCGCATGCGCATCGAGCGCCGCCACGCTGGACCACTTTTCAACAACGATATACGTGTCGGGGCCGATGGCTTCACGCGCACCGTCGAGCCCTGCGTCATTGTCGATGATGGGCCGGTATTCGATGCAGCCGTCTTCGGTGTGCACGATCGGCACCACGGCGAGAAAGCGTTCCAGCAGCTCGGCGCGGCGGCCGGGTTTGGCCGTGATGATGGCAATAACGTGGATCATTTCGTTTGCTCCTGAGCGGGAAGGGCAACCTAGCAGGGCGGTCATTCAATTGGAGTGAGGTTTATCGGTCGGTACGGCGTTTGGGAATGATTGCTTGCCGTCGATTCGAGGCCTGCGTCCAGTGCTAAAGTGATGCGATCGTCGTCACTTGAAAGCGAGCCGCGCAATGAGTAGTACCGAAGCCCCTTATTCCATCGGTACACCGGGACGTCCCTGGGGCGAGGCTGAGGTTGCGTTATGGCTGTCACGGCAAGTTGTCCAGCGCAGCTATGCCGCGGATGTGGTCAGCGTGATCGATACCTTTCGCTCTCGCTTCGATGTATCCGAGTACGGCCGGATCGACTACGCGCCGGACAGCTATCCGCTGTTCGCCATCCGCAGCCGCGACTGGAACGATGCGCTACCCGTGGTACTGGTCACCGGTGGCGTGCACGGTTATGAAACCAGCGGCGTGCACGGCGCGCTGCAGTTTGTCGATCGGCAGATGGCGAACTACGCCGGCCGGGTCAATATTTTGTTGGCGCCATGCATCAGTCCCTGGGCCTACGAACGCATTCACCGCTGGAACGCCGACGCGCTCGATCCGAACCGTTCGTTTCGCGCCGATAGTCCCGCACAGGAGTCGGCCGCATTGATGCGACTGGTCGAGCCCATCCGCGCTCGCGCCTTGATGCATATCGACCTGCATGAAACCACCGATACCGACGAGTCCGAGTTTCGGCCGGCCTTGGCCGCACGCGACGGCATCCATTACGAGCCCGACGATATTCCGGATGGCTTCTATCTGGTGGACGACAGCGAAAACCCGCAGCCCGCGTTTCAACAGGCGGTGATTGCCGCGGTTGCCAAAGTCACCCATATCGCGCCGGCCGATGAGCGCGGCGAAATCATCGGTTCACCGATGGTCGCGCCGGGGGTCATCGAGTACTCGCTGAAAAAACTCGGCCTGTGTGCCCGCGTCACTGACGCCCCCTATGTCACCACCACCGAGGTCTATCCCGACAGCCCTCGCGCCACGCCCGAGCAGTGCAACGCCGCGCAGGTGGCGGCGGTGTGTGCGGCGATCGATTTTGTGTTGGCAGAAGTCGCTAGCGCCTGAGTTGAGCTGAAGTGGCCAAACACCATCAATGCAGGTGAGAGCTCAGCTTTCGACTTGGGGTGTAAAGATAAAAGACGATAAACAGCTGCGCCATGCTAGATTCCCCGGTACTACAAGGATGCGTTCCACAGGGGAGCACAATGACTTTTAGAGATATGTCCAAGCGGGCATTTTTGCTCGTCGTTGTCTTGTCGTTGGCTGGATGCGCAACTGCTTACCAATCGAAGGGAATGACGGGCGGGTTTAGCGAAACAGATCTTGGTCCAACGAGCTTCAAGATTGCCTTCAGCGGCAACGGCTTCACCAGTGCGGAGCGCGCGTCAGACTTCGCCATGTTGCGCGCCGCCGACAAATCCATTGAAGATGGCTGCAATTATTTCGGCGTAATGAATGAGGCCGATGGCGGTTCCACCAGTTCAGTCACGATCGCAAATGCCGGGTACGGTAGGCACGGAGCGTGGGGGAGCGCTTTCACTACGCCGATATTCAAGCCGAACAGCATGCTTTTGATTAGGTGTTTTGCTGTTCAGCCACCAGGTGCCGAATTGTTCGACGCGCATTACATCGCACATTCCATTCGCACTAAATACCAGATACCGGATAGCTCAGGGCACACGACACGAACTGCTGCCGTTACATCTCAGGCGGGACCGGGCATCGTCACCGCCTCCGCACAGGTTGCGGCACCTGCCGCAAATATTGCGCAACAGGTGTTGGCAGCTCAACGCCTTTCCACAGGGCAGGGATGCGGTGATGTCAGTGCAAACCCAGACGGTACATTCCAGGCGTCCTGTCCCGCGGGCACGATGATTATCGAGTGCAGTGGGACATCGTGCCGGCCCGTGCGAATGAAGGCCGATTGAAAATCGTAAAAGCGGTGCCGTGCCATTCGCCTGCTTCAAGTCATAGGTAAGGGCGTTGCGCATACTGCGGAAGTGCTAGTCGTGTCGCGAAGTTAACAAATCAAGCCTCGTGCGTTGCAGGCATCTCAGTGGAAGAAAGGCTGTCCGCCACGATGTCGTGCACTTGTTTCGCGAGCGCCTTGCGGTCGGTGCCGGGCACAATGGCGATGGGTTCGTGGAAGGTCACGCGCACTCGCGCGCCGGTTGCGCGAAAAAACCGGCTGACGTGCGGGCCGGCTTCCATGCCGCCGTGGAAGGCGTAGCCGTCGCGATCGCCGCCGGCTGATAATGCGCGGCCATCCACGGATACGACGTCGAGCGTAAACGGCTGCAGCTGCCACGCCTGTGCGGCGGCCTGTGGACCGAGGAAGGGCGCGAGCAGGCTGGACTTAAAGGGCGCGACCTGCTCGCCGGATGAGGTGGTGCCTTCGGGGAACAACACCAGGTCGTGATCGGGGCGCATCTGCGCGGCAATAGCGGTCGCCATGCTGGCGGTGTCCTGCCGGCGCCGGCTGATGAACACCGTCTGCCCCAGGCCGCCGATAAAGCGTACGCCGGGCCAGCTTTCCATGTCGTCCTTGGCGATAAAGCGCGCGCGCAGAATGCTTCCCAGCAGCACGATGTCGTAATGCGAAATGTGGTTGCCGACAAAGAGCGTGCCGCCTGTTTCGCGCGGTGCGCCGACGATCTCCAACTGCAGACCCATCGCGCGGCGCAGGCAGACGAACCACAGCCGCGGCAGCACAAACGCGACGCGCCCGCGGGTAAAACGCATGAGCAGCCACTGTGGCGGCATCAGCACCGCGCTCGCCAGCAGGATCGCGGCGATCTTGATGCCTGCGCGCAGTGAGGCGAAAGCGTTGCCGGGGGCAGGGCGTGCGGGGTCGATGCTCATGCGGGAGATACGTGTTGTCGAGGGGCGGCGGATGCGCGCAAAGGAACCACGCACGGGTCGCCCATTGTCCCCGAAGCGGACACCTAAAACGAAACGGGTCGCGATCACTGCTTCTGTCGAAGCAAACCTAGCCCGGGGTCGTCGATGGTGCATTTATGCCGGCGCGGGTCCCGCCAGATATTCCTTGGACGTCTCGTCGATCAGCTGCGGCGCGTTCAACGAGCGCGGATAGCCGATGAATGGCAGGCTGTGCGCGTGGGAATGCGAGAAGGGTAATTATGCCTCGAACGTGCGCGCCGAAGGCCGGCTTACTTTCAGTAGAGTCCGGTAGATACTGGAGGCGTGCTGGCCCACCGGTGTCCGCCGTTTCCGGGCTATCAGGCTATCACCTGTATTACCCCAGCCGTAGTCAACCATCGTGGGCGTTTTCGCTTCTGCTGGAGGCACTGCGTCAGCGGGTTTGGCGGTGACAGCCCATGGCATCGCGTGCCTGACGCTGCGGCTCATGTTTTGAGCACGCCGCGCGCAAAGGACTATGCTGGCCCTCTTACCCAGGCTCAGAGGCATCCGTCATGAGCAACGTCGCCGGCAAGACCAGCAACGGCTATACCTACGAAGGCGACCACCATCCGGGCAGCTCCGGCCGGGTCAACTGGACGGCAACGTATCGATTGAAAGGCGAGTTTGCCGGCATACGCCACGGGCTGGTGCACGACATGCTCGGCATTTCCACCGACGGCGTCGACAGCGCGGTGAAAAGCGATATCGAATCTGTTTGGACGGATGCGGCCTGACCGGCTGCCGCTTTCACCCGTTCCAGTCACGCTAGTCGCTCGCACCCGTACTCATGAAAAGGCCTGCCGAAGCGCTTCGTACGCGTCGGCAGGTCGGTTTCACTGCATACCGGCTTAGGCCGGCAGCATGTCTTACGGGGTCTCGACAACCTTCTTCAGATTGTCCAGACCGGCCTGGTACACCCCGCCGATCACCTTCGTTGCGGTAGCGTCATTGGCGTCGTCGGCCGGCTTGGGGCCGATGTCCTTGCGCTTGAACGTGCCCGACCAGGTGACCTTGGCGCTGTCCTTGCCGACGGCGATGACTCGGAAGGTAGACGTATATGAGGTCACCGGCAGCACGCCATCGAGGATGACGTATTTGAACTGGTGGCCCTGCTCGTTGAAAGCGATCAGCTTTTCGTGGACCTTGCCGCCATCGCTCAGCGTGAGCTGGCGTTCCGCGCCGGGCTGGTTGTCGGTACCGGCAACGATCTCGTCCTTGGCCACGGCCGGGTGCCAGGTATTGAGGCCGCTGAAGTCCTTGGCTTTGGCCCACACCGCATCCGGCGTGGCGTGGATGACCACGCTTTTGCTGACCTTGAGCACCGGCGCAGCAGCCAGGCCGATACCGGGCAGCGCCACGAGCGCGACAAACGCAATCTTGTGAAATCTTTTCATGAAAGACGACCCCTTTGATTGGTGGACGCCGGAGCGCGGGGCGACCCTGCCGATCCCGGGAGCCGGACTGGCCGAATCTGACACAAAGATTCGGCGTAGGCTTGCCGCGTTGCAGCGGCTTTGCATCGGCGCGGGAAAACACATCAGATCGGAGTGTGAGCCGATCAGTGGCGATCGATCAGTTTGGCAATCACGACATTGAGCGAAGTCGTACCCTTGCGCACATGCGCGTCATCCGAATCGAAGCGAATCCATCCCTCGTTGAAGCCGTCGATCATCTGGGCGCGCGGCGTCGGGTTCTTCATGCCTTGGCGCGTGAACTCGTCGATCCAGCCATCCCGCGGAACGACTTCGGCTTTGACATGATGACCCAGTACTTCAGCGAACGCCGCAGCCAGTTGGTTCGGTGTGACGCGCTGCGGGCCTTCCAGTTCGACGATTCGGGTACCCGTCCAGGTTTCCAGCAGCAGTGCAGCGGCAAGCATGCCAACGTCCTGGGTGGCAACCATAGGAAACGCTCGGTCCAGCGGCTGCAGATAGCTGCGTAGCACGCCTTCCTTTCGCGCTGTCGCTACATCCCACAATGCGTTCTCCATAAACCAGCCGGCGCGCAGAAAAGCCACGGGCAGCGGCAATTCGGAAAAACTCGTTTCCATCATGCCCAGCAGATTGAGCAGATTGGGCTGGACTGCCTGGGCGCCTATGGTGGAAAGACAAACGATGCGCGGGGGTTTGGCGGCCTCCAATGCGGCACGTAGCGAGGCCAGCATCGCTTTGCCTTCGGTAAAGCCGGGGCTGGGGTCGAATATCGGTGGCAACAGTACGAAAACGCCATCGACACCCTGAAAGGCTTTAGTGAGCGCAGCGACATCGTTGACGTCGGCGACGGCGATCTCGCAGCCGCGCGATTTCCAGCTTTCGGCCTTTGCCGCATCGCGCACGACGGCACGAACCTCGAGACCTTGCGTCAGTAGGGTGTCGGCGACGGCGCTGCCGACCTGGCCAGTGATTCCGATGATGGCATACATGGTGATGGTCCTTAGTTATGGTGAAGCGGGATCGGAGGGGCTGGCGCGCTTGTCCTCCGGCTGCGGGCAAGATTAGCGATCGGGATGTCTTGACTGAAGATCACTTTTTTCAGATCTTTCATGACTGAAAATCAGGAGTGATGACGATGGCCTTCGATGGAAAAATGCTCGCCAATCTGGGCGTGCTGGCGGCGGTCGTGGAGTCGGGCAACTTCGCGCGCGCGTCGGATGCGCTGGGCATGACGGCCTCCGGCGTCAGTCGCGCCATCAGCCGCATGGAAGGGCGGCTCGGTATACGACTGCTGCATCGAACCACGCGCTCGATCACGCTGACCGACGAAGGCCAGCGCTTCTACGCCGAGGTGCAGCCGCTGCTGGTGGGCATCGAGGAGGCGGCGTCGCACGCGGGCAGCGCCTCGGCGTCGGTGCGCGGCCGCCTACGGATCAATGCCGACCCTTTGTTTTCACGGGAAGTGCTGGCGCCGAAATTGCCGGCGTTCATGGCGCGTCATCCGGAGCTGGAAATCGAGCTGATTACCCGCGACGAGCTGGGCGACATGATCGGCGACGGCATCGACGTCGCGGTGCGCTTCGGCGTTCCGCCATCGTCCTCGTTGGTGGCGAGGCTGTTGCTGGAGACGTGCATCGTCACGGTGGCGTCGCCGGCGTACCTGAAAAAGCACGGGCTGCCCACGGTGCCTGCCGATATCGCCCGCCATACGTGTATCCAGTTTCGCGACTCGCAGACGCGGCGGGCGTTCGACTGGGAGTTTCGCAAGGGCCGCAGGGTGGTGCCGGTGACCACGCACGGTCCGCTGCTGGTGACCGACGCGGGAACCCTGATCGGCGCCTGCGTCGCCGGTGCAGGGCTGGCGCAAATGATGTCGCTCGGCGTGGTGCAGGATCTGATCGCCAGAAAAAAGTTGGTGCAAGTGTTGCCGGACTGGGCCGACGAGCGCTTTCCGCTGTATGCCTTCTATCCCTCGCGGCATCATCCGGCGGGCAAGGTACGTGCCTTCATCGACTTCTGTCTGGAGATACTTGCCTGACGCCGCGCCTTCGATGCAGAAAAAAATACAGACGGCGTCGGCGGCTTGTGCGAATAATCGTTACTTATCGATCCGCTTTTTATTCGGGACTTCATGACAACCAACGTAACGACCGGCTCGAAGACGTTCTTCGGCGAACCGAGAGCTCTGGCCTTTCTCAGCTTTACCGAAGCATGGGAGCGGTTTTCGTATTACGGCATGACCTCGATCCTGGTGCTCTATATGAGTCAGGCGCTGCTGCTGCCGGGGCATGTGGAGGGCATCGTCGGCTTCACGGCGTTTCGGGCCGGGCTGGAGTCGGTGTTCGGACCGATGACGACGTTGGGCCTGGCCTCGCAGATCATGGGGCTGTACACCGGCTTCGTGTATTTCACGCCGGTGCTGGGCGGCTGGGTAGCCGATCGCTGGTTGGGTCGGCGGCTGGCGGTCATGATCGGCGCGATGATGATGAGCGTGGGCCAGTGGGCGATGGCCTTCGACGGCTCGTTTCTCATGGCGCTGCTGCTGCTCGTGGCCGGCTGCGGTTTGCTGAAGGGCAATATTTCCACCCAGGTCGGCGAGCTTTACGCCGAAACGGACGGCGAGGGCCGCACGCGTGCGTTCGCGATCTTCTCCATCGGCATCAACGTCGGCGCGGTGGTCGGTCCCCTGTTGTGCGGTCTGCTGGCGCAGCTGTACGGCTGGCATGCGGGTTTCGCGCTGGCCGGCACTCTGATGCTGATCGGCCTGTTCACCTATGTCGCCGGCTTCCGCTATCTGCCGAAGGATCGGCCGCGCGCCGGTCAGCGCGAGAAAACGTCACTGACGGCGCGCGAGTGGCGCGTGGTCGGCGCGCTGGCGGTAGTGGCCGCTATCACCATTTTCCAATCCGTCGGTTATTACCAGAACACCAATCTGGCGCTGGTGTGGATCGATCGCAGCGTCGATCTGAATTTCCTCGGCTTCCACGTGCCGGTGGCCTGGTTCAATTCGATCGATCCGCTGTCCAGCATTGTTTTTGTACCCGTGCTGTTCGCCCTTTGGCGGTTTCAGGCGGCGCGTGGCAGCGAGCCGGATGACCTGGGCAAGATCGCCACGGGCGCCTGGGTGACGGCGGCAGCGAATGCGCTGCTGGCGGTGTCGTGCCTGCTCAGCGCGCGCACGCCGGTGCTGGTGCCGGTGATTTACGACATCCTGCTCGGTATCGGCTTCCTCTACTACTGGCCGACCCTGCTCGCGCTGGTGTCGCGAGCGGCCCCGGCATCGATCAAGGCAACCCTGATGGGCGCCGTGTTTCTCAGCCTTTTTACCGGCAATTTCATCATCGGCTGGATCGGCGGCTTCTACGAGCACATGACGCCGGCCGGCTTCTGGTCCATGCACGCCGGCATCGCGGCGGTCGGCGGTGTGCTGGCCATCGCGCTCAGTCGTCCGTTGAAGCGGATGCTGGCGGTGGACTGAATCGACGTCCAGACGTCTTCTCGATCAACCGAGAGCTTTTAATACCGCGATGAATGCCTTCAGTCCCGGCGGCACGTGGCGGTGGCCGGGATAGTAGAGAAACAGGCCGGGTATTGAGGGGCACCAGTCGTCCAGTACGGTTACCAGATCGCCACGTTCGATCCACGGCGCAGCGGAGTGCGCCGAAACATAGGCGATGCCGAGCCCCTTCGCCGCGGCCTCGGCCATCAGTTCCACGTGATCGAGCGTGAGTGCGCCGGGAACGTCGACCGTGATTTCCTGGGCGCGTTTGGCAAACTCCCAGCGAAACATTTTGCCGCTGGCCAGGCGAAAGCGGATGCATTCGTGCTGCTTGAGGTCGTCGGGCGTCTTCGGCTTTTTGCGGCTGGCGAAATAATTGGGCGAGGCGACAGCGACAAAGCGAACCGGGCCGCCGAAACGCACGCCGATCATGTCCTGCGGTATCGCTTCGCCGAGCCGGATGCCGGCGTCATAGCCGTCGGCGACGATATCGACAAGGCGTCCTTCGGTGACCAGGTCCAGCTTCATCTGCGGATGTCGTGTGAGGAAGGTCGGTACGACCTGTTGCAGGAGCAGGCGGGCGGCGATCTCGCTGGTGTTGATGCGCAAGGTACCGCTGGGGCGGTCGCGAAAATCGTCCACTTCCGCCAGCGCCAGGTCGAGGTCGCGCAGCACCGGCTGCAGCCTTGCAACGAGGCGTTCGCCCGCTTCGGTCGCCGATACGCTGCGGGTGGTCCGGTGCAGCAGACGCACGCCCATGCTGGCTTCGAGCGTACGCATCATGTGGCTGAGTGTGGATGGCGCCACGCCGAGTTCGTCCGCCGCCTTGCGAAAACTGCGGTGGCTGACGATGGCGGCAAAGGCGGTGAGGTCGCTGAGCGCGGGCCGACTATTCATGGCTTATTTTCACTGGCTCATGCGGGATTGTGCGGATAGTAACAAGAGTGATCCGGGACTACGTTGGATGGCAGACACCCCGCGCTCCTGCGGCTCCGATCGAGGCTATCCCCGTGACCACTTCTTCCACTTGGCTTATCACCGGCACCTCGTCGGGCTTCGGCCGCGCGATGACCGAAAAATTGCTCGCCCGCGGCGATCGCGTGGCGGCCACTCTGCGCAAGGCCGATGCGCTGGATGATCTGAAGGCCGAGCATGGCGAGCGCCTGTGGGTCGCCGAACTCGATGTGACCGATACGGCAGCGGTGCATCGGGTCGTGGATCAGGCGTTTGCGGACTTCGGCCGCATCGACGTGGTCGTCAACAACGCGGGCTACGGCCTGTTCGGTGCCGCCGAAGAAGTCAGCGATGAACAGATTCGCCATCAGATCGACACCAATGTGATCGGCTCGATCCAGGTCATTCGGGCCGCGCTGCCGCATCTGCGCGCGCAGGGCGGTGGCCGCATTCTTCAGGTGTCGTCCGAAGGCGGACAGGTGACGTATCCGGTCTTCAGCCTGTATCACGCCAGCAAGTGGGCGATCGAGGGCTTTGTCGAGAGCGTGGCGCAGGAGGTCGCCCCGTTCGGAATCGAGTTTACTATCGCCGAACCGGGCGCGGCCAGAACGCGTTTCGGCGACGGTTTAGTGCAGCCCGCGCCGATGCCGGTGTATGAAGCCTCACTGGTGGGTGACGTGCGTCGTGCCGTGATGAGCGGCAATCTGGAAGATTTCGGTGCCATGGGCGACCCCGACAAGATCGCCCAGGCGATGATCGATTCGGCAAGCCTTAGTCCCGCACCGCGGCGGCTTGCGATGGGTAGTTCGACCTATGCCCATATTCGCGAAGCGCTGACGACCCGGCTCGCCGAGCTCGAAGCGTTGAAAGACATCACGCTGTCGACGGACGAGACGGCATAGCAGCAAGGCAAAGGGAATCCGCCCACGAAGGGAAGGTCGGCGGCGAGCCGGCCTTTCATTCTTTTCGAGCCTTTGCTCGTTGACCCATGCAGACCGTGGATTATATTTGCGTATATGCAACTATTGCTTACTGAGTTATAGTTGCGCCTATGCGAACACTAGCCCCAGCCGACGATTCTCTCAGCCATCGCCTTATCGCCGCCATCATGCCGCTGATGAAGGGCAGCCAGGCGGAGGTGATGTCGGCCACCGCGGAATTCGAGCTCACCATGACCCAGCTGCGCATGCTGTTCGTGTTGGAGCATGCCGGGCGCGACATGGCCGTCAACGAGCTGGCCGAACAGGTCGGTGTGTCGATGGCGGCCACCGGGCGCGCGGTGGATATCGTCGTTCGCACCGGCCTGCTGTCGCGGCGCGAGGATGACAGCGACCGCCGCATCAAGCGCATTGGCCTAACCGAGTCCGGGCGTGCCGCGATCGTGCAGATTGGCTTGGCGCGTCGCCGAGCGGTCGAGGCGTTCGTGGCCAAGCTCGATCCGGATGAGCGTGCCGCACTCGATGCGGCCGTCGCCACGCTCGGCGAACTGACCGCACGGCACCTGCCTCTGCCCGGCGGCATCCACGCTCCCTCGGCGTGCGCCGCGACGCCTTCCAAAGCTTCCCAGTGAATAAGCCCATGCCGAACCCCCAAACTCCTGCTGCAGCCACGCTCGATCCACGCCTGCTTCGCATCGCGGCGGTGGTGATTCTCGGCACCTTTATGTCGATCCTCGATACGACCATCGTCAATGTCGCGATCAAGGATTTGTCGAAAAGCTTCAGCGCACCGCTGGCGACAATGCAGTGGATTTCGACCGGTTACATGCTGGCGCTGGCCACGGTGATTCCACTGACCGGCTGGGCCGCCGATCGCTTCGGCACCAAGCGCCTGTACATGGCGTCGATCGGCATGTTTCTGCTGGGCTCGGCGCTGTCCGGCGCGGCGTGGTCGGCCGGCTCGCTGATCGTCTTTCGCGTGCTGCAGGGCTTGGGCGGCGGCATGATCATGCCGGCCGGCATGACGATTCTGACCCATGCGGCCGGGCCGAAGCGGATGGGCCGGGTGATGGGTATCGTCGGGGTGCCGATGCTGCTGGCGCCGATCGTCGGGCCGATTCTCGGCGGCTGGCTGGTGGACGACGTGTCGTGGCGCTGGATCTTTTTCGTCAACCTGCCGATCGGCGCGATTGCGCTGTTCGCTGCCTTGCGCGTGTTCGAGCGCGACGACCCCAAGCCGCACCATGCGCTGGATTGGCCCGGCCTGCTGATGCTGTCGCCGGGGCTGGCGATCTTTGTCTACGGGTTGGCGGAAACCGCGGCCGGCTCGGGTCTGGATTCGGTCGGCGGCGGCGGAGCGGTGCTGCTTGGGCTGTTGCTGGTCATCGCCTTCGTGCTGCATGCGCGCGTGCGCCACGGCGCGCTGATCGACGTGAAGATGTTCGCGCAGCGCGCCGTGGGTGCGCCGGCGCTCACCGTGTTTCTTTTCTGCACGGCGTTCTTCGGCGTGGCGCTGCTGATGCCGCTGTACTTTCAGGTGGTGCGCGGCGACTCGGCCCTGC
The DNA here is from genome assembly GCF_013408815.1 of Rhodanobacter sp. K2T2. Classification (NCBI taxonomy): domain Bacteria; kingdom Pseudomonadati; phylum Pseudomonadota; class Gammaproteobacteria; order Lysobacterales; family Rhodanobacteraceae; genus Rhodanobacter; species Rhodanobacter sp. K2T2. Next base: position 139,574 of record NZ_JACCCA010000010.1, on the reverse strand, counting down.
GCGCTGGCCTGCTGCTGGCGGCACAAGGCATTGGCGCGATGATCTCGATGCCGATCGCCGCGCGCCTGACCGACAAGCTCGGCGCGCGTCGGGTCGTGACGGTGGGTTTGTCGCTGGTGGCGCTGGGCATGTTGAGCCTCAGCAGGATCTCGGCCACCACCACGCTGCTGCAGGTCGAGCTGACGCTGTTCCTGATGGGCCTGGGCATGGGCTCGACCATGATGCCGGCGATGAGCGCCGCGCTGTCCTCGATCGAGCGCCATGCGGTGGCGCGCGTCACCGCTGGGCTCAACGTGCTGCAGCGGGTCGGGGGTTCGATCGGCACGGCGCTGCTGGCGGTGGTGTTGTCGCACGAGCTGGCCGCGGCCATGCCGCCAGGTGCGGGCGCGACGACGCTTCATACCGGCGAAGCGGCTTCGGCCGTCGCTGCCGCCCGGGCGGTTCCCGCGCTGGGTGCCGCATTCGGTCACACCTTTACGTGGTCGCTGGTGCTGGTGGTGTGCGCGCTGGCTGCCGCGTTCTTTATTCGCCGCCGCCATGTGGATGTGACGGCGCCCGGCGCCGCGCATGTGATCGTCGAATAGTTGCCCGCGCTATCGGCCCTCTGAGCCTTATGCCGGGACAGACGGCATAAGGTTCAAAGCTATTCATGCCGCCGTCCCGGGCCAGCCAGTTGCCACGACTGGCCTTCTTGCAACTGGATTTCGCGATTTTCCGCAGCACGGCGGGAAGGCGGCTTCTTGCGTGGCGCCGGGGCACATTCCAGGCCCCCGCTCATGCACGACCATAAAACCCGAGCATAAAAAAACCCGCAGAGGGGAGTCTGCGGGTTCGGGGGTTCCATCTGAGTGCGGGCTATCGGAGGGGAGCCAATGCCACGCGGTGGGAGGAATGTCTCACGACATGGGGTTAATGTACTCGGTGGTTCGTTAATGAAGTGTGACCAGAAACGAGGCAATTCACCGATTTTTGCAAATCGGTTGGAACTAACCCGGATCGGCCTCGTTCGCCGCCACGGCCAGCCCCGAGACCACGCCAAGCGAGGGGTCGCCCTGGACCAGCGGGATCTCCGGGAAGCAGGACTGCACATGGTCGCGGATCTGCGGTGAACGCGAGGTGCCGCCAGTCAGAAAGAGGCTGGCCGGCAGCTGGGCAAGGTCGCCACGCACGATCGTGAGGGTACGTTCCATCTGCAGCAGGAAGCTGTCGATGGCGGCATGAAAGTCGTCGCGGCCGAGTTCGACCGCGAGGCCGGGCTCGAGGAAATCCAGTTCGGCGCGAAAGCCGGCCGATGCGCTCAGCGTGATCTTGCTGCGCTCGGCGAGCTGGTTGAGTCGGGTGGTGGCACCGGCCTCCTGCAAGGCGCGCAGGCGCGAGCCGTAAGGCTCGTCGACGAGGCGATAATCCTGCTGGCGAAATTCACGCTGCTTGGGCAGGTTGTGCACGCTGGCCGCGTCGACATAGCGATGCGCCGGCATGCTGATGATGTCCTTGCCCAGCTGCGGCATGAAACTGTGCAGGCTCACATTGACATCCAGATCGGTGCCGCCCTTGGGCAAGCCCCAGCTGCGCACGATGTGGGGCGCTTCGTCGCCGCCGAGCTGTGCGTGGGCCACGTCGGTCGTGCCGCCGCCGATATCGACCACCAGCACGTGCTGACGCTGCGCCAGGCTCTTGTGATAGTGCATGGCCGCGGCGGCGGGCTCTTCCAGAAAGCTCACGCTGTCGAAGCCGGCCGCGGCCGCCGCCTCGCGCAGAATCTCGATCGCCTGCAGCGAACCCTGCGCACCCATGGAACTGCGAAACTCCACTGGCCGGCCGATCACCGCGCCGCGCACCGGTGTGCCGAACTGCTGGCTGGCGCTGAGCCGAATGTGTTCGATGATGTGCGTGGCGATATGCACGATGACCTTGCGCACCTGCGGATCGAGTCGATAACCGAACATCGACTTGGGCGATTCGATCAGGTTGCCGCCGCCGCTTTCCAGATAACCCTCGACGGCGGCCTCGCCGAACAGCGCATGCTGAAAACTGGCGACGGATGCGGTGGCGTTGCGCGTTTGTTCTTCCATCCACTGCCGCCGCACCACGCGCAGCGCTTCGCTGCGCAGCTCATGCTCGCTGCGCGCCACCGGCGCCTGTCCGCGCGCGCTCGCGGCGGTTGCCAGCTGACGCTGCTGCTGACGGGCCAGGCGCAGCTGGTTTTCGAGCTGCGCTTCGAGCGCAGGCGTCAGGGCGAAGTCGCTGGGGTCGGGCACCAGCTCGGGGAAAAACACCGCCGTACGAAACTGCTCGGCGTCGCCGAAGCGCACGAGCTTGAGTTCGCCGTCGATGATGGCGGCCGCGGCCGAATAGCTGGTGCCGAAATCGATACCGATATGCATGGGTCACGCTGTCGCTGGATGGCAACCCGGCATTATGAGGGTTGCGCCGGCGACGGCCCATGACCACGAACGTTCGGTACGGCCGCGCTCGACCGCACCTGCCGGTGAAAAGCGCTTCAGGCCAGCGGCTCCAGATGCGGCTGCAGTACCTGTGTGATCCAGGCCATGAAAGCCTGCACGCGTCGGGGCAGGTTGCGGCGGTTGGCGTAGAGCAGCGACACCGGCATCGGTTCGGCGCGGCAATCCGGCATCACTTCCACCAGCCGTCCGGCGTCGATCAGTGGCTGCAGGCCGGCCGCGGGCGCCTGGATCAATCCCAGTCCCGCGATGCACGCGGCGGTGTACGAGTCGCTGTTGTTGACCGTGATGCTGCCCGCCATCGGCAGGCTGGCGTAGCCGCCGCCGTCGGGATATTCCCAGCCGGGCGAGCGCGCGCCCAGGGTGGACACATAGTGGACGAGCTGGTGCGTCGCCAGGTCGTCCAGCGTCCGCGGGGTGCCATGGCGTTCGAGATACGCGGGGCTGGCGCAGTTGATGATGCGGAATGCGCCCAGCGGCCGTGCCACCAGGCTGCTGTCGACCAGCGGTCCCACGCGCAGCACGCAGTCGAACCCTTCGCGCACCAGGTCCACGAGTCGATCGGTGCTGCTCAACTCCAGCTCGATCAGCGGGTGCGCCTGCATGAAATCCGCCAGCTGTGGCAGCACGAAAAGCCGCGCCACGCCACCGGACATGTCCACGCGCAGCCGGCCGCGCAGCGATTGTTCGCCCTGCTGGAACATCGACTGCAGCTCGTCCACATCGGTGAGCAGGTCTTTGCTGCGTTCATAGAATGCCTGGCCGTCGTGCGTCATCTGCACCCTGCGCGTGGTCCGGTGCAGCAGCCGCGTGCCCAGCGTGGCCTCGAGTTGCTGCACGGCGTTCGAGGCGCTGGCTTTGGGAATGCCCAGGCTGTCGGCGGCGCGGGTAAAGCTGGCCAGTTCGGCCACCCGGATAAAGATCTGCATGGCTTCGAGCGGGTTCATGCGGCGTGGCTTTCCCAGCGGCCTGGCTTATTGGTCGATTTATTTGAACATATAAATCGAATGGCGGCGATTTATCCACACTATTTCAACCAATAGAGTGTGCTTGCCGAATTCTTCCCGCCATCCCAAGGAGTTATCCATGAGCACACCATCCATCGCCATCATTACCGGCGGCAGCCGCGGCCTGGGCAAGAGCACCGCCTTGAAACTGGCCGAGCAGGGGACGGACGTCATCCTGACCTACCGCAGCGGCCACGACGAGGCCGTCGCGGTCGTCGCCGCCATCGAAAAACTGGGCCGCAAGGCCGTGGCTCTGCCGTTGGATGTCGGCAAGAGCGCCACCTTCGACGATTTTGCCGCCACGGTTCGCGACGCGCTGAGCAAGACCTGGCAGCGCGAGAGCTTCAACTTTCTGGTGAACAACGCGGGCACCGGCCTGCAGGCCAGCATTGTCGAGACCACCGAGGCGGACTTCGATGAACTCGTCAATGTCCACTTCAAGGGCGTGTTCTTTCTCACCCAGAAGCTGCTGCCGCTGATAGCCGACGGCGGGCGCATCGTGAACATTTCCAGCGGGCTGGCGCGCTTCGCGTTGCCCGGCTCTTCCGCCTATGCGGCGGTGAAAGGCGCGGTCGAAGTGCTCACGCGCTATCAGGCAAGAGAGCTCGGTTCGCGTGGCATCGCGGTAAACACCGTGGCACCGGGTGCGATCGAAACCGACTTCCGGGGCGGCGCCGTACGCGACAACCCCGAGATGAAAAAAATGATTGCGTCGATGACGGCGCTCGGCCGCACCGGCTTGCCCGACGACATCGGCGGCGTGATCGCCTCGCTGCTGCTGCCGGCCAATGGTTGGATCAACGCCCAGCGCATTGAAGCCTCCGGTGGCACGCTTATCTAGTTATAGCGGTTCGATGAAGAAGCCAGTGCACGAGATGCACTGGCTTCTGTCGATATAGGCCGCGGCGAACGGTCCGCCTACTCAAGCCAGCCGCACACCGTGCTTGGGAAGAATCACCTGCGTGACCACGAAGCGGTGTTCCTTGATCGCGTCGTGGAATTTCCGGTAGTCGGATTGTTCGAAGGCTTCCGACCACACCGGCTTTTTGTCGCCATCGCCATCCTCGTCGACGATGCCGGTGGCCTGGTCTTTCCACGAACCGGGGCCTTTGCCGATGTAAGGCGTCACCGTTTCGGCGAAGCCGGGCACTTGGCCTTCGGCGAGGGCTGCGCACAGTACGTCCAGTCGTTTGATCGGATCGTCATCGCGATTGGAGGCCAGCAGTAAAGCGAGTGCCGCCTTGGTTTCTTCGGACAGTCCTTCCTCCTGCGCGTATGCCGTGTTGCCGCAGCGAAATCCCTTGATGGCCCGATACGCCATATCTGCCGCTTCCATAAAAATCGGCAGGTTGTCGCGCTGGAAGGTCAGGCCGTGGCCGTTCTGGTACTGCCATTTGGCCCAGGGCTGGTCGGGAAAATGCAGCGCTGCGCCGTGGCCGAGCTTGACCACGTGATCGAGAAAATCGGACTGCGCCGCGTGCACTGCATCGCTGGCCATATGCTTCAGTTTTTCTAGCCATGCTTCGTGCGAGTAATCCTCGCTCGTCAGCGACGTCACCACATTGTGGTCGCTGATGGTGCCGGTAAAGTTCTGGTGCGCCCAGGTGTCGACGTAAACATGCAGGGTTACGCCCAGGCGGTGCAGCGCATTCTCGGCGCCGCGGTTGTCGATGGCGTGCGCGACCATGTCGCGTGCTATCGCGCTGTCGGGTTTGCAGATGGATTTATCTTCCAGCGTGCTGCCTTCGCCGGCCGGCAGGAAGTGGAAAGGCGCCCAGATGCGCTTGTCGCTGGTGTTGCTGATATTCATGTAATCGAACATCTTGTGCGCACTGGCAAAGCGCTCGTAGCTCTCGCCGCCGGCGAATTCCAGCGTGCCGCTGACCGTGGCGTCATCTACGTACTGGCAGCAGTGCGCCACGATCCGGGCGTCCGACTTTTCGAGTCCGGCGAGGCGGCTGACGAGATAGATCACGCCGTAGTGGAAATCGATATTCACCGGATGGCCTTTTTTCGGGTTTTTCGAAGCGGCAGCGCACTGGCCCCGCGCGGGGATGCTGTCTGGACCAGTCTTGTACGCAATGCCTCCAGCATGGCTGAAAGCGCTGGCGGCGTCTGGCGACGGCTGGGGCGATAAAGCTAGCAATTCGGCAGTGTAATGCGAAGCCCGCCGCTCTGGCTTAAGTGCTTGGCGTTATAGGCCAGATGCCGACAGGCAAATCGCGCCCAGTGGCGAAATGGGAAAGTCTTGTGACATTTGGCCTTCCATTTATGGCCGAACATCTGCAAGACATGACCCGTACGTTATGGCTCGGCGTTCGCTTGAACGACGAGCGCTGTCATGCGTTCTTCACTGGCGCGAGATCAACTTACGCATCATCCGCAGGAGAATGACCCATGACCGGTTCCACGCCCCAGACGCACACCCGCACCGCCGATGGCACTACGTACACTGTGAAAACATCGCAGCATGAGCGTGGCATCTCGATCGTCGTTACCGTGCCCGGCGTCGGGCCGGAAGAAGAGAACGACCGCACCTATGCCTCGATCGATGAAGCGCTGGCCGCGGGCGACGAGATCGCGCGTTCGCTGATTCGGCGCAAGAGTCACACCCGGTAGATTATGCAAAACCGCGCAAGAGGTCTCCGATGAGTAATGCATCCGGTTATAAGATCTACCCTTCGTGTCAGCTCCAGTCGTCCAGCGATGGAAGTTTCGTTTACGAAGCGACGTACACCATCGAGGACAAGAACGGGCTGCGCGGCGAACCGATCACGGTCGTCGGCACTTTCCAGTCGGCCGACGAGGCGATCGCCGCCGCGCAGGCCGCCGGCGAAAGGCTGCTCTCGCAGATGCACTAGGCGGCGCGTTCGCCGCGCCTTATTGCCAGCCCGGGAAAAGCCGCGCCACGCCGTTGTGGGATTGGGCGCCTTATTTCAGCCGCTTCGGTGGTGCAGGCCAAGCCAGCTCCGCGACTACCGGAAAATGATCGGACGGGTAATGACCGCCCTGCTGCGAGGTGATGGTTTGCACCGTCAGCGCGCGAAAGCCGCGGTAGAGAATCCAGTCGATACGCTGATCGGGTATGCCGGTGAAGTCGTGGAAGGTCTTTTCCGGCCCGCTGCGGCTGTCCGCCTTCAGCCATGCATCGTCCAGCCGGGATGTGAGGATCGCATGATCGGGCTGGTCGGGGGAGCTGTTGAAATCGCCAGTCAGTACGATAGGCAGTTGGGGCGGGAGCGCATCGAGACGCGCCAGGAGTTCCTTTGCCGAGCGCGTGCGCGCCGGCTCATCCTGATCGCGATGTGGGAAATGCGTGTTGCAGTAGTAGAAGCGCCGACCGTCAGCTTTGGTTTCGAAGATCGCCCACGTCACCATGCGCGGAAGGTCGTTGCCCCACGTCATGCTGCCGGGTTTGTCTGGCGTATCGGATAGCCAGTAATTGCCCGACTCGATCACGCGCAGACGATCGGTGCGATAAAACACGCCCATGTGCTCGTCGCCATCATCACCTTGGCGGCCGATACCGAACCAGACGTATTGCGGCAGCTTGCTGACGATGTAATCGCCCTGGAATTTGTTGAGCTCCTGCGTACCCAACACGTCGGGACGCTGCTCGCCGATAGTGTGCACCATGAGGTCGCGGCGGTGGTTCCAGTCGTTCGGGCCATCGTTGGCGACGCCGGTGCGCACGTTAAAGGTCATCACGCGCAGGGTCTGTGCGGCGAGCGCTGCGGTGTTCAGCGCGGTACATGCAACCATCGCGGTGACGAGAAGTAGGCGGGCTACACGCATTTTCGAAAGATTCATCCAACAAGAGGCGATGAAGTATTGCAGCGAAGATGACAGACAATCCAGAAGCCTGCCATCCCTCTGCGGGTCGAACAACGCGTCGCCTGCCTGGGATCAGCGTGAGGCGGTGTCCCTCGCTGCGTCGGATGCTTTCGATGCGCTGAGAATATCGCCGCCGTGCTTGATCTGTACCAGTGCTGCGGTCGAAAGTCCGCTGATCGTGGGCGCTGGCATGGCAAAAGTTTTGGCGTGCCCATCCCACGTACCAAGATTGACCAACTCGCGCACCACGTTGCGATGGGGCAGCGTGCGGCCGCCGTTTTCGCCGGCACGAATGGCCACGTCGATCGTGCGCGGATCGTAGCGGACCAGCCACACGTCGGTCGGCGCGGCAGGCTTGCCTGCGCCAACCTGCAGCTGGCCATTTGCCCAGGACAGCGACGGACCTTGTGTATGCGCATGGGCAATGACCTGATCGAGCTGCGCGCGATCGCTGCCCACGATGGCCGTTTGCCCGTTCACGATCACCTGCGGCGTGTAGACGCCATCCTGCTTCTGGTAATGCGAATAGTCGTACTGCCGGTTGGTGAACGCCTCGCTGGCAAAGGTGTCCTTCCAGCCGAGGTTGTCCCAATACGTCACCGCAAACGAGAGTGCGAGAATATTCGGCTGCCCGGCGATCGCATTGAGGTTGGCCTCGGCGGGCGGGCACGACGAGCAGCCCTGGCTCTGGAACAGCTCCACCACGACCGGCGACGCGATCGCTGGGGGCTCCTGGCCATAGCTGATCTCGCTGAAAGACATCAGCGCAAGCGCGCCAAGCAGGACCTTGGCGGGCAGTCGAATGAACGTGTTCATGGCAGGCTCCGACCGACACGGCGGGTGGGATGAGTGCAGCAATGCGTGTCGTTACCGAGGTTCTTCGCCGAGACGGCGGAGAAAGTTACCTCGGCATATCCGGCGATACGCCATAAGCTCTGCGCTCAACCGATGTCTGGCCAGTGAACCGTCGGCAGCTCCTCGAATCCGGGGTGAGCGAACAGGAAGCCTTGAAACAGATAAACGCCCATCGACTGCAGCACCTGCAGCTCGCCGATCTGCTCGATGCCTTCGGCAATCACCTCGACGCCCAGCGTACGGCAAATATCGAGCAGGCCCCGAACAATGGTCTGGCGGACGTGGTCCTTGTCGATGTTGCGAAGGAGTGCCATGTCCAGCTTGATGATGTCAGGCTGGAATTCGGACAGCAGATTGAGTCCGGCATAGCCCGCCCCGAAATCGTCGAAGGCGGTCTTGAAGCCTTGCCGTTGGTATTCCAGCACGATGTTCTTCAAATGCGCCTGATCGGGTCGCTCGTTTTCGGTGATCTCGAAAATCAGCCGGTCCGTGGGGAAATGGCAGCGCTCTGCTGCCGCCAGCGTAGCGCGAATGCAGGTGCTCGCCTGATACACCGCATTCGGTAGAAAGTTGATGCTCAGGAAACAGCTCATACCGAGCTTCGAAGCCATCTCCACGGCGGTCACCCGACAGGCCTGGTCGAAGGTATAGCGGTTGCGATCGGTTACCTGAGCGAGAATGCTGGCAGCGCTGCTGCCGTCGATACCGCGGATCAGGCTTTCATAGGCATAGACGCTGCGATCCCGAAAGTCGACGATCGGCTGAAACGCCATCGTGAATTCGAAGCCGAGCGGTTCCTGTTCGCGGCACAGAGAGCAGGGCCTTACTTCGTTTGGAGCTGACATGCGTCTGCCTCCCAATGCCACTGCGCTGATATCTTTCCGCGCCAGCCAAGGCAACAGTAAACGAAGCCCATGGCGACGACGTGTGAAAGTCGTTTCGAATCCCCAACTGTGGCGACCGTCAGCATAGTCTGATGTATGAACCGATGCACCCTCGCCGGCAGCGTTGTTATATGACTATCGAACGCCCGCCAGCTGCGATCGAAGCCTGCGCCACGTCGGCATCGGCGTTTTCTTCAGGCGCCGGCCTATGGTTCTCGGGAATAGGGCGGGTGTAAAGCTGCAATCGCGTGCTGGCGGCGCATCACGACTTTGGCTTTTTGTTCGGGACGTTTTGCGGCTCGTGCGGCGTCCTCGCGTCGGGCTTGTCGCTTTTTTTAGCTGTCTTGGGTTGCTCCTCCGCATACCCGGAGTTCTTTGGCGGCTGCTTGGACGGTTTATCGCTCATGTGGCATCTCCCTCGGAGGCAGGTCTCGATTCTTCGACGATGCGAGTGATGATGAGGTCATGGCCGGCCCGCCGCGTTTGGACGTCCGCGGCGTGGCATACTCGGGCCACACAGGTTGACCGGCGAATTGCACCCGATGATCCCTCTCGACGCTGGCGCTGACCTTGCTGGCGAGGCGCCAGCGCAGCCTCGACGCCATCTGGGCATTCGCCATGGCATCGCCATGTGTGCCGGTATGGTGATCGGCTCGGGCATCTTCAAATCCACGCCGATGGTGGCTGCCAGCATCAGTTCGCCAATCGGGCTTTTTCTGGTTTGGCTGATCGGCGGCGTGCTGTCGTTCTGCGGTGCGCTGTGTTTTGCCGAAATGGCGGCGGCGTTTCCGGATGCGGGCGGCGACTACCATTTTCTGTACAAGGCCTACGGACGCAAGCTGGCGTTTCTGTTTGCATGGTCGCGCTTTGCCGTGATCCACACCGGCTTTATCGCCATCCTCGCCTACGTGTTCGCCGACTACGTCAACGAGGCACTGCCGCTGGGCGAGCACGGCACCGGCTTTCTGGCGGTCGGCACGATCGTATTGCTGTGCGTGATCAATCTGCGCGGCGTGCGCACCGGCATGGGTGCGCAGACCGGTTTTGTGGCCATCGTGGTGTGCGGCATGCTGGCGCTGGGTGCGGCCGGCGTATGGATGGCTATTCACGGCATGCCGCCGCTCAACGATGCGCCGGTGCCGCCATCGACTGCCTACGGTACAGCGATGATTTTCGTGATGCTGGCCTACGGCGGCTGGAGCGACGCGGCGACGTTGTCCGCCGAGCTGCGTGCCGGGCCGCGCGGCATTGTGATGACCCTGATCGGCGGTATGTCGCTGGTTACCGTGCTGTACACGCTGGTCAACTGGGCCTATGTGCGTTGCCTGGGTCACGCGGGCTTGGCTGCCAGCAATGCGCCGGCGGCGACGGCGATGTATCTGGCTTTCGGTCGCACCGGCGAGTGGCTGGTGGTGGGCGCGGTGGCGGTCACCTCGATCGCGGTGATCAATGCGCTGCTGATTGCGGGCGCACGCACCACCTATGCCGTCGCGCGAGACAGCGGCCTGCTCGGTTCGGTGGGGCAATGGGATGGCGCACGCGGCATACCCGCTTCGGCTCTGCTGACCATCGGCGGCGTGGCGCTGGTGGAGGCGGCAGTGGCGGGACTGACTCATGGCGCCTTCGCTACTCTGGTCGACTTTGTTTCGCCGGTGTACTGGTTTTTTCTGGTACTCAGCGGCGCAGCCGTGATCGTGCTGCGTGTGCGTTTTCCGGACGCGCCGCGGCCGTTCCGGGTGCCGCTGTACCCGTTCCTGCCGATTCTTTTTTGTGCGACCAGCGCGTACGTGCTTTACGCCACGCTGGCGTACGTCAAAGCCGGTGCGCTGGTCGGCATCGTGGTGCTGGCACTCGGCACGCTGCTGCTGCCGTGGTTTGGCAAAGCGCGCCAACGCGCAAGCGTGCGTCCCGAAATCAGTGGTTGATCAGCCGCGACGCATGCGGGACATCAGCGCTGCGATCTGGCGCACGGCCGCCTCGGACGCGGCCCGGTTCGGCGTCACGTCGCTATTGTTGAAATTGCCGTTGTCGCCAAACGCCTGAATCAGCAGCCCGTCACTGCGCGGAACCATGCTGACGTGCTCGGTGTTTACGGCGTAGGTGACTTCCGGCTGCGGAATCAGTCGCGCGGTCTGTCCGCGCACGGGGATGATCGAATCATCGTCGAACAATGCCCGCGCGCCGTAGCCCGTCGCATTGATCAGGGTGCGTTCGGGCAGCTTCAGCAGCTCGCGCGGATGATCGAATTCGCGTACCTCGATCTTGCCGCCGGCGGTCAAGAAGTCCGACATCAGCATGCGCGCGTAGGTGCTGATGTTGAACATCATCGTGGTGTAGCGATGCACGTACGGCTGCGGAAACGGGGTGCTGCCGGGTGGCATATCGACCGTGCGCGGGGTCAATTCACGGATGCGGCCGCGCAGGTCGCCGTAGTCCGGCTCGTCGGTGACCTTGGACGGATGCGGCTGGTCGAACGGGGTGTCGGAAAGCGAGTAGCCGTCGATCCATTCGATCGGCCGGCCGGGCAGGCCGAGCAGGCTTTGATACATGGCGTAGGACGTGCGCGCCATGTCTTCCCAGCGCGCGCCGAAATCCGGCGCGTGCTGCGCATCGCAGATGCGCGAGTCGGGCGTCCACAGGCCGGACGCACGCATCGAATAGACGTCCGGCGGCAGCGCCTTGGCATAGATGCGCACCGACAGCCCGGCGCGCTGCGCCAGCAGTGCCGAGGTGAGACCCAGCGCACCGCAGCCGATCACGCCGAGCTTGCGCACGCCGGTGTCCTGCGCCAGACGCAGGGCCAGCGCGCTCGATCCCCACGACAACGACCAGCCGCTGCCGCCGTGGCCATAGTTGTGCACGAGCGTTTTTTCACCCAGCCGCCGCGTTTCGATCCGCGGCCCGGCGGCACGAAACGGACGCGTGCAGACGTACACGCCGGTGATGCGATCGGGCTCTGCGCGGATCGGTGCCAGGTGCAGCATGTCCGCCGATGGGGCGCTCGGTGGCGATACCAGCGCGCCCGCTTTGGGCGCCGCGAGCAAAGGCTGGCGTGCGCAGGCGGCGAGCCCTGCCGTGGACGCCACCGCCAGCGTGGCGCCGGCGCCGCGCAGAAATTGCCGTCGTTGCATGGATCGATCCCCGAGATGATTGACGAAAAACCAGCGCTGTATCGCAGAATAGGTCGAGCCGACTTTGCTTGTCCGATCGTTATTATCCGATGGTCATGGCGAAATCAAAGCCATCCTGTGGCATGGTTCTGACCTCGATCCGAAGCCCGCCGTCGCGACAAGGCGTCTACATGGGCCTGTTCCTCGCCCAGCACCGAGTCCTTTTCCATGAAAACGCCGTTTCGATATGTTGTCGCTTTTGCATCGCTGCTGCTCGCGCTCAATGCGTCGGCCGCGCAGCCCGATCCGCAGAAAACGCGGCTCTTCATCGACCACGCCTGGGATACGCTGACGCGCTCGATGGACGACTGCTCGGCGTTGCGCGACGGCGATACAGGCACGCGCGCGGCGCTCTATCTACCGGCCGATCTGTTGCCATCGCCCGACCTTGCCGATGTCGTAAGCCATTGTCATGTCCAGGTACGCATACTGCCTCGGGCAATCGGCAAGATCGGCGATTTTTCACCGACGGCGCTGCCCGAGCAGGGTCTGCTTTACCTGCCGCATCCGTACGTCGTACCGGGCGGTTTCTTCAACGAGATGTATGGCTGGGACAGCTACTTCATCGTGCTTGGTCTGCTTGCCGATCGTCGCGAGGCGATGGCGAAAGGCATGGTCGATAACGCGCTGTTCGAGGTGCAGCACTATGGCGCCGTGCTCAACGCCAACCGCACCTATTACCTCACGCGCTCGCAGCCACCGTTTCTCGGCGCCATGATCCGTGCCGTATTGGACGATCCGGCCAGTTTCAAGACCACCGCGGACGCGAAGTCGTGGCTGGCGCAGGCTTACCCGCTGGCGGTGCGCGACTATTCGACCTGGACGCGCAAAGAGCATCTCGCCGGCACTACCGGCTTGGCCCGCTACTTCGATTACGGTGGCGCTACGCCGGTGCCGGAGTTCGATAGCGAGTACTTGCCCGGGGTGATCCGCTGGCTGCTCGCGCATTCGGCCGATGATCCGGGCTACCTGATCAGGGCCACCAAACATCCGGCTGCGGCGCAGGCTGCACGGCTGAAAAAAACCAGCTGCGACATCCAGGCCTCGACGCTATGCGCCGGGGCCTGGGCCAACGGCTATCGACTCACGGCCGATTTTTATCTCGGCGATCGCGCGATGCGCGAATCGGGTTTCGATACGACTTTTCGCGCCGGGCCTTTCGGCGGCTCCACCCACCGGTACGCGACCGTCGATCTCAACAGTCTGCTCTACCGCTACGAGCGCGATCTGCATGATTTCGCCATCGAACTGGGCAACGACGCCGATGCACGACGCTGGAGCGCTGCTGCCGCTGCGCGCAAAACGGCGATCGATCGCTACCTGTGGCGTGCCGACAAGGGCCTGTACATGGACTACGACTTCGTCGCCGGCCAATCGTCGAACTACCGCTTCGTCACGACCTTCTATCCACTATGGGCCGGCGTGGCATCGCCGGCGCAGGCCGACGCGCTGCGCAAGAACCTCGGCGTTTTCGAGCGCAGGGGCGGGTTGCAGATGAGCGACCACGACAGCGGTGCGCAGTGGGATGCGCCGTTCGGTTGGGCGCCGACCCATTGGCTCGCGGCGTCCGGCCTCGATGCCTACGGTTTCCACGGCGATGCGCGACGGATTGCCGGCGAATTCACCGGCACCATCGACCGCAGTTTCGCTGACGACGGCACCATCCGCGAGAAATACAACATGGTCAGCGGCAATGCCGACGTAAAAATCAGCGCAGGCTACAAGGACAACGTGATCGGGTTCGGCTGGAGCAACGGGGTCTACCTGAAGCTGCAGCAGCTGTTGAGCACAACTGCAGCGGCCGAGGCTTCATCCGCGCATTGAATCAGCGCCGTCGCGACGTCCGGCGCGGCTTCAATTCATCCAGCGCCGAAGCGTTGCTGCGCGCCCATTCGTAGACCAGCTCGATCGGCTCGATCATGCGCTGGCCCAGCGGTGTGAGCGAGTAATCGACCTCGGGCGGTACGGTGTCGTGCACGTGCCGATGCACCAGGGCGCTGGCCTCGAGTTCGCGCAGGGTCTGGGTCAGCATTTTCTGCGAAATGCCGGGCAGGCTGTGCAGCAGCACGCCCGAGCGCGCATGGCCCTCATGCCGCACATGCAGGGCGTGCAGGATCATGCTGGTCCACTTGGTGGCGAACAGCTCCAGTACGCGGCGCGGCGCGCAGTCTTCCAGCCATTGCTCGTCGGGTGATCCGGGTTTCATGACGGTGGTTACCTTTTGGTGCCGACTTGGTTTGTCGTCGCGGCGGATTTATTTTGAACGATCATTCTTGCAGAGATACTCATGAACAAAGCGCTCGTGGTAGGAACCAGCGGTATCGTCGGCAGCGCGACCGCGCGACTTCTGGTGGAAAAGGGCTGGCCGGTGGCCGGCGCCGCGCGTCGACCGCCGGCGCAGGATGGCGTGACACCGGTGGCAGTGGATCTCACCGACGCCGAAGGCACGCGCGCCGCGCTGGCCGACGTCGCGCCGTCGCATGTGTTCATCGCCACGTGGTCGCGGCAGGCGACCGAGGCGGAGAACATTCGCGTCAATGGCTCGATGGTGCGGCATCTTCTCGATGCATTGCGTCCGGCCGGTAGCGTGCGCCATGTCGCGCTGGTCACCGGTCTCAAACACTATCTCGGACCGTTCGAGGCCTACGGCAAAGGCGTGCTGCCGCAGACGCCGTTCCGCGAGGAGCAGGGTCGTCTCGATGTCGAAAATTTCTATTACGCGCAGGAGGACGAAGTGTTTGCCGCGGCCGCGCGCGACGGCTACAGCTGGAGCGTGCATCGCCCGCACACGATTACCGGCGTGGCCGTCGGCAATGCGATGAACATGGCCACCACGCTGGCGGTTTATGCGTCCATCTGCCAATTCACCGGGCGTCCGTTTCGTTTTCCCGGCTCCGCCGCGCAATGGAACAGCCTCACCGACATGACCGACGCGCGTCAGCTGGCCAAGCACCTGCTGTGGGCGTCGACGAACGCCATCGCCGCCAACGAGGCATTCAATATCGTCAACGGCGACGTGTTCCGCTGGAGTTGGATGTGGTCGCGCCTCGCCGACTGGTTCGGCCTCGACGCGGCGCCGTTCGACGGCACGATCGAGCCGCTGGCATCGCAGATGGACGGCGACGCCGATATCTGGCGCGAGATCGCCGCACAGCGTGGGCTGGTCGAGCCGGATATCGACCGGCTCATCTCGCCCTGGCATACCGATGCCGATCTGGGCCGGCCGATCGAAGTGGTCACCGACATGTCGAAAAGTCGGCGCATGGGTTTTCTCGACTATCAGCCCAGCGACGATGCGTTCTTCAACGTGTTTGCCACGCTGCGCGAGCGCCGGCTGATTCCCTGAGAAAAAGTTGCTCCGTGAGGCGTGAGCGCAGCGAACCCCAGCGCGGTGGCCTCCGATGCTGGGGTTTGCTGCGCTCACACCAATCTACGGCAGAACTTGCCGCATTCACTCGCGGGACATCTGCCACTGACGACACTGCGCAGTCGGACTTTCGGGAGTGGCAGTGCCAAACGCTATCGGTATGAAAAACGTTTCCCGCTGCGCGGTCGTGAATCCGCGCCTTGCCCTGCGCCTCCTGCTGCTTGCCGTCGGTCTCGTGTCGATCTCGATCGTCCAGGCGCGGAGTGGCTCCCGAAGCTCGTCGCACGCGGCGGCCGACCAGCTCGCCGTTCAGGTCACCGATGACCGGCTGACGCTTGCTGTCACCGATGTACCGCAGGTCTATCTGTACGGCACGATCGACGAGGATGCGCCGCAGCGCGTCGGCGCTTTGATCCGATCCGGCAAGATTCCCAGCGGCTCGGACATTTATCTCAATTCCTCCAGCGGTAGCGTCAGCGCCGGCATGGCCCTGGGTCGACTGTTCCGCACGGGCTCGATGGTCACCCACCTGGGCAAGCCACGGCGCAAGGGCGAGTCGAATACGGCCATCTGCGTGGGTGCCTGTGCGTATGCTTACTTCGGCGGCCTTTACCGCTGGGCGCCGACCGGCAGCGATCGCATTGGCGTTTCTGCCTATCCGGCCACGTCGGCGTCGACCGCCGGCTCCAGCCAGTCGACGCAGCCATCCGGCGACGTCGCCGGCTATCTGAAGGACATGGGCATCGACCCCGCGGCGCTCGCGCCCACGCCGGGCACGGCATCCAACGGGACCGTATGGCTCTCCGCCGACCAGATGATGGCCTCGGGGCTGGCCAACAATGGACGGCTGCCGCTGGTAGCGAAGTATCAGACATTGTCCACCGGCCCCTACCTCACCCTCGATCAGGTCGATCGTCACGGCGAACATCGCATGACGATCGAGTGCAAACCCGGGCGCGTGATTCTCACGGCGATCAACAAGGTCGGCAACGAGCGCGCCAAAGATATCGTCATGCGCGGAACGCGCTCGTATTTCGAGCTCAACCGGCAGGAGATCCTGACTCAGCAAAGCGGTGGCGCCGAGGTGGCCAGCGAGTCGATCAGCATGACGCGCACCTATCCGCCGGCGCGCCTGCAGTACATCATCTACGCGCCGTCCGTCGGCGCCTGGGTTGCCGGCCGAACCAACGCGTTCCGCAACGGCTTCACTTTCGAACTCGAACCGGTCCGCAGTACCCTCAAGCAATACTACGAAGCCTGCTGGCAAGCGGCGCCGTGGCCGACGACCAAGCAAAATTCCTGAGCCTGCGTTGCCGGCGGCGCGCATGGCAGATGGAAAACGACGCTTGATCGAATCGCCACCGAACGACATCCGCTGATGGACGAGCCCCGGTGATGCCGGGGCTTTTTTGTGCGTCCGTTTTCCGGCTGGCTTGGCCGTCACATCCCGACGCCCAGTAATCGATCGCGGAATGCAAGCTTTCCGCCGCTCGGTCACGCCTGCCTGTTTAACTATGTGTGTCCCTGTCCGAATTCGCGGATGGGGCTATCAAAGGAGCAGGGGCATGATCACGTTGGGTATGGAAGAAGAGATCCAGATCATCGACGACCGGGGAGAACTGGTCGCGCATGATTTTTCGGCGGACTTCGTCGAGGCGACGATTCCGGAGGGATTGATGGATAAGGAGATCCACCGCTGCGTCATCGAAACCAAGACGCGCGTGTGCCAAACCGTGCCGGAGCTGCTGTCGTGCGTGCGGTTGATGCGTGGGCAGGCGCGTCGTCAGGCCGCGTCGCAGGGGCAGCGCATTCTCATCGCCGGCGTCCATCCGACCTCGACGTGGCAGCAACAGCCGCTGCATGAGGGGGCCGACTTTCCGCACTATGCGAGTCTGATCGACGAGTACCGCGACGTGTCGCGCAGCGCGCTGAGTTTCGGCATGCATCTGCATCTGGGCTTCGAGCTGGGCGCGCCGCGCATGGCGATCATGAACCGGCTGCGGCATGTGTTGCCGGAGGTGCTGGCGCTGTCCGCCAGCTCGCCGTTTTTCGAAGGTCGCGACACCGGGTTGCAATCGTGGCGCCACAGCCTGCTGGACCGCTATCCGCGCATGGGTACGTCGGACGCGTGGGAAAGCGAGCAGCACTATCAGGCGCACGTGGACCGGCTGCGCGCCGTGGGCTGCCTCGGCGAAGACCAGGGCTTGTGGCAGGACATTCGCCTGCATCATCGCTACGGCACGCTGGAAATTCGCATCATGGACACGCATCCCGATCCGGTACGCATCGGCCTGATCGCCACGTTGCTGAAATGGGAGGCCGAAACGCTGCAGCTGGAAATTCGAGCCGGCAGACAGGGCCCGGTGTGGTCGCGTGCATGCATCGATGAAAACAAATGGCGTGCGCGCCGGCACGGCTTGCGCGCCCAGTGGATCGACTGGAACCGCGATACGGTGTCGGACACGCCCAAACATTTCGAACGCTGGTGGTCGCGCGTGGCGCCGCGGGCCAAGGACCCCGCCGAGCGCAGCTACTGGGAGCGGCATCTGGCCGATGCGCTGATCCAGCGTACTTTCGCCGATGTGCTGCGCCAGCAGGCACTGCGACTCGGCGACTGGAAAACCACATTGCAGTGGATGGCTTCGCTGGCCTGTGACGATGCCTACGTGCCGCAAGCGGCGGAGGCCTTGGCATGAACGCCTTACCTCACGTGCATCTCGAATTCGTCGGTGAAGCGAAGTTCGCGCGCGCCCTGTCCGATACCCGCGCGCCGCACCTGCCGCAAAGCCTGTTGTCCGACCATTACGCGGTCGGCAATCGTGCGCTGCGCACCGCGCTCGACCGCAAGATCGGCCATCTGGTGACGGCACTGCAGCCGCATCTGCACCCCGAACGCGTGGCGTGGCCCGGCGCGCGGGCGGACGTTCTGGCGCTGGACATGGCGTTCACCGAGCACCCGACGCAGCCGTTCGATCTGGCCTGGGTGGAAATTCAGGCCTTCACCTCGATGCTGCCCACCTTCCACACCATGCATCTGGCGCAGCGTCGGGCGAACGATATGGACGTCCATTTACTGCCGCACGATCCGCTGCCGCGAGGGACATCGTGGGTGGATCATTCGCGCCGGTGGCTCGCCCCGCATGCCGACACGGTGCTGATCGAGGATCGTCCGCGCGACGGTTTGAGCTGGCCGGATTTCGACGGCGCGCGCCACTGGTGGAACGTCGACGTGCACGACTGGCGCGATGTCATCGTCGAAGACGGCCATCTCTACAGCCCGGATCGCTCCAGGCGCTACGCCCACGTGTGGAACCGGCTGATCTTTTCCGACCTCTCGATCGAAGATCGCGCCATGGCCGAAGCGAAGATGCGCGCCGCGCATCAGGTCAACTGGCACAGCCATCCGGCCTGGTACGACGGCATACACAAAGGCAGCCTTGCCGATCTGCCGCTGGCCGCGCATGAAGCCTGTCACTGGGTCGAGGACGCCGCCGTGCACGCCACGCAATGGAGCAGCCCCGAGCGCTGGGTGGCCAAATCCGTCAGCGGGCATTCCGGCATCGGCCTGTTGCTCAATCCCACCAGCGCGGAATTGCAGGCGTTGCCCACACCGCGGCAGTGGATCGTGCAGAACAAGTTCAAGCAGGTGCCGATCGGCAAGCATCCGATCACCGATGCGCCGCTGTTCGGCGAGGTGCGCTGCCTGCTCGCCCTGCAGGACGGCAGGGCGCCCTGGGTGATGGCCTGGATCTTCCGCTGCTCCACCAATGGCATTGCGACCATGAGCGGCCGCCAAACCCGCCCCGGTGAAGGCATGACCCTGTTGTACTTCGACACGCGCGAGCAGGATCATGAGGGGTAGTCGCAGGGCGCGATTAGATTGATTGGCGGTGATTGCAGCGGCTGTGGCGGCACGGCGCAGCAACGAGCATTTACGCAGTGGATGGTCGGAAAGGCGGGCCGAATCACCGACCCGTAAATCCAGCGCCGAGGCGTTTCATGTTGGGGTTCGCTTTGCTCACCGCCAACCTACGGGCGGAGGCACCTCACGTCTTCGACTGCGATCACAGCGGTGGCTCAACCCGCTGCGGAATAATCCATCTCCCTCAGATCATCCAGCAGACTCGGGCCGCTGGGCTCCCAGCCCAGAACCTTGCGCGTCCACTCGCTCGACGACAGCATATCCAGGCCAACGAATCCGCCCAGCCAGCCGAAGTGATCAGCCGCTTCATTCGGCAAGATGGACTTCACCGGCACGCCCAGTCCGTCGCCGATCGCTTGCGCGATATCGCGCGCAGACACGCCTTCCTCGTCGACCGCGTGATAGCGCGCACCGGGCTCGCACTTCTCGATGGCCAGCCGGTAGAGCCGGGCCACGTCGAGCACGTGCGCTGCGGGGAATCGGCTGAGTCCTTCGCCGACATAGGCCGACACGCCCTTGGCGCGAGCCACCTCGATCAGCGGCGTGACCAGACCCTGCTTGACCGTGTCGTGCACCTGCGGAAGCCGCATGACCGACACCGCAACGCCAGCGGCCAGCATCTCCTCGCCGGCGATTTCCGAAGCGGATCGCGGGTTGGGATGTGCTTTATTGAACACGTCCTCGGTGGCGGGTTTGCCCGGCATGGTGCTGCCCATGCCCGTACCCGAGGTGATTAGCAGTGGGCGGCTCGAACCGATCAGCACTGAACCCAGTGCTTTGATCACCTGACTATCCTTCGCGCAGTTCGCGACGAAGTTCGAAAAATCATGATCGAACGCGGTGTGGATCACCGCATCGGCCTTGGCAGCGCCGCTGCGCAGGCTGTCCAAATCCTCCAACTGGCCGTGGTGCACCTCGGCGCCAGCGGCAGCGAGCGTGCGCGCGCCTTGTTCCGAACGTGTCATACCGAGAACCTGATGGCCGGCCGCCAGCAGCTCGGGCACGATGCGAGAGCCGATAAAGCCGGTCGCGCCGGTGAGAAATATGCGCATAAGCAGTCTCCAGTGGTGAATATTCGCCTAGACTAGTCCTGCGCTCATAAGGGTAAAGTAGTGGCATTATCATGGTATATAAACCAACAGGATGCTCATGTCCGTCCCACCAGGCAACGCACTCGGTATCTATTTGAGAGATCGACGCACCCGGCTCGATCCAGCCTCTTTTGGCTTCGCCAGCGGTCGCCGGCGAACGCCGGGCCTGCGTCGGGAAGAAGTTGCCCAGCGCGCCAACATCAGCCCCACCTGGTACGCGTGGCTGGAGCAGGGCCGCGGCGGGGCACCTTCGGCTGACGTGCTCAACCGCATCGCCAAGGGGCTGATGCTGACCGAACCCGAACGCGAGCACCTGTTCATGCTCGGCCTCGGTCATCCGCCCGAGGTGCGTTACAAGGCCGCCGAAGGCGTCACGCCGCGCCTGCAGCGCGTGCTCGATGCGATGGAAGTCAGTCCGGCCATCGTCAAGACGCCGCTGTGGGACGTGGTCGCGTGGAACCGGCCCGCTGCCGTGCTGTTCACGGACTACGGTGCGCTGGCTCCGAACGAGCGGAATATTCTTCGAATGATCTTTGCCGATGCACGCGTTCGCGCCGCGCAGGAAGACTGGCAAAGCGTGGCCCGTTTCGTCGTGGGCGCGTTTCGCGCGGACGCGGCACGTGCCGGTGCAACAGCGGAGATCGGCCAGTTTGTGGAAGAGCTGTCCCGGCTCAGCCCCGAGTTCGAAGCGCTATGGCTGGCCAACGACGTCAACGCGTACGGTGAAGGTCTCAAGCGTTTGCATCACGCCGAACTCGGTTTGCTGGAACTCGAGTTTTCCGCCTTCGCCGTCGACGGTCGACCCGACCTCGGCATGATCGTGTACAACCCCGTGACCCGCGCCGAGGCGGATCGCATTCGTGCTTATATCGAGTCGCAAGCGGTGTCGGCCTAGCCGCGCATCGTTATGTCGCAACTCGCCGATGGCGGATTGGATCGGGCGCCGTTTTCAATAATGAGGAGTTATCGAGTGAAATCGTCGGATGCAGCAGCCGTCGTTCAGCGTCAACTGGATGCGTATAACGCGAAGGACATGGAGGCATGGCTTGCCACGTATTCCGTCCAGGCCGAGCAGTTCGTGCTCCACGGCGAAAGGATCGCGCATGGTCACAAAGAAATGCGAGAGCGCATGCGGCTCCGCTTCGCCGAACCCGATCTCCACGCTCAGTTGGTCAGCCGACTGGTCATGGGGCATATCGTCGTCGACCTCGAGCAAATCACTCGTAACTTCCCTCAAGGCAACGGAGTAATCGAGATGGTCTGCGTGTACGAAGTTGTCGACGGTCTCATCGTCAAGGCGTCGTTTGCGATGGGGACGCCGGTGTTCAAGGGGTAATCGCTATGTCCACGACGCAGACCCGGTCTCGTCTGCAAGTGTTCATCGATGTCTTGCTTGGCGGCGTGTTCTCTGCCAGCAAAGTCACGAATATGTTCGCCGTTTCGCATCGGCGAGTAGGTCGCCATCTGGCGCGATAATCAATACTCGGTGCGCTGGAGCTATTGGGCTCAGCTTGGCGCGTCTTTCATCATGCGGCCGATAACATTCGGTCCGCTCAGCACTCGATCCAATCCTCGGAGAATTCACGTGACCTATCAAGCGGCGACGAATCGCTACAATGACCTGATGCCTTATCGCCGCTGTGGCCGCAGCGGTATCGACCTGCCGGCCATTTCGCTGGGGCTGTGGCAGAACTTCGGCGGGGCGGATGTGTTCGAGACGGGACGCGCCATGTTGCGACGCGCGTTCGATCGCGGCGTGACGCACTTCGATCTGGCCAACAATTACGGTCCGCCGTATGGTTCGGCCGAGGAGAATTTCGGCCGCGTGATGGCGACCGATCTTGCGCCGTACCGCGATGAACTGATCATCTCCAGCAAGGCCGGCTGGGATATGTGGCCGGGCCCTTACGGCGGCATCGGCGGCAGCCGCAAGTATCTGATCGCCAGCCTGGATCAGTCGCTCAAGCGCATGGGCCTGGATTACGTCGACATCTTCTATTCGCACCGCGTCGATGCCACCACGCCGCTGGAAGAAACCATGGGTGCGTTGGCGCACATGCATCGCCAGGGCAAGGCGCTGTATATCGGTATTTCCAGCTATTCGCCCGAACTCACGCGCAAGGCGGCCGCCATCCTTGCCGAGGAGCGTGTGCCGCTTTTTATCCACCAGCCGAACTACTCCATGTTCAACCGCTGGATCGAAGACGGCCTGCTCGACACGCTGGAAGACCTCGGCACCGGCTGCATCGCGTTTTCGCCGCTGGCCCAGGGGCTGCTCACGTCGAAGTACCTCGACGGCGTGCCTGCCGATGCCCGGGCCACGCGCGACGGCTCGCTGAGCAAGGAGCAGCTCAGCGAGAAAAACATTGCACGCATTCGCGCGCTCAACGCGATCGCCGAACGTCGCGGACAAACGCTGGCGCAGATGGCGATCGCCTGGGTGCTGCGCGATCCGCGCGTAACCTCGGCCCTGATCGGTGCGCGCACCGTCGAGCAGTTGGACAACTCGCTGGATGCAGTGCATTCGCTCGACTTCTCCGCCGCGGAGCTGGCCGAGATCGACAAGTACGCGACCGACGGCGGCACGGATCTTTGGAAAGATTCGGCGAAGCTTTGAGTTGTGTGCAGGCCGGGCGACGGGCACCGCTCCGTTGACCTGGGCCGACGCGGAAAGCGGCGGGTAGTGCCATCGAACTGTCATACCTCGCGTGCGTGACCGGTTAGCCATCGTCGCAGACGTCAACCTGCACGCCCCGGCGACGTTCATCTCATAAGGTCAGTGGAACACGGCTAAAGCGTCTCTGACGGCCAAGCGCAGCGCACCCCAACATCGGCGCGGACTCATGTTGGGGTGCGCTGCGCTTAACCCCAACCTACAAAGCGCTCTGCGGAAGCTTGCACACTTTCCGAGAACGATTCTCGCTGCTGGTGCGTCATGACGCCGCCCCCGGTTTCTGGCTCTGCTTGCGTCGTATGTGCAGCGATTCGGCGCGGGTCTGGCTAAGCTAGCGCCAAGGCGACGATCTATGTGTTGTCCGGTGAGCCGCCAACGAGTCCCCCCCTTGCCCCACCAAAGCAGATCGTCGTGAAAACTTCCCCTCCCATGAAAGGTGCCCCCCTTCGAGCGGTGCCGGATACCAAGCTAGGATCGACCATGTCGACAGCCTCCATCACCGAGGACGCGCTGAAATACACGCGCGTGGCGATGCTGCTGCACTGGACGATCGCGCTGCTGATTCTCGCCAATATCGCGCTGGGTCTCGCGGCGTCGCTGTTGCCGACTTCGGTGTTGCCAGATACGTCCGTGCGCTTTGTCATCGACACGCACAAGTCTATCGGCATTACGGTGCTGGGGCTGGCCATCGTGCGCGTCCTGTGGCGGCTCACACACAGGCCGCCATCGCTGCCGGGCGTCTTTGCCGGCTGGGAGAAAACCGCGGCGCACGTGGCACACATCGCGCTGTACGTGCTGATCTTCGCGCTACCGCTGTCGGGATGGGCGCACGATTCGGCGTGGAACGCCGCGGCGACGCATCCGATGCATCTGTTCGGCCTTGTGCCGTGGCCGCGCATGGGTTTTCTGATGCATCTCGACCCCGCGCTGAAAGAGCAGCTGCATACCCGGCTGGGTACCTTGCACACCTGGTTTGGCTACGCGCTTTACGTAGTGCTGGCACTGCACATTCTGGGCGCCCTGAAGCACCAGTGGATCGATCGCCATTCGGTCCTTCGGCGCATGCTGCCGTAATGCGCCAGTGTGATCCATCGTTGCCCATGAACACTCGCATCCGCGACTTCCGGTACTCCCGGCTCGCGCAGGTTGCCGCCATCGAAACGGAAGAAGGTTGATGGATACGCCCCTCGGTTCTCTCGATCGCGCGCTGGCGCTTGCCTCGCCGCGCATCTCGCCGGTGCGTACGCCGGTGATCAGCGTGATGATCCACGGCGGCGTGATGGTGCTGTGGCTGGTGCTGTTCGCGCGCGCGTTCTTTCTGCACGGTGTCGGCGCGTGGTCCACCGGTATTGCCTACGTGATTTACGATACGGCGCTGCTGCTGTTCGTAGCGTGGAAATCGCTGTCGCTGATGAGGCCGCTGCCGGCCGCGCCGGCGAGCCGGCCGACTCCAACGCTGGGCGTCATCGTCGCCGCGCACAATGAAGCCGCGGTGCTGCCGATCACGCTCAATGCGCTGCTCGCGCAGACCAGCGTGCCGACACAGATCGTGATCGCCGACGACGGTTCGACCGACGGCACCGCACAGCTGCTCGCGAGCCGCTTCGGCCTCGTCGATCCCGGTGAAGGCAAGCTCAGCGAGCCGAGTTCGCTTTATCCTGCGATGCGCTGGCTGCGCGTGCCGCACGGTGGTAAGGCGCGCGCGCTGAACGCGGCGATGCTGCTGATGACTACCGAAACAGTGATGACGGTGGACGCGGACACCCTGCTCGAACCGGAAGCGTGTGCGGCGATGGCCAACGCCTTCGCGGCGTTGCCGCAGCTGGTAGTTGCCGCGGGCCTGCTGTCACCGGTGTGCAGTCGCACACTCAGCGGGCGTTTCTTCCAGTGGTTTCAGACTTACGAATACATCCGCAATTTCGTTTCGCGCTACGCCTGGATGCGCGCGCACAGCCTGCTGCTGATTTCCGGCGCGTTTGCGTGCTTCCGGCGCGAGGCGGTGTTGACCGTCGGCGGCTTCGATCCGGATTGTCTGGTCGAAGACTACGAGCTGATCCACCGGCTGCGTCGCTATTCCTTCGACCGCGGCCTGGATTGGGACGTGCGCGTGATCGGCACGGCGAAAGCGCGCACCGATGCGCCCAGCACGCTGCCGAGTTTTCTGCGCCAGCGGCGGCGCTGGTTCGCCGGCTTTCTACAGACGCAGTACTGGTATCGCAGCATGATCGGCAACCGCCGCTACGGCACGCTCGGCACGCTGATGCTGCCGGTCAAGGCCTTCGATACCGTGCAGCCGCTCTACGGCCTCGCCGCCTTCGGCCTGCTGCTCGCCTTCCTGTTCGGCGGTCGCTTCACCATCGTGCTGCCGGTTCTGACGATCATTCTGCTCAAGATCGCCATCGATCTGGCATTTCAGGCGTGGTCGGTGCATCTGTATCGTCGCTGGAGTGGCGACAGCAGCACGTCGAGTTTCGCCATGGCGCTGCTCGCCTCGGTCATCGAACCGTTCTCGTTCCAGCTGATGCGTCATGCCGGCGCCACGCTGGGCTGGGTGTATTTTTTGCTGAAGCGCAACGAATGGGGCACACAGCACCGGGTGGGGCTGAATGCAGGGAACGAACCCTAGTTTTCTGCGCGAAGACTTCTGGCTGTTGCCAGTAAATCAGCCAAACTCCGGCCCGTGCTTCCAAAGCTCGCTCCATGGCTTGCGCGTGGGGCCGCATACGAAGATATCCGGGTGATCCATGGTTTCCTCATTGGCTATACCCAGGGCATTAGCCGTGTGGCCAGCCAGGCGACACTGGGTGAAGAGCTCATCGGCGCGCTCGTGCGAACTTCCCAGCACGATAAATGTGCCGAGCGGCGTTTGCGGATAGCCTCGCAACCATCCCGTATTGACCGCGCTGATCGGCACGGGCAAATGGTAGCGCTGACCCAGTAGCGCTATGGCGCCGTACTCGCCATAGTTGCCCACCACAATGCCCAAGCTGGCTTGCTGTTCGGCAGGCAACGCATCACGTATGGTCGCCACTCGCGCGACGATTTCGTCCCAGCCGATTTCCTAGCGTAGGTCGGTGTTGTTTTTGAGCGCAAAGTCGCGCAACGGACCGCTCGATGCGATGGGCACGATGCGCAAGGTCGCGTAGATGCCGACGGCGAAGACGCCCGCAAAGGCCAGCGAAGAGATTCCGTATTTCCAGGTCGGGCGCAGCGTGCGCAACCATCGTTCGCTCACAACCGCGCCCATGGCCAGCACCATGGGGTAAGCGCCGCCGGTGTAATAGAAGCGTCCCCGGGCAAGCAGGAACAGCACGACCGGCACCACGTACATCCAGGCCAGCATGCGATAGTGGCGATGCTTGAAGTAAGCGAACAGGCCCGCCAGCCAGACAGGTGCAGCGAACAGGTTGGCACCCAGCAGAAGTTGATCGCGCAGGAAACCGTCGGCACGGCCCTGATGCACGTCGCGCGCGTGGATACCTTGAAGAAAATGGTACGAGATGAAGTCGTGCCGGATCAGCCACACCAGGTTGGGCGCAAATATCAGTAACGCGATGGCGCCGCCAACCCAGAACCAGCGATTGGCGACATATCGCCGTGCGTCGGTGAGCAATACGCCCACCAGCACGCCGGCGAGCTCGAACGTCATCGAATACTTGGTCTGCATGCCGAGCCCGGCGAATAGGCCAATGGCCATCCACCAGCGTGGCTCGTCGTCCCGCAGCAGGCGAATCGTGCACCACGCGATAAGCACCCACCACAGCAGGTCGAACGAGGAATACTGGAATTCCGTCGCCCAGAACAAGGGCAATGGCGACAGCGCGACAGCGACCGCCGTAAAGGTTTGTGCGAGCCGTCCACCACCCAGGTCGCGCGCCATAAGCCCGCTGGCAATAATCACCAGCATCTGCGCGAGCACCGAAAACAACCGCAGGCCAATCAGCGACAGGCCAAACATCTTCAGGCCCAGGTGCTCCAGCGCGGCGGTGAGCGGCGGGTAGGGCACAAAGCCCCAATCCAGACGCTGGGCATCGCTGAGAAATTGCCACTCATCTCGATGAAAACCGTACTGTCCGTTGGTCAACATGTGCGCCATGCCGAAGAGCGCGGCGATGATGAGCACCGGTGTCGCGCTCGCGCGCTCCCCCGGTGTGGCGCGTTGAACCGGAACACTGCTCGCAACCATACGTGTGTCCTTGAAAGTAGTCGACTGTTTACTCGCGCGCCTGCCCGGCTCCCCCGGCGGCAATTGCTTTACTTGCCTAAAATAGCCAATGTCGGATAGTCAATGTTGGCCTTGGAACATCACCCGTCGCGGATATTTTTGGCAACTTGCCAAGCGAGTCGCTTTTGCGGAGGGAAACCATGTTCGGTCAACGCTTTCTGGTCATTTATTCCGGTGTGCTCACGGCGGCGTTTGCGGTATCGATGCTGGCTGGATTCGCAAAGAGCCCTGTCGCGACGTTTGATGAAATCAATGTCCACCGTATCAACGTGCGCGAGCCCGATGGCACGCTGAGGATGGTGATTTCCGACAGTGCGAAATTTCCTGGCGTGATCGTCAAGGGAAAAGAGCAGCCCAAGGTCGACCGACCACAGGCGAGAATGATTTTCTTCAACGACGAAGGCTCGGAGAACGGCGGCCTGATCTTCGGTGGAAAGCGCGATGCACACGGGGACGTAGTGGATTCCGGAGGCAGCCTGTCCTTCGATCGCTACAACGCAAACCAGGTCGTGCAGCTTCTGGGCGTCGATGACAAAGACAACCGTATGGCGGGTATGGCCGTCTCGGACAGCCAGGAAAACGGTAGCAGACATCGCCGTCTCTGGGTGGGAAGATCCGCCGACGGATCGGCGCTGCTGTCGTTGATGGATGGCGGCGGCAACAAACGCATCCAGATGACGGTGGCCTCCGACGGCGCGGCCGAAATCGATTTCCTCGATGCGAATGGGAAAGTCATCAAGGCGATCAGGGGAGATAGTGCCTCGCCGTAAAATTTATCGATGGGAATGTCCATTTCCACCCGTCGCTGCCGGTGACGGCCGTCCGCTTTTTACACGGCCAATTTTCAAGCAGGGGGGCCTTAGCTGGATCGCTGAGGAGAGGCTTCCTTTGCATTCAGCGAAACGTGAAACAATCTTGGCCTAAAAGAGCTTCTGACGATGCCTCCGACCACGCCAAGTGCGATCGCTTCAAACAGCATTAGGAGAACAAAGGACATGCCGATGCCGATGAGAACGGCGCCCACGCCAGCCAGCAAAAAATAGAGCTCGGAACCTTTCGGTCGGCGCAAAACAATCGATGGACGATCCAGACTGATGTCGCTCACTGGTCAATCGCCATGACGGCCACGTAGCTTTCCAGTTGCAGTGCCCGATCACGGATGAAGTTGGTGGCATCATCTGCCTGCATCGGCACATACATCGTGCCTTGCCGCGTTTCGTAAAGCGCGCCGCGGGCTTTCGCTTCTTGATCCCGAAAGGTCAGCCAAGTTCTCTGCGAGGCGCGAAGATCGGCAGCGACATTTGGCGGCAGCTTGCGCATCAAGGTAGCGTACGCAGCGTTCATCCGGTGATCGTAGGCCTGCGTTGCCGTCGCCTCACAATCGGTCTGGCCAGCCGTCGATGCGTTGGCGGCATCATTGAGGCAATGATTGAGTACCACTGCTGTCGGGTCCTGTGATCCTGCGGCGAAGGCGGCCACCGGCAAACTGACCACCAACATCGCGACAAATTTTTTGCTGATATGCATGGACCGTTTCCTCGACCTGTAATAGTGATGTTGGCCTCAACGACATTAGGCCTCACCAGCGGTAGCCTAACAATTCTTTTGCCTGATTCATCTTTCTTCTTTGTGCGCGCAGGCTGCAGACAAAGAGGCCGCCAGGCTATCGGACGGCTCGCACGCAGTGACGGTAAGGAAGCCTTGAATTCAGCCCTTATAAAGACATATGCCGTCAGCCAAATCTGCCAACTGAGTTCGACGAGATGCTCTGTGCCGGGATCAGTGCTACGCACCTTCAAAGGAACTTCAGATGCCTGGCTATTATCTTGGTATGGCATTGAATAGCTTGGCGCGCAACTTTCCGACCGCGGCGGCCTACTTTCGGGAAACCGGCAATGCGCAGCAAACTCTCGCAGCGTTGCCTCGCGATCAGCGTATCGATTGGCAGCATCGGTAGTGTGCTCGCTACAGCTGTGCCGGTCGCTACAACGGTGACTAGCCGATGAGATCTCACTCCTGCACAGCGCCACCTACTTCAGCCGCGGGGACCAGCGCTACGCTCCGTTTACGTCGATCTCGAAGACGAAGGAACGGGCGTTCGACGAGATAGTGGAGCAGGGCGGCGATGCCGACGGCGACCAGTACGCAGCAAAGAAATGTCACGATGCCGCGGTGGTTGAGGGAGGCGGGCAGGTAGCGGACTGCGATTTTCAGCGAGGCTTTGTGCGTCAGATATATGCTGTAGGACGCGCCGGCGATCCAGGCGACGCCCGGCACTCGCGTTTTGCCGAGCAGGCCGGTGGGGCTGGCGGCGGAGGCGACAAGCAGGGCGAGGCCGATGGACAACATGGGGAAACCAAAGACGCAGGCGGCGAAGGTGAGGGTGTCGCGGAATATCCAGGCCGCAAAGCCGACGACGATGATGCCCAGAAGCGCGAGCGCATTGGCATTGCGCTGAAGACGCTGCCATAGCGGCTGCTGGTAGACGCTCAGCATGGCCAGCGCAACGCCGCACATCAGGCCATCAAGGCGAGCATAGGTGGGGTAGTAGACCAGCTGCATGTAACGCCAGATGTCCATTTCCCACACGCCACCGTCGGCGGGCGCGGCGGACTGCGACCATGCAAATCCACGCCAGGCCATGCCCAGCAGCATCAGGCTGGCCATGACAACGACGACGCGCCTCGCACGGATTCTCGGCGCCAGCACGAGTATGGCCAGTGGAAAGAGCAGGTAGAAATATTCCTCGACGCACAGCGACCATGCCGAAGAGAACGCATGCGGGACACGCTGGTCCACGAACAGGTTCATGGTGAACGTGAGGAACTGCCACAGCGGCTGGATCACCGGCTGCTCTCTGAGTCCGGGCGCGGCGAAATAAATCGCCACCACGACCAGATACGCAGGCAGGATGCGGTAGGCGCGCTGACGGTAGAACGCTTTCAGGTCCAGCCGGCCACTGCGTTCGTAGCGCACAAAAAGCTGATGGCCAATCAGGTACCCGCTCAGAACGAAGAACAGATCGACCCCCATCCAGCCATAGCTTTCGATCCAGCCGAAGCCGTTCCCCATGCCGCCGACCAGCCACGAGTGAGTACAGATAACCGCGACAATGGCCAGGGCGCGCAGCAAGTCGAGGCCGGGCAAGCGTTGCATGCATTCTTTCCTTGAAACGATAGCGAAGGATAACGACTTTCAGCTGGCCGCCGGCTTGTTCCGGTGCACCTCAGCAGCGGCTTCGCTGCCTGATTAGCTTTGCACCATGCCAATCGTTCGCAGCCACACCTCGACCAGCGCGGGCCAGCCGCTGATCGGAAACTTGCTGGGCCGCAGGCCGAACGCGTGGCCGCCGTTGGCGTAGAGGTGCATTTCCACCGGCACGCCGGCTTTCTTCAACGCGGTGTAGTAGACCAGCGACTGCTGCACGCCATCCACGTCGTCGTCCTCTGCCTGGGCAAGAAACGTCGGTGGCGTGTCGTGAGAAACCGGGACATTCTTATTCAACTTGCCACCGTCTGTGGTGAGGTGGCCGGGGTAAATCGCGATGGCGAAATCCGGTCGGCTGCTTTCCCTGTCGGTCGCATCCATCGGCTTGTACAGGTCGTGCTTGAAGCGCGTGCTGGCCTCCGCCACCAGATAGCCGCCGGCCGAAAATCCGAGCACGCCCACCTTGTGCGGATCGATATGCCATTCGGCGGCGTGCGTGCGCACCAGGCGCAGCGTGCGCTGGGTATCTTGCAACGACGGTACGGACGTCGTCAGATTGTGCGGGCGACAATCGCATTGCCAGACATACGGCACGCTCGGCACGCGATACTTCAGCAGCACGCAGGTGATGCCGCGGGATGTCAGCCAATCGCATACCTCGGTGCCTTCGAGGTCGATGGCGAGTATCTGAAAGCCGCCGCCCGGAATGACCACCACTGCAGCCCCGGTGTTCCGACCCTGCGGGGCATACACCGTCATCGTAGGGTGCGTGACGTTGGTGATGGCAGCATAGGTTTTGGCGGGAGTCACGCTAACGGTTTCGGGACCGGGCGCCGGCTGCCCGTCGGGCGTGGCTTTCGGCCAGATCGGTATTTGCGTGTGGCCGGCCGATGGTTGCCAGACGGTCGTGTTGGCGTGGACGCTTGGGCCAAGGGCCAGCAGACATGCGGCGATCATCCAGCGCTTCATGAGGCTCCCTGTTTCCGGCACGTGGCCAGCGTTGCACGATTCGAATAAGGATTCATCGGTGAACCGAAGATGCCAATCATGCCCAACGCATCGGCCGTGATGCAGCGCCTGCGATGGCTTTTTGCGGGCAGGCAGCAGGGGGCCGCCGTCTGTCATTCGATCATACGGTGGCCGGTGGCACGTTGCCGTCTCTTGGTCCGGTTTCCACCGGTAAGGCGACAGATCAGGCGATCAAGGCGACGCGCGATAAACCTTGTCTTGCGGTGGAACTCGCTTGTCTTGCGGTGGAACTCGGGCTCGGTCCATGAATGGTCCACCCGCCACTCGACGAGCCGGAAGCGGTTAGCTCCACATGCCCGCTGTCACCTTCGCGGCCAGCACACGGGCTGTTGGCGGAGCGCTGGCTCATGAGCACTCCGCCGAGATCACTTATTACCAGCCGCGGTAGTAGTAATGCGGGTGTCCATAGTAACCGCCGCGGGGCGGCACCACGATGCAGCCGGACAGCGCGGCCAGCATCGAGAGAGTCACAAGAGTCAGCAGAAGTTTTTTCATGGCATCACCTTTTCCGGTTTTGATCCATCGGTTGGTGGGCACAAGAACGATCTGCCGTCGGCGCTGTTGACGCGATTTTTTGAAACGCCTGAAACGGGTGGCGGTGTGTTCATCAACCCGACGACAACCTGACTGGACGAGAGGGAGTTAACCGCCCATACAGCGGCGTGACGCTCCACGCGATGGGATCGAGGTGCCGCCACCGCATCCCATGGGATAGCGACCTCGCTGTGAACCATCGACCGATCAGGTGCTGCGCCAAGCGTGAGCGATAGATACAAATGCTGATCGATCCGGTTCAGATGAAGATCGTCGTGCAGGTATTTTCACGACTTCATGCAAAGCGTGTCCCTAACCTCGGCACCAGCGTTCAACCACGAGCGCTGCGCGCCGTGATGACGCAGTTTCCGCGGCGCCAACCCATTCCCCCAGGAGTTTGCGATGAGCACGAACGACCATGATGTAAAAATTCTCAACGGCCTGATCGAGACCACCATCGACAGCGCCGAAGGCTACGAAGAAGCGGCCAAGGATGCCGACAATTCGCGCTTTACCGCGATGTTCCAGAGCCGTGGTTCGGAGCGTCACCAGGTCGCCTCGAAGCTGCAGCATCAGGTAGTGGCGCTGGGCGGCAAGCCGGAAGACAGTGGCACCGTGCTGGCGTCGGCGCACCGCGTGTTCGTCAACCTTCGTCACACGATCAGCAAGGGCGACACCGCGGTAGTCGATGAAGTCGAGCGCGGCGAAGACCACATTAAAGCCAAGTTCGAGGATGCATTGAAGGACAACGACGTGTCCATCGCGACCAAGCAGGTGATCACGGACGCGTATGCGTCAGTGCGCCAGGGCCACGACCAGATGCGCGACCTGAAGCACGCGCTGCACAATCAGCAGAGCTGAGTTGCATCACGCGTGATCGCATCGAAGAAAAGCCGCCTCAGGGCGGCTTTTCTTATCAAGAAGCTTTGTTGAGAGCGGCGTCGGTCCAGCGGACGCCGCCGTGGCGTCCGTTGCCCTGGGTCAGAAGGGCGGTAGCGAGGTCGGCTCGGCGATCGACGCCTTGTTTTGCCGTGCGCGAATCTTCGACATGGTGTCGTAGACGACCCTGCGCACACGCATGATCGAACCGATCGGGCGATGCGCCGCCAGACCGTGCCACGGGCTGAACGCCATGCCATCGTCGATGGCCGCCGAGCGGGCTTCGGACCAGGCCACCTGCCGCGGTACATGGATGTGCGCCACGGTGATGAACGGACTCTTGTTTTCCGGCCACGGCACCGAGGCATCTTCGATCGGCATGGCGTCGAGGTCGGTGCACAGCTGGACGCGCAGCTCCCACTGCGCCTCGTTGTGCGCAAAATAGTCGTTGACCGCGTCGCGGATGCCGTTGGGCCTGTCGTGCAGGTCCACCGGCGCGTCGGTGAGCGCCTTCAGAGCCGGCGATGTGGGAGCGATGGAGAACTTGGCGATATAAGGGCCATAGAGCGACGGCACCTGGCTGTAAAACGTTTCGCCCAGAATGTTGGTTTCCGGGTGGCCGCCCATGGCGATAACGGTGCCGCTCTTGCCGCCGAAGGCCTCGATCACTTTCTCGGTGCCGCGCGCGAGCGCCGAAAACGCCTTTTTCAGCGACTCGCCTTTGTCGGTGGTGGAGGCCAGCAGTTTCAGATTTTTCAGAAAGTGTTTGGCATCGGGTGCGCCGAACGCGGGGCCGTTGACCATCACGAAATCCTGCGTGGTGTCGCCTTCGCTGCCGGGCAGACGCTCGCCTTCGACACCGAGCAGCTTGATGGCGAGCGCGCGCGGCGTGGAAACCTTGTCGTCCAGCACGTCGCCCGGCACCGTGGAGAGGCGCAGCACCGCCGGATAGGTGCAGGCCTTGGAGAACAAACCTTGCGCCAATACCGGTGGCAGATGGTCGAGCACGCGTACTTCGCCTGTGAGCAGGCCGTGGCTCTTGGCGTGCACACCGCGCAGGCCGTGCTTGGTGTCTTCAAACGTCGTGTGGCTGATTTTTTCCAGTGTTTCGATCAGTCCGTGAATCGTTTCGGCTTCGCCGTCTTCCGGTTTTTCGAAGGCAGCTTGGTAGGGCAGCGGCGCAGCGGGGACAGTGGCGGTCATCAGGGCACTCCGATGGGGGGGAAGGCTCATAAGCACATGGCCGCAGTCAACGTGAGGTGTGCACAGCGCGGCATACGCCGCGTCATCGATAAAAAGCCGCGCCAGGAGATCCGGGCGCGGCAAAAGGTATAAACCGACCACTGCCAGTGCATCGGTGCCATCATCGGAGGGGGCCGAACGGGCAGATGCGACGTTAATCAGCGGTCGTCTCAAATCCTGCGAATCAGCCGAGGTCGACTTTCTTGTTTTCCCCCAGCTGAGGCGGCTTGCCGGTGATGCGCGCTTTCAGATAGTCGAACGCCACGACCATGCGCGAGCCGGGCGCGTCCCAGTATTCGGCCTGGTGGACATCGACTTTCAGTAACGCGAGGTTGGGATCGGACTTGCCATCGGGGAACCAGGCTTTGAGCATATCGTTCCAGTGCGCGTCGATGTCGCCACGGTCGAATACCAGGCTCGCTTCGCCGGACAGGGAGACGAAGCTGTTATCCGCTGCGCTGGCGTACGCCGCATTGACCTGATGCTCGCGCTTCACCTGATCGGCCTTGGGCGAATCGGCGCGGGTAAAAAACCACAGGCAGCCGTCGTCGAAATGCTTCTGACTGGCCACCATCGGGCGGCTGCGCAGGCGGCCGTCGTCTTCGCTGGTGAGCATGGCAACGCGGGCGTCCTTGATGAGTGCCCAGATTTTTTCGCGTTCGTCGTGGGTGCTGGTCATGAGCGGTGACTCCAGTAGGGGAGTCGTTACGCTGGCAGCCGGCCGGTGAATGCGAAGGCAAACCCATGCATGCGCGGCGACGACATCCGGCATGTGCTGCAGCCGCACATCCGTGCGAGTGCGCGCCCTCACACGACCTATACGCGGCCGCAGTGCAGGATGCGCCACCCGGTGCCGCACGCGCCTCAACCTTTTGCAACACTGACGGAGTCTCCGCCCATGCTCGTTACCATCCTGCTGGTTATTCTCATTCTGGCGCTTATCGGTGGCCTGCCGCACTGGGGCTATTCGCGTTCGTGGGGCTATGGCCCCAGCGGCGGCCTGGGCCTGATCGTGATCATTCTGGTCGTGCTGCTGCTGATGGGTCGCATCTAAGACATCGGCCACATCCATAAAAAAGCCCGGCGAGGATGTCGGGCTTTTTTATGGATGTTCATTCGTGAAGCGCTGCAAGTAACGGTCGGTCAGTTCGGATCAGCCCAGACCATGCGGCGTGCGGCGCGGTCGCTTCGGGCCAGGCGCCGAATGCTGGCCCTGGGCGGCGTCGATCGCATCGATCCATCCGGCGCGCGATGAGGGGAACGCATCGGCGTAGGGCACATAGGGTTTGATATCGAGAATCGGTGTGCCGTCCAGCAGATCCATTCCGCGCACACGCAGAATGCGTTCTTCCACGGCGACAAGTTCGACCGCCGACAGCCCAATCGCATTCGGCCGATGCGGCGAGCGGGTCGCCAGGACGCTGCGCTTGCCGCCGCCGCGCGGTGGCCGCACTTCGGCTTTCCAGCCCTCGCTGCGGTGAAACGCGAACACCAGCCAGATGCGCTCGAACCCTGCAAGATCGCGAAACGCCGCTGCGGGAATACCCTCGACAAACTCGATGCTGGCCTCGGCTGTTTCGCCGCTTTCGGTGCCCTCCACCACGGTGGGTTGATGCGGCGCATCGATCCGTCGCGCATACGGCGAGCGCGCGAAGGCGATGGGTGAATAGGCGGGGAGCTCGCTGAGTACGTCTGGCATAGGGCAAGTATCCCATCCTCAACGCTGGCTCGCTGCCTGACGGATTTGTTGGTTCTGCAAGCAGAGCGGCGATAGGTGTCCTCGTGCTGTCCTCACTGGCCTTCGCCACACTTCCCAAATTCTCGCCGCGCGCGCACCATGCATCGCCTCCATAAAGTGTTCAAAGTGATTGCCCATGAGCCATGACGACGATGATTTCGAAACCGAGTTCGACTTTGACGAAGCCGATGACGATTCGGTCGAGTCGCAGGTCTGGCAGCTGCTGCGGCTGATCAATCCGGGCGACGACGACATGGCCATGCAGCAGTTTGTCGACTACCGCGAGGCGGTGGCCGAGGTCGAGCCCGAAGACGTGGTACCGGTAGAGGTGATCGGTCGCGTAATCGACTGGCGCTCGGGCTTTATCGTGGACGAGCACGATCTGCGCTCGCTGGTGCAGGCGATCGACGAGCTGGCCTCGCGCTGGAACCTCACGATCGACTGGAACGGCGACCCGGACGA
Source organism: Rhodanobacter sp. K2T2 (assembly GCF_013408815.1). Classification (NCBI taxonomy): domain Bacteria; kingdom Pseudomonadati; phylum Pseudomonadota; class Gammaproteobacteria; order Lysobacterales; family Rhodanobacteraceae; genus Rhodanobacter; species Rhodanobacter sp. K2T2. Next base: position 102,992 of record NZ_JACCCA010000010.1, on the reverse strand, counting down.
CGATGAATTCTTCGACGACATCGATGCGGCCGGCCTGTTCGGCATCGCCTACGATCGCCTCGCCGAATTCGGCTACACGCTGTGGGCGTGGGAAACCGAAACCGAAAGCCACGCCGGCTGGATGACGCTGACGCGGGACAATGAGCCGATGCGTGAACTGGCCACGGTGCTGGGCATCAATCTGCGCCTTGGCAGTGAGGTTGGCTGAGACGTTCCATGCAGAAATATCCCTCCATTAAAGTGACGCATGAAGTGACTGACGGTTGGCACGAGGAGGGCAAGCGATGAGTTTTCCAAGGCGCGCCGTGCCAGCCATGCGAGTGCTGTTGCAGTGGGCGATGCTGCTGATTCCCATGGCACTGCTGGCGGCCTGCGCTGCGGCACCCGTACATAACCCACTCGCTACCTGGATACCTTCACCCAACTACGGCGAGCGCCGACCGCAGCTGATCGTGCTGCACTTCACCGATGAAACGTCGGTACAAAACAGCTTGAAGACGTTGCGTACCGGCAATAGCGAAGGACCAGTCAGCGCGCATTATCTGATCGGTGGCGATGGGCACATCTATCAGCTGGTCGCCGATTCGATGCGCGCCTGGCACGCCGGCGAGGGCCGCTGGGGCACGATCACCGACGTCAACTCCGCCTCCATCGGCATCGAACTGGACAACGACGGTCGCACGCCGTTTGCGCCGGCGCAGATCGAAAGCCTGCTGCGCCTGCTCAGCGACCTTACCGATCGGCTGCATATACCGCGCACGCAGATTGTCGGTCATGAGGATTTCGCGCCTACCCGCAAGAACGATCCCGGCCCGCTGTTTCCGTGGAGGCAGCTGGCCGGCGCAGGCTTCGGTCTGTGGCCGCAGGGGCCGCTGATCGATCCGCCGCCGGGATTCGATCCGTGGATGGCGCTGGGTGTGATCGGCTATCCGCCGGACGATCACGCCGCCGTGGTGCGCGCGTTTCATCATCACTACCGCGGCATGGATGGCGACACACTCGATGCACAGGATCTGCAAATCCTGTATGCCCTGACGCGCCAGCTGTTGCCGGCCCAGCCGTTATCGCCACAGCCGTTATCGCCGCATTGATGGAACGTAGGCCGCGACCGTTCACGGTCACGGCCGACTCTGCGATCACGACGCCTTCCGTTGGGGCCGCCTTTCCGCGGCGCGTTGCTCCATCCAGTCATACAGCACCGGCAACAGGATGAGGGTCAGCAGGGTCGAGGTGATCAGCCCGCCGACGACGACGGTCGCCAGCGGCCGCTGCGTTTCCGCACCCACACCGCTGGAGAGCAGCATCGGCACCAGGCCGAGAATCGCCACGCTGGCCGTCATCAGCACCGGACGCATGCGCAGCGCGGTGCCGCGGATGACCGCATCACGCACGTTCAATCCTTTTTCGCGCTGCTCGTTCAAGAAGCTCACCAGCACGATGCCGTTCAACATGGCCACACCGAACACGGCGATAAATCCGATCGCCGACGGCACCGACAGGTATTGCCCGGTGATCGCCAGCGCCACGATGCCGCCGATGGTGGCGAAGGGCACGTTGGCCAGGATCAGCGCGGCGTGCTTGATCGAATTGAACGCGGTATAAAGCAGCACGAAGATGAAGAAGATCGTGGCCGGCACGATCAGCGACAGCCGCTTCAGCGCACGCTGTTGGTTCTCGAACGCGCCGCCCCACTCGCTGTAGTAGCCGGTCGGCAGCTTTATTTGCTGGGCGATCGCCGCGTTGGCCTCGCGCACAAAGCCGTCGATGTCGCGGCCGCGCACATCCATCTGGATCACCGCATAGCGTTGCAGCTGCTCGCGGCGAATGAAGGAGTAGCCTTCGCCGTCGCTGACCTCGGCGACCTGCGCCAGCTGCACCAGCGCGCCGCTGGCGCTGCGGATCGGAATACGTCCGATCGCCTGCAGCGAGGCCTTTTCCGCATCGTTCAGGCGCACGGCAATGTCGAAGCGCTTCACGCCGTCGAGCAAGGTGGTGACCGGCTCGCCGCCGATACCGTTCTTGACCACGGTCAGCACATCGTCCGCGTTGAGGCCGTAACGCGCCAGCGCATCGCGATCGACCTTGATGCGGATCTGCGGCTTGCCGATATTCGCCTCGAGCGCGAGATCGGCCACGCCGGGGACGCCGGCCAGCACGTTCTTCAATCGCGCGCTCAGGCGATCCAGTTCGCCAAGGTCGTCGCCGTAGATCTTCAGTGCCAGCGTGGCGCGCACGCCGGAAATCAGCTCCTCGATGCGCATCTGGATCGGCTGGGTATAGCTCACCACGGCCGTGGGCAGTGCTTCGGTCAGGGCGGCCTGCATCGAGGTTTCGATGCTTTCCAGGGTCTGGCCGCGGCGCCACTGATCCTTCGGCTTCAGCGGCGTATAGACTTCCATGTAGTTGACGTCCGCGGTCTCGCCTTTTTCGGCGCGGCCGATCATCGCCAGCGTGGTCTGTACTTCGGGAAACTTCTGCTGGATCAGCGCGGAGACCCGATTCGACAGCCCGATCGATTCGTCCAGCGAGGCGGATGGGATCGAGGTGATGCGCCACATGATCGCGCCCTCTTTCAGGTTCGGCATGAACTCCTTGCCGAGAAACGGAAACAGCGCGAGGCTGCCGAGCAGCGCGGTCACGGCCATGCCGAGCACCCGCTTGCGACGCGCGAGCGACCACGCCAGTGCGCTCGCATAGCGGCGTTTCAGCCAGCCCACCAGGCGGGTGTCCTTTTCCTCTTTCGGCTTCAGCACCAGTGCGGCCAGCACGGGTATCAGGGTCAGCGCGAGGATGAGCGAGCCGGCCATTGCGAAGCTGATGTTGAACGCCATCGGCTTGAACATCTTGCCTTCCAGCCCCTGCAGGCTGAAGAGCGGCAGAAACACCACGATGATGATCCCGATCGCAAACGCCATCGGCTTGGCCACTTCGCGCGCGGCGGCGAGCACGGCGGCGCTGCGATCGACAGGGCCACCTTCGGCCTTGCGTTCGGCCATGATGCGATAGGCGTTCTCCACCATCACCACCGCGCCGTCGACCATCATGCCGATACCGATCGCCAACCCCGCCAGCGACATCAGATTGGCGGACAGGCCGAGCCGGTCCATGCAGATGAACGCGATCAGCATCGCCAGCGGCAGCGCCACCACCACGACCAGCGCACTGCGCAGTTCGCCGAGAAACAGAAACAGCACCAGCGCCACCAGGATCGAGCCTTCGATCAGCGCGCGTACCGCCGTACCGACGGCCGCGTCGACCAGCTCGGTGCGTTCGTACACGGGTTTCACCACGACGCCCGGCGGCAGCGCCTGTTTCACCGTATCGAGCTTGGCCTTGATCGCATCGACCACACTCTTCGCGTTTTCGCCGATGCGCGCCAGGCCCATGCCCAGCACCACCTCCTTGCCGTCGCGGGTGACGGCGCCCGTGCGCGGCGCCGCGGCCTCTTCCACGGTGGCGACATCGCGCACGTAGACCGGTGTGCCGTCCTCGGTCTTCAGCACGATATGGCCAAGGTCTTTCGCGTTCTGAATCAGGCCCAGGCCGCGCACGAGATACTGCTCACGGCCGACGTCGATGAAGTTGCCGCCCACCTGTGCGTTGTTGGCCTGCAGCGCCTCGATCACCTGCTTGAAGCCGAGCTGGTGCCCGATCAGCTTCAGCGGATCCACGCGCACCTGGAACTGCTTTTCCTGCCCGCCCCACGAGGTGACGTCGTCGACGCCCGGTGCGGTGCGCAGAATCAGCCGGATGTTCCAGTCCTGCAGCGTGCGCAGGTCCATGGCGTCCTTTGCACTGTCTTTCGACGAGGGATTGGCGCGTTCGACCGTATACCAGAACACCTGGCCCAGGCCGGAGGTGTTCGGCCCCATCTCCGGCTTGCCGTAGCCGGCGGGCAAACGGTCGCCGACCTGCTGCAGGCGTTCGTTGACCAGCTGGCGGGCGAAATAGACGTCCATACGGTCGTCGAAATACACCGACACGAACGACAGCCCGAACAGGCTGACCGAGCGGATCTGTTCCACCTTGGGCAGGCCGGCCAGCGCCGATTCCACCGGCGTGGTCAGCAGCTGCTCCACATCTTCGGCGGCGAGGCCGGAGGCTTCGGTGTACACGCTGACCTGCACCGGCGTCACGTCGGGGAAGGCGTCGATGGGCAGCTGGCGCAAGGCTTGAAAGCCAAGAAAGCCGATGACGATAAAAACAATCAGCACCAGCACCTTGTAGCGCAGTGAGAGTTCAACCAGACGTTCGAGCATCAATCTTCTCCCAGCTGCGAGCGGAGCAGTCGCGCTTTCAGGGCGAACGCGCCCTGGCGCACATAGTTGTCGCCGGGTTTCAGGCCCTGGTTGATGACTGTCCAGCCGTCCTGGGTTTCACCGGTCGTCACGGCGACCGGCTCGAACCGGCCGTTGCCCTGGTCGATGAACACGGTGGTCTGGTTCTGCAGCAGGACGATCGCCTCGGTCGGCACGGCCAGCTTCGGCGCGGCGTTGCCGACGCCGATGCGAACGTCGACGAGTTCACCGGCGTGCAGCAGATCCTTGCTGTTGTCGACCTCGATGCGAACCGGCACGGTGCGCGTGCGCTCGTCGGTCTGGTGCGACCGCTGCGCGACTTTGCCGAGCAGCGTCGCGCCATGGACGAGTAGGCGTGCGGGCTCGCCGGGTTGCAGTTTCTCCGCATCGGCCGGCGCCATCTGCGCGACGACCCAGATCAGATCCTCCTGCACCACGGTGAACAGCGTGCGGCCGGGTTCGACGCGCTCGCCCACCAGAAACTCGTCACTGGAAATCCGTCCGGCGCTGGGCGCCAGCAGCTCGAAACTGCCGTCGGCGGCGGCCGAGCCTTTGCGCAGCAGGGTGCCGATCTGGCCGTCCGAAAGGCCGTACGCGCGCAGCTTGGCGCGGGCCTGATCGCGCTGCACTTTGGCCTCGTTGTAGCGGCGGGCCGATACGGCCTGTTCGCCCAGTGCGGCGATGCGCTGCCAGTCCTGCGAAGCCACGATCAGCGCGCCCTGCGTTTCGGCCACCTGCACGCTGGAAAGCGTGACCAACGGCTGACCGGCTTTCACCACATCGCCGAGCCAGGCTTTGCGGGCCAGCACCAGAGACTCCACGCGCGGGGTGACCAGCACGGTGGAATAGGCGTTGGCCTTGACCTCACCAGGTGCTTTCAATTCATCGCTGAGTGTGCGCGAGCCGATCTTATCCAGCACGATGCCGGCGTCCTTGATCGCTTGGGCATCGAGCGACAGCGGGTTGGCCGGTGCAGCCTCCTGGCCTATGGCGATGCCGGAAACGGCGACCAGCAGCACCAGAGAAAACAAGCGGCGTCGAAACAAAGAAATGATCATCGGGAGGCGTCCTGTGTGCGGCCGTCGAGCCAGTCGGTCAGACGGCCCGCGGCGGTGAGATAGTCGAACCACGTCTGCCAGGTCTGGCTTTGCAGTTCGTCGCCGGACAGGGCGGTGTCCAGGCTTTGCTTGAGTTGAACGAGATAGTCGGAGGTGGTGATTTCACCGGCGGCCCAGAGCCGTTCCAGCAGCGCAGTGCGATCCTCGAACGCGGCCGCACGGCTGCGGCGAAACGCTGCGCTGGCGTCTCGCAGCGCGGTGTAGCGTGCCTGCGCTTCCTGCAGTCCGGCGCGCAGGGAGAACTGGCGTGCACGCACGCCGGCCGCCGTAGCGTCGGCTTCCGATTGGGCTGCAGCCACGTCGGCGCGGCCGGTGTTGAACACCGGTAGCGGAACGGACACGCTGACGCCGATCACGCGCTCGCTGAGCGCTCCGCTGCGCACGCGGCCGCCGGTAAGGCTGAGTGTGGGGTCGGGAATACGTGCGCGACGTGCCACCTGCACACCCGCCTCGGCGCTGGCTTGCCGCGCCTGTGCCTGGTGCAGTTCGGGCAGCTCGTCGACGGGTCGCGCAGTGACGCTCTCGACGGCGGGTAGCAGATCGTCGGGTAGCGGCAGCAGGTCGTCGCTGGCTCGATCGCCGCTGATCGCCATGAGCGACGCGCGTGCGGAGGCCTCATCGCTGATCAGATTCGCCTGTTGAAGCTGCGCGTCGCTCAGCGCCAGCGCGGCCAGGTCGCGCTCCGGGCTACTGATGTCGCCGACTTTCAGCCGTTGCGCAGCCAGATCGTCGAAGCGCTGCATCAGCCTCAGCCGGCGCTGGCCCAGTGCGCTCTGCTTTTGCGCGAGTGCCGCCGTGGACCAAGCTTTCAGCCAGCGCGCGGCGACATCGCGCCGCAACAGGTCATAGCCGGCCTCACTGACGCGCACTTCGGCGTCGCCCTGGCTGGCGCGGGCCACGCGTTTGCCGGACAGATCCAGCGCCAGACTGACGCCGACGGTGCGCCGATCGACGTCGGCGTTCTCGGCGTCCAGCGACAGCGATGGGTTATAGATCGGCTGCGCGGCGGCCAGCGCGCGGGCGCGAGCGGCGTCGAGCTCGGCGCGCGCCGCCGCGACTTCCGGGCTGGCTTTCCACACGCGAGCCAGGGCATCGCGCAGACGCGGTGAAGCGGCGGCGGTCGGCGTACCGACGGGTGTCGCCGCCCATAGGGCCGAAGGCGTGGCACCGAGCGCGAACGCAAACAGCAGCACGGCGCCGAGCGGCACCGAACGTAAAACGGACATGGAGCATCTCCTGAAAACAGTTCACGAAGCAATGCGCTGCAGACGCAGCGGCATCACGAAACGGAGGGTTTTCAGGCGATGGGTGGGCGCAGCAGCGAACCGGTGGTGGCCGGTTCGAATCCCGAATGGATGGCTAAAGACTCGAAACGCGTTTCCATCCTGGCGACGGAAAGCGAGGCGACAGTCGGTAGCGGCAGCGTATGCGCGCAGGCGCAGTGGCAGCCGCCGGCTTCACCCAGCACGCAGCCGCCGTCTTCATCTGCCGCTGTCGGGTCGGCGGGCGCATCGACCGACAGGCTGCTGGACGCAGCGAGGTTCTTGAGCGAGTCGCCCGGGTACGCGCCATCGGTCAGACAGATGGTACCCGCAGCGAGTTTGATCAGCAGCACCGCCACAGCGAGCACCCACAGGCCGCGATGGCGGCGCAGGCGACTCAGCAGCGATGGCATGGTGCGAAACATCCGCGAAGACTAGAGGACATCCGCACTGTTAGACAATTTCATTCGTCGGCGAATGTTCGCTTTTCGGGTGGCTGCCGCCGACGCATTGACCTTCCTGTCGCCGAAACGCATGCTCCGGCGCTGGTATCCATGCACTTCAGATCAACGGCGTATCGACATGCTTCAACTGATCGGCTTCGACGGCGACGACACCCTGTGGCACAGCGAGGACTACTACCAGCAGGCGAATGCCGCGTTCGCCGCCATCGTCGGCCGCTACGTCGATCTGGCCGACGGCCGCGTGCAGAGCGACATGCTGGCGACCGAGCGGCGCAATCTCGAACTGTTCGGCTACGGCGCCAAGGGCATGACGCTGTCGATGGTGGAAACGGCGATCGCGATGACCGATCAGCGCATTTCAGCGAGCGATATCCACCGCATCGTCGAGCTCGGCAAAACGGTGCTGCAGCATCCGGTGGAGCTGCTACCCGGCATGCGCGAGGCGGTCGAGCAGGTAGCCGCGGACTATGGGGTAGTGCTGATCACCAAGGGCGATCTGTTTCATCAGGAAAAGAAGGTGGCGCAGTCCGGCGTGGCCGATCTGTTTCAGCGTATCGAGATCGTGTCGGAAAAAGATGCCAGGACCTATCGCCGCGTGCTCAACGAGTTCGCTCTGCAGCCGGCGCAGTTCGCGATGGTCGGCAACTCGCTGCGCTCGGACATCGAGCCGGTGGTGCGGCTCGGTGGCTGGGGGGTGCACTTGCCGTACCACGTAACCTGGGCGCACGAGCTGGAAACCGGGTTGGGTGACGACGAGCAGCGGGTGATTACCGTGGCGCTACCCGTCGATGTTCCGGCTGCCGTGGCCGAGCTGGCGCAGCGGGCCGCCTGATCGTCAGCGTCGTTGAATCGCCTCAGGCCGGATCGGGCGGCACATCGTCATCGAAGCCGGTGTAGCCCTCGGGGAAGATCGGCGTGCCGTCGTCTTCCAGGCCGGTCATATCGGCCAGCGCCTTGGCGGCGGCGGCCTCGGCGACATCCTTGGCGCGAAAGCTGCGGTTTTCGCAGATCGCGAAATACATCGGAAAGCCGTTGCCGCGCGGCGTCACGGCCAGATACGCGGTATAGCGCGAGCCTTCCAGCGTGGCCCCGGAACGGGCACGGTAGTGGTTGAACTCGCGCTCGGCCATGGTTGTTTTCTCGTGCAGCGTGCAGATTCGGTGCGCGCAGTGTATCGCCTTGCCGGTAACGGCGGCGCTAGCGGCGCTTCAGTCAGCCGCGTGGCTGTTCGATATCGTCCAGTGGCACGACCTGATGGAACACGCTGTAGTCGATGATGCTGACGCCGTCGGCGTCCTCATTGACGAGATCGACGTAGCGATGATTCCAGCGCAGATCGCTGTGGCTCCAGCGCTGGCGCGCGAGCATGGACTGTGCGGTGGTTTCGTCGACGCCTTCGATGGTCAGCAGCAGGATCGATTGGTTGCGGTCCAGGCTTTCCGGCGTTTCGCCGAACAGCGGACTGCTGGCATCGATGACGTGCATCAGGCTCCAGCTGAGCACGAAGATCGGATGCCGGTCGCGCGTGAGTTTGAGGTCGTAGATCTTGCGCAGGCGAAAGCCTTCCGGCGAGGTTTCCAGCCGCAGCAGGTGCAGCTGTGCCGTGGCTTCGGCAATCACGTTCTGCCGGGTGTTGGCGGCGCGGATCATCAGCGTGGGCTGGCCGTCGATCATGCGCACTACCGGATAGTCGGCAAACAGGATCTTCGCGCGCGGCCGTGAGAAGCGCGAAAAGATCAGGCCGGTCACCACCGCAATGCTGACCATGCCGGTGAAGATCTCCACCGTTGCCACGATATGCGCATACACCGTCTGCGGATGCATGTCGCCGTAGCCGACGGTGGAAAGCGTTTCGACGCTGAAGAAGAACGCGCCGCCGAAGCCGTGCGGATACTGGTTGGCGATCGCGTTGTCGCCAAGCTGGTAGATCACCGCAAAGAGCGCGTTGAGCAGGAGAAAGATCGCGCCGATCAGACCGAAGAACACCGGCCAGCGAATGGTCAGCGCGCGATGGTAGATATCGTCCCAGAAGCGCCGCGACAGGCCGACGCTGACGAAGGCCCTGCCGCCGACATCGACAATGCGTGGACGCTGTCTGAAACGCTTGGGCGGTAAATTCATTGCAAGCCTGGGCTGGTGAAGATGCGGCACGGCCGCCGGTGCGGCGATTGTAGCGCCTGGCCTGCACGCATCCGGGGCGGCTCTGTGGCAAGCTGGCCCGCCGTGTTTCGGTCATGCGTCGATGCCTACGCCCTGCGATATTTCCTGTCCCTACTGCGGCGAGCCGATCGAGATTCTGGTCGACGAATCGGCCGGCGACCAGTTCTACATCGAAGACTGCCAGGTCTGCTGCCGGCCGATTTCGCTGAGCGTGCGCATCGATGACGACGGCGAACCGCAGGTCGGCGCCGCCGGTGAGAACGACGCTTGATGACGGCGGACCCTCCGGTTGCGCCGAGCGTGCCGCGCATCGTGCTGGACACCAACGTCTGTCTCGACCTGTTTTTGTTCAACGATCCGCATTGTGCGCATCTGATGATCGCGCTGCGCAACGGCTCGGTGCAGGCGGTGACGCGCGACGATTGCCGCGATGAATGGCGCCGCGTGTTGCACTACCCGCAGATCCCGATCGACGACGCCATCCGTCCCGCTGTGAGCGCGGCGTTCGATGCCTTGATTCATCCTCTGCCCATCGACGAATCCACCGCGTCGGATGCGGCATGGCTGCCGCGCTGCGCCGATCCGGACGATCAAAAATTTCTGCAGCTGGCACTGGCCAGCGGAGCGCGCTGGCTGATCAGCAAGGACAAGGAACTGCTGAAGCTGGACTGGCGATCACGCGCCGCGGGCCTGTTTCCGATCCTGCTGCCGCAGCAGTGGTCGCGGGCGATGGTTTGATGTGCTGACGGCCGACAGTCGTCAGTCAGGCGAACGCCAGAGCGCCAACGGCGGTGATGTCGATCCGCTGGGCGGCAAGCGCGTCGCGGGTGGCTTTGTCTGTCGCGGGCGTCACCGGACGGGTCAGATCCCACAGCACGTGCGTGCGAAAGCCGGATTCCACCGCGTCCTGGGCTGTCCATAAAACGCAGACGTCGCGCGCCAGCCCGCAGACATACACCTCGACCACGCCGCGCTCGCTCAGCCAGCCGGCCAGGCCGGTGCTAGGCCGTTCGCCGTTCGGTCCGTGGTTTTCGCGAAAGCCGCTGTACGAATCCACGCCGGCACGGCTGCCTTTGCGGATGACGGCATCGAGCGCCGACCAGTCCACGCCTCCGTGCAGCGCCGCGCCGTTCGTGCCTTGCACGCAGTGGTCGGGCCACAGCGTCTGCGGCTGGCCATACAGCGCGATCTGATCGAACGGCTTGCTGCCGGTATGCGAACTGGCGAACGACACATGGCCGGCGGGGTGCCAGTCTTGCGTGGCCACCACGTGCTCGAACAGGCCGGCGCGCAGCAACGCGTCGATGCCGGGCACGACCGCGTCGCCCTCGTGACAGGCGAGTGTGCCGCCGGGCATGAAATCCGGCTGCACGTCGACGACGATCAGGGCAGCGCGAGAGTCGATGACAGGTTTCATAGACGAGCCTTGCGGAAGGGCTTAGCGAGTCGAAGTTTAGCGTGCGCCGCCCGGGTCGGTTTTCGGATGCCTGCGCTTGATGCAGAATCGGCGCGGGGCAAGGACGAATCAGCCAGGGGAAAGCGATGGATCAGGTTTTCGGCGATACGGGATACAGGCAATCGGTGCTGGCGAGCGCGAGCTATCCGCGGACATATCGTTATTCCACTGCGGTGCGCTGGCTCATTTATGCGATTGCCGCCGCGATGATGGCCGGTGGCATCTGGATGGTGTTCATGCAAATCCGGCAAGCGTCTGCGCCGGCCGTGTTTCTATGGCTGGGCATGACTGCGTTAGGCCTGGGTTTGTTTATGGCGGCGTCCTGTACGGTCGCGTGCCTCACGCTGCGCGCCGATGCGATCGAGGTGCGCCGGCTTTTCAGTACACGGCGGCTGCGTCGCGACGAGATCGAAGGCCGCCGCCTGGTGCCGACACGAGGCAAGCCGATATCGGTACTGGTAGCCAGAAGCGGTCCGCCGCTGCGGCTGGATTCGGGTTATCGGGGTGACAGCGTGCTGGACGCGTGGATCGCCACCCTGCCGGATCTGGACCGGCAGGAGCGCGACGCTTCGCAGGCCAGACTGGCAGCCGATCGCAGCTACGGCGCCAGCCCGCAGGAACGCCTGAGCCGCCTGGCCACGGCGCGGCAGTTCGCCAAGGTCGCGCAGGTGGCGACGTTGGCGGTGAGCGCATGGGCATACGTGTATCCGCGCCCCTATCTTCCAGTTATCGCGCTGGTGGCCCTGCTGCCGTGGTGTGCGGTGGCCCTGGTCGGCTGGTCGCGCGGTCTGATCCGCTTCGACACCACGCGCAACGACGTGCGTCCGAATATTGCGATCATGCTGATCCTGCCCGGCGTCGTGCTGGGCGTGCGCGCCTTGTTCGACACTCACATGCTGGATGTCAGTTCAGTGCTCGAATACGGCGTGGTGGTCGGACTGCCGCTGCTGGCCGCGGTGATGCTGGTAAACGGTCGCAGCGATCGGACGCGCGCCTCGGGCTGGGGCGTGCTGTTGCTGGCATTCGTTGCGTTGCCTTACGGTGCCGGCGTGCTGAGTCTGTCGGACGTGTTGCTCGATCAGCAGCCGGCGCAGGTTTTTTCGACGCAGGTGCAAGGCAAGTACATCTCCAGCGGCAAGCACCCGCAGCCCTATCTGGTGCTGGCACCGTGGGGTCCGGAAACGATGGGCGACAAGGTTGCGGTAAGCCGCGCCTACTACGCGCAGACGCCGGTGAACGCGACCGTGTGTGCGGCGCTGCACCCGGGTAGCGTCAAGCTCCGCTGGTTCGACGTGCGTGAATGCCCGTCGACGACGGCCGGCATCCACTCGGCGAAGCCCTGAGATGGTGAATAGGCTCTAAGCCAACACTTCACTGCATAATGGCGAGCCAACCCACGAGGAAGCGAGACTCGCCATGCATTACGACCAGAGCTGGATGGGGTTTGGCATGGTCGGCGGCATGCAGGCCGGCCTGATCTCCGCGTTGGCGGCGTTGCTGCTGTTCGTGGTGTTCCACTGGCTCGGTCAGCGCAATGCCTGGGGTGACGGCACGCAGATCGGCTGGACCGTGCTGGTGGCTGCATTGGTCACCGCCAGCGGCGACCTGTGGGATCTGTTCTATTTCAACTACGCGAGGCTGCAGTCGATAGCGCTACTGCGCGCCAAGCTGGCCGAGGTGCACGATCCGGACAGCATCGGCGTGCGCGTGCTGTGCGAGCTGCTCGGCATCGTGGTGGGCATCTACGCGGCGTGGGTGCTGTGTCATTCGCGGTGGGGAACGCGGCTGCTGCGTCGCCGCTGACGCCTACGGGGTGGCGCGAACGGTCTCGAGCCGGTGCGAGAACATCCACGGCCACAGTTCCGGTAGCGCGTACGCCGGCACCCACGAGCCGTGGTTGACGCCGGGAAATTCGGTATAGCGCACCTCGTCGTGCGCGGCCTGCAGCGCGGGATACAGGCGATGATCGTCGGTGAGCGGCACCACCGTATCGGCGCTGCCGTGGAAGATCCACACCGGCAGACCGCCGATGTGCGAGGCGACCCACGCATACGAATCCGCACCGGCGGGAAGGCCCAGCACGTGCAGCGCCGGCTCGTCGGCGATCGGGTTGATCGCGCCGCAGATGATCGCGGCGGCGGCGAACAGGCCCGGATGATCGATGGCGATCTGCCACGCGCCGAAGCCGCCCATCGACAGCCCGGTGAGGTAGAGCCGGTGACGATCGCCGTGGAATTCGTCGATGCTGTTCTGCATCGCTTGCAGCGCCATCTGCTCGATCGGCCCGTTCCAGTAGGTGTGCTCGGGCGCCTGAGGTATCACCACCACGGCCGGGAAGCTGGCGCCGTGCTCGCGCAACCACGGCGGCAGGCCTTGGGTCATCTGTTTGGTATTGTCGCTGCCGGCTTCGCCGCTGCCGTGCAGAAACAGCACGATGGGCCAGCGGCGTTTAGCCGTCCAGCCGTCCGGCACGAACACCTGGTAGCGATAAGCAGTTCCCTGTACGGTGACACTGCGTTCGACGAAGTGCGAACCGTCGGCGGCCCTCGCACGGAAGCTTGGCAGGTACAGCGAAAGCAGCAGGAGTATAGACAGCAGGGAAAAGCGCAGGCGCATCGGCGGTGTCCATGGAAAGGTCGGACTATTCAAGGCCCTCGCGCGGACAGGCGCAAGTCACCGTGCAGCATGGCGACGCCGGAGCATTACAGCAGCGGGTCGAACAGTCGCGCCACGTGCATGGCCACGCGGTGCAGATAGGGCGCATCGAGGTATTCGCTTTTTTCCACCGGCAGCGCCTTGGCGAAATCCGCGGTCAGCATGGCTTCCACGTCGCGGGCAAACGTTGCATCGACGATCAAGGCGCTGACCTCGAAGTTGAGTCGGAACGAGCGGCTGTCGAGATTCATGCTGCCCACGGCGGCGGTGTCGTCGTCGATCAGCAGCACTTTTTGATGGGTAAAGCCGGGCTGATAGCGGAACATGCGAATGCCTGCGCCCAGCGCCTCGTGCGCGTGCAGGGTTGAGGCCAGAAACACCGTGCGGTGATCGGGCCGCGAGGGAATCAATACGCGCACGTCGACACCGCGCGCCACCGCCAGCCGCAGCGCGGCGAGCACCGCGTTGTCCGGCACGAAGTAGGGTGTAGTCAGCCACAGCCGCTCGCGCGCGGCATGAATGGCGGCGGTGAAAAACAGCGAGCAAGTTTCCTGTGCGTCGGCCGGACCGCTGGCCACGATCAGCGCGCTGGCCTCGCCGGTGCAGGGCGGTGCAGGCAGCAGCGGCGGCGGTGCGCCGGTGATCCACTGCCAGTCCCGTGCAAACAGCTGCTGCAGGTCGGATACCGCAGGGCCGCGCAGCTCCATATGCGTATCGCGCCACGGCGCCAGCGGCGGCTTCAGGCCGAGGTATTCGTCGCCTACGTTGAGGCCGCCGACGAAGGCGCGTGCGCCATCGACGACAACGATCTTGCGGTGATTGCGGAAGTTCAGCTGAAAGCGGTTACGCCAGCGGTGCGTGGCGAACGGATGAATCGCCACGCCGCCGGCGCGCAGCGTCTCGATGTAGTGCTTGGGCAGGTCGTGGCTGCCGACGCCGTCAAACAGCACGCAAACCGTTACGCCGGCGGCCGCCCGTTCCAGCAGCAGCTGCTGCACGCGCCGGCCGAGCTGGTCGTCGTGAAAAATGAAAAACTGCACCAGCAGGCAGTGCTTCGCCTCGGCCATGGCGGCCAGCATCGCTGCAAAAGCCGCGTCGCCGTCGATGAGCAGCTTCAACTGATGGCCGCTGCGAAACGGTCGGCCCTGAATCGCGCTGATGGACGCGTAGCGCGCGCAGTCCGGATCGATCACCTGCGTATTGCCGCCGTCAGGCGCGCGCGAGGAGAGCTTCGACTGCTGGCTGGTGAGATAGCCGAGAAAACGATTGGAGCCCAGGTACAGATAGGGAATCAGGGTCAGATACGGCAGCAGAATCAGGCCCAGCGCCCAGCCGATGGCGCCCTGCGGCGTGCGCGTGTGCATCACGGCATGCATGGCCGCCAGCACGCCGGCTACATGAAACAGCAAAAAGCCGGCGGTGATCAGAAACGCGGTCATCGGCGTGAGGTCTTGGAATGGAGAGTAGTGCTGACGGTGCTGGGCGTGCGCTTACTTGGCCAGCAGCTGGTCGGCCAGGCTGCGTGCCTGCTGACGGATTTCCGGCATGGCGGTGGATTCCCACAGGGTGCCGCGCAGCATGCTGCCGATCGCAAACAGATTGGACCAGTAGTCCTCGCCACGCGCCAGTCGCCCGTCGGGCATGGCCTGCATGCCCAAGCCGAGCGGATCGGAGACGACGTGCCCATTGGTAAGCAGTTGGCCGACCAGGGGATGCCCGGTGCGGCGAATATCGTTGTTCATGCCGGTGGTCTGGATGACCAGGTCGGCGTCCAGTGTCTGGGGATTGCCGGCCGGCACCGAGGCTAGCTGCAACTGCAGGTTGTCGCCGAGCACGGCAACGGATTTCATCCGGCCGCGCAGTCGATGCAGCCGGCCTTCGCCCTCGAGCGCCGCGATCGACCTGCCCACCTGCGGGGGCATGCGGTGACGCGCGCGTTCCCAGGCCCAGCGCGCGTGGCGCAGAAAGCGCGCACGCTGCTCCTGATCCAGTTCGCGCCACAGGCCCGGGGTATGCGGCCGCAGGCTGTCCAGCACCGCGCGCCAGTCGCGCTCGTGCGCCAGCGCCTCGCGCAACAGGTGCAGCCAGTGCCGGACGTCGGGCGATTCGCGCATCGCTTCGATCAGCTCGCCGCTGTCGCCGGTCGGCGCCGCCGCGGCGTTGAGATGTGCCTCGGGCAGCAGACCGTGACGGGAGATGGCGGTGAAGTCGGTTTGCGGCCAGCGTGCCGACAGCTCGAGCAGCACGTCGACGGCGGTCAGCCCCAGCCCGATCAGAACGACCTTGCGCGGCGTCGGAAGCTTGTCCGCGTTGGCCATCAGTGCCCACGGATCGACCACGTAGCGCCCACTTTCCAGCGCTTGCGCACTGACGCCGCTGAGCGGCTGTGTGGGCAGCGAGCCCAGGGCCAGCACGGCGGCGTCGAAGAGGCGGCTCTCCTCGCCGTGCATCACGGTGACGGCATCGCGCTCGGGTACGACCGCCTCGACCGCGAACGGAATCACATTCACGTCGTGGCCGTTGGCCTTGCCCTGCGCCAGCGCGCGCGCTACCTCTGCTTCGAGGTAGTCGCCGTAGCGGCGGCGCGGCATGAAATCGGTGCCCGCGATGGTGGGATCTTCGCGCTGCAGAAAGTCGAGAAATCCGCTGGGCTTGCCGGCGAACATGCTCATCGACGCCGCGCGGACGTTCAGCAGGTGGCGGTCGGAGGCGGTGCCATAGGCCACACCGCGCGCCAGTGTGCCGCCGCCGGTGTACCAGTCCAGATGCAGCGGCTGCGACGGCTTTCGCTCCAGCAATTCGCTGAGCAAAGTAGCGGCCGCGGCACCGCCGCCGATGATGGCGACCCGTCGAAACATGAATTTACCTGATCGGTTTAGCGTTGAGCGAGTGGTGGCGTGACGATCAGCTGATATGACCGGCAACGGCCGCACGCTGCAGCTTCGCCACCCAACCCGCTTCCGGCTCAGCCTTCTCGTAAGCGAAGTACTGTGCCAGATCGCCCCCATAAACGTGAAGCGTCAATGCCGTATCGCGTTGGGAGAGGTTGCGGCAGCGATGCGCATGGCTTTCGCTGCCCTCGAACCAGGTGCCGTCGCCCGGGCCGAGCCAGTCGCGACCGAGCTCGCGCAGATCGCCGGTTTGCGGATCGCGATCGTACGACTGCACCTCCAGCGCACCGAGCAGGGTGACCTCAAGTCCCCACAGGCCGCCGTGGTCGTGCACGGGGGTGATGTGGTTCGGCGGCCATGCCATGACCAGCACGCTGATGGCGGGCTTGCTGCGCTCGGCCACCAGCCAGCGCTCAAAGCCGTGACGGCGCGCGCGCAGCGGGGCGAAGCGCGTGGTCAGCGCCTCGGCATCCTGATGCACCACGCGGCCGAGCTCGCGCGCCATCAGCGCCAGATCGGGCTGTTCGGCGGCGCCGTGCTCCAGTGCGATCTCGCGCAGCGTCTTCAAAGTGTGCAGATATTTCCCCATACGTGGAATCCGGCTGAACGACTGGTGTCCAGTGGAGCATGCGACTCGTTAAAGACGCGTAAGGCTAGCGCAGGGTTTACGCGACGCTATTTGCCGGTAAATGACGTAGCCGATGAAGTGCCCGACCGGTTCTTTTTCCAGCCTTCAGCGGCGCGTCTGCATCGCTCCATGCGTCTTGGCGCCGATGCGTGCATGTCGGTTGTCGCTGCACCTGCCGTCGATGGCAAAAGCCTCGGTCTCCGGATACATACACCAAAAGGCGCTCCGGTCGGCACGTGGGTGCCGACCGGAGCGCGTTGCTCTTGGTGCCCTTATTGCTGACGCAAATCGAAACTGACCGGAACCTTTGCCCAGGCGCGTACGGCTTTTCCGTCGACCATCGCCGGTTGAAACGTCCACGACGCCAGCACCTGCTCGCGCGCGCTGCGGTCCAGCAGCGTGTGACCGCTGCTTCGTTCGATCACGACGTCGAGCGGCTTGCCGCTCTCATCCACGAGTACCCGCAAAAGCACCGTGCCGTGAAGCTGCTCGCGCAGCGCCTGTACCGGGAATTGCAGCGGCGCGGACCGGTAAGCCAGGCTCGCCTCGACCGGTTTGCCAGTCGCCGCCGGTGCCTCGGGTGCCGTCGTGGGCGTTATGGTCGGCGGTGCCGTGGGGGCCACGGCGAGCCGGCCTTCGTCCGTCGGCACGACCGCGGGCACCACCAGCGGCGTGGTCTTCGGCGCGCTGTGCGGAGCGACCTTGTGCAAGTGCGGCAGCGGCTTCATCACGATGGCCGGCGGTGGCGGTATCACGGCGGGTGGACTGATCCATCGAATCAGCGTAGCGGCAGCAGGCCGCTCCAGCCCAGGCAGGGTAGGCGCACCCATCGGACGGGTGGCGATGAGGAGTACGCCGAGATTCAGCGCGATCGCGGCGCTGAGGGCGACAATCCGGACAGGATCGGGCTGGGCGGAATGCTGCGGCGTATGACGAGCGTGGACCAGACTTGCGGAAGACATGGGCGACCTCCTGACGGCAGTTTGGATGGGCGCGGCAGAGCCACAGACCGATATGCTGGGTATTGCGCTGCAGCAATTGCAGCGTATGCTCATCTCATACGGTGGCGCAAGTGAAGCTGCTGCCGTTTTCAAGTGGACGGCTGGACGTCCGTTTCAGGAGTCTGGATGAACGTTACATCGCACATCGCCGGTCCGCGCTACAGTTTCGGCGACGAACTGGCCAGCAGCGTCATTCATGGCGTCGGTATCGTGCTGAGCATTGCGGGTCTGGCGATTCTGATGGCCTTCGCCGCGCGCCATGGCGATGCGCGGGTGATCGCGGCAAGCGCGGTCTACGGCACTACGCTGATTCTGCTTTATACGGCTTCGACGCTGTATCACTCGATTCCCGTGGTGAGAGCCAAGCCGACTTTGCGCACGCTGGATCACATCGCGATCTTTCTGTTGATCGCCGGCACGTATACGCCGTTCACGCTCATTGCTCTGCCTGGCGTTTGGGGCTGGAGTCTGTTCATCGCGGTGTGGACGATGGCGTTGCTGGGCAGCGCGCTGGAAGTGGGGCCGCTGAAGCGTTATCGGAAATTCGCCGTGCTGCTCTATGTGGGCATGGGCTGGATCGGCATGATTGCCTTCAAACCCTTGAGCGCCTATCTGCAGAGCGGCGGCACGGCGCTGCTCATTGCCGGTGGCCTGGCCTACACGCTGGGTGTGCCGTTTTATCTGTGGCGCAAATTGCCGTATCACCACTCGCTGTGGCATCTGTGCGTGCTGACCGGCAGCGTGCTGCATTTTCTGGCGGTGCTGCTTTACGTGATACCCGATCCGGCCTGAGCGGTCGGTTCGATGCGCCGGCCGGTTATCGCGATGACGCAACGGCGGCCAACGCCTTTCGACTTCTAGCCCAGCAGCCAAGCCAGCCCGAACAGCCCGACCATCATGAACGAGATCACCAGTTTCATCAGCGTGCCGAACAGCAGGCCGATCCACGTGCCCACGCCGACATGCGCCGAGCGCAGCACGCTGGTGCCGGAAGCGAGTTCGCCCAGCAGGGCGCCGATGAACGGCCCGAGGATAAGTCCGGGTATGCCGAGAAACATGCCGGCCAGGGTGCCCATACTGGCGCCCCAGAGTGCCAGCCGGCTGGCGCCGACACGTTTGGCGCCCAGCGTGCTGGCGATGAATTCGATGATGACGCCTGCGGTGCCGAGTCCGCCGATGATCAGCAGCCACCACAGTCCGAGGTGCCGGTAATCGTCCACAGCCGCGGTCAGCCAGATACCGCCGAAAATCATCGGCAGTCCGGGCAGGGCGGGAATGATCGAGCCGGCCAGTCCGCCGACGATCAACGCCGCGGCCAGCAGGTAGAGCGCCATATCCATTCGATGCGGTCCTTTACTGTCGCGCCAACGCTGTAGCGCCGACGCTCATTTTTCGACGAAGGCCCGTTCGATCACGTAGTCGCCCGGTTCGCGCGTGCGCGGCGATGCGTGGAAGCCGCGGCCGTCGAGCAGTGTGGAAAGATCGTCCAGCATCGCCGGACTGCCACACAGCATGATGCGATCGATCGCCGGGTCCAGCGGCGGCAGGCCGATGGTCTGGTTCATCAGGCCGTCGGCGATCGCGTCGGTGATGCGGCCGCGGTTGCGAAAGGGCTCACGGGTGACGCTGGGATAATAGATCAGCTTGTCGCGTACCAGCGGTCCAAGATACTCGTGCTGCGGCAGCTCGTGTTCGAGATAATCGCCGTAGGCCAGATCGGCGATGTTGCGCACGCCGTGGGCCAGCACGATCTTGTCGAAGCGCTCGTAGGTTTCCGGGTCGCGCACCAGGCTCAGAAACGGCGCCAGCCCCGTGCCGGTGCCCAGCAGGTACAGATGGCGGCCGGGCTTGAGATCGTTCAGCACCAGCGTACCGGTCGGCTTGCGGCTGACCAGCACCGGATCGCCCGGCTGCAGATGCTGCAGGCGCGAGGTCAGCGGACCATCGGCTACCTTGATCGAGAAGAACTCCAGATGCTCCTCGTAGTTCGCGCTGGCGATGGAATACGCCCGCATCAGCGGGCGGCCGTCCACTTCCAGCCCCATCATCACGAACTGGCCGCTGTCGAAACGAAAGCCGGGATCGCGTGTGGTGCGGAAGCTGAAAAGCGAATCGTTCCAGTGATGCACGTCGATCACGCGCTCGGATGCCATTGCCACCATGGTTTATCTCACTTTGGAATGGGGTTGGTCGATGGCCGCAAGGCGGCTCAACGTCGGATTGGCTGTTCGCGTCGTTTCGGCTACTGCCGCGCGATGGCTGGCTGCGCGTATTTTACGCGATCGACGATGCGCTCTGCCGCGTGAAGCGAAAGCGCCGCTGTGGCATTTCGCTGGCCCCGATCATCAACTATCGCGCCCACGCTACTGCTGGTGTGCCGCTCTGCGCATTTCGGCGCGATATCTGCGGGACGCCAAGCCGGAGCAAATTGGAACTCCACTCGCGGGCAGCAATCCAGGACAATAGGATGGTCATGACCGATTCCAGCGCCGCCGCGAACACTCCCAATACCGAATCCACCGGCATCCCGTGGCGCGTCTGCGTAGCGCCGATGATGGACTGGACCGATCGGCATTGCCGCTATTTCCACCGGCTGCTGTCGCCGCGCGCGCGCCTCTATACAGAGATGGTGACCAGCGCGGCGCTCGTGCGCGGCCGACAGTTGCGATTACTCGAACACAGTCAACAGGAGCACCCCGTCGCCCTGCAGCTCGGCGGCAGCGATCCGCGCGAGCTGGCGCAGGCGGCGCGCGACGGCGCGCAGGCCGGCTACGACGAGATCAACCTCAACGTGGGCTGCCCGTCCGATCGCGTGCAGTCCGGTCGCTTCGGCGCCTGCCTGATGCGCGAACCGGCCCTGGTCGGCGACTGCATGCGGGCAATGCGTGACGCGGTCAGCGTGCCGGTCACCGTGAAATGCCGTATCGGCGTCGACGATCAGGACGACTACGCGGGCCTGCAGCACTTCACCGAGACCATGCTGGAAGCGGGCGTCGAAGTGATGGCCGTGCATGCACGCAAGGCCTGGCTGCAGGGCCTGTCGCCGAAGGAAAATCGCGAAATTCCGCCACTGGATTACGAGCGCGTTTATCGGCTCAAGCGCGAATTTCCCGAGCTGACCGTGGTGATCAACGGCGGCATCGGCACGGTCGAGCAGGTCCAAACACACCTGGGCCAGGTCGATGGCGTGATGCTGGGTCGCGCCGCCTATCACGATCCGTATCTGCTGGCCCGGATCGAGGCGGCGCTTTACGGCGAGCCGTTGCCCACGCGCGACGACGTGTTGCGGCAGATGCGGCCTTATGTGGAGGCCGAGCTGGCGCGCGGCACGGCGCTGAAGCACATCAGTCGGCATCTGCTGGGGCTTTACCAGGGTGAGCCGGGGGCGCGGGCGTTTCGGCGCACGATCAGCGAGGGGGCGCATTTGCCCGGGGCAGGTTGGCAACTGATCGAACAGGCGATCGCACCGTGTTCGGTCGCGGCGTGACAGCCGCCGTTCGTCCGGTCAGTATTCAGCCCGGATTGCCTAATCTGAACGCTCCGGCAACTGCCGGTCGGAATGTAGACGCATGGCAACCCACAAATTCTTCACCACAGCTTTGTTTGCATTAGCCAGTTTTGGCGCGGTGGCGTCGGCGCAGTCGGGGGAGCCGGATGTGTCGATGGATCAGGCCGTGCAGAGGGTGCAGCGCGAAACCGGTGGCAAGGTGCTTTCGGCCGAACCACATCACGTGGGTCGACGCACCGAGTACCGCATCAAGGTGCTGACGCCACAAGGGCATGTGCGAGTGATGGCGATACCGTCGGATGCCGGCAGGGGTCCGATAACGACACCAGTTTTCACACCATTGATCAAGAACCCGCCCGGCCGAAATCCGGGCAGCAAGGAGAGACACTGATGCGCATCCTGTTGGTGGAGGACGAAGCGCCGCTGCGCGAGACCCTGGCGGCTCGCCTGAAGCGCGATGGTTTCGCCGTCGATGCGGCGCAGGACGGGGAAGAGGGCATCTACCTCGGCCGCGAAGTGCCGTTCGATCTGGCGATCATCGACCTGGGCCTGCCGAAGATGTCCGGCATGGATCTGGTCAAGGCGTTGCGCGAGGACGGTCAGCGTTACCCGATTCTGATCCTCACCGCACGCGGCAGCTGGCAGGACAAGGTCGAAGGCCTGAAGTACGGCGCCGACGATTACCTGGTCAAGCCCTTTCATGTCGAAGAGCTGCTGGCCCGAATCAACGCACTGGTGCGTCGCGCCAGCGGCTGGTCCAAGCCGATCCTGGCCTGCGGCATGATCAAGCTCGACACCACCGCGCAGACGGTCACGGTGGAGGGCAAACTGGTCGACCTCACCAGCTACGAGTACAAGGTGCTGGAGTACCTGATGCTGCATGCCGGCGAACTGGTCTCCAAGGCCGACCTCACCGAGCACATCTACCAGCAGGATTTCGACCGCGACTCCAACGTGCTCGAAGTGTTCATCGGCCGCCTGCGGCGCAAGCTCGATCCGGAAGGCACCCTCAAGCCCATCGAGACGGTTCGTGGACGCGGATACCGCTTTGCCATCCCGCGCACCGACGGCGACGACGAGTAATCTCGTGCCGCCGCGCCAGCCGCTGTCACTGGCGGCGCGCGCGGCGATCGCCACCGGGTTCGTGCTCGCCGGCTTTCTCGGGCTGGTCGGCCTGACGCTGTCGAAGGCCAACCAGAGCCGTGCTTTGAGCGCGCTGCAGGAACGTCTGCAGAACGACACCATCGCGCTGATCACCAACTTCGACGTCAATCGTTTCGGCAAGCTGCTGCCGCCGGATACCTTGCCCAACCCCGACTTTTCACGGCCCGGCTCCGGGCTGTATGCCGTGGCACAGGGGGACGACAACTATCGCTGGGAGTCCTCGTCGGCGATCGGCCGTGACTTCAGCTTTCTCAAACCGCTGGAGCCTGGGGAGAGTACGGCGCTGGTGGGTCCGGTCGATACCCGCATGGGCCGGCTGTACTACTACAGCTACGGCGTGGCGCTGGACACCGCCGAGAAAAAATCCGTGCGCCTCACAGTGACGGTGGCGCAGACCGAGGATCAGCTCGAAGGCGACAGCGCCGGCTATCGCCGAACTCTATTTGCGTGGTTGTCCATACTCGGCGTAATGCTGATCGTGCTGCAGTTTCTGCTGCTGCGCTGGAGCCTCACGCCGCTGCGCAAGGTGGCCAGCGACATGACCCGCGTCGAGCGCGGGGATAGCGAACATCTGGACAGCCAATATCCGCTGGAGCTCACCAGCCTAACCGAACGCATCAACGTCTTCATCGACAACGAGCGGGAGCAGCGCACGCGCTATCGGCACACGCTGGCCGATCTCGCCCACAGCCTGAAGACGCCGCTGGCGGTGATTCGCTCGCAGCTGGAGTCCACCGTCCTCGATGACGCCTCGCGCCGCAGCAGCGTGCTCGATCAGGTGCGCCGCATGGACGATCTGGTCGCCTATCAGCTGTCCCGTGCGGCGACATCCGGCCGGCAGACGTTTGCCAGCGCCGTGCCGATCGCCGGCCATGCCGAAGACCTGGTGCAGAGTCTGGAGAAGGTCTACGCGGCCAAGAATGTGCTGTGCGAATTCGATATCGACGAGCGCGCAGTGTTCTACGGCGAGCAGGGCGACTTGCTGGAGCTGATGGGCAACCTGCTGGAAAACGCGTTCAAGTGGGCCGGTCACCGGGTGCTGCTGGTGGTGAAGTCGCAGGCGACCACGGCGCGCCAGCGCACCGGGTTGTGGTTGAGCGTGGAAGACGACGGCCCCGGCATCCCCGAGGACAAGATCGAAAAAATCCTGCAGCGCGGCGTACGCGGCGACGAGCGCGTGCAGGGTCATGGCATCGGCCTGTCCATCGTGCAGGACATCGTGCATGCCTACCAGGGCGAGCTGCTGGTCGACCGTTCGCCCGAGCTCGGCGGCGCACGTTTCAGCGTGAGCCTGACGCCGGCCTGATCGTGCAAGGCGCGCGTCGACCTAAGAGCCTGTTCAAAGTCTCCGCGGGGCACGGGGAGATGGTGAACAGGCTCTAATGGGCGATCGGCTTTTTCAGCACGCGCACGGCGCTGGACGTTTCACCCCAGATGGCCGGCGAGGGCCCATAAAACGCTTCGAGCAGGTGAGCTATCGCCGGTTCCGCCTCGCGCAGAAGCGAGGGCTGCGAATAGTGCAGCTCGGTAACGACCGCAAAGTACTCGCTGGCGTTTTCAGCGCCGCGGTGATCGATCGGATGGCCGTCGTTCCGCACCGGCGCATCCGCAAGGCGGCGATACGCCCGGTCGAACTGCTCGACCCAGCGCCGCCGCGAAATGTCCATCAGCGGCGGCATGCCGTCGGGCGGTCCGTCGAGCATGTCCAGCTTGTGCGCCATTTCGTGCAGCACGACGTTATAGCCATCCCACGGTTGCTCCAGATCCAGCTGCACATCGGCCAGCGACAGCACCAGCGGGCCGTGCTCCCAGGTATCCACGCTGCGCGTATCGCCACTGACGTTCGCCACACTGCTGTGGCAGGCGTGCTGAGTGCCGCGCACCTTGAATTCACCGGGATAGATCAGCACCTCGCGCCAGCCGCGCAGGCTGCCGGCACCCTGCTGCAGGGCGGGCAGGCAGGCCTGCATGGCGATCAGCAGTCGCCAGTAGTCGTCCAACACGGCGCCGGCCAGCGCGTGAAACCGCTTGCGCGCCAGAAATAGCGCGGCCAGCCGGCGCAGACGCTGCTGTCTTTCCGCATCAAGGCCGCGAGCGAGCGGGCAGCCGAACAGCGCGCGCCGCCACAGGGGATCGGCGATGGGTGGAGGCTCGAGTCGAGCTCGTAGCGATTGCCACCAATGCCCCGGCATGACCTTGGACGCTTACTGGATGGATCCGGGCAGCAAAGACTGCCAGCCAAGATGGGTTTGTTGAACGCGCGCAGGCGGTACCGCGTCCATGCTGGAGCGGCCCGTTGCGCTGATGCCGGAGCCGCTCTTGCGCGAATCGCTGCTGCTGGGCGGGGCGTTGTCGCGAGACAGGACAGGTTCGTTGACGCTGCCCGGTTCGCTGCTGCTGCCTGAGTCGCGCGCGCTGTTGGTGTCGCCGTTTCCATGCAGCGAGCCGTCGAGTTCGCGGCTGTCCACGTTTGTCGCTGCGGCGCCGCCGATGCCGGCAAAACAGATGGCGCAGCCGATGAGCCAATGTTTGACGCGCATGGCAATCGAACTCCCTAGACTCGCAAGGCAAGCCCCGATCGTGTCAGAAACCGCGCTGCGTTGCCAGTGCTGCCCCCGCGGCGACCCAGGGGCATCGGCGTCGGCGGCGCGCCGGGCTAAACTGCGCGGATGTTTATCCCCCATTTTGCCGCTTGCCGTCATCGCGCCTCCCGTTTGCGCCTACCCGCCGTTGGGCAGTGCTGATGCAGCCGTCTCAGCTTTTGTCGGCGCTTGCCGCCGGTGAGCCGATCTCCGGCGCTGGATTAGCCATCGGGGCCGGCGTGACGCGGGCGGCGATCTGGAAACAGATCGAAGCCCTGCGCGCGCGCGGCGTGCCGATCGAAGCGCGCGGCGCCGCGGGCTACTGCTTGCCGTGGCCGCTGCAGATGCTCGATGCCGACCGGATACGTGCGGCCATACCCGCGCCATTGGCACAAAAGCTGGGGGCGCTCGACGTGTACTGGGAGCTGGACTCCACCTCCAGCGAGCTGCAGCGGCGCGGCGCCGGCGCCGCGGACTTCAGCGTAGTGCTGGCGGAAACGCAAAGCGCCGGTCGCGGTCGTCGCGGCCGCCCATGGCTGTCGCCGCCTGGACTGAATCTCTATGTGTCTTGCCTCAAGCGATTCGATCAGGGTTTTGCCGCGCTGGGCGGTCTGTCGCTGGCCATCGGGGTCATCGTGATGCGGACGTTGGAAACGCTCGGTATCGGCGGAACCGGCCTGAAGTGGCCGAACGACATACTCACCGCGCAGGGCAAGCTCGGCGGCATTCTGGTCGAGCTCAGCGGTGAATATCAGGGGCCGTGCGCGGCGGTTGTCGGCATCGGCCTCAACCTGCGGCTCACGCCGGCCTTGCGCGAGCAGGCGGGGCAGCCGGCGAGCGATCTGGCCAGTCTGACGCAGGACGCTCCGCCGGATCGCAACCGCGTCGCGGCCACGCTGATCGCTGCGCTTGTCGAAGGCCTGCAGCAGTTCGAGCGCGATGGCTTTGCCGGCTTCCTCGACGAATACGCGCGGCACGATCTGCTGAAAGACCAGCCGCTGCAGCTTAGCGGCGCACTGGGTCTATTCGAGGGCGTCGGCGCCGGCGTCGATGCGCGCGGTGCGCTGCAGGTACGCCTGCACGACGGTAGCCTGCGTCAGGTCGACAGCGCCGAAGTCACGGTGCGCCGCACATGAGGCTGCTGCTCGATCTCGGCAATACCCGCATGAAGTGGGCGCTGATGCTGCAGCCGGAGGGCTGGCTGGCGCAGGGCGCACTGGACTGGCAGGAGGGTTTCGCCGCGCAGCTTGAGTCCGCACTCGCGGGGTTGCCTACTCCGGAGATGATCGTTGCCGCGTCGGTGGTCGATGCGGCGCGCGAGGCCCTGGTCGCCGACGTGATCGGCCGCCGGTTTGCGCGCGCACCGATCTGGCTGCGCACGCCGGCCAGCGCGTGCGGCGTGCGCAATGCCTATGCCGAACCGCAGCGGCTGGGCGTGGATCGGTTTCTGGCGATGGTCGCCGCGTATGCCGACGGCTATGCGCCCTGCGTGGTCGCCAGCGCCGGCACTGCGCTCACGCTCGATGCGCTGGCAGCCGACGGACGCCATCTCGGCGGCCTGATCGCGCCCGGCCCGCTGCTCATGCAGCGTTCGCTGATCGACGCCACCGCGCGCGTGCGGCCGGAGCGTACGGGTGAAATATTCGACCTGGCCGACAACACCGCCGACGCGGTGACGTCGGGTTGCTGGCAGGCGGCGGCCGCATTGATCGAACGCTTCGCTGCGCGCGTGACACCTTTGCTTGAAGGTGCGCCCACTCTGATTCTCGGCGGTGGCGACGCCGCCGAGCTGCAGCCGCTGCTGGCCCTGCCGGCGCAAATGACTCGCGACGGCGTGCTGCGCGGTCTGGCGGTATGGGCGAACACGCAGAGCAGGGCGTCGAACTAGACCGCCTCGGTCGACGCGTCGTCGATCTAGAATGAGTTGCCGTCCGGTATGGGGGATTCGATGTTTCTGCGTCTGCTGTTCGTCCTTTTGATGGCCCTCAATATTGCGGTAGGGGCATGGCTGTTGCTTGGCCAGCCCTATGCGCACAACGGCAATGCCGTCGACCCTGGCGTACGTGAATTGCGCCTGCTGTCGGAAATGCCCCAGCCCGTAGCTACCGTGGCCGCCCCCAGCATCGCGGCATCTGTCGCAACGGCGGCTCCGGTTTCTTTGCCGGCTCCCGCCGCACCCGTGAATACCCCGCCGCCTCGGCCTGCGCAACCGGTACCGCAAATCTGCCTCGCGCTAGGTCCGTTCGCTACCCCGCAGGATCTGCGCAATGCCCGCCAGGCGCTTGGCGCGCAGGTTACACGCATGCGGTCGCGCCAGGAGCAGATCAACCAGCCCAACGGTTTCTGGGTCTATCTGCCCGCCACCAGCAGTCACGCGCAGGCGCTGGAGCTGGCCCGCCAGCTCGGCGCGCGCAACATCAAGGATTACTTCGTAGTGAGCAGCGGCGATCAGCCCAATACGGTTTCGCTGGGCCTGTTCAAGGATCCGGCCAACGCGCGCAAGCGCCGCGACGAAGTGGTGGCGGCCGGCTTTCCGGCCCGTTTGAGCGAACGCAGCGAAACCGTGCCCGAGTACTGGCTCGATCTGGTCGCCAACAACAGCCCGCGATTCGAATGGCGCAACCGCGTCCGCGCCAGCGGCGTCAACTCACACAGCACCAGCTGTTTCTGATTTACGTGCCGGGGCGATCAGCGGTTGAAAATCATCCGACTCACTCGTCCGCTTGGAGCAACCGTAGCGCGACTGCTAGAATCGCGCTCCTTGCCGGCATAGCTCAGTTGGTAGAGCAACTGATTTGTAATCAGTAGGTCCCCAGTTCGAATCCGGGTGCCGGCACCAAATGACCATCTAAAGCCATCCCATATCGGCTCAATAATCCATCGAAACCCGCATTAAAGCGGGTTTTTGTGCGATATCGTCCAAGGTCGTCCCATTGCAGCCCGCTCAAAGTGTGAAAGGTTGTGCGTAACACGGCGGTTACTCACGGTTTCGCCGATCAGTTACTCACTTTCAGGGGCCTTGTTTACTCACATGCTCACCGAGAAGGAGTTACTCACACTCGAGCGCAAGCCAAGCCTCTATCGGCTGGCTGATGGTGGCGGTCTTTGCACCGAGCTTCCTCCGACCGGCAGCCCTCGCTGGCACTATCGATATCGCTTCCAGGGCAAGGCAAAGATGCTGAGCCTGAGCACCTATTCCGAGGTCAAGTCGGCGCAGGCACGGAAGCTGGCCGCCGCGGCGAAGGATTTACTCAGCCAGGGCGTCGATCCGAGCGCAAAGCGTCAGACGGACAAGGCGACCCAGCATCTATCCGCGGCGACCGCGTTCAAAGCCGTAGGCGACGAATGGCTCGGCGGCCGCGGCGAGCTGGCTCCGATCATCCGTCGCAAGATGAAGTGGATGCTCAAGGAGCTGGCCAATCCGTGGATCGGTGAGCGGCAAGTCTTTGACATCACAGCGCCGGAGCCGCTTGCCGTGCTGCGAGGTGTGGAGTCGCGCGGGCACCTGGAAAAGGCGCAGCGGCTGAAATCGATCTGGTCTTCCGTTGTGCGGTGGCCACCGGCTGCGCCGAGCGTGATCCTTCCGCCGATCTGTGCGGGCACTGAAGACGGCCAAGACGCGGCACCACGCCAGCATCACCAGCCTGTCAAGGTCGGCGAGCTGCTGCGCGCGATCGAGAAGGCTATAGCGGCATCATGGCGGTGCGCTGTACCCTCCAGCTGGCGTCGTTGTTGTTGGTCCGGCCGGGTGAGTTGAGCAAAGCCAAGTGGTCTGAATTCAACCGAGAGTCCTACGCTTTAGTGGGCACCCTGAACTATCACTTCTGGAGTGCTCGCATGCCCGGCCCCTGTCCGCATACGACGTAGCGATATACTCAGGAATTCAAGGCGACAGCCGTCCATTTAAGTGAGTTGCCTGGCGTAGCCGTGCAAGACGTGACCGGTATCGCAGTTTCATCGAGTTTCATCCAGCGTCATTATCAATTCACCGACGCCCATAGCGAATCGATTTATGCTCGCGGAGCCGTGATGTACGGCTAATGATGGAGTAGATGATTATGAGTGAGCTCAACGTCGAAACTGAAATGTCATCAACGATTCGCCCCTTGGCTCGACTCAGCGCCACTGCCTTCGGCGAAGAGTGGGCTGATCCAAGCAGAGGCCATTTTCTAACAATGATAACGATGACTGCATCTATTCACTCTCCGGCGGATGGCGGTCTCGATTACGATCCAAGTTGATTTCAGACGATTGACTCAATGCGCTTTGGCAACAAGGCGCATTGTTCTGACAGGAGTCTTTTTTCGTGACGCGCAAAGTACATGTGCTTGCCTTCGAAGACGATCCGCATGCCCTTGCGTTAAGCTGGGCGCTTGAGCGTTTGGGCGTACAAGTGGTACTTAGCACTGGACTGGCGCAATGGCGAGGCCGTGAAGTTGGCATCGAGATAGGGCCTGGACACGCCGGGCTACGCGACATGGGCGACGCGCCTATATCAGTATGGAATCGGCGGCCGCAAGCGCCGAAATTAAAGCCCAGTTTGCCGCAAGATGAGGCTTTTCTCGCTGGCGAGTGGCGCACTTTTTATGAAAACCTTGTCGCTACCGCGCCGAAGTTCCTGCCTTCGTTCTGGGTCAATCCGCCAGAAGAATCCCGACGCGCCGAAAACAAATTGTTGCAACTCGTCGCGGCGCGAGATGTAGGGTTGAAATTTCCTGAGACAGTGATGGGTAACGACGCGGCCGCGCTGCGACAGTTGGCGCAAGGCGGCCGCGTCGTCTTCAAGGCGTTTCATCCGCACTTGTGGCGAGAAGAAGGTGGGCTCAGCGCAGCAACGACCATACTGGATAACGACCACTTGCCTGATACTCAGGTGATCGAGTTTTGTCCGGGCATCTACCAGCGTTATGTAGAGAAGACGGCTGATATTCGTGTCACCGTGGCGGGTAATCGGTTGCTTGCCGTACGCATGCGGCGACGCTCCGGAGAAGGCTACGTCGATTGGCGAACACATGTGCTCGAGCAGGATTTTTTCGCCGAGAGAATAACGCTACCTGCAACGCTTGAGGAAGGTATCCAAGCCTTGATGGCATCGCTAGGGTTGGTCTTCGGTTGCCTTGACTTTGTGGTCGATGCCGATGGTGCGTATCAGTTCTTGGAAGTCAATCAGGCAGGGCAATTTTTGTTTCTGGAAGACATGATTCCTGATATCGGAGTCATGCGAATGGTGGCTTCGTTTCTGGCTGCGGGCAAGCGTGACTACTCGGTGGTCGAAGACGCCTCGCTCACCATGGCGGAATTTCGATCGAGCAAGGCTTATGTTGACCTAGCGCGCCGACTTCACATGGATGAGCCTTCGATTGTCTAATACGGTGGCTCAGATCTATAAGAAGGCTTACGGCAGTGGTTTTTATCTCCTGGTCAATCGCAACGGCTCTCGCTGGTGGCGATGATGAAACACCGGCCATGCGGGCGATATCCGCCATCTGAGGTCATTTCAATGCATCTCGGCTGCCAGAAACTGCAGCCGTTTTCTTCTTGGCCATGGATGGACACCTACGAGATGCGCGAGCCTCCCGTCCTAGCGAGGGGATATCTATATGCGGCGATTTTAGCATTAGAAACCAAGGTGCTTTCCAAGCATCGCACCTGTCTGAGGCGTCGTGTTGCTCGGGTCTACTTCGCGGCATTTGATCTACTGTTCACCCAGCATCACTAATGATCAGAATGGTTGCCGCATGAGACGCCGTCCATGAGAAAACGTACAAGCAAGTATTTTTCTGATCCTTTGCTGTCTTTCAAGGGCGGTTCCGGCTGGGCGATTGGAAGACGCCAGGAATGGCTTGGTGTGCCGTCCAGGCGCTCACCGGCCCGCATGCGCCTCAACGTTTTGGCAGATAGCTAGATTCAAGCGGACGCCGCTTGATGGAATGGTGGGTGTTTTGGTTGAGCGATGGCGCAATAAGTTGCACCGGCCGCCTGCATGCTCAGTGCTTGGTCTCGCTGAGCGAGGCGGGAGAAGCTTTTGCGTTGCATCGTCAACAACGCTAGCGCTTCCTGGAGTTCAATGCCTCGTGTGGTGGCATCGTCCAATACGTTGCCCGCTACCCTCATAGGTTTCTTAAATGGCAACGCGAGCCAAGCACGATTCAGATGTGTCGTTCCATTGGTACGGTCGTTGCTGCTCCCTTAACAAGGCTGTTTTCAGCAACTTCGCCAATCGACGGCGATGACTTCGTGGCGGACGAGGGTGTCAGTGAATCCGCGTGGCGGACCTGAGCGTATATGCGTATGCAAGCAACCGATGATCTCACGCTTATTTGCAGGAGTATTTCATGTCTGTTGTGAACCCCATCGAGCTTTTCGCCCAAACTGCCCATATGCTCGCCAACGCGGACTGCCCTCAGTGCGGCAGGAAGGACGGTTCGGCGCTGGCACCCGGGCGCAAGGATTCCGGTGCCTGCGAATGGTGTCATGGTCGGCACCAGCTGCTTGATCAATCCAAGCAGTGGCTGCAGAGGAGCGGAGTTTCGGTCGGCAAAGACCGGCCCCAGCCCGTTGTGCAAGATGCTGTGAACCGTGAGTGCTACAGCTAAGCGCCGTCGTTAAAATTTGACAACGATGGTTTGACTCGGTCATCGGGTCGAACGCGATGTTAGGTTATCTGCGATCAATGCAATTACGCTTTCTCGCCAAAACGTGCTGCTCCGCTGTTGGGGAAATGCCGAATCGACATCGGTAGAGCGAGAGGTCCGACGCGATGCGGGCCTCTGGCCTCCAGGTCGGCCGTAACCTAGGCAAGAAATAGATCGTGCGGCGGCAGCTATGCGTCGGCGTACTTGTTGATCTCTTCAAGCAGGGCATTGAAGCGATCCACGAGCAACTGACGGTGGGCTGCATGCGCCTGACGTGCGATGGTGTCTGCTCTGCCCGCAAAAAGCGGCATAAAGTCGGCGCTGTCGAGCTTGTTGATGATCGGCTGCGGCATGGATGCATCCAGGTCGGCCAGCAAGATGGCCAGTTCATCTCGATGCTTCCATGAAGCCTGGTGCGGTACGGACTGCGGTTCTTCACGAATTGTGTACGTGGCTTGTCCCTTCAGTCATCTCACATCAAAGCAGTGCGCGATGGATCACTCGATCGTACGTTCAGGCGCTCGACGAAAAGACTTTAGAATTTCCCCCCAGCCAGTCTCTTCGGTTTTTCGGCAGGCGTATTGGAGCCATTTGTGACGCTGTGCGCGCTTTTGTCGGACAGATGCCGTGTGATTCGCTGATCCGCAAGCGCACGATTCAACCCTAAGGCCAATAGGCATAGGCATATCGAGAGGCCGATATACTTCAACATTCCGTGTGCCCATAAATTTTGATAGCCATGTGAAGCAAGTTTTTTGCCAACCGCTGGCGAAGCGTGGGCATGCTTGTGCCGCGGTTTAACGCATTACAACGCGTCACCCCGGCAAGGCTATCCATGAGCTGCTGCGGGATTGTAGCGTCCGGAAAGCGTCCGCCTTACCGGCGTTCAAGGCATGAATGTTGCATATTCTCGGGCAGTGCCTCGTTGAGAAGATTGGCCGCGTCATGCCGATGGCGCAGATTTTTTCGGTACATTGCCGCCTGGATCAGAAGGGCGCGCGGCATCGTCAAAACGCTTTCATCCCCTCCCAGGAACGCTGCTGCGTCGACACTCTTTCCGCCGACATGACCGCCAATCCCCATCTGAAATTTCGCCATTCGCCGTGGACTTTCGACGAACGCAGCACTGCCGAGCTCGAGCAGCTCGCCGATGGCGCTATCGTTGTGGATGCGGCGGGCAGCATCGTTTTTGCCAACGCGGTGGCCATCGCGATGCACGGTCGGCTCATCATGGGCGTGCAGCCGGATGACTACAGCCCGATGCACGGGCTATTTACCGAGGATGGCAGACCCTATCCGTCGACCGATCTGCCGCTGGCTCGCGCCGCCATGTTCGGTGAAACCGTTCTGGGTGCGAAATGGCGGATCCGCCGGCCGGATGGATCCAGCGTCACGGCTATGGGCGACGCCATGCCGTTGACGGACGCGCAGGGCACGCAGAGCGGCGCGATCTTGCTCTTTCATCAGACCAGTTCATGACGTTTGTTCCGAGTCGTCAGCGGCTTGGACCAGCGCTCGACGTGCGCGCCAGATGAGCGCAGCGCTACGTCGGTCAACCGCCAGTGCACCCGCGCGTATCGCCGCTACACGAAAATCCGGCTTGAGGTCATAGTGCGGCGCGACGGTCTTGTTTTGGAACCATTCTCTACGCATGCCTATCTGGGCAGCGATGGCGTGTAGTTCGGTCAGGTCGATGGCGTCGGTAAACATATGGCAGCTGGGTGTCACCTCTCCATGCACCACCCAGCCATAGTTGCGCAAATTGTCGACATAAACAGTCACGGCCGGCGCATGCTCAGTGCTTGGCGCCCGAGCTTGCGGCGGGGGCGCCGGGCGCTACAGTCGGTGTCAACGATTTCACGGTCGGGGTCTGTGTTGTCGATGGTGTGGCCGTTGCGGCCGTTGCCGTCGATGCTGTTGCCGGGGTGCTGTCCATGGTGCCGGCCATCGATTTCGATGCCTGATCCATCGCCTGGTCGCGCGCATCCGGCACGGCGGCGAGTTGCTGCGCCGTTTCCAGATGCGACTTCAGCGTGGGCAGGTTGGTCTTGACGAACTGCTGGATGTCGGTGTCCTTGGTGTCCTTGCCTTCGGCCGTAAAGAGTTTGATCGCGTCCTGGTGATCCTTGATCATCGCCTTGGACCACGTCTGGTCGAAGCCGGCCGGCTTCATGGCCGCGAGCTTGTCGTTCTCTTTCTGCGCGTCTTTCCCGGGGGCGGACGGGAAGCTCACTTTTTTGCTTTCTGCCAACGTTTTCAGCGCGGTGTTGGCTTTGGTGTGATCATCAACGATGCGCTGCGCGAGCGCTTTCACCTTGTCATCGCTGGATTTGCCGAGCGCTGTGTTGCCCATCTGTATTTCCGCCATGCCGTCTTTGGCAGCGCTTTCGATGAATACGGTGTCGGCCGCGCTGAGGCCGCTATTTGTTTCGCTGGTCTCGGACTGGGCCGCCGCTGCGAGGGCTGAGCTCAGCAACAAGGCGGCTGTGATTGCTCGGAGTACATGGCGATTTTGCATAGGGAATCCTGTTGATACTCGGTAGGTTACCGATGAAAACCCAGCGGTTGGAAAGAGTTTGTGATGGTGGGGTGTATGGCCCGAAGGTTGGCGGCTTGAAACAGGCTCTAAAAGCCGAGGTTTAGGTATCGCGGCCTCGCCCCGCCGGCCGGCCACCGGTCATGCAAAGCGATCGTGCGGGCAATCCGTTAGAATTCGAGGGCTTGGCTGCGGGCATCGCCAGCGACGGTTTTTTCGCTCGTGCCGCGGCTCACCAACACGCAGGTATACAGGTTATGAGCACAAAGACCGTTTCACTGATCGGCGTACCGACCGACATCGGCGCCGGACATCGCGGTGCGTCGATGGGGCCCGAAGCACTGCGCGTGGCGAATCTGTTCGCCCGCCTGCAACGTTGCGGACTGAAGGTAGTTGATCGCGGCAATCTGCACGGCCCGCTCAACCCCTGGCAGCCGCCTGCGGACGGCTATCGTCATCTGGATGAGGTGGTGGCATGGAATACGGCCGTCTATACGGCTGTTCATGAAGAGCTTCAGGCGGGCTATCTGCCTATCATGCTGGGTGGAGATCACTGTCTGGCGATTGGTTCCATCTCCGCCGTTGCGCGGCATTGCGAAGACCAGGGCAAGAAGCTGCGCGTACTGTGGCTCGATGCCCATACCGATTTCAATACGGCACTTGCCACGCCGTCGGGCAATATTCACGGCATGCCGGTGGCCTGCCTGTGCGGCAACGGTCCCGATGCGCTCACTCACCTCGGCGGCACCAAGCCGGCGACCAAGCCCGACGTGTTTCGCCAGATCGGTATTCGTTCGGTCGATGCGGCGGAGAAGAAACTGGTACGCGAAGCCAGTGTCGGCGTCTATGACATGCGCCATATCGACGAGGTCGGCATGAAACGCACGATGGAAGAGGCGCTCGACGACATCGACGACAACACGCATTTGCACGTGAGCTTCGACGTCGATTTTCTCGATCCAAGCATCGCGCCGGGTGTGGGCACGACAGTGCGCGGTGGCCCGAATTATCGCGAGGCGCAGCTGTGCATGGAGATGATTGCCGACACCGGTCGGCTGGCCTCGCTGGATATCGTCGAGCTGAACCCCGCGTACGACAAGCGCAACCAGACGGCCAAGCTTGCGGTCGATCTGGTCGAGTCGCTGTTCGGCAAATCCACGCTGATCCGCTGACGCTCGAATTCACGCGTTTCCATTCGATTATCCACAAGCGAACATCATGCAGACTCGTGTACTGACCGGCATCACCACCACCGGCACGCCGCATCTGGGCAATTACGTCGGCGCGATCCGCCCCGCGGTGCAAGCCAGCAGGCGCGACGACGTCGATGCGTTCTATTTCATGGCCGACTATCACGCGCTGATCAAAAGCGGCGATGCCGATCGGATCGAGCGTTCGCGGCTGGAGATCGCCGCGACCTGGTTGGCGGCCGGACTCGATCCGCAACGCGTCACGTTTTATCGGCAGTCGGACATTGCGGAAATACCGGAGCTGACCTGGTTCCTCACCTGCATCGCCGCCAAGGGGATGCTTAATCGCGCCCATGCCTACAAAGCAGCGGTGGATCGCAACACCGAGACCGGTGAAGACGCCGATGCCGGCATCAACGCCGGCCTGTACATGTATCCGGTGCTGATGGCCGCGGACATCCTGGCGTTCGACGCGCACAAGGTGCCGGTGGGGCGCGATCAGATTCAGCATATCGAGATGGCGCGCGATCTCGGCCAGCGCTTCAACCATATCCACGGCCGCGAGTTCTTCGTGCTGCCCGAGGCGCTGATCGAGGAGCAGGTGGCGACTTTGCCGGGTCTCGACGGTCGCAAGATGTCGAAGAGTTACGACAACACCATTCCGCTCTTCGCCGGCGGCAAAAAGCAGCTGCGCGAAACCATCATGCGCATCGTCACCGACTCGCGCCTTCCGGGCGAGCCGAAGGATGCGGACAACTCGGCGCTGTTCACGATCTTTCGCGCGTTTGCGGGCGAGAAAGAAGCGACGGCGTTTCGCCAGTCGCTGCTCGACGGCATGGGCTGGGGCGACGCGAAGCAGGCGCTGTACGAGCGAGTCGAGCAGGACGTGGCGCCGATGCGCGAACGCTACGAGGCGTTGATCGCCGATCCGTCCGATATCGAGCGCATTCTTCAGGAAGGGGCGATCAAGGCACGTGCGATTGCCACGCCGAAGATTGCCGCTTTGCGCGATGCGCTGGGGCTGCGTTCGGCCAGTAGCTCGCTAAAGAAGCCGGCACCGACCAAGACGGCCGCAAAGTCGAGCAAGGCGCCACGTTTTGCCAGCTTCCGCGACGCCGACGGCAGCTTCCGCTTTCGCCTGTTTTCGGCCGATGGCGATGAGCTGCTGCTGTCGGTGCCGTTCTCCGATCCCAAGGCGGCCGGCGCATTGCAAAAGCGGATCAAGACGGCTGGCACCGACGGTGTCGCGCTGCAGATCGATGCCTTGCGCGTCGTGCTCGAACTGGACGGCGAGCCGGTGGCGAGCTCCGCCGACTATCGCGACGAGCCCACTTGCGATGACGCGCTGGCGCAACTGCGTCAGGCGATCGATCAACTGGCGGCCGGCGAGTGATGCTTGAGCTCGCCGACCGGAAGAGCTGCTGACCGATGCGTTACCTCGCCTTTGTATTGCTCACGCCCTGGCTGCTGATTCTCTGCTGGGCGTACTGGGCTTACCCCAAGAGTCTGCCCAGGACACGCGTGCGGCGTGCGTTTGATGCCGCCGCTGTGCTGATTGCGCTGGTCGGCGCGGCGGAGGCTGCGGTGCTGGGTTTCGATACCGCCCTGCAGCCGGCGATCGGTCCGTTCGGCCGCAGCAGCGGCGGCATCTGGCAGCAGGTGTTGCCCGCGCTTTACGGCTACGGCGCGCTGCTCCTCGTGCTGGCGGTGGCGCTGGGCGTGCGCTGGATGCTGTGGGGCCGTCGGCGCTGAGTCGGCTCGGCTACGCAACCGTCGTCGGATGCCGGCGCCTTGGGATGCGACAATGCCGGGCATGACGCCGCTCAAATATCTCCAGGCTTATCCCGCCCACCTGCAGGACAAGGTCCGCGAACTGATGGCGCGCGATCAGCTGGGCGATCATCTCGCGGCGCGTTATCCCGAGCGTCATGCCGTGCAAAGCGACAAGGCGCTTTACGCGTACACCATGGCGCTGAAGCAGCAGCATCTGAAAAACGCGCCGGGCATCGACAAGGTGCTTTACGACAGCAAGCTCGACGTAGTCCAGCGCGCGCTGGGTTTGCACACGGCGATCTCGCGCGTGCAGGGCACCAAGCTCAAGGCGAAAAAGGAAATTCGCGTGGCGGCGCTGTTCAAGGCCGCCGCGCCGGAGTTTCTGCAGATGATCGTGGTGCACGAACTGGCGCACCTGAAGGAACTGGATCACAACAAGGCGTTCTATCAGCTGTGCCAATACATGCTGCCTGACTACCACCAGCTCGAATTCGATCTGCGCGTGTATCTGACCTGGCGCGATCTGCCGTCGGTCGACAGCGCCAAGCCACCCCACTGAGGATCATCATGGATAGCGCGGCACTACAGAAATACCTGTTGCGGTTGTTCGAGCGTCACGACGTCGAGCTCGAGGAAGACGAAGAAGACTGGCTGGTGACCGACGGTGATTTTCCGGCGATTCGCGCCAGCTGGACGCCCGCGACAGCGGACGCGCCTGGGCGTCTCGATATCGACATCGTGATCAGTGAAGAGCGACGTATCGAGGAAAGCTTTGCAGGCTTCGGCGACGGCGATGCGGCCTGCCGCGACGCGCTGAAAGCCTTCGAGCAGAACACCTTTCATCTCGTGCTGGCCGCCTGCTGGTACGTTACCGACGACCGCCGCATGCAGATTACCGCCTGGGACATCGGCGTGCGCACGTGGGACGTGTTCATCGGCCCGTTTACCGTGCGCGGCGTTGACGACGCGGTGGCGATGCCGCCCGAGGCGATGGCGTCGATCGAAACCGCGCTGAAGCGTGAGTCGCTGACGCCCGAACTGCACTGGGTGCGCGTGATCCATCGCCGCGACAGTCATGGTGAGGGACGCACCGATGTCTTGCTCGACAACGAGCCGTGGCCAACGGGTGTGCAGGCCTTGAGCGGCGTCGACTGGCCGGCTGTCGGCGACTACACCGCCAGCGCTTTCGTGATGCTGGACGTGCGGGATTATTAGACGCTTGGTCGGTATCTCCCCGACAAAAAAATTCCCGTATCAAAGCAAAAGGCCCGTGGAAAACCATGGGCCTTTTGCGTGACGGTCGCTGACGCTGCAACTCAGTTCGGCAGCGACAGATCGTCCAGCATGGCTTTGAGGAAGCGGGCCGCTTCACCGCCGGTGGCGGCGCGGTGATCGAACGTCACCGACAGCGGCATGCGGCGATGCACCTCGATACCGCCGATCACGGCGACGACGTCGTGGCTGAGCTTTCCCGCGCCGATGATGGCCACGGTCGGCGGCACCACCACTGGCGTCGCATAGCGGCCGGCGAACATGCCGAAGTTGGACAGGCTGATGGTGTAGCCGGACAGCTCCGATGCCGGGATGCTGCGATCTTCGACTTGCGTGCGCAAACGCTTGATCGCCGAACGCACGC
This sequence comes from Rhodanobacter sp. K2T2, assembly GCF_013408815.1. Taxonomy (NCBI): domain Bacteria; kingdom Pseudomonadati; phylum Pseudomonadota; class Gammaproteobacteria; order Lysobacterales; family Rhodanobacteraceae; genus Rhodanobacter; species Rhodanobacter sp. K2T2. Next base: position 64,035 of record NZ_JACCCA010000010.1, on the reverse strand, counting down.
CGGCCGCGTCGAGCACGTCGGCATTGCGCAGGGCCGGCACGAACAGGCCGTCGTCAGTGTCCACCGCGATGCCGATGTCGACGTGCGGATGCAGGGTGCGCGTGAGGTTCTTACCGTCGAACCAGGCATTCAGCGCCGGCACGGTCTTGCAGGCAAACACAATGGCGCGCACCAGCCGGGCGGTGATGTCCTGCTTGCCGATCCAGGCATGCAGGTCGGCATCGTCGACGAGGGTGGTCGGCACGACCTGCGCATGGGCGTCGGCCATGACGCGCGCCATGTTGCGACGCACACCCTTGAGCTGCTCGGGCTGGCCGCTCGCCTGTGCGCCGGGCGACGAGGTACGCACCGGCTTGCCGGCGAGCGAAACCGGGCCGCGAGCCTGCTCCTGTGGCACGGGCTGCGGCAGCTCGGGGGCGAGATGCCTTCCGGCCGACGCGGGGACCGCGCGTGCTGGCGCGGCACCGAAGCCGGCCGAGCCGCTGGCGGCGGCATCCTTGACGTCCTTCAGCGTCACCACGCCGTCGGCACCGGTGGGCGCGACGCGGGCCAGGTCGATCTTGAGTTTCTTGGCCAGCGCACGCACGGCCGGCACCGCCTTCACACCGCCGACGCTGGCGGCCTGTTCGACGTGCACGTGATTGCCGCTGACCATGGCGCCGACCACGGTGCCCTCGTCTTCGCGCACGGCCGTGGTTTCTTCGACTGCGCCACCTTCATCGGAGGCGACCACTTTTTCGCTCTCCTGTGGTGCCGGGCTACCCACACTTTTCTTCGGGCCATGCTGGTGGCCGGTAGACTCGGCTTCCGCGCGCTGCTTGGCATTCGGGTCGGGCTCGAACTCGGCCAGCGCGGCGCCGGTCTCGATGATGTCGCCCGGCGCGCCGTGCAGCTTGGTCACCTTGCCGGTGTAGGGCGAGGGCACGTCGACGACCGCCTTGGCGGTTTCCATCGAGCACAGCGGCGCGTCCAGCTTGATGCTGTCGCCGACCTTGACGTGCCACTCGACCACGGTCGCGTCGGGCAGGCCTTCGCCGAGGTCGGGCAGGTAGAACGTTTTGATATCAGCCATTGGATTTCATCCAGCAATGGGGAACAAAAAAAGGTGGACGGGAAACGGTCGGGCTGCCGAGGACTATACGTTCCTCGTTCCCTGTTCCCCGTTCCCTAAAGATCAGCTTGCCGCCAGCGTGCGCTTGGCCGCATCGACGATGCGCTCCACGCTGGGCAGGTATTTCATCTCGAGGCGGAACAGCGGGATGTGCGTGTCGAAACCGGTCACGCGCTCGACCGGCGCGAGCAGGTCGTAGAGGCATTCCTCCGACAGGCGTGCGGCGATTTCGGCGCCGAAACCGGCGGTCTTCGGGGCTTCATGCACGATGACGCAGCGGCCGGTCTTCTGCACCGACTCGGCAATGGTGTCGAAGTCCAGCGGCGTCAGCGTAGCCACGTCGATCACTTCGGCGCTGATGCCTTCGGCGGCCAGCTCGTCGGCGGCTTCCAGGCATTCCTTCACCTGCGCGCCCCAAGTCACCAGGGTCACGTCGGTGCCGTCGCGCAGCACGAAGCAGACGTCCAGCGGCAGCGCCTCGCCGTCGTCCGGCACCTCTTCCTTGTACTGGCGATAGATGCGCTTGGGCTCGAAGAACATCACCGGATCGGGATCGCGGATCGCGGCGAGCAGCAAGCCGTAGGCGCGCGCCGGCGACGACGGCAGCACCACGCGCAGGCCGGGGATATTGGTGAACAGGTGCTCGTTCGCCTCGGAGTGATGCTCCGGCGCGCGGATGCCGCCGCCCCAAGGTGCGCGGAACACCGCCGGCACGGTGATGCGGCCGCGCGTGCGGTTGCGCAGGCGCGCGGCGTGGCAGGCGATCTGCTCCATCATCGGATAGATGAAGCCCTCGAACTGCGCTTCGGCGACGGGCTTCATACCGGCAGCGGCCAGTCCCACCGTCACACCGGCGATGGTGGTTTCGTCCAGCGGCGTATCGAGTACGCGCAGCTCGCCGAATTTTTCCTGCAGCCCCTGGGTGGCGCGGAACACGCCGCCGTTCAAGCCGACGTCTTCGCCGAGCACGACGACGCTGTCGTCGTGGGCCATTTCATACGCGAGCGCCTGGGTGACGGCTTCGATAAGAGTGATTTGTGCCATGACTTTAATGGGCCCTGTTTTTATTGGACGCGGATTCGAGGGAAAGGACGTAATCCCGCTGTTTGGCGAGATCGGCGGGGATTTCGGCGAAGATGTAGTCGAACATCGCCGATACCGGCTGCGTCTTGGTTTCGAGATAGGCATTCACCTCGTTGTCCATCCACTCGTCGCACTCGGCCTTCCAGGCCTCTTCTTTCGCGTCGTCCCACACGCCCTTGGCCACCAGCCAGTTGCGCAGGCGCTTCATCGGTTCGCGCTCCCAGCCGTCCTTCACTTCCTGCTCGCCGCGGTAGCGACGGGCGTCGTCGGCGGTGGTGTGATCGCCGAGGCGATAGGTCACCGCCTCGATCACGCTGCCGCCCTGGCCGCTGCGCGCGCGTTCGAGTGCATCTTCCATCGCCTTGCGCACGGCGATGATGTCGTTGCCGTCCACTTGGATGCAGAACAGGCCGGCCGCAATGCCTTTCTGTGCCAGCGTCGGGGCGCCGGACTGGATCTTGCGCGGCACCGAGATCGCCCACTGGTTATTGACGATCACCGCCACCAGCGGCAGGTTCTGCGCGCCAGCGATATTGATGGCGCCGTAGAAGTCGCCCTTGGACGAGCCGCCATCGCCGATGGTGCACACGGCCACGCGCTTTTCGCCGCGGATCTTGAAGGCCAGTGCGGTACCCGCCGCGTGCAGGCACTGTGTGGCGATCGGCACCGACCAGGCGAAGTCGTGTCGCGCGGGCTCCTTCTGATAGTCGTTGCCGCGCTCGTCGCCGCCCCAGTACATGTAGACCTCGCGCGGCTGCACGCCGCGGTAGAGCTGGGCGCCGTATTCGCGGTAGCTCACCGCGAGAACGTCTTCGGGCCGCATCGCGCTGCCGATGCCGACATGCGAGGCCTCGTGGCCCAGGCAGCTGGCGTAGGTGCCCAGCTTGCCGGTGCGCTGCAGGGCGATGGACTTGGCGTCGAACACGCGGGTCGACAGCATCAGTTTGTACAGCTCGACCATATGCGGCAGGTCTTTGGCAAATTCGGGAAGGTCGTCACGAACTTCCTTGCCCTCGGCGTCGAGGTATTGCAGGTATTCAATTTCAAACTTGGCGGCGATGGTCACGACTCGCTCCGGCGTGGGGAATACGGGAAAAGCGGCTGAAGATCATGCGCCCGGCGGTTGCCCGCGCGCGCAAACGATCAAACAAGACCGCGCTTGATAACAGGCTCCCATGTTGCACTGCAAGGTTCGGCGCAGCAATGCGGCAGCGTATAGGGGCTGTTGCATCGACTCCCTGAAGTGCCATGAAGTTCGGTAGCAGGGGGAACTATTCAAGCCAGCACAGGCTTCGTTGGGTCGAATCAAGACCCGGCGCGGGCGTAGCCGCTAACATGACTGCTTTATAAAGTGCATTGACCTGTCCATGGCTGAAAACCAGCGTGACCTCGAAGCCGGCATCGAAACCGATCTCGAAGGCAAGATGACCTACGGCGGCTATCTACGGCTCGATCTGCTGCTGGCCGCCCAGCAACCCCGCAGCCAGCCGCCGCATCACGACGAGCTGCTATTCATCGTGCAGCATCAGGTCAGCGAGCTGTGGATGAAGCTGATGATCCACGAACTGGGCTCGGCGATCGATTTTCTGCGCCGTGATCAGGTCTGGCAGACGCGCAAGGTGATCGCGCGCTGCAAGTCGGTGCTGCGTCAACTGACCGAGCAGTGGGCCGTGCTGGAGACGCTGACGCCCTCGGAATATCTCGAATTCCGCGAAACGCTGGGCCCCTCGTCGGGCTTCCAGTCGCTGCAGTACCGGGTGATGGAGTTCATGCTCGGCAACAAAAACGCGGCCATGCTGAAGGTGTTCGAACACGATCCGGATGGGCAGGCGGCCCTGCGTGAGGTGCTTGCGGCGCCCAGCCTTTACGATGAGTTCTTGCGTTATCTCGCCCGCTTCGATCATGCGATTCCGGCCAAGCACCTCGATCGCGACTGGGCCGAGCCGCATGCTTCCGATTCAGACCTGCTGCCGGTGTTCGAACGTGTCTATGGCGATACCGACCGCTACTGGCGCGAATACGCGCTGTGCGAGGACTTCGTCGATCTGGAAACGCAGTTTCAGCTGTGGCGCTTCCGCCATCTGCGCACCGTGCAAAGGATCATCGGCTTCCGCCGCGGCACGGGCGGTTCGTCGGGTGTGTCGTTTCTGAAAAAGGCGCTGGAGCTGGAGTTTTTTCCCGAGCTGTTCGAGGTGCGGACCACCTTGCAGCCCAAAGGGTTTTAACCGAAAGGGTTTGGCGCTACCGCTGAGTCTCTCGGCAGTGTTTTTCGACCGGCGCTTCAGCTCTGCAGCTTGTCCAGAATGCGGTTCAGCCAGAGGCGCTCCTGCTCGTCGAGCTTGGCCAGCACCTCGCGTTCGCGCTGGCGGGCCATCGGCGCCACTACGTCGTGGATGGCCCAGCCCGCTTCGGTGAGATCGAGTACGGAGCGCCGCTTGTCATTGTCGTGCGTGTGCCGGCTGACCCGACCGGCGTCGACCAGTCGCGACAGCGCCCGGCTGACGGCCACCTTGTCCATCGCGGTGCGCTCGGCCACTTCGCGCGCCGACAGGCCCGCGAAGCGGGCCAGCACGGCCATGACGCGCCATTCGGTCACACCGATGTCGTAGCGTTGCTGATAGTCGTCAGCGATGGCCTGGCTCACCCTGTTGGAGAGGATCGAAAGCCTGTAGGGCAGGAAGTTTTCCAGCTCGATGGGCGCGTGCTCCCCGGGTTTTCTTGCATGCGGCGGTTTCCCGGTAGCCGGTTTGACGGATGCAGGTTTCGGTATCGGAGAGGCGGGCATGCTGCAATCGTCCTTGCAAATGGTTTCATATGTAACTATAACGTCGGTTACGCAGATTCTTTGCGCAAGCTCGCGCATGCTTGCGTCGGTCTTCGCCATCATCCAACGGATAGCGGGGGAGCGCCATGAATGGCGTAGCCCGCCGCGTAAAGAGCTAGCCATGAATGGCGTCTTTAACTTCGGGAGCTTGCCATGAATGGCGTTGTCGACTTTTTAGAAGCTAGCCATGAATGGTGTCATCAACTTTAGGAGCTTGCCAATGAACGCCCAGCCCAATCTCGGTATGCAAGTCACCACCTTCGACAACCCCATGGGTATCGACGGATTCGAATTCGTCGAGTTCGCCGCGCCGGCCGGCCGCGCGGCCGAGCTGCACACGCTGTTCGGCAAGATGGGTTTCAGTGCGGTGCTCAAGCACACGTCGCGGCCGATCACCGTGTATCGCCAGAACGGCGTCAACTTTCTGCTCAACGAAGATCCCGATTCCTTCGCCGCGGATTTCGCCAACGCGCACGGTCCCTGCGCCTGCGGTTTCGCTATCCGCTTCAAGCATCCTGCCGCGGACGTGCTGAAAACCGTGCTCGGCAACGGCGGCGAAGAGATCACCCACAAGGCCGCCAGCAAGGCGGTCGATGCGCCGGTGGTCAAGGGCATTGGTGACTGCATGCTGTATCTGGTCGATCGCTACGGCAGCGCCGGCAGCATCTATGACGGCAACTATGCGCCGATCGTCGGTGCCGAGCCGAACCCCAGCGGTTTCGGTCTGACCTTTATCGACCACCTGACGCACAACCTCTACTTCGGCAATATGCAGAAGTGGTCGGACTATTACGAGCGGTTGTTCAACTTCCGCGAGATCCGCTACTTCGACATCAAGGGCGTCAAGACCGGCCTGGTATCCAAAGCCATGACCGCGCCCGATGGCGTGGTGCGCATTCCGCTGAACGAGTCGAACGATCCCAAGTCGCAGATCAACGAATACCTCGACGCGTATAAGGGCGAGGGCATCCAGCACATTGCCTGCTTCACCGACGATATTTACGAGACGGTGGAGAAGATGCGCGCGCAGGGCGTGGAATTCCTCGACACGCCGGACACGTATTTCGACGTGATCGACCTGCGCGTACCGAACCATGGCGAAGACGTGCCGCGTCTGCGCAAGAACAAGATCCTGATCGACGCCGACAAGGAAACCAAGCAGCGCAAGCTGCTGCAGATCTTCACCCAGAACAATATCGGCCCGATATTTTTCGAGATCATCCAGCGCAAGGGTAACGAGGGCTTCGGCGAAGGTAATTTCCAGGCCTTGTTCGAGAGCATCGAGCGCGATCAGGAGCGTCGTGGCGTGCTGTAATTCCTGGCCCGACACGAGTGGCGGCGCTGCCGTCACTTGGCCCTCCTTTTTTGGCACCGCGCGCGTCGTCTAAACCAGGATTACCGACCATGAATTATCAGTCCGGCTTCGGCAATGAATTCGCCACCGAGGCGCTGCCCGGCACGCTGCCGGTGGGACAGAATTCGCCGCAGCGCGTAGCGCACGGCCTGTATGCCGAGCAGCTGTCTGGTACGGCGTTCACCGCGCCACGCCACAGCAATCGTCGCAGCTGGTTGTACCGCATTCGTCCGGCTGCCGTGCACGAACCGTTTGCGCCGCTGGCGCATGCCACGTTACACAACCGTTTCAACGAAGCGCCGGCCACGCCGAACCAGCTGCGTTGGAATCCGCTGCCGCTGCCAGACGCGCCGACGGATTTCATCGATGGATTGGTCACGCTGGCGGGCAACGGCGGCGCTGACGAACAGGCGGGCGTGGGTATCCACGTCTACACGGCCAATCGCTCGATGCAGGGGCGTTTTTTCTACAGCGCCGACGGCGAACTGGTGATCGTGCCGCAGCTCGGCAAGCTGCGGCTGGCCACTGAGCTTGGCGTGATCGAGATCGAGCCGCAGGAGATCGCGGTGATTCCGCGCGGCGTGCGCTTCCGCGTGGAGTTGCTGGATGCCGAAGCGGCCGCTCCTGCGCATCCTGCGCCCGCGGCACTTGCACATCCATGTGCGCGCGGCTACGTCTGCGAGAACTTCGGCGCCTTTCTGCGCCTTCCCGATCTGGGTCCTATCGGCTCGAACGGTCTGGCCAACGCGCGCGACTTCCTGACGCCGCATGCGGCCTACGAAGACGTCGACGGCGCCTTCGAGCTGGTCGCCAAATTCCAGGGCGCGCTGTGGTCGGCGAAGATCGATCACTCTCCGCTGGACGTGGTCGCCTGGCACGGCAACTACGCGCCCTACAAATACGACCTGCGCCGCTTCAATGCGATCGGCTCGATCAGCTTCGATCATCCCGACCCGTCGATATTCACGGTTCTTACGTCACCCAGCGATACTGCCGGCACCGCGAACGTGGATTTTGCGATCTTCCCACCGCGCTGGCTGGTGGCGCAGCACACGTTCCGTCCGCCGTGGTTCCATCGCAACGTGGCCAGCGAATTCATGGGCCTGATCGCCGGCGTCTACGATGCCAAGGCGGAAGGTTTTGTGCCGGGCGGTGCGTCGCTGCACAACTGCATGAGCGGCCACGGTCCGGATGCGGCTACGTTCGAAAAAGCGTCGACGGCGGATTTATCCAAGCCGAACGTCATCGAAGGCACCATGGCTTTCATGTTCGAAACGCGCAAGGTCATCCGCCCTACGCAGCAGGCGCTGGATTCGCCGCAGCTGCAGGGCAACTATTACGAGTGCTGGCAAGGCATAGCCAGGCATTTCGATCCGTCGCAGGCATAAGCACCATCCATTCTGTCGAGAGAAAAACATGAAGCTGGGAAGTCTCAAGGAAGGCGGCCGCGACGGTACGCTCATCGTGGTAAGCCGCGATCTGACCAAGGCCGTCAAAGCGAGCGGCATCGCCAACACCCTCCAGGCCGCACTCGACGACTGGTCGAACAGTGCGCCGCGCCTGAATGCGCTGTACGAGCAGCTCAATGAAGGTCAGGCCAGCGGGAGCTTCGCACTCGACATGAGCCTGCTGGCATCGCCGCTGCCGCGTGCTTACGAGTTCGTCGACGGCAGCGCCTATCTGCCGCACGTCGAGCGGGTGCGCAAGGCGCGCGGCGCCGAGGTGCCGGCCAGCTTCTACACCGATCCGCTGATGTATCAGGCGACCAGCGCGGGCTTTCTCGGCCCGCGCGATCCGGTGATCGTGCCCAGCGAGGACTATGGCATCGATCTGGAAGCCGAAGTCGTGGTGGTCACCGACGATGTGCCGATGGCGCCGACCGCCGCGCAGGCTGCCGAACACATCCAACTGATCGGGCTGGTCAACGACGTCAGCCTGCGCGGGCTGATTCCCGGCGAGCTGGCCAAGGGCTTCGGCTTCCTGCAGAGCAAGCCACGTTCGGCCTTGTCGCCAGTACTGGTCACGCCCGACGAACTCGGCGATGCCTGGCAGGGCGACAAGCTGCACCTGCCCATGCGTACCTGGTTGAACGGCGCCTGGTTCGGCGAGGCCGAATGCGGCGTGGACATGCAGTTCAGCTTTGCCGAACTGGTGGCGCACGCGGCAAAAACCCGGCCGCTGACCGCTGGCACCATCGTCGGTTCGGGCACCATCGCCAACCAGGACACGAGCAAGGGCGCCTCCTGCCTGGCCGAGCAGCGCACCGTGGAAACGCTGCGTGACGGCGAAGCAAAGACCCCCTTTTTGAAGTTCGGCGACAGCCTGCGGATGGATGTCACGGATGCCGCAGGGGCCAGCATTTTCGGCGCCATCGAGCAACGTATCGCGCCGCTGAAACCATGATGCGGTCGGACTGACCCAGCGCGCGGCGGTCGGGATAGGCGCGGGTCGCGCCGACGCGGTATCGTGACGGTTCCTTCCCCTTCGTTCTCTTCGTTCAAGGAAAACCTCATGTCTCAAGTCACTCTCCGCGGCAACCCGGTCAAGGTCGACGGGACCTTTCCCACCGTCGGCAGCAAGGCACCGGCATTCAAGCTGGTCGGCAAAGATCTTGCCGATGTCACGCTGTCCAACTTCAGCGGCAAGCGCAAAGTGCTGAATATTTTCCCAAGCGTCGATACGCCGACCTGTGCCACCTCGGTGCGCCATTTCAACGAGTCCGCCAGCCAACTCGACAACACTGTGGTGCTTTGCATCTCGGCGGACCTGCCGTTCGCACAGGCGCGCTTCTGTGGCGCCGAAGGCCTGGATAACGTGGTGACGCTGTCCACGCTGCGCGGCCATGAGTTCATCAACAACTACGGCGTCGCTCTGGCCGAGGGTCCGCTGGCCGGCCTGACCGCGCGGGCTGTAGTGGTGCTGGATGAGCAGGACAAGGTGATTCACACCGAGCTGGTCGGCGAGATCGCCAACGAGCCGAATTACGAGGCGGTGCTTGCCGTACTGAAGTAACCGGCGGTTGCTCCGCATGTCGTCGCTCCAAGAAAAAAGCGCCTCATGGGCGCTTTTTTCTTGGTCAGTTTGAAGCCCAATTACTTGGCGACAACCCGTACCATTTCCAGGCACTTGTTCGAATAGCCCCACTCGTTGTCGTACCAGGACACCAGCTTGACGAAGGTCGAGTCCAGCGCGATGCCGGCGTTGGCATCGAACACCGAGGTGCGGGTTTCGCCGCGGAAATCGGTGGCGACCACGGCGTCTTCGGTATAGCCCAGCACGCCCTTCAGCGCGCCTTCGCTCTGTGCCTTCATTTCGGCGCAGATCTCGGCGTAGGTGGCCGGCTTTTCCAGTTCGCAGGTCAGGTCGACCACGGAGACGTCCGAGGTCGGTACGCGGAAGCTCATGCCGGTCAGCTTCTTGTTGAGTTCCGGAATCACCACGCCCACGGCCTTGGCCGCGCCGGTGGAGGAAGGAATGATGTTTTCCAGAATGCCGCGGCCGCCGCGCCAGTCCTTGGAGGACGGGCCATCGACGGTTTTCTGCGTCGCGGTGGTGGCGTGCACGGTGGTCATCAGGCCGCGCTTGATGCCCCACTTGTCGTTGATCACCTTGGCCAGCGGGGCCAGGCAGTTGGTCGTGCACGATGCATTGGAGATGATCGCTTCGCCCTTGTAGCTCTTGTCGTTGACGCCGTAGACGAACATCGGCGTGTCGTCCTTCGACGGCGCGGACAGGATCACCTTCTTGGCGCCGGCATCGATATGCTTTTGCGCGCCTTCCTTGGTCAGAAATATGCCGGTGGATTCGATCACCACCTCGGCGCCGACTTCGTCCCACTTCAGCGCGGCCGGGTCGCGCTCGGCGGTGAGGCGAATTTTCTTGCCGTTGATCACCAGCGTGCTGCCCTCGACCGACACGTCGCCCTTGAAGCGGCCGTGCACGGAGTCGTATTGCAGCATATACGCCAGGTAGTCGGGTTCCAGCAGATCGTTGATGGCGACGATCTCGATGTCGTTGCCGAAGTTCTGCACGGCGGCGCGCAGTACGTTGCGGCCGATGCGGCCGAAGCCGTTGATGCCTACCTTGATCGTCATTGCTGGAAACTCCCGCGCGCAGCGCAGCTCGTTGAATGAACCCCGGATTCTAACAGGGCATGCGGGCGAGGCCACCTGCCTGCCGAAAGAACGTACGGGTCGAGAGCTGTCATGCGCCTGTGGCAGACTTCTCAGCCCGTCTGTTGCCATCGTGGTCGAACTTCATGAACCTGCGTCCGAATTGCCTTGTCGTCGCTGCCTGTGCTGGCCTGCTCGGCCTAGCCACGCCTTTGGCCATGTCCTGGGGCCCTGAAGGGCATGCCATCGTGGCGGATATCGCTCAGGCACATCTGGACTCGGCCGCCGCGGCCGAGGTGGCGTCATTGCTGAAGCTGGAGGGGCTGGACCGGTTGGATCAGATTTCCTCGTGGGCCGATGGCAACCGCAAGGAGTTTCCGCACACCGGCACCTGGCACTACGTCGATATTCCCCTGAAAGCCGAGCGCTACGATGCCGCACGCGATTGCAAAGAGGGCAATTGCGTCGTCGCCAAACTCGATGAAAACGTCCACGTGCTGGCCGACAAATCGGCCTCGCCGCAGGCGCGGCTGCTGGCGCTGAAGTGGGTCGTGCATCTGGTTGGCGACATTCACCAGCCGCTGCATGCCGAAGACAATGACGACAAGGGCGGCAACACCGTGCAAGTGCAGTTTTTCGGTCAGGGTACCAACCTGCATGCCATGTGGGACGGCGGCATTCTGCGCCACGCGCTCAACCTGCAGCCCGGGCCGAATTACAGCTTCGATCACGCGGCGGTGCAGGCCGATGCGATGACGCTGGACGCGGCTATCTCGCCAGCGCAGCGTGCGAACTGGGCGACGCACAACCTGTTGCCCCAGATTGCCGATGCTTCGATCGTCTGGGCCGACGAGTCGCACATGCTGGCGCGGAACTTGGCTTACATGGATATCGACAAGCCGTCCGGCGAGGCGTGGTCGCAGCGCTATCAGCAGAAGGCGTGGCCGGTCGTTCAGACCAGGCTGGAGCAGGGCGGCGTGCGGCTGGCCGAGGTATTGAACGAAGCGTTGGACTGACGGGAGAAACGTGACGTCGTGACCGAGTGACGTGTCGATTCGCTAAAAGCCTCTGTAGAGCGGCGGCTGATATTTTTTCTCACCTGCATTTATGAAAAGCCACGAAAAGTCTGGGTTGCGGTGCTGCATCGTGGTAACGCCGGACCGAAATTGCTAAGTTGTGCGGATGACTAACGAACTTATCCAGACTCGCCGCACCAAGATCGTCGCCACCCTTGGCCCCGCCACCGATGCACCCGGCATGCTCGAACGCATCATCAGCGAGGGCGTCGATGTGGTTCGCCTCAACCTCTCGCACGGCCAGCCGGACGATCATCGTGCACGCGCCGCGGCGGTCCGCGAAGCGGCCGCGAAAGTAGGCAGGGAGGTCGGCATTCTGGCCGATCTGCAGGGTCCGAAAATTCGCATCGAGCGGTTTGCCAACGGACCGATCGAGCTGCAGACGGGTGCAGCTTTCGTGCTTGAATGCCGACCCGATGCGGCTCCCGGCACGATCGACCATGTGGGTGTCAGCTACTACGGCCTGCCGCACGACGTGCATGCCGGCGACGTGCTGTTGCTCGACGACGGACTGGTCGCGCTGGACGTGATCAGCGTGCAGGGCGCGGACATTCACTGCGTCGTGCAGATTGCCGGCAAGCTGTCCGATCGCAAAGGCCTCAATCGCCAGGGTGGCGGGCTTTCGGTGGAGGCGTTGTCGGACAAGGATCGCAACGACATCAAGCTCGCGGCCGAGATCGGTGCCGACTTTCTGGCCGTGTCGTTCGTGCGCTCCGCCGCGGACATGAATCAGGCTCGCCAGCTGCTGCACGAAGCCGGTGGCAATGCTGCACTGGTGGCAAAGATCGAGCGCGCCGACGCGATTCCCGTGCTGGGCGAAATCATCGACGCGTCCGATGTGGTGATGGTGGCGCGCGGCGATCTGGGCGTAGAGATCGGTGACGCCGAATTGCCCGGCCTGCAGAAAAAGATCATCCGCGAATCGGTGGAGCGTAACCGCGCCGTGATTACCGCGACGCAGATGCTGCAGTCGATGGTGCGATCGCCGATTCCCACCCGCGCCGAAGTGCTCGACGTGGCCAATGCGGTGATCGACGGCACCGATGCGGTGATGCTGTCGGAGGAGACCGCCGCCGGTGCCCATCCGGACAAGGCCGTAGCTGCGATGCGCCGTATCTGCCTCGGTGCCGAACGCCAGTTCGAACCCAAAGACGATCTGGCCGGCCAGGGCCGCACGATCGATCGCACGGATCAGGCGATCGCGCTGGCTGCCATGCTGCTGGCCAGCGAGCTAGGCGTGCGGGCCATCGTCGCGCTCACCGAAACCGGTGCGACGGCGCAGTGGCTGTCGCGCTATCGCAGCGCCGTGCCGATCTACGCACTGTCGCCGTTCGACGATGCGCGTCGCCGCATGCTGATGCTGCGCGACGTGCAGCCGGTCAAGTTCAACCATGTGGGGTTGACCAGCGCATCGTCCGCGCGGGCGGCCGTGCAGCAGCTGTTCGGCGCGGGCAAACTGAGTGAGGGCGATCGTGTCGTGCTCACCCACGGCGACCACGTCGGCCGCGGTGGCGGCACCAACACGCTGAAGCTGCTTTCCGTGGGTGCCGAAGGCATGGTCGAGAGTCTGCGCGATCTTTGATGAATGGGGCGCTCGATCTTTATGCCGGCGGTTTCGCCAGGTATCGAAGACGCGACTACACTTCGAGTATCAGCTTGTCCCGCGCCCATTCAGGAGATCGCCATGAAATCGATATTTTGCCCGCTTGGTAAAGGCCTTTTGTTGGCACTGGCACTGGGGAGCGCCGCGCCGGTGATGGCGCAGGCGCGCAGGCTGGACCCGGAGCACCTCTCGCACGATTGGATTCTGCTCAATACCAATGTGCAGATGAATACGCCCAACAGCGGCCTGAATCTGGACAAGCCCGGTTGTGTGGCGGTGACTTACACCGTGGGTTCGGGTGGCGTGCCGATGAACGTGAAGGTGGCCAAGGTCGTGCCGCGCAGCGATCTGGGTCCGGCGGCGGCCAGTGCGGTGGCCAATTTCCGCTACGGGCCGTCGCTGACCAACCGCCAGGGTGATCCGGTGGATACCTATTACGTCGTAGCGTTCAATTCCCCCGACGACAAGGCCAAGCGCCAGGCGCTGACGGATGCCTGCAAGCTGCCGGGTTACGGGCAGTAATCAGCTAAGCCGAGCCGCAAAACCCCGCCGGCGAATTGCGCGCGAAGCCTTGATACGGCGCCTGCAGGTCGGTTTTGCCGATCTGGCCTATAATTGATGTTTTGAACCACGCCGCTTCGATCCCGAAGCGGCGGTCTTTTTTGCGGTCCCGCATCGCCTTCGCACTACGGAGTCAGCATGAGTATTGAAGATCTCGAAAGCATCGCCCTGGCAATGGTCGCGCCCGGCAAGGGCATTATCGCCATCGACGAGTCGACCAACACGATCGCCAAACGCTTCGACGCCGTGGGCATCGAAAATACCGAGGAAAATCGTCGCGCCTACCGCGAATTGCTGCTGACCACGCCCGGTCTGTCCGAGCATATTTCCGGTGCGATCCTGTACGACGAGACGATCCGCCAGTCGACCAAGGACGGCGTGCCGTTTACCCAGATCATGAAGAAGGCCGGCATCATTCCCGGCATCAAGGTCGACAAGGGCCCGCAGCCGCTGGCCGGTTTCCCGGGCGACGTCGTCACCGAAGGCCTCGATGGCCTGCGCGAGCGCCTGCAGGAATACGCCAAGCTCGGCGCGCAGTTCGCCAAGTGGCGCGCCGTGATCAACATCAGCGAAGACAACCCCAGCTCCAGTGCGATCGAAGCCAACTGCCACGTGCTGGCACGCTACGCCGCGCTGTGCCAGGAGGCGGGCATAGTGCCGATGGTCGAGCCGGAAGTGATCATGGACGGCGACCACAGCATCGAGGTGAGCTACGAGGTGCACGAGGCCGTGCTGCGCAGCCTGTTCAACGCGCTGTACGAGCAGAACGTGATGCTGGAAGGCACCATTCTGAAAGTCAGCATGGTCATTCCCGGCAAGGATTCGGACGAGCAGGTCGATGTCGAGGAAGTGGCCGAAGCCACCGTGCGCGTGCTCAAGACCACCGTGCCGGCTTCGCTGCCGGGCATCGTATTCCTCTCCGGCGGTCAGACGGATGAGCAATCCACTGCGCACCTCAATGCAATGAACCGCATCGGGCCGCATCCCTGGCCGCTGTCGTTCTCGTACGGTCGCGCCATGCAGCAGGCGGCACTGAAGCTGTGGGCCAAGGACATGAAGGCGAATTACGTCGAAGCCCAGAAGACCGTGCATGCGCGAGCACGCGACAACGGCTTGGCCGCCTTGGGCCAGTGGCACGCCAAGTAGCCGAGCGCTTCTTGTCGAACGCGATAAAAAACGGGCGCTTTGGGCGCCCGTTTTTTTTACTGCTTTCAGAAAGCGCGTCGACGATACCCGACGCGCATCGAGAGCTTCTTTTTAGAAGCGGTACTCGGCGCTGGCCGTCAGCGTATTGGTGTCCAGACCCACGCGCGTGCCGGCGATCTGGCCGTTGGTCAGGCTCGGGTCGCGGTTGATGCCGTAATAGGTGTAGTTCACACCCACCGACCAATTCCGGTTGATGTCCCAGCCCGTTCCCAAACCGGCGTAGTAGCCGATGTTGTTGGAGAAGCTGCGACGCACCGGGAACTGCGTGTCTTCCGACAGTGCCGAGCCGTGCGCGTCAAACACACCGCCGCGCAGGTTGATGTACCAGGCCTGCGTGAGGTTCAGGCGCATCGCGCCGCCCAGGGTAGCGCCGCGCAGGTTCGAACGTGCACCACCGATGCTGCCACCGTTGGCCAGATAGTTCTGGTTGACATCGGACTTGGCGTCGAACTTGCCCAGATACACGTAACCCAACTCGGCACCGACCGACATGTCAGGGCTCACGGCCCAGCGGTAGCCGCCAGTCAGCGCGCCGGCATAGTTGGCCTTGCGGTAGGTCTGGTTGTCGTTGGCGCGGCTGGTGCCGAGATCACCATCGATATACCAACCGGAATGGGACTTCCAGCCAGCCTGGGTGCTGCTGTCGGTGGAAGCATCTTGCGCAAAGGCGGCAGGAATGGCGAGGACGCCGGCTGTGGCGAGTGCGATGGCAAACAGTGTCTTTTTCATGGGGGCGTACTCCTAACTTTTTTGGGTCCGTCCGCGCTGCCGGGGGTTCGGCTGGCGCAGACGTCGCACCTGCTCTGGGCGGTGCTGGCGTATTAGATGGGAGTGCACCTGAAGAGTTTCAATACCGTTAAGTACATAATTAAGCCGGCGTTAATGTCAATATTTTTTAAGGCTTTGTAGCCAATTTCTTGAGGCGGTCGAGCAGTTCAGGCTGATGGCAATGCGAGGTACGGGAGATCATGAACAGGCTCTTAGGCATCCAAAAAAAACGGGCGCCTGTGGGCGCCCGTCAATATCATGTGGTTCGTTCTTTAAAGCGTTTCAAAACACAGCTTAGAAACGGTATTCCGCATCCAGCGACACGATGCCGGTGGTGCGACGGACCGCAAAGTCCGAGTTCGTCGGCGTGTCGTGAATGTTGCCGGCCGACACGTGGTAGTAGTCGTACTTCACGCCAATGCCGAAGTGCTCATTGACATCCCAGCCGGTGCCCAGGCCGGCGTAGAAACCGCCACGATCGCCGCCGTGGAACAGGTCCTGGCTCAGCGTGTCGTTGTAGGCGCCGCCGTTGTTATTGGCATGGAAGTAACCACCGTGAGCGCTGATGTACCACTGCGGCAGCAGGTTGATGCGGCCGTTGACGCCGGCCACCCAGCCGCGCAGGGCATTCTCGCGGTTGCTCTGATTGACCGAGCCATTGCCGCCACCGATATTGCTCAGCTTGTAATTGCCCAGATCGGTGTAGCCGGCTTCCAGACCCAGACCGAGATCCGGGCCGACCTTCCAGCGGTAACCGCCGAGCAAGCCGTAACCCGTGCGGCGGCCGTTCCTGTTGCTGAACAGGCTGCCGGAGCCGTTGCTGAAGCCGCTGCCGAAGTCGCTGTTCTTGCTGTAGCCATCGGTGCGTCCGGCGCTGAGGTCGACAAACCAGTTGCCGCTGCCGACAGCCTGGCTGGACTGATAGTTGCCGGTGGCAGGGGCCGCGGCGTCTTGCGCGAAAGCGGGCGCAGTCACCAGGCCGGTCGTCACGAGGGCAAGGGCGAGTAGTGTCTTTTTCATGGGAAGCTCCTTTCTTGAATTCTTATGCTTGGTTTAGGCAACTACCCGTCGAGCGCCTGGGGATGCGTTCAACGGTGGTGCGCGGGGATCGCACAACACGCATTTAACACTTGGAAGTCTGAAGCCAAGCGATATCCGATTCGGAGAAATTAAGGATGAGTTAATTCGCTAATTTTTTGTTGTCGTGCAGCAACATGCACGTGCAGCGGGCGTGACGGTGGCTGACCAAGCGGCGCGGTTTGCAAATACGCGCGCAGCGGGTCGGCGACAGCGCACGGCCGATCGGCGACAATTCACGTTTGCCGAATCTTCTGGAGATCTGCCGATGACTAGCCGACGCGAACTGGCCAACGCCGTGCGTGCCCTTGCCATGGATGCCGTCGAGGCCGCCAATTCCGGCCATCCGGGCATGCCTATGGGCATGGCCGATATCGCCGAAGTGCTCTGGAACGACTTTCTGCAGTTCAATCCAGGCAACCCGAAGTGGGCCAATCGCGATCGCTTCGTGCTTTCCAACGGCCACGGCTCGATGCTGCAGTACGCGCTGCTGCACCTGACAGGATTCGATCTGCCGATCGACCAGCTCAAGCGATTCCGCCAGCTGCATTCGCATACCGCCGGGCATCCGGAGTTCAACGAAACGCCGGGCGTGGAAACTACAACCGGTCCGCTCGGACAGGGCTTGGCCAACGCTGTGGGTTTCGCTTTGGCGGAGAAGGCGCTGGCGGCGCACTTCAATCGCCCAGGGCATGCGGTGGTTGACCATCATACTTACGTCTTCCTCGGCGACGGTTGCCTGATGGAAGGCATTTCGCACGAAGCCGCTTCGCTGGCCGGTACCTGGAAGCTCGGCAGGCTGGTGGCCGTGTATGACGACAACGGCATCTCGATCGACGGCGAGGTACATGGCTGGTTTACCGACGACACGCCGGCGCGCTTCGAGTCCTACGGCTGGAACGTGATCCGCCACGTCGACGGCCACGATGCCGAAGCGATCAAGCAGGCGCTTGCCCAAGCCACCTCGCAGCACGACAAGCCGACCCTGATCTGCTGTAAAACCATTATCGGCTTCGGCGCACCGAACAAGCAGGGCAAAGAAGAAAGCCACGGCGCCGCGCTAGGCAAGACCGAGATCGCCGCGGCCCGCGAGCAGCTCAACTGGCATTACGCACCCTTTGAAATTCCCGCCGACATTTATGCCGGCTGGAATGCGAAAGAGGCCGGTGCCAAGCGCGAACAGGACTGGAACACGCTATTCGACGCCTACGCCGCGGCGCATCCTGAACTGGCGGCCGAGCTGAAGCGTCGCCTCGCCGGTACGCTGCCGGCCGACTGGGCGGAAAAATCGGCCGCCTATGTGGCAAAGGTGCAGAGCGACGGCCCGGAGGTCGCCTCGCGCAAGGCCTCGCAGATGACGCTGGACGCGTTCGGCCCGCTGTTGCCGGAACTGCTCGGCGGCTCGGCCGACCTGGCCGGATCCAACCTGACCAAGTGGAAGGGCAGCGTCGACATCAGCGAGAAGGACGGCAACTACGTGCACTACGGCGTGCGCGAGTTCGGCATGACCGCGATCGCCAATGGCGTGGCCCTGCATGGCGGCTTTATCCCGTACGACGCCACGTTCCTGGTGTTTTCCGACTACGCGCGCAACGCCGTACGCATGAGTGCGCTGATTCCGGCGCACAACATCCACGTCTACACCCACGACTCGATCGGCTTGGGCGAAGACGGCCCGACCCATCAGCCGGTCGAGCACATGGCCAGCCTGCGCTACATTCCCAACAACCATCTGTGGCGGCCGTGCGATGCGGTGGAGTCGGCGATGTGCTGGAAGCTGGCGATTGAGCGCGCTGGTGCGCCGAGCTGCCTGATCTTTTCCCGGCAGACGCTCAAGCATCAGCAGCGCAGCGAGCGGCAGGTCGCCGACATCGCGCGCGGCGGCTACGTGCTGTCCGATCCGCTCGATACCCAGTTCAAGGCCATCATCATCGCCACGGGGTCCGAGGTGGAGCTGGCGATGGAAGCGATGCGCTCGTTGGCGCAGCAGGGCGTGCCCGTGCGCGTGGTTTCGATGCCGTGCGCCGAGGTCTTCGATGCGCAGCCGCTGGAATATCGCGAGGGCGTGCTCCCCGGTTGGTGCCGTGCGCGCGTGGCGGTGGAAGCGGGTATCGCCGACTACTGGCGCAAGTACGTCGGCCTCGATGGCGACGTGATCGGCATGACCACCTTCGGTGCCTCCGCACCTGCCGCGCAGCTTTACGACTATTTCGGCATCACCACGCCCAAGGTCATCGACGCGGTGAAGCGGGTCGTCGGCTGAGCTCGATGAGCGAGCCGACCAAGGAGCCTTTCCTGATTTTCGGCGCCCCGAAGATCGGCGAGGAGGAAATCGCCGAAGTCGAGGCCTGCATGCGCTCGGGCTGGCTCGGCACCGGTCCGCGCGTCGCCCGGCTGGAAAAGGATTTCGCCGCCTACCGGCGCGTGCAGGCCAGCCAGGTCGCCGCGGTCAATTCATGTACCGCGGCTCTGCACGTGAGCATGGTGGCCGCGTCGCTGGAGCCGGGCGCCGAAGTGATCACCACGCCGTTGACCTTTTGCGCCACGGTCAATGCGATTTTGCATGCGGGGTTGTCGCCGGTGATGGCGGACGTCGATCCGCGCACGCAGAACATCGATCCGGCCGCGATCGAGGCGGCGATTACGCCGCGCACGCGGGCCATCGTGCCGGTGCATTTCGCCGGCCGGCCGTGCGACATGGACGCGATCATGGCGATTGCCGCCAGGCACGATCTGGTGGTGATCGAGGATTGTGCGCACGCGATTGAAACCGAGTATCGCAGCCGGCCAGCCGGCACTTTCGGCGACTTCGGCTGCTTCAGTTTCTACGTCACCAAGAATGTGACCACCGGCGAGGGCGGCATGATTCTGGGGCGCGACGAGGAGCGTATTGCGCGGGCTCGGATTCTCGCCCTGCATGGTATGAGCAAGGACGCATGGCATCGTTTCGGCGACGCCGGCTACAAGCATTACCAAGTCGTCGAGTGCGGTTTCAAATACAACATGATGGATCTGCAGGCGGCCATCGGCCTGCATCAGCTGGCCAAGGTCGATACGCACTGGCAGCGCCGACGCGAGATCTGGGCGTTTTATCAGCAGGCGCTGGCGGATCTCCCGCTGGAATTGCCCTCGGAGCCCGACGCCGACACCCGTCACGGTTTCCATCTGTACACGGTGATGATCGACGCCGCACGCTGCGGGGTGACGCGCGATGCATTTCTCGACGCGATGAACGATGCGCGTATCGGCACCGGCGTGCACTACCTCTCGGTGCCCGAACACCCGTATTACCAGCAGCGTTTCGGCTGGCGCCCCGAACAGTGGCCGCACGCGATGCGGCTGGGCCGGCAGACAGTCAGCCTGCCGCTGTCGCCGGGCTTGAGCGATGGCGACATCGAACGCGTTGTCGCCGCGGTGCGGCGCATCGTCGGCTGACGTTGCCTCTGAACTAGCGTGGTATTGAGCCAGGCGGCTGCGGGGCGGCTCAAAGACGTCCCAGCTACTGGCCCTTCATTCCTCGCTACGCTATTACCGAGCCCGCGCCTTCAGCGCCGTGACCGCCGGCAATTCCTTGCCTTCGAGGAATTCCAAAAACGCGCCGCCGCCGGTGGAGATGTAAGAAACGTCTTTGGCGATGCCGTATTTTTCCACCGCTGCCAGCGTGTCGCCGCCGCCGGCAATCGAGAACGCCTTGGACGCCGCGATCGCTTTCGCCAGCGTTTCAGTGCCCTTACCGAAGGCGTCGTACTCGAACACGCCAACCGGGCCGTTCCACACCACCGTGCCCGCCTTGGCAATCAGCTCGGCGTAGCTCGCGGCGGTTTCTGGTCCGATGTCCAGAATCATCTCGTCGTCCTTGACCTGATGCACCGGCCTGATGGTGGCGGTGGCATTGGCCGAGAACTCCGTCGCCACGACCACGTCGACTGGCATCGGCAGGTCGACCTTGCGACGCTTGGCGTCGGCGATGACCTTTTTGGCGGCGTCGATCAGGTCGGGTTCGCACAGCGAGTTGCCGATCGAATGGCCTAGCGCGGCGATGAAGGTATTGGCGATGCCACCACCGACGATCAGCTGATCGACCTTGCCGATCAGGTTTTCCAGCAGGGTCAGCTTGGTCGACACCTTGGAGCCGGCGACGATCGCCAGCAGCGGATGCGCCGGATGTTCAAGCGCCTTGCCCAGCGCGTCGAGCTCGTCGCACAGCAGCGGGCCGGCGGCTGCGATGGGCGCGAACTTGATCACACCGTGCGTTGAGGCCTGCGCACGATGCGCGGTGCCGAAGGCATCCATGACGAAAATGTCGCACAGTGCGGCATAGCGTTTGGCCAGCGCCTCGTCGTCCTTGCCTTCGCCGACGTTCATGCGGCAATTTTCCAGCAGCACCACTTCACCGGCAGCCACCTCGACGCCATCGAGATAGTCCGCGACCAGCCGTACCTCGCTGCCGAGTTGCTTGCTCAGCCACTCGGCGACCGGTGCGAGCGAAGATTCGGCGTCGAAGCGGCCTTCCTTCGGCCGACCCAGGTGCGACAGCACCATGACGCGCGCGCCGGCGTCGCGCGCCGCGACGATCGTCGGCAGCGAGCTTTCCAGGCGCTGGGTGGAGGTCATATGGCCGTGGTCGTCGATCGGCACGTTCAGATCCTCGCGAATCAGCACGCGCTGGTTGCGCAAATCAAGGTCGCTCATGCGAATAACGGACACGGCGTAACTCCGGTGAAGGTTGAAAGCTGAGGTTGGAAAGAGAGCGCTGAACGGCTGTTCAGCCGGCTATTGTCGGCCGCCGCGGAAGTCGATGCAAACCGATTCGATGCATGCGCGTCTGGAACGGGGCTTTATCGACGCCCGCGCTTGGCTACACTGCGCCTTTGGGAGGGCGGCCGGCAATGACGACGATGGGCTTTGTGCTTTACGACTATTGGCGCTCCAGCGCGGCCTATCGCGTACGTATTGCGCTGAATCTGAAAGGACTGAGCTACGCCTCGCGTCCCGTGCATCTGGTTCGTGACGGCGGCGAGCAGCATTCGGCCGATTACCAGGCGATCAATCCAAGCCAGCTGGTTCCCTCGCTGCTCGACGGCGAGCGGGTCGTCACCCAGTCGCTTGCGATCATGGAATACCTCGACGAAACGCATCCCGAGCCGGCGCTGCTGCCGGCCGATGCGCGGGGCAGGGCGCGCGTGCGGGCGCTGGCCATGACGGTGAGCAGTGACGCCCATCCGATCGGCAATTTGCGCGTTTTGCAATATTTGCAGTCGACGTTCAATGCCGACGAGCTGCAGCGTGCCGATTGGTCGCGGCACTGGATCGCGGTGAGCTTCACCGCGCTGGAAACCATGCTGGCCAACAACGCGGCGACCGGCCGTTACTGCCACGGCGACGTGCCGGGCATGGCCGACGCCTGTCTAGTGCCGCAGTTCTACAATGCGCTGCGCTGGAAGCTGTCGCTGGAGCCCTACCCGACGCTGCAGCGCATCTACGACGAGTGCAGTGCGCTGGAAGCGTTTCGGCGGGCGGCGCCCGAAGCGCAGCCGGATGCGCCGGCTGCGGCGCCCGCTTAACGCAGGTTCGGCTGCGGTCGCAGATGCGGACTGCCGCAACAATCCGAACCTGGAAGCAGGCTCCTCAAAAGCCCATGCCGTATGGGTCGTTGCCGGCCAGTTCCTGGTTGTCCGTACCGCCTTCGGCCAGTCGAATCTTCAGCGACAGGCCATCGCGCGAATCGGACTTGTTGAGCGCTTCCTCCAGCGACACCCGGCCATCCTTGTACAGCCGGTACAGAGACTGATCGAAGGTCTGCATGCCTTCCTGCAGGCTGCGATCCATCGCCTCCTTGATTTCGTGGATCTGGCCGCGGCGGATCATGTCGCGGATCAGCGGCGTGTTCAGCAGCACCTCGGCCGCGGGAATGCGCCGGCCGTCCTTGCCCACCACCAGGCGCTGGCTGATCACGGCGCGCAGGTTCAGCGCCAGGTTCATCAACACGTTCTTGTGCGAGGCCTCGGGGAAGAAGTTGAGGATGCGCTCCAGCGTCTGGTCGGCGTTGTTCGAGTGCAGGGTGGCCAGGCACAGGTGGCCCGTTTCGGAAAACGCGATCGCCGCTTCCATGGTTTCGGTATCGCGGATCTCGCCGATCATGATCACGTCGGGCGCCTCGCGCATCGCGTTTTTCAGCGCCTCGTTGTAGCTGTGCGTGTCCAGGCCCACTTCGCGCTGGTTGACGATCGATTTCTTGTGCCGATGCAGATATTCGATCGGGTCTTCGATAGTCAGAATATGGCCAGGCGAATGGATATTGCGATGGTCGATCATGGCCGCCAGCGTGGTCGATTTGCCCGAACCGGTGGCGCCGACGACAAGAATCAGCCCACGCGGCTCCATGATCAGGTCGCGGAAGATATTCGGCAGCTGCAGTTGATCGACGCTGGGAATCTCGCTCTTGATCGCGCGAATCACCATGCCCACTTCGCCGCGCTGCTTGAACACGTTGATGCGGAAGCGGCCCGCCTCCTTCACGGCCAGCGCCATGTTCAGTTCCAGCGTGCGCTCGAACTGCGGCACCTGGCCCTCGTCCATCAGCGAATAGGCGATCTTCTTGACCATGCCGGCGGGCAGCCCGGTATTGCCCAGCGGGTAAAGCCGGCCCTCGACCTTGATATTCACCGGTGCGCCGGTGGTCAGGAACATGTCCGACGCACCTTTGTCTACCATCAGCTTGAGGAAGTAACCGATATCCACGTCTAGCCCCTGTTAGGAATGCGCCGGTTACGATGATCGCCTGATTCGACCTTGCGTAATCTCACGCTATGTAGCCATTGTGCGTGTAAATGATGCATCAAGGCGACGCGTCGAGAAATTGCGCGTTGCAATCATGGATTATGCCCGCCCACAATACGTCGCGACACTCTATGAGGAATGTGATGGTGCACATCTTTTTCCGAACGGCTGGTTCTACGAGCCGCCTTCCGGCAGCCACGGCGCTGTTGGCCCTGGTCTTTGCTTTGGGCGGCTGCGCTTCCGCGCCGCCGCCGAATGACTCGATGAACGAGGCGCAGGCTCGTCTGCAGAGCGCGCGCGATGCCGGCGCGGCGGATTACGCGCCGGTCGATCTGGGTTTTGCCCAGGACAAGTTCCAACAGGCGCAGGCGGCATTCGCCAATCGCAAATATGCCGACGCGGAAAATCTGGCCGAAGAATCCCGCGCCGACGCCGAGTTGGCGACCGCCAAGGCGCGCCTTGCCGCGGCACGGTCGCAGATCCAGAACAAGACGCAGGAAAACGCCAGCCTTCGCGCCGAAGGCCAGCAGGTGGTAGCGGCGGCTGCGCAGCGCGAACAGCAGGAACAGGCCCAGCTACAGCAGCTCCAGCAACAACAACAGCAGCAACAGGCCGATCCGGCCGGCGCGACATCGAGCAGCATCCCGACGCCGCCGCCGCCGGATATGCCGGCGCCGTCTTCGTCAACGCTTTCCCAGCCTTCGCAGGGTGGCGGCTTCCAGACGATGCCAGAACAGCAACAGCAGACCTTGCCCGACCAAACGCTGCCGCAACCAGGCCAGTCGCCTGCGTCGGGTCAGCCAGCGGATTCGAACAACCCCGATACCGGCAACCAGGGAGGCCATCCATGAGGCGTTTCACGGTTACCTTTGCCGCCGCGGCAATGGCCTTGGCCGCCGCCGGTGCGCATGCCAAGAACGACGATATCGACATCAACCGCCTGAACGGCAACCTCGACCAGCTGGCCAGCGATCCTGTACTCGGCAGCTACGCGCAGGCAGAGCAGGCGCGCGCGCGCGACGCGATCAATCGGCTGGCTCAGGCCAAGTCGCGCGATCGCGCGCACGATCTCTATCTGGCCGAACGTCGCGTCGATCTGGCCAGAGCGGCCGCACAGTTGCAGGACGCCCAGGTCAAATCGACCCAGCTGGATCGTGAGCACGATCAGATCCTGCTCGAGAACAGCCGCAACGAGGCCGACATCGCGCAGCGCGAGCTGGAGCGCCAGCGCATGCAGTACCAGCTGGCGCAGGAAGAGTCCGCCCGCCTGCAGCAGCAGGGCGAAGCCGCTTCGCAGGCCGCCGAACAAGCCCGTGCCGAGGCAGATCAGGCGAAGAAGCTCGCTGCTGCCCAGAGCAAGGTTGCCGGTGCCGCCAAGCGTGAGGCTGCGCTGGCCGCGCAGGCGGCCAAGGCAATGCGCTCGCAGATGCAGGGCGACTCGTCGTCGTCCGATACGCCTGCACCGGCGACGCATAAAAAAGCCAAGAAGCCGCCGGCGGACGATCAGCAGTGAAACGACGCGTGGCGGCCTTGTCCGCCACGCAATACCTGTATCGAGCGTTTTCTCGTTGTTGCATGCAGCGCCAGCTTTGGCGGCCTGTATACAGCGTTTGCTTGCGCGCCTGATTCGGCCCAGGCCATATGCCATCCACGCCTCGAAGCGGCCAACTTGCGCGCTCCAGGTGGGCGGAGTACGGTCGAATTCCCATCGCGGCTTTCCCAGTATGGGCAATGCTTGATTTGCTGAAGGTTTGGTTTTGCATCGGTGGTCAATCCAGCCCGCTACCAAACAAGCCGCGGCAGGTATTCCACGCATTGGCGGATGCCCGGTTTCAGGGCATCCGCTCATCCACTCCCAAGGAGGTCGGATCATGTTCGAAAACCAGCATCGCGATGATGTCGAAGCATTGATGAAAACAGACGCCGAGTTTCGCCGGCTCTACCAGCACCATCAGCATCTGGACAGCAAGGTGCACGACGCCGATATCGGCGTACTCCCGATCGACGACGCCACTCTCAGCAGCATGAAAAAAGAGAAGCTGCAGGCGAAAGTGCGGCTGGAGCGCATGTGGGCAGCCAGGGCACCGCTCATCCACTGATTCGCGCTGTGCGCGAGTCATCACATACCGCCTGACTCGACGAAACCCTGGCCGCGGTTCTCCGCGCGACTGGAGAGGCCGGGGCCGCTGCGTTTGGACGCTGCGAGCGGGCATTCGCGTGGCTCGGTTATCATGGCCGTCTTTTCGGGCCGCCGCAGCACGTGTCGGCCCAGCCTTTCGCGGAGTTTTCATGACGGTCCACCAGAGTGTTCTCGAACTGATCGGACGTACCCCGGTGGTGCGTGCGCAGCGGCTGGATACCGGGCTGTGCGAGCTGTTTCTCAAGCTCGAAAGCACCAATCCGGGCGGCTCGATCAAGGATCGTATCGGCCTGTCGATGGTCGAGGGCGCCGAGAAGGCCGGCAAGATCAAGCCCGGCGACACCCTGGTCGAGGGTACGGCGGGCAATACCGGACTCGGGCTGGCTCTGGTCGCGCAGCAGAAGGGTTATCGGTTGATTCTGGTGGTGCCGGACAAGATGAGCCGGGAGAAAATCTTCAATCTCAAGGCGATGGGCGCCGAAGTGGTGCTGACCCGCTCGGACGTCGCCAAGGGTCACCCCGAGTATTACCAGGACATGGCCGAGCGCATCGCGCAGGAAACGCCCGGGGCGTATTTTATCAACCAGTTCGGCAATCCGGACAACCCGGCCGCGCATATTCAGACCACCGGTCCGGAAATGCTCGAACAGATGGACGGCAACGTGGATGCGGTCGTCGTCGGCTGCGGCTCGTCGGGCACCATCACCGGTCTGTCGCGCTACTTCGCCGAGCACTCGCCGCACACCGAGCTGATTCTGGCCGACCCGGTCGGCTCGATCCTGACCCAGTACATCAATGAGGGCACACTCTCGACTAAATCGGCCAGTTGGATGGTCGAAGGCATCGGCGAGGATTTCCTGCCGTCGATCAGCGACTTCACCCGGGTGACCAAGGCCTTCGCGATCACCGACAAGGAAAGCTTTCTGACGGCACGCGAGCTGTTGGCGAAGGAAGGACTCCTTGGCGGCTCGTCCACGGGTACGCTGGTGGCGGCGGCGCTGAAATACTGCCGCGAGCAGACCCGGCACAAGCGCGTGCTGACCTTGGTCTGCGATACCGGCAACAAGTATCTGTCCAAGATGTACAACGACTACTGGATGCTCGACAACGGTTTCCTCGAGCGTGAGCCGCAGGGCGATCTGCGCGACCTGCTGCTGCGTCCGTTCGCGCAGCGAGACACCGTGGTGATCGGCCCGCACGAGTTGTTGATCACTGCCTACAACCGCATGAAGCTGTACGACGTGTCGCAGCTGCCGGTCATGGACGGTCACAAGCTGGTCGGTATCGTCGACGAGTCGGACGTGCTGATGCACGTGCACGCCGACGAGACGCGCTTCCGCGATCCGGTATCCACCGCGATGATGAGCAACCTGCAGATGCTGCCCGTCAGCGAACCGATCGAATCGCTGCTGCCGGTGTTCGAGCGCGGTCACGTGGCGATCGTGGTCGATGGCGATCAGTTTCTCGGCCTGATCACCCGCATCGATCTGTTGAATTATCTGCGGCGCAAGGTGAACTAGCGGCGTTGCTGGCCGGTGCAAGGATGAAAGCTGGCAGCAATGCGCGCTCGCCAAACTCAGTACTTCAA
Organism: Rhodanobacter sp. K2T2; assembly: GCF_013408815.1. Taxonomy (NCBI): domain Bacteria; kingdom Pseudomonadati; phylum Pseudomonadota; class Gammaproteobacteria; order Lysobacterales; family Rhodanobacteraceae; genus Rhodanobacter; species Rhodanobacter sp. K2T2. The sequence goes on along the minus strand of NZ_JACCCA010000010.1, from coordinate 36,752 downwards.
GGGAGCCGCGCGCTCCGTCAAACCATCAAGGTCGCCCATGTGTGGAATCGTTGCTGCCGCCGCCCAGCGTGATGTTGCGCCGCTGCTGATCGTCGGACTGAAGGCGCTAGAATATCGCGGCTACGATTCGTCCGGCGTGGCCGTGCTCGACCACGGCACGCTTCGGCGCGTGCGGGCCAAGGGCAAGGTGCGCGAGATGGAAGCGCTGTATCTCGCCGATCCGTTCCCCGGTGGCACCGGCATTGCGCACACGCGCTGGGCCACACACGGCGTGCCGAACGAAGCCAACGCGCATCCGCATGTCGCTGGACGCGTCGCCCTCGTGCATAACGGCATCATCGAGAATTACGTCAGCCTGCGCAGCGAGCTGCAAGCGGGCGGTCACGTGTTCACCTCGGAAACTGACACCGAAGTGATGGCCGCTCTGATCGAGCGCCATATCCTGCAAGGCATGAATCTGCGCGAAGCCGTGCTCGCCACAGTGCGCAGTCTCGAAGGCGCTTACGCGATCGCAGTGATCAGCCGCGACGAACCCGGCCACGTGGTCGGCGCCCGCCGGGGTGCGCCGCTGCTGGTCGGCCTGGGCATCGGCGAGAACTTTCTCGGCTCCGATGCGCAGGCGCTGATTCAGGTAACCAACAAGATGCTTTATCTCGACGAGGACGATGTGGTCGAGATCACCCGCGACAGCGTGCACGTCTACGGTCTCGACGGTAGCCCGGTTCAACGCGCGGTGCATGAGAGTGAGCTGTCTTCCGATGCGGTGGAGCGTGGCGAATATCGCCACTACATGCAGAAGGAAATCTTCGAGCAGCCGCGCGCGGTGGCCGACACGCTCGAAGCACGCATCGGTCCGAAAGGCGTGCTGCCGAATATCTTCGGCATCGACAGCGACGTGCTGCTGCAGCGCACCCGCGCCCTGCACATCATCGCCTGCGGCACCAGCTATCACGCCGGCCTGGTGGCCAAATATTGGATCGAGGAATACGCGCGTTTACCCGTCAGCGTCGAAGTGGCGAGCGAGTATCGCTACCGCGATGCGGTGGTGCCGGCGGACTCGCTCTTTGTCGCTATCTCGCAGTCCGGCGAAACCGCCGACACGCTCGCCGCGCTGCGCGAGTCACGCCGGCGTGGCTACCTCGGCACACTGGCGATCTGCAACGTGCCCGAGTCGTCCTTGGTGCGCGAAGCGGACCTAAAGCTGATGACGCGCGCCGGCCCCGAAATCGGCGTCGCCTCGACCAAGGCCTTCACCACGCAGCTTGCCGCATTGGCGCTGCTGGCATTGGAGTTGGCTCGCCGCAACGGCTTGGATCCCGATCGCTATGCCAGTCTTTGCACTGAACTACAGCACCTCCCGCGCGCGATCGAAAACGCGCTGAAGCTTGAGCCCGCGATCATGGCGCTGGCCGGCGAATTCATTCATCACGAGCACGCGCTGTTCCTCGGCCGGGGGGCGCAGTATCCGGTGGCGCTGGAAGGCTCGCTCAAGCTCAAGGAAATTTCCTACATCCACGCCGAGGCCTATCCCGCCGGCGAACTCAAGCACGGGCCGCTGGCACTGGTCGACGAAAATATGCCGGTGGTCGCCGTCGCGCCCAACGGTCCGCTGCTCGACAAGCTCAAATCCAACCTGCAGGAAGTCCGCGCTCGTGGCGGCCGGCTGATCGTCTTCGCCGATGGCGCCGCCGGCATGGACGATATGGCCACTTACGGCGCCATGCTGCGCGTCGACGCCGGCGGCAGTTTCATCGCTCCAGCCGTATTTACCGTGCCGCTGCAACTACTGGCTTATCATGTTGCCGTACTGCGCGGCACCGATGTCGACCAGCCGCGAAACCTGGCTAAATCGGTGACAGTGGAGTGAGGTGGATTGAAGTGCCGATGGGGTCTGGCGAGTGAGACAGGCAATACCCGTCCGAGAAATTTCGCATGAGTAAGACGCGCCGCATTTTCGTAGCTGCCGAGAGGGCGGATCGTTGAAAGAGCATGTCGATAGTCCGAATGCTGAGGATTTCCCTTTGCCGGATCAGAAAGCCGGCTCCGCGAACTCCGAAACCGGGATCCCCGAATTCGACGTCAGCTGGCTAGGTCTGGTCGATGCCGGGCTCAGCGGCTGGTATCTAAACGACAGCGATGAAGTATTTCGCGGTGTTCACATCAGCGCCGACGACGTAGTGGTTGATGTGGGCTGTGGCGACGGTGGCGCAGTTTTGTTTTGTGCCCAACGCGGCGCGGAAGTCGTCGCGGTGGATATCGATGCCAATGTCATTGCCGACATTGCTGCCCGCTTGGTGAATTCGTCAGCGAGAGCTCACGCGACCCACGTCAGCGACTCGGATCCGCTGCCGCTGGCCGATGGCATAGCCACTCGCGTGATCTGCTCCGAGGTACTGGAGCATGTCGACGATCCGAGTCGGGTATTGTCCGAACTGGTCAGGATCGGCAAGCCCGGAGCGATCTATTTGCTGACGGTACCCGATCCGTTGCATGAGGCGATGCAGAAACATGTTGCGCCCGATTCTTATTTCGAAAAGCCGAATCACATCCGCATTATCGAAAGAGAGCAGTTCGCCGAGATGGTTCGCCAGGCCGGACTGATCGTCCAGGAACAGACCTATTACGGATTCTATTGGGGTATGTGGTGGGCACTTTTCTGGGCTTGTGGCGTCGAGCTGGGCGAGAGCCATCCCATTCTGGATAACTGGAACACGACCTGGAAAATGGTGCTCAAGACACGGCGGGGGTTGGAGCTAAAGCGGAAACTCGACCAGTTCATGCCCAAGAGCCAGCTGATCATTGCCCGCAAGCCCCAGGTTGATATGTCCCTCTGATCTCCGATGGACGGTGGTTGATCACACTGGCTGAAGTAACTCTGGGTCTTTTCAGGATCGACCGTAGACATCGTCAAAACGCACGATGTCGTCTTCCCCGAGATAGCTGCCCGATTGCACCTCGATCAATTCCAGAACTACCTTGCCAGGGTTGCGCAAACGATGCACGCTTCCAAGGGGAATATAGGTGCTTTCATTCTCAGCGAGCAGGAAAACTTTTTCATCGCATGTCACCTCTGCGGTGCCCGACACCACGATCCAGTGTTCGGCGCGATGATGATGCTTTTGCAGGCTCAGCGCGGCCCCCGGCTTGACCACGATGCGCTTGACCTGAAAACGGTCACGCGATTCTAGTGAGTCGTAGCTTCCCCATGGCCGGTGCACGACACGGTGCAGCGAGTGCTCGGTGCGGCTGGATGCCTTCAGCTGCTCCACGACACGCCTTACGTCCTGTGCCGCGCTGCGGTGGGCGACCAGTGTGGCGTCTGGCGTGGTCACCACGATCAGATCATCGATGCCGACCGTGGCCAGCAGGTGGCGATCATGCGAACGCAGCAGGGAATTATGGCTATCGATGCTCAGCGTGTCGCCTTCGCTCAAGTTGCCGTCGGCGTCCTTTTCCCCGGTCAGCCAAAGTGCTGACCATGAGCCAATGTCGCTCCAGCCGCAACTCACCGGAATAACCGCTGCGCGCAGGGTTTTTTCCATCACGGCATAGTCGATCGAGCGATCCGGCACCAGAGAAAAAGCTTCCTGATCGATCCGCACAAAATCCAGATCGGCCGTCGTCTTCGCGTCGGCGTCGCGTACCGCAGCCAGCATCGTCGGCGCATGCTGTGCCAGTTCCTCCAGGTAACGCGATGCCTTGAACAGGAACATGCCGGAATTCCAGTCGTAGCGTCCATCGGCTAGATAAGACTCAGCTGTCGCCAGATCGGGCTTCTCAACGAATTGCCCCACTTGGTAGCCGTCTACGTTGATCGCCTGCGCACGCCGTATATAGCCGAAGCCGGTTTCGGGTCGATCCGGGCGAATGCCGAAGGTTACCAACCAGCCCTGTTCGGCCAGAGGCGTGGCTTGCCGTACCGCATTCAAGAAGGCGTCCGTGTCGCCGATCAGGTGGTCCGCGGGCAGCACCAGCAGCAAAGGATCGCCGCCGCGCCGCAATGCCTGCAGGGCGCCCAGGGCGATCGCCGGGGCGGTGTTGCGCGCCAGCGGCTCGAGCACGATCGTTGCATTATCGATACCCAGTTCGAGCAGCTGATCCGCGGCTAGAAAGCGATGGTCATCGCTAGCCACGACGATGGGCGCAGCCAGGTCAGGCAGTTGTCGCGTCCGTTGCAGCGTTTGCTGGAACAAGGTGCCCTTGCCGGCCAGGGCGAGAAATTGCTTCGGCAGGTTTTTGCGCGACACTGGCCATAACCGAGTGCCGCTACCGCCGCTGAGGATCAGTGGAATCAACATGGTTGCCGGGCCCCGAATCAGTGGCTGGAAACAGCAAGCTTCGACATGACCTCATGCAGGCCTTGCTGCCAATCGGGCAAGCTGAAGTCGAAGCTCTCCTGAAAACCGCGGTTATCCAGAAGTGACCAAGCCGGCCGAGCGGCTGGGGTGGGGAACTCGGCACTGGAAATTGACGTGACCTTGGGCCGGCGAGCCAGTATTCCCAAGCTCATGGCAGTGTCGAAGATCGCTTCAGCAAAGCCATGCCACGTGGTTTCGCCGCTGGAAACCAGATGATAGGTGCCACCTTTAATGTGTCCGTCATCATCCGATAGCCACCGGTCAAGTGCCGCGAGGCTGCCTTTGACGATGAGTGTTGTATCGGTAGGCGCTCCGTGCTGATCGGCAACGACGCGCAATTCATCGCGCTCGCTGCCCAAACGAAGCATGGTGCGCAAAAAGTTTTGCCCGTGCGCGGCATAGACCCACGCGGTGCGCAGGATAATGTGGTCCGCGCCACTGTCGCGCAGTAGCTGTTCCCCGCGCTGTTTGCTGCGTCCATAAGCGCCGAGCGGCGCTGTATGCGCATCCACGGCGTACGGTTGAGATTGCAGCCCGTCGAAAACGTAATCGGTGGAATAGTGAATGACCTTCGCCGAATGAGCGACGGCCCACTGCCCGATTTCGCCGACCGCTTGACCATTCACGCGATCAGCCAATTCTTCTTCCTGCTCGGCGCGATCGACCGCGGTGTACGCGGCGGCGTTCACGATGATCTCCGGCTGCACTCGATCAAGCAAGGCAGCGAGTGCTTCTGGCGCAGAAAGATCGCCGATCTCGGCTCGGCCACCATCTACCAGCGTGCCGTCACGGCTGGCGACGACCAATTCGCCGCGAGCGGCAAGGTTGCTTTCGCCGATAAAGCTACGGCCCAATTGTCCGTTGCCGCCAAGCAGCAGGATCCTCACTGTTGAAACACCGGCAGTCGATCGTCTGCAATATCTTTCAGCAGCGGCGTCTTGCCATCCTTATCGGATAACAGGGGCTCACTTACAGGCCAGTCGATGCCGATATCTGCATCGTTCCAGCGAACGCCGGCATCCGCCGCCGGGTCATATAGCGCGGTACACTGGTAGGTAAACGTGGCAAATTCCGACAGCACGCAGAAGCCGTGTGCAAAACCTTCCGGTATCCAGAAGTGGCGGTGATTGTCGGCCGTGAGCATTACGCCGACCCACTGTCCGAAATTCGGCGAGCCACGCCGGATATCGACGGCGACATCGTATACCTCACCTTCGAGAACGCTGACCAGTTTGCCCTGTGGCTTCGGCCACTGATAGTGGAGACCGCGCAATACGCCCTTGGCTGAGCGCGAGACATTGGTCTGGACGAAGTCTCCTAGGACGCCGGCGTCTCGATAACGGGCTTGATGATAGCTCTCATAGAAAAAACCGCGGCTGTCGCCAAACACCTGTGGCTCCAGAATCAGCGCCCCGGGCAACGTGGTTTCGATCACTTTCATCGGGCGTACTCTTGACGGGTCAGTTGCTGCAGATACTGGCCATAGCCAGTCTTGATCAGCGGGGCGGCCAGTTTCAGCAACTGCTCCGCGTCGATCCAGCCGTTGTTGTAGGCAATTTCTTCGGGACAGCACACTTTGAGCCCCTGTCGATTTTCGATGGTCTGAATGTAGTTGCCTGCTTCCATCAAGGAGTCATGGGTGCCCGTATCCAGCCACGCGAAGCCGCGGCCCAATTGCTCCAGATGCAGCGATCCGTCGTCCAAGTAGCAGCGATTGAGATCGGTGATTTCGAACTCACCACGGTGCGATGGCTTGAGATCGGCAGCGTAATCGCATACGCGACCGTCGTAAAAATAGAGGCCAGTGACGGCATAGTGCGATTTTGGCTGGCCCGGCTTTTCTTCCAGGCCGATGACCTTGCCCGTGGCGTCGAATTCCGCCACTCCGTAACGCTCGGGGTCTTTCACCCAATAACCAAAAACGGTGGCGCCACGGTCGCGCGAAGCCGCGCGATGAAGTTGTTCACTCAAGCCGACGCCATAAAAAATATTGTCGCCAAGCACCAGGCAACTGGATTTGCCGTTGACGAAATCGCGACCTATAGTAAAAGCTTGTGCCAGCCCATCGGGTGACGGCTGTACGGCGTAGTGAATATCGATACCCCATTGCGAGCCATCGCCTAGCAAGCGTTGAAACATCGCTTGCTCATGCGGCGTATTGATCATCAATATCTGACGAATGCCCGCCAGCATCAGGGTCGCCAGCGGGTAATAAATCATCGGCTTGTCGTACACCGGCAGCAGTTGCTTACTGACGGCGCGCGTAATGGGATAAAGCCGAGTGCCGGAACCGCCCGCTAGAATGATGCCTTTCTCGGTCTGATTGACGGTATTGGTCTTCACGAGCCAAGGCGCTCCATGCGGTAGCTGCCATCGAGTACGCGCTGGGTCCAGTTTTGGTGCGATAGATACCAATCGACAGTTTCGCGAATTCCTGTTTCAAACGTCTGCGACGGCCTCCAGCCGAGTTCGTTTTGTAGCTTGCTCGAGTCGATCGCGTAACGGCGATCGTGCCCAGGACGATCTTTCACGTAGGTGATCAGCGATTCGCGCGTGCGCCCATCAGTCAGCGGCTGGAGTTCGTCCAGCAGCCCACAGATAACTTTCACCACGACGATGTTTTCACGCTCTGCGTTGCCGCCGACGTTATAGGTTTCTCCCACACGTCCAGAGCCCAGTACGCGACGAATCGCGCTGCAGTGATCGCCGACATATAGCCAGTCGCGGATATTCAGGCCATCGCCGTACACCGGAAGCGCCTCCCCGGCCAGCGCCTTTTGAATGATCAGCGGGATGAGCTTTTCAGGGAACTGGTAAGGGCCGTAATTGTTCGAACAGTTGGTCGTCAGCGTGGGCAGGCCATAGGTGTGATGAAACGCACGTACCAGATGATCGGAGGCGGCTTTCGACGCGGAGTAGGGCGAATTGGGAGCGTAGGCGGTCTGCTCGGTGAAACTGCCCTCGGCGCCCAGCGAGCCGTAGACCTCATCGGTCGATACGTGCAGGAAACGAAATGCGTCGCGTTTAGTCTCATCAAGGCCGCGCCAATAGTCGCGCGCACTCTCCAACAGCGCGAGGGTGCCAACGACGTTGGTTTGCACGAATTCGGCAGGGCCGTCTATTGACCGATCGACGTGCGACTCGGCAGCAAAGTTGACCACAGCATCCGGCCGATGCTCTGCAAGGAGTCTGGCCACAAGCTCACGGTCGCCGATATCGCCCTGTACAAAGACGTGCTGGCGATTATGCTGCAACGAGGATAGGGTGTCGGGATTACCCGCATAGGTAAGTTTGTCAAGATTGACGACCGTCAGCCCGTCGCTGACAGCCTGCAGGACAAAATTTGCCCCGATGAACCCGGCTCCACCGGTGACCAGCAATGTTTTCATCTATATCTCCAAGGTCAACTTGGCCATTTTGACATAGGAGGGCGTGCCGCGCTGCGTGCTTCTTCTGGTCTTGCGGGGTTTGTTCACGCCGGATAATTTAAAAACGCAAAATTTCCGAACCTCGGCGTGTATCAGGTCAAGCCGTTTTCGTAATTATCATGACCGCTCCACTTGGAGCGATGCGTATATTGCTCAAGTTTCAGTTTTGCTGAGGTAGTTTGCCGTTGACACAACGCCAATCGATACGTTCCCCATTGCGTGCGCTGCTGATTCGGGCGGCATCGAGTGCTTTCATGGCTCCCGTGCGCCGGTTGCTGCCTTTTTCCTTCAAACACTCGATGCGCCAAGCGCTGGAGCGATCGGCCGTGGATGCGCTCCGATTTCGGCGTACAGGTGAGTGGTTGAAACGTTCAGCATTGGCGCAGGCCCCGACGCTCTCTGATTCGTTTAACAAATGGCGGTATGACAGTAGTGCGGGTATCAACCTATATGGCTATTTTTCCCGCTGGCTCGGCCTAGGAGAATGCGCGAGGCTTTATGCAAACGCCATGCTTGTGTCGGGATATCCGGTTGCCATCCACGATGTCGATATCGATATTCCGCATGAGCGCAACGACAATACGCTGGCTCCCCACCTTGGCGGGGCGGTCCGGTTCACGCATGACCTTATTTTTGTCAATCCCGATCACTGGAAAGATACCCAAATAAGCATCGGTCGAGATGCCACATCCCGACAGCATGTGATCGGATTTTGGTTCTGGGAGCTGGAGAATTTTCCTGAGGGATGGCTGCACGCGCTTGATGACGTTGACGAAGTGATGGTGTCTTCGGCCTTCGTCGAACAATCCATTCGCAGGGTTTGCAACAAGCCAGTGACGCGCGTGCCTTTGCCCGTCGTGCCGGGTGAGGATAGTGGCCTGCAGCGAAGCCACTTTGGTCTTGATGAAGACAGCTACATCTACTTTTGCGCCTTTGATTTCAATTCAACGATCGCGCGAAAAAATCCCCGGGCGGTGATTGAGGCTTTTTGCCTTGCTTTCCCCCGGGGCGATGAGAAAGTGACCTTGTTGATCAAATCCAGCAACGGGCATCGCCATGCGCCGCAGCTGATTCAGCTGCTGGCAGCGGCATCGGTGGACCGACGCATTATCATTCGCGATGACATGCTTGAGCGGGCTCATCTTCAGGCGTTGCACCGCTGTGTCGATGTTTACGTCTCATTGCATCGCAGCGAAGGTTTTGGTCTCGGCATCGCCGAAGCCATGTGCATGGGCAAGCCGGTGGTGGCAACGGCCTATTCGGGGAATATGGAGTTCATGACACCGGCAAACAGCTGTCTGGTGAATTATCGGATGATCCCGGTTGGGGCGAGCGACTATCCACATGCAAAGGGACAGCAGTGGGCCGATCCCGATCCAGGCCACGCGGCGCATCATTTCAGAAGCTTGCATTATGATCGCGCACTGGCCAAACGCCTTGGTGCGCAAGCTTCGATCGATATAGCGCGCGATTTTTCTATCGCCGCTTGCATGCGTGTCTTGTCGGAACGACTGCGATTCGTTGGAGCCTCTCGCGATGTGATCATATGAACGGTATTCAATGTCGGTCTACCGTAAGTCTGCTCATTCAAGCGCGTAATGTTGTTCTATCGCTGGTGGTGATAAACGGTGCGGCGCTACTGCCCTTACGGAAATACGAATCATGAGTGACGAGCATGGCGAGAGGATCGACACGGCTGAGTCAGGGGTGCCGCGTATGCTGGATTGGAAGGCGCTCGCCGATCAACGGCTCAACCGTCTGGTGAAAGTGGAAAACGATTGCTCGGTGATGCATGATCGCCTCGATCGGCTTCGCAGCGAGCACGATGCGTTGCTGCTGGTCAATCACGATTATCTGAAGCGCTTGCATGCGCTTCAGAAATCGGCTGAGCGATGCCATCAGGCCCTGATCGAACTCGATCGGAGATGCGCTTCCATGGAGGCTAGCCGTTCCTGGCGCATCACAGCGCCGCTGCGCAACTTCTCGATGCGAACGCGGCGCATAAAGCCTGTCATCTTGGATGCTGTGCGTTGGGTGATACGTCGCACGCGTCTGGGTCCTGCCTTTTCGCGCATTGCACCGGCTCTTCATGCGCGTGCTCGGTCCAGACTGTATCCGTAATCGACTTGCTCCCGATGGCTAAAATCACTGGCTCGTTCACCCTGTCGATCGTAGGAAAGACTTCGCCAATCGCTCCATGGACATCCGAAGGGTGCCGATGAAAATCGTGCTTGACCTCCAGGGCGCACAGTCAAACAGCCGGTATCGTGGCATCGGACGCTATACGTTGGCGATGGCGAAAGCCTTTGCTCAAGAGGCGACGCATCACGAGCTTTGGTTGCTGCTCAATGGGCGTGAAAATGAAACGTCGCTCAGCCTGATGGAGCAGTTCGAGGAATTTGTCCCGCGTCGGCGAGTGGTGATCAATGAGTTGCCAGTTGGCATAGCCGGTTTCCACGTCGGGAATGGGTCGAGTCAGAGGATCGCGGCGGCCGCACATGCCGCCGCCCTGGATGGCATGCAGGCGGACTGCATTTGGCACAGCAGCCTGTTTGAAGGCTGGGGCGATGATTCGACAGCGGCACTGGGCTCGGGCCATACGGATTGCAAGCATGTCGCCACGCTTTACGATCTGATCCCTTTTTTGCACTCCCATCGATATCTTCAGAATTCCCTATATCGGGAATGGTATTTGCGGCGTGTGGGTTTGCTGAAACGCTGCGATTTGCTATTGGCAATTTCGGAATCTTCCCGTCATGAGGCCGTCGAGCATCTGCATATTCAGGCAGATAGCATTGCCGTCGTACATGGGGCCGCAGATCCCGTTTTCTATCGTCGTCCAGCAGATGCAATGACCTGGGATCGATGGAAGCAGCAGTGGAACTTGCATCCGGGTTTTCTGCTCTACGCCGGCGGTTTCGACAGTCACAAAAATGTGGATACGTTGATAGCTGCGTTTGCCGATCTGCAGGCATCCGCTAGGTCAAGTCATCAGTTGGTGCTGGCCGGACGCTGCAGCGACGAAGACAAAAAAAGGCTGGCCCTGATAGGCCGTCAGAACGGTCTGTCAGGGACAAATCTCGTCTTCACTGGTGCGCTGGATGACAACGACCTGACCAGTCTGTATTCGAGCTGCGAGCTTTTCATATCGCCCTCGTTGCACGAAGGACTGGGGCTTCCGGTACTTGAGGCCATGGCCTGTGGAGCCGCAGTCATCTGTTCGGATGCCGCCAGTTTGCCGGAAGTGGTGGGGCGATCGGATGCATTGTTCGATCCGCGCAGCCAGAGCGCGATAGCGAGCAAGCTTCAACAGGCGCTCTCGGACAGCGGTTTTATCGATAGTCTGCGAACTCACTCCGAAGTACAGACGCTTCAGTTCACCTGGCCGGCCAGCGCGCGCAAGGCACTGGCGGCCATCGAGCGGTTTTCGAATCGCTCAAAAACAACCGAGTTTCGTACTAGACCACGGCCTAGGCTGATCTATGTCTCGCCACTGCCGCCTGCACGTTCGGGGATTGCCGACTACAGCGCTCGCCTTTTGCGTGAGCTGGCTAGCCACTATGTGATTGACGTGGTGATCGACTCGGCAGAGGTGGTCGATCCATGGATACAAGCCAACTTTCCGGTCCGCTCAGTGCGCTGGTTTAGCCAGCAGGTAGATCCCTGCGCAAGAGTTTTGTACCACTTCGGCAATTCGCCGTTTCATGCCCATATGTTCGGTCTGTTGGAGCAGCATCCGGGAGTCGTCGTATTGCATGACTCCTGGCTGGGGGCCGCCCGGAACTGGATGGCGAATCAGGCGGGAGACGCGGCCGCCTTTTTGCGGATGCTTTACGAAAGCCACGGTTATGCGGGACTTTCGCACGACTTGATGCACGGGCGCTCGTCGACACTGAATACCTACCCGATCAATCGCGATGTCATTGATGGGGCGCTGGGCGTGATCGTGCACTCGCGTTATGCCATACAGCAGGCAGCGCGCTTCTTTGGCCCAGCCGCCGCCGACAAATTCCGGATCGTCCCCTTCCCTCAGGGGCAAAGGTTATGTCAACAGCCAGCAGCGCGCCGGTTGCTGGGTATCGGGCAGGATGATTTCGTCGTATGCAGTTTCGGCATGCTGGCGCCCACGAAGTTGAATCATCGCCTATTGGAGGCATGGTTGCAGTCTTCGCTGGCCAGAGATGTTCGCTGTCATTTGGTTTTTGTCGGTGAAAACCATGGGGGTGACTATGGCGATGCGTTGACGGCAGCCATCCGGGTGGGCGGTAGCGGGCGTATCCGCATCACAGGCTTTGTCAGTGCCGATACCTATGCCGATTATCTGGCAGTTGCCGACCTTGCCGTGCAGTTGCGGACCGATTCGCGTGGGGAGACGTCTGCAGCCATCTTCGACGTGCTTGGCCACGGAGTTCCTGCCATCGTCAATGCAAATGGTTCTGCTGATGAGTTGCCTGACACCGTAGTCTTGAAGATCGGCGATCGCTTCAGCGACGCAGAGCTGGTGGCCGCTTTGCAGTCATTGCGCAAAGATGCATCGCGCCGGGCGGAATTGGCTGAGGAAGCTTCCCGCTGGATTGAGCGAGAGCATCATCCCTCCACCGTAGGTTTGCACTATCGCGATGTCATCGAACAGTTCACGCTCGATTCGCCTTCGGCTTCCCGGCAGCGTCTGATGGCGGAGGCGATGCGAACATCCGAGGCGTTCGCCGTTGGCAGTGTGGACTGGCACCGCATGCGTCGTAGCTTGGTTGCGAACCTGCCACGTGTGGAGTTGCCGAGTCTATACGTCGATGTCACGGCAACGGCGTCCAGCGTTCTGCATACCGGTATAGAGCGTGTCGTGCGTGGCGTACTGCTGTCGTTGCTTCAGATCGACCAGAAGCACTACCGGATCCAGCCGGTGCGTATGGAGGGCGGACGCTATCTTCTGGCCAATCGCTATGGCTTGAAGCTGCTCGATTGCCTCACGCTCGAATTACCGGAAGATGAGGTAGTACCGCGTGCCGGAGACCTGCTGCTGGGGCTGGACTGGGTGGCGGATATCCTGCCGACGCAGACGGCGTTGCTTGATGCTTGGCGAGTACGCGGCGTTCGGATGTTTTTTGTGGTTTATGACCTGCTGCCGGTGCGGATGCCGGCACGGTTTCCCGAAGGTATTGCCGAGATGCATGCCGGCTGGCTTCGGTGCATTGGCAGTTATGCCGAGGGATTGATTGGTATATCGAAGTCGGTGACCGAGGATCTGCGTCGATGGTTCGACGAACATCCGCCGAATCGTCGGCGCGACTTACGCCTGGGCTATTTCTACCCCGGCAATGACCCAGACTCTACGCGCCCAAGTTTGGGCGTGCCTGAAGATGCATCGCGGGTTCTGGCTCGGCTTCGTGCCGCTCCAACCTTTCTGATGGTTGGCACTGTCGAGCCCCGCAAAGGCCACGCGCTGGTGCTGGATGCCTTCGAAGAGTTATGGGAAGAGGGTTCTGCGGCTTGCCTGGTCGTCGTTGGACGACAGGGCTGGATGGCCGACGAGGTAGCGGCCAGAATGCGCTTGCACAGTCATGCTGGAAGCCAGCTGATCTGGCTGGAGCATGCCAGCGATGAATATCTCGCGCAACTATACGATGTCGCGCGCGCCCTTGTGGCGGCTTCGGAAGGCGAGGGTTTCGGGCTACCGCTGGTCGAGGCCGCGCAGAAAGGGTTGCCCGTGATTGCGCGGGATATTCCGGTTTTCCGCGAGGTTTCCTCCGCATTTGCCGAGTACTTCGATGCAGAACAGCTTTTTACTCTGGTGGATGCGCTTCGATCCGCGGCCGCCTCGGATCGTCCCGCCGAGCAGCCTCGCGCCGACGCGACGCTCAGCTGGAAAGAGACGACCGATCGGCTGCTTAACCTGCTTCTCGACCGCCATCATGAGCAATGGCAGGAACCTTGGAAGCTTGCTTGAGATACTGGCCCGTCTCCTGATTTGCGCGATATGTGGTTTATCCCTTCCTTGGACGCCTGCCTGTCATCCCCGTAACATGCGGGGATCGAAAAGGTGCAGGAGTGCTAGATGAAGTCGGCTTTAATCACGGGTATCACCGGACAAGACGGCGCCTATCTGGCGGAGTTTCTTCTGCATAAAGGCTATCGTGTGGTGGGCGCGTACCGTCGCACCAGTTCCACTAATTTCTGGCGCGTTGAAGAATTGGGGATTTCCGATCATCCGCAGCTGCAGCTGGTGGAATTCGATCTCAATGACATGGGCTCTGCCATTCGACTCTTGGACAAATACGCGATTCGAGAGGTGTATAACCTCGCGGCACAGAGCTTTGTCGGCGTGTCGTTCGATCAGCCGGTCACCACGGCGCAGATCACCGGTGTGGGAGCTCTGAACCTTCTTGAGGCGATACGCGTGGTTGATTCAACCATACGTTTCTATCAGGCCTCGACATCCGAGATGTTCGGCAAGGTCCACGCCATACCTCAAAATGAGGAGACGCCCTTCCACCCCAGAAGCCCCTATGGTGTCGCCAAGCTTTACGCGCACTGGATCACGGTCAATTATCGCGAGTCGTACGGGCTTTTCGGCGCCAGTGGGATTCTTTTCAATCATGAATCGCCGCTGCGTGGGCGTGAGTTCGTGACTCGGAAGATCACCGATTCGGTGGCCAAGATCCGGCTCGGCAAGCTTGGTGTCCTTGAGTTGGGCAATCTGGATGCCCGGCGCGACTGGGGTTACGCCAAAGAGTATGTCGACGGCATGTGGCGGATGCTGCAGGCGGCGGTGCCTGACACGTTTGTGCTGGCCACCCAGCGCACGGAAACGGTCCGCGATTTCGCCAGCATGGCGTTTGCGGCGGCCGATATCGAAATCGCCTGGCAAGGTCAGAACCTCGCGGAAATAGGAGTCGATACGAAAACAGGCAGAACGCTGGTGCAGATCAATCCCCGTTTCTACCGGCCCGCCGAGGTGGATCTGTTGATCGGCGATGCACGCAAGGTCAAGGATGAGTTGGGTTGGGCGTCACAGACCTCGCTGGAATTGCTTTGCCGGATGATGGTGGACGCCGACTTACGCAGGAACGCGCATGGTCTTTCCTTCTGAGCGACCTTCCGCACGAGTACTGGTGACGGGCCTCGAAGGGTTCACCGGGCGCTATGTTGGTGCCGAGCTCAGGCAGGCAGGGTATGAGGTCTTTGGTCTGTCCTCCAAAGTGGGAGCGGATACGGACGATCTGGTCGACTTACTTGACGCAAACGCCTTGGCGCAGATCGTGCAAAAGATCCGTCCGCAGGCCGTCATCCATCTGGCGGCTATCGCTTTTGTCGCCCACGGCGATACGGAGGCGATCTATCGCACCAATATTATGGGGACACGCAATCTGCTGTCTGCGCTGGTCAGTTTGCAGGAACATCCGTCGTGCGTGTTGCTGGCCAGCAGTGCGAATGTCTACGGCAATGCCCAAGGATGTGAAGGTCCGCTGGACGAGCTCACTCCGTTGGCTCCGCTCAATGACTACGCCGTCAGCAAGCTGGCCATGGAATATATGGCCAGGACCTGGGCCGAGCGTTTGCCGATACTGTTCAGCCGACCGTTCAATTACACCGGAGTAGGGCAGAGACCGCAGTTTCTTATTCCGAAAATCGTGGATCATTTCCGGCGCGGCGAACGCCATATCGAGCTCGGCAACCTGGATGTCTGGCGTGAGTTCACAGACGTACGTGCCGTGGCGTGGGCTTATCGACGTCTGCTTGAAACCCACAATGAAGTCGACACTTTCAATATTTGCACCGGAAGCACTTATTCGTTGCGCGAGGTGATCGCAATGATGGAAGAAATTGCCGGCTATTCGATCGATGTCAGCGTCAACCCAGCGTTTGTTCGCACAAACGAGGTACGGCGCCTGCAAGGTAGCAGTGTGCGCCTACAAGGCCGCATCGGAACGCTCCCCCCTTATTCGCTCAGGGAAACGTTGCTCTGGATGTATCAGGCTCCGCCGCACGGCTGATATCTACTTTTGCATCGAGCCAGCTGGTGCCGACGAAATTTTCCTGACGCGTATTGACGACGTGGAACATCCAGGCGTTGTCGCGCCACTCGTAGTTCGTGTCCAGGTGCGAGTCTTCGCGTGATAGCGAAAGTGATATCGAGTAACTGCCCTTTCCAAGGTTTGCCGGAAAGCGATAGCGATAGAGTACTTCCTCGCCCGGCAAAAGGTCGGTCAACGGTTGGTCAAGGCGATGCGTGTTGATACCGTACATGCACTGGCCCAGACGATCGGTGATCATGAAGCCAAGCACCAGTCGCGGTATGGGTGCTTTGATCGCAACCCTTACCTGAAGTTCCAGGGCATCGCCCACTTCGACGCTGTCGGCGGTTTCGTCGTTTTCATTCAACAGCCTGACTTCGGCAACGGTCGCCTCGCCACTGCCGGAAATGGTTTTCATGCGGCCATCCGCCAGTTTCTCCTGACGTACGAGCAACTGATCGCGTTCGGCCATCATGGCGTTGTAAAAGTCCAGTACGTCGACCGGCAGACCTTCCTTGATCAGCTGCCCTGCCTGCAGGAGTATTGCTCGATCGCAGATCGTCTGGATGGCATAGCGATCGTGCGAGACGATCATCAGTGTGGTGCCGGCGCGGCGAAACTCACGAATGCGTTCAAAGCTTTTGTGTTGGAAATACGAGTCGCCGACCGACAGCGCCTCGTCAACGATAAGTACATCTGGCCTGCGCGCGGTAGCGACGCTGAAAGCCAGGCGCATCTGCATGCCACTGGAGTAGGTACGCACGGGCTGATCGATGTACTCGCCGATCTCCGCAAAAGCCTCGATGGACGGCATCAATCGAAGGATTTCCTCGACGGAAAGGCCGAGCAACTGACCGCCCATCATGGCGTTCTGCCGGCCGGTAAAGTCCGGATGAAAGCCCATGCCCAGTTCAAGCAGCGCCGCGACGCTGCCGTTGACCGAAATTTTACCGGTCGTCGGCCGTGTGGTGCCCGTCAATAACTTCAGCAGGGTGCTTTTACCGGCACCATTGGCTCCGACAATACCCACGGCTTCGCCGGCACGCAGGTGGAAATTGATGTCCCGCAGCACCCAGTGCAGCCTGTGCTTCGGTTTGCCCGAGGGATTGATCCACTCGGCCAACCTCGACCATTGACTGGGATAACTCTTGTAGGCCTTGCCCAGGCCGCTGACGACAATATCGCCCATTACAGTTCATCCACCATTTCAGCCGAACGGTTGCGGAACAGGCTCAGCGCAAGTACGCACAGCACGGTTGCCAAAACAATGCTCGGCCACAACGTCGACCACTGTGGCCACGTACCATTGACGAAAATACCCTGATACGCCTGTGCAAACGGTGTCAGCGGATTCAACCGAATCCATGGCCTGACCACGGCCGGCAGCGTGGCGGTGGAGTAAACGATCGGCGTAAACCAGAACCAGAACTGCAACAAGATGTTGACGAACTGTCCGACATCCCGAAAAAACACGTTGAGAACCCCGACCGCTATACCCAGGCCGGCGGCGAACATGGTGTGGAATAACAATAACGGGATCATGCTCAGCACAACCCAACTGGGGAAATGGCCGGTAATCAGCAGAAATGCGAGAAACACCGCAAAGGTAATCGCAAAATTGACCAGCGCACTGCTGACAACGATGGTTGGCAGGCAAATACGCGGAAAGCTGAGCTTCTTGATCATGTTGCCGTTGTCCAGAAAAACGGTCTGGCACCGTTGCACGATTTCCGCAAACAAACCCCAGGTCAGGAGCCCAGCGCACAAATAGATGCTGTAGGCGAAAGGGTCATTGACGCCCGGTAGTCGCGCCTGCATCAGCTGGGAAAAGACCACCGTATAGACGGTGATCATCGCCAGCGGCTGCAACACCGTCCACGCTGCGCCCATCAGAGAGTTGCGGTAGCGCGCCTGGAATTCGCGCTTGACGCTGCCCAAGACAAATCCGCGATAACGCCAAAGGGCACGACCCAGCTTCAGGGACATTCGAACACCTCGTGTAACAGGTTCATTTCATTTTTTACCGGGCGATCCGTTGATGCAATCCGTCCAGTGCATGATGGTGCGGACTACGCATCGTACAGGTTGGATGGGGTCACGCCATGTCCGCAGAAGGTTTTGCGATGCGATTGGCCACACGTCTTCCAACTCGCCGTAGCGGCCGTTCAACCATCCGGAAGTTGAACTCTGCCAGCAATGCGATGAGCGCGCCCGCCGCAATAGCGAAGACCGCCGTCGGTATCAGACCACCTTGCGGTGGCGTTCCGATGAGGCGAAACCAGCATTCGCGGATGAAAAAGAATGCGGGCACATGAATAAGATAAATCGCATAAGAGCGTTGGCCGGTCCAGATCATGATGCGTTTGATCGGGCCATCGAGCCCACTGAGAAAATCGTGGTTGTAGGCGGCCAGCCAGACAAGGATGGCGGCCAGCACCGCGATCAGTGAGACGCGGTGCCCTATCGTCAACGATTCGCGCGCGGAAACCGCGGCAATCGCCACGACAAGCAAAAGAGTGATCGCACGCTGCAGCCAGCGTCGGCCATGCAGCCAGCGTGGTTCCAGGCGGTCAAATATCGGAAGTCGACTGGTCAGCGCCAGCAGTACTCCCCAAGCCAGGGCATCGGTGCGAAGGGACATCGTCAACAAGGTGCGTGGAAGGATCGCCTGCACAATAATAAGAAGCACCAACAACCAGGCTACATGGCGTCGCAGCAGCAGTGCGACCAGCGGCAGCGCCAGGTAAAACTGTTCCTCGAGAGACAGGCTCCAGTAAGCGAAGCTGGCGCCGTAAGGATAGTTGGCGAAGGCATCGGCGAAACGAAAGTTGGCCACCTGAAAGATGCCTGCCAGTGCAGCCATGGCGTTGGTGTGCACGCTGCCAAAGGCGCCAAGCCGGTTGAACTGCCATGCGCCGATCAGGATCAGAGCCAGCCAAAGCCACGCCGAGGGCAACAACCGAAACGCACGGGCTATCCAGAATGCGCCGACTTGTCGACTCGCCGCTCCAAGCTCGCTCTGGCACACCTGCAGCTTAGGCAGCAGACTTCGTGCGATGACGAAGCCCGAGATGGCAAAAAAAATGTCGACGCCAGACCACATGTCGAGATGGCCGAGCAGATTGCCGAGCCACGCTGGGTTCCAGTTGAACAGGTTGCCCTGCGCATGGTGCACGACCACGCCCAGTACCGCGACAGCGCGGAGCCATTCGATATCGTCGATGCGACGTTGATGACTCTCGATGGTAGGCGTCACCGTAGTGGTCACAGTGGCGACAGACTCCCTGCCTGCTGTAGATCGCTGGCAATGACTGCCTGCAGAAATCCAGCGAGACGGGGACCCACCACGGCATGCGAACAATAGGCCCGCAGCGATTCCCTGGCGGCCGCGGCCATCGCCCGATAGGTATCCGGTTCCTGTTTGGCAACGTAGTAGCTCGAGCGATAGGCATGGATCAGGGAATCGACTCGAACATGCTCGCGCAAGGTTCGAAATGCCTGGCGCATATCGTGCGGCCACGTTCCCGGTTCCAGGAAACTGTCGACCACAAAGGCGCAGGATTCGTCGATGTAGTCGAGCATGGCCGTATGCCGGGGGGAGATGGCCGGCTTGCCGCTGGACATGTATTCCATCAACGGCAGGCATTGACCTTCGCCGTGCGAGGTGTTTACCGCATACGTAGTGGCATCGACCATGCACTCATAGTCTTCCTGGCGAAGATAGCCATGAACAATCACGACTCTGCAGGCGAAGTTGTCGCCCTTGTGCATGCATTCGAGCATTTTCGGCACGACTTCGCGGATGTCGTGGTGACTCAGCTTCAAAAGAAGGGTCGCGTCCGCGGTGCGGGCGAAGGCGACGCAGAAGGCGCTGATCATATCGACCCAGTTTTTTCGGCCGTCTCCGGGGTTGAATACCGAAGTATAGACAATGCCATCGAGTTCGAGCTCCGAGGCGCCTTCGCATCGTTCGCGGGGTAACGGAAGAGGCTCTGGAGCGCAGGCCAGTTCATTGGCCTTTGAATAATTGCTGAGATCGATGAGCCGGCTGTCGATGACCATGCCGTCGACGCGCAGGCGCGAGGAGCGTGCGCCTGGGGGCGAGGCAGGGCGGTTTCCCGCAGCGAGTCGGTCCCACAATGGCGCAGGTGCTGCGATGATGGGAAACGCTCCATCCACCGCGCGTTTCACCGCTTCAACGGTAAACGTCGAATGGGTGATGGCGGCGCCAACCTGTTTGAGCACA
The DNA here is from genome assembly GCF_013408815.1 of Rhodanobacter sp. K2T2. NCBI lineage: Bacteria > Pseudomonadati > Pseudomonadota > Gammaproteobacteria > Lysobacterales > Rhodanobacteraceae > Rhodanobacter > Rhodanobacter sp. K2T2. The sequence continues at coordinate 16,708 of NZ_JACCCA010000010.1, read as the reverse complement.
CGCCGCCAGTCGTTGCGCGTCTTGCCGCTGAAATCTTCATCCGGGATGTTGGGGTATTCCCAGGCAAAGACAGGAATGGTCGGGCAAGCCAGGCCCAGTGGTGTCTTGTTCGGGGGTAGGAACGACAGGAACACGCACGGAACGCCACGCTTCAGGCAGTTTCGGTAGATGACGTCCACATCACGCTCGGGGTTGTGGATATCGATCACGATGCCGAGCTGTTCGAGCATCGGGCGAAATTCGCGCAGCACGAAATAGTAGCTGTACTCCGGTTGCCCAAGATTGGAGGCGACATTGCCGCCGTGAAATGCCGTGTGCACAAGGATGATCATGACGCCAATGCCGTCCAATCCATCCTGTCCTCTTCGATGCTGAAGTCATGCAGGCGCGCTGCAAGGAACTGATGAAGTTGCTTGGAGATTGCATCGGTGGCGCAGTAAGCCTGCATGGCGGCCATGGCGCTTTCAGACATGGTGGTATACGCCGCTACGTCACTCTTGGCGACGAGGTAACTTTGCCGATAAGCAAGCATCAGCGAGTGCCAGTTGATCTGATGGCGGGAGGTTTTATAGACCTGATGATCGCCGTGGGGCCATACCGTGGGAAGGTTCGGGGTACTGTCGACCACGAAGGTAAAGTCGGGGCTGATGTAGTCAGCCATCGAGGTGTGGTCCGGTGCGATGGCCGGCACGCCGCAGCAGAGAAACTCCAGCAGCGGCATGCACAATCCCTCGCACAGCGACGCGTTGACGTAGTAGGTGCTGGCACCGATCAGCTGGTGGTAGTCAGCCTCGTCGAGGTAGCCATGCAGCGCAACGATCCGGCATTTCATGGGCGACAGTTTGGACATCAGCATCAGCATCTGATGATGATGCTTCACTCGATCCGGTCCGCCCAGCTTGAGTACCAAAGTCGCGTCCTCGACATCGCGGAAGGCCCAGCCGAAGGCGGTAATGATGTCTTCCCAGTTCTTGCGGCCATCCGACGGCGTGAGCACGGCCGTATACACCACCCCCGAGAGGCGGGTACTGACATCGTACAGTGGCGGAATATCCCAGCCGGCGCCAACTGGAGGGTTGCCTATCCGTGAGCTTGCGTCCACCACTTCAGAGTTCTTCGGTCGGCCACTCCGTGTCGCGAGCCAGCCGTCTTGCGCAGCCGCCGGCACCGCAGTCAGGATCGCATCCACCAATGGGTTCACGGGTGTGCCGTCATCAGGATGATCGGTCATCAATCCTTCGGCGGATAGCCCGAGCAGTCTACTGTCGACCAGCTGCGTGTTGAGACACACGTCGACAGCCTCACGATCGGGTGCCAGCACGCCACGGCGACGCATGAGCCCGAATTTCTCCCACAGGGGCGTGGGCACCGCTTCGATCGGGTACGCATCCCCCAGGCTGTCCCTTACCGCCCGCTTCGTGTGCGTGGAGAGTGTGATTGCTGCGCGGCAATTCAGTAATACCATTGGCCAGTCGTGCCGAGGATCGTCCCGCCAGCTCTCCTCATCGGTGGTAACGGGCAGGTTGGGATATTCCCAGGCGAATACGGGAATCGTCGGGCACTGCACACCCTGCAGGGTCTTGTTTGGCGGAGCGAACGACAAGAGCATGCAGTCTTCGCGACGAGCTCTGGATTCAACCCACGCAGCGTTAGCTTCCCCAGACGAGTGAATGCGCCGCACCTCGGCAAATTTTGTCAAAGCCTCATGAAACGACTCGAGCACGAAGTAATAGCTGTACTCCGGCGTGCCAAGGCGCCGGCCAATATCGCCGACCTCGACATCGCAGTAAGTGAGAATCCGCATCGATAAAGGTCTCTCTCGTGGCCATCGGCGCGGGCCGTCTGCCAGTATAGTGGCTTGAGCCAGGACCGATTACAGATTGCCATAGCATGCCGCGGCATTTCTGGCGCATGTGTTTTATAACAAGGGGCAATGGCGTGATGGGCGAGCGATGAATTTTCCGAAAACGGGATATGACTGGACGCTCTGGCTGACTCTGCTGATGGGGCTGATGGCCTTCTGGATTTGGGGTGGCGCCTATACGATCGCGCCAGGCCACGTAGGTTGGGTCATGTCGGGCCTCGATACGCCGACTCATTACCAAGGATGGCAATTCTTTCGCCATTCGACCTGGTGGCAGTGGCCGATTGGCAACAATCCAGCCAATGGCAGTGATGCGCCTGGAACAATTGTCTTGTCCGACAGCATTCCGCTGGTCGCCATTCCATTCAAGCTTTTATCGCCGCTGCTACCCAAGGATTTTCAGTACTTCGGCTTGTGGGCGCTTTCATGTTTCTTCCTGCAGGGATGGTTTGCCCGAAAGTTGTTGGGTAGGCTCACCAATGACCCCGTAGTGAAACTCTTGGGTACGGCTTTTTTTCTTAGCGCCACCATCTTTCTGATGCGCGTCTATTTGCATCCAGCACTCTCCGCGCAGTGGGTGTTGCTTGCTGCCTTCTATCTATTTTTTGACACTCGGTTCCGCGCACTTCCCTGGTCCATTCTTCTATGTGTAACCGTTTTGGTGCACGCCTATCTCTTTGCGATGCTTTTGGTGCTGTGGTTCGCCGATCTGATTCAGCGCCTATGGCGCGGTGAATACACGCTCACCAAGGTATGCGTGCACTGTCTTATCACCGCTTTCGCGGTGTTAGCGCTGATGTGGGCGGCCGGTTACCTGGTTCACAGTTCCACGATAACCGCAGGCATCCGCTCGCATCTGGACTTGTTTTTTCCGCTGTGGACAGGTATTCGGGTGTGGGGTGAATGGTCGAGGTTCCTCCCCGCATCGGATATGGATTTGCTTGCCTATGATGGATTTGGCTACTTCGGGCTTGGGTTTATTCTCATATTGCTTGTCGCTATCGCCAGCTGCGTGGCGCACGCCGCCGGCAAAATTCATCGGCAAGGCAGCGAAGTACAGCCACCATCGAGTTGGATAGCGGCTTCTGTCGCTTGCGGCGCTCTATTTGTTTATGCGTTGGGCAACAAGATTTATTTTTCTCAGCGGCTTCTTTTTTCTTATCCGCTGGTACCTTGGCTTGATCATTTCTACGACGTATTCCGTGCTTCCGCGCGCATGATGTGGCCGACGTGGTATCTCCTGCTATTTGCGGTCCTATATATTTTGCTGCGAAGTATGCCCTTGCGTTACGTGCGCTATTTGTTGGCGTTTTGCTTGATAGTCCAATTCGCCGATCTGTCGAAACCAGTGATGGATATGCGCAACAAGCTCGCGGCTAATCACACGTGGCATTCGGTGATGACATCCCCGCTCTGGGTTGACCTTGCCGTGCGCTACAAACATGTCGGTTACCTGCAACCTGCCACCATTCCTGTCGAGTGGGTGACGTTCGTGCCCAGTTATCACAGTGTGGCTGACTTTGCGGCAATCAATGGCATGACGATAAACATCGCCTATCTTGCACGTCAAGACCAGGAGCAGATGGCCAAAGCCCGGGCCGCGCGCATTGCTTTGCTCAAGCGCGGGCTGGCCGAGCCGGAAACGTTTTACGTAGTCGAAGACGAGCCGCTGTGGAAACAGTTGATTTGTGTTCCCGGATCGACATTATGGTATGGAACGATCGACGGTCTGCACATTGTGGTGCCGGATAGTCTGCCTGACCTCTCCTTAGAGTCTCGAGCCGCGTGCGGTGTCTAGCAATGCCGTCAACCGCTGTGACTTATCTTGCCTCATCCCTGAAACACTGTCGTGGGCAGCGGCGCGTTTTTCGTCTTTGCTGATCCGAATTCGGGGAAAAGTGACATGAAAACGCTTTCCGAAACGCTTGAGCGTGGGAATAACAATTTCGACCTTATCCGCCTTGTCGCCGCGCTGGCGGTGATGCTAGGACATTCGTACGGGCTGCAAGCCGGCAGCAAGATGGAATCGATGTTGATATTCACGCATCGGGAATCATTTGGAAGCCTGGCGGTTTATGGGTTCTTCCTGATTAGCGGCATGCTCGTTTCCGCCAGCTTCTTTAAACAGCCGTCACCGATGCGTTTTGTTTTGCTGCGCGCTTTGCGAATCTGGCCCGGAGCCATTGTTTGCGCATTGTTTATCGGTTTGTTCATCGGCCCCCTCTTCTCGAGCATGACAGTCTCCGCCTATTTCGCCAACCCGCAAACATTGTCTTGGCTGCTGCACAACACTTCCCTGATCGGGCATGTGGGAGGAGTGTTGCCAGGACTGTTCGAATCCAACGTTCTCAAGGGTTTTGCCAATGCAACTGTTTGGACGTTACCCGTTGAATTGGACTGCTATGTCATCGTTTTGCTGGCGGGACTGGCGGGTGTGATCGGTTCAAAGCGAGGGACCCTGTTATGGGTCGGCGTGGCTGCGGCGATTTTCACGATGTTCGCCAACCATCCGCCAGCCTTTCTGCCGACGGGCAATTTTTTTCTGCTCCCATTGGCGTATTCTTTTTATCCCGTGCCGTTTTTTCTGCTCGGTATGCTGTTGTACACGTACAGGGAAAATGTACGATTGAGTTGGATACCTGCTGCTCTGCTGGCGGTCGCCTATGTGGTTCTCCGGTTTTCCATGATCAGCACGATTCTGCTTTATCCGGCTTTTGCTTACGGCCTGTTGTGGCTGGCATCCGCGAATTGTCTGAAAAGACTCAAGCCGAAGCACGATTATTCGTATGGTATTTATCTTTACGGGTTCGTGGTTCAGCAGATCGTTGCGAGCATCAGTCCTTCATTGAACAATTATCTGGCGTTCTTCATTTCCGTTCCGGTAACGGTTGCACTGGCCGCGGCATCCTGGCACTGGGTCGAGCGTCCCTGTCTGTCCGTATACAGGCGTCGAACGATGAAGGCGGCTGGGAACGCAGCGCTCCCCCCTGAAGCGCGCCAATCCTGATACGACGCCGGGCGAAGTTCGCGATTCAGTTGGTTTGCATAGCAGCGGCGCCCCATGGCTGCTTACGGTCTTGCAGCTGCTCGAGAATTTCCGGTTCCACAGTGAACCTGGACGGTATGGCAGTGTCCTGCTTGCCCGGGCTCGGCCCTGAAAGCAGGTAATATATGCAACCTTTTATGGTAGTCGCCTGCGGAGGTTTGCCGCGGTGGCACAAGACGGCTGATAACTTATGACACCAAGAAAAACCGCCGATAAGCTCGGTCTGGGCACCCGTGCCATCCACGCCGGCCAGCAACCCGATCCAAGCACAGGCGCCATCATGACGCCGATTTACGCGACTTCGACGTATGTTCAGGAGAGCCCGGGCAAGCACAAGGGCTTTGAGTATTCTCGTACTCAAAATCCCACCCGCATGGCCTACGAGCGCTGCGTGGCCGATCTGGAAGGCGGTGTGGCCGGCTTCGCCTTTGCTTCGGGGCTGGCTGCCGCCGCCACCGTGCTGGATCTACTCGATTCCGGCAGCCATGTCATCGCGATGGACGACCTTTACGGTGGCACCTATCGCCTATTTGAAAAGGTGCGGCGCCGCTCCGCCGGGCTGGACTTCAGCTTCATCGATCTGAACGACACCGCAGCATTGAAGGCGGCGCTTAAGCCGAATACCCGGATGATCTGGGCGGAAACGCCGACCAATCCCATGCTGAAGCTGGTGGATCTGGTCCGGGTCGCAGCGTTTGCCAAAAAGCACGGCTTGATTCTGGTAGTGGACAACACCTTTTGTTCGCCGATGTTGCAGCGACCGCTCGAGTTCGGCGCCGATCTCGTGCTGCACTCGGCCACCAAATACCTCAACGGTCATTCTGACATGGTCGGTGGCATCGTGGTGGCTGGTGATAAAGAGCTGGCCGAGCAGATGGGTTTTCTGCAGAACTCGGTAGGTGCAGTAGCAGGGCCATTTGATTCATTCCTGGCCATGCGCGGTTTGAAGACCCTGCACCTGCGTATGAAGGCGCATTGCGCAGGTGCTTTGGAGCTCGCTGGCTGGCTGGAAAAACATCCTGCGATTGACCGTGTGATCTATCCGGGTTTGAAGAGTCACCCGCAGCATGCGCTCGCCAAACGTCAGATGGACGGTTTCGGCGGCATCATTTCTGCCGAAATAAAGGGTGGGCTGAAAAAGGCAAAGCGTATGCTCGAGCGCTGCGAGCTATTCGCGCTGGCCGAATCGCTCGGTGGTGTCGAAAGCCTGATTGAGCATCCGGCAATTATGACGCATGCTTCGGTGCCTTCCGCTAACCGCAAAAGGCTAGGCATCAGTGATGGCTTAGTGCGGCTGTCCATTGGCGTGGAGGATGTTGTGGATCTCATTGATGAGCTTGAAGAGGCGTTGCGATGAAAAAAGATTCCGCTCCTAGTGGTGCTGGAATTGTGTGGTATGTGTCTGGAGCGTTTATTTCAATTCTCCGCAATCGCTCTTTGTACGGAAGATTGGTCGGACGCGATATTCACAACCGGTATAAGGGTTCAGTACTCGGTATTGTCTGGACTTTACTCAACCCGCTTTCTTTGCTGGTAGTTTTTTCCTTCGTTTTCGGACTAGTTTTAAAGGCGCGTTGGGGAATAGGTGGGCGCAACTTTACTCTAGTGCTTTTTTCAGGTCTTATTCTTTTTACATTCATGGCGGAGTGCGTCAATCGAGGTCCAACGTTAATTCTTCAAAACGCGAATTATGTGAAGAAAGTAGTATTCCCTCTTGAGCTCCTGCCGGCTGTTGTGTTGGGGAGCGCTACTATCAATCTTGTGCTCTCCATGGCGATTCTAATGATCGGCGAGCTCTGGTATGGGGGAGGTTTACCTGTGACTTGGATTGCTATGCCGTTAGTTATTTTCCCTTTGATTTTACTGACGTACGGTTGGGTGCTCTTTTTGGCATCTCTAGGAGTTTTTCTCCGTGATTTGGCGCAACTTACTGGCATTCTAACTCTATTGTTGATGTACCTCGGACCGATTTTGTTCCCAGTTGATATGGTTCCCTCCCAGTTCCGTCCGTGGCTTAATTTAAACCCACTGACTTTTCCTGTTACTCAGTTTCGTGCTATCGCATTAAATAATCAGTGGCCGGATTGGAGTGGTTTGTGCTGGTATACGCTTATAGCCATTAGCATTACAACTTTTGGTTTTTGGTGGTTCTGGCGTACAAAAAATGGATTTGCCGATGTTGTCTGAACTTGCAATAGATGTAAGGTCGTTGTCTAAGTCTTTCTCAATTTATGAGAGTCCAGCGCACCGTCTTTGGCAGATGTTATTTCGCGGACATAGAAAGTTCTTCCGTGAACATGTCGTGCTAAAAGGAATATCTTTTCAAGTCCGTCGAGGCGAGACAGTTGCATTAATAGGGCGCAATGGGGCAGGAAAATCCACTCTCCTACAGATTCTATGCGGAACGCTAGATGCGTCTGGAGGACATTGCATCGTCAATGGCCGCGTTGCAGCTCTACTGGAACTCGGTGCAGGCTTTAATCCAGAGTTTACAGGGCGCGAAAACGTGTATATGAGCGGGCAAATATTGGGTTTGAGTGACGAGGAACTTGATTCACGTTACGAGAAAATCGTTGCCTTTGCTGATATCGGCGATTATGTCGATCAACCTGTAAAAACTTATTCCAGCGGAATGTTCATGCGATTGGCTTTCGCAGTGATCGCTCACGTTGATGCCGAAGTCTTGGTTATCGATGAGGCGCTAGCTGTGGGCGATGCGTACTTCGTCCAAAAATGCATGAGATTCTTGCAGACATTCAAGGCTTCTGGCGGCACTCTTTTGTTCGTAAGTCACGACACTACAACGGTTACGTCCCTATGTGATCGTGCAATCTGGCTTCAGGATGGTGCGGTGCGTTTAGACGCGGATCCAAAGCAAGTAACGGAAGCCTATCTTGCCGATATGTATCGACGTGCTCAGGGGGCAGATGAGTTGGACTCGCCAATTTATCAAGCTAGTAATGCTATAGCTCACCACAATGAGGACTTCATTGATGCTAGGCGTGACTTAGTATTGCACTCAAACATACGTAACGATATTGAAGTAAGGCCTTTTGATATTTTTGCAGAAGGATTTGGTAAAGGCGGGGCCGCGATCAAAAGCGTAAAACTAATGAATGAGCATGGTTCACCGTTATCATGGTGTGTAGGTGGTGAACGTGTAGATCTGATTATAAACGTTTTGGCAAACGAGCCAATTTCTAGTCTTATAGTTGGTTTTTTAGTTCGTAATAAGCAAGGGTTGTCTCTATTTGGGGATAATACGTATTTATCGTACTTGAATAATCCAATCGCTTTAGCTCCAGGCGAGGAATGCTGCGCAAGTTTTGAATTTCGTATGCCAGTGCTTCCGGGCGGAGACTATTCTATATCCGTTGCAGTATCCGACGGTACTCAAAACTCGCATGTTGTGCACCAATGGAAACACGACGCAATCATATTAAGCAGTCATTCTTCTCAGGTAAGTACAGGCTTGATTGGCATTCCGATGCGTTCGGTGAGGCTTGTGGCGCCATCTAAAATATAGCTAATGAATGTTATTCAATTGCTGCATATTTCTGGGTATGGATTAAATAAAATGGATGTTTTAAGTTTTTAAGTCAGCAATAGTAGCAAATTTAAATTCAAAATTTAATAAAAATCCATGAATATATGGAATTAATATTTATTGAAATTGCCGAAATAATTAATCGAAATTTCTTCCACGCAGAGGAGATGCCGATTTGGCAGTGACGCGCTAAACGAGACGATGCTGAATTTAAAGAAATACAACTACACGCATCTAGTATCTTCTTCTTATATGCAAGCCAAGCACAGCGTACTAGATTTTAGCTGGCTACAGCACGAATAAACGGTTAGCAAATTCGTAGTTATATTAACGTTAAACGTACGGTGCTTTAAAAGAGCTTCAGACGCCTCAAGCATATTCTTGGCAGTGCTTAAAAATATTTACTTAATATGGAAAATTTATTAGCTTAATTACGAAAATTGCTTTGTAGAGGCTTATCCATACTTTAGTCTGAGCTCAATTTTCATTATAGGATTTTTATGCACCGCGAAAACAACTTCGACGCAGTTAGACTGCTAGCGGCAGCGGTAGTTATCTTTGGTCACGCGCATCCATTAACCCATACGGTAGACCAAGGTGTTCTTGGAAACTCTGTGCAGGCTTTGGCCGTGAAAATTTTTTTCGTGATTAGCGGCTATTTGATTTGTACTAGCTGGTCGATCGACCCAAATTTTTTTCGCTATCTTCGTAAGCGTGCGCTGCGAATTTTCCCAGGCCTGATAGTGCTGTGCTTACTGACGGTATTCGTCGTTGGTCCTTTGATGACGGTCCTTCCGGTTTCTCAGTATTTCTCTTATTTGCATACATTTGGCTACTTTAAAAATATTGTTCTTAGGCCTGTATACGATTTGCCTGGTCTTTTTGCTCAAAACAGCTATCCAATAGCGGTTAACGGTTCTTTATGGAGCCTTCCGATAGAATTTGCAATGTACATGGTTCTTCCCTTGCTTTTGGTCTTAGGCAATGCACTCAAGACCCGCTCAGTGCTCGCCCTAGTCACCTTAATTTTTTGCGCTTTCAGTCTTAAATTTACGAGAATTGCACAGCCGTCGCTTCATCCCGTAATTTACGGTAGTGATCTGATAAGTGCACTAGATGTTGCTCCATACTTTCTAATTGGTGCGGTGGTAAAAGCGCTAAACATAGATGCGTTGCTTAACCCAACGGTGGCATTATTCTTTGTTTTCACGGTAGCTTTAGTTCAGCCATCTTCGCTTATTGGCTCTGAAGCCGTGCTATTCATTTTACTTCCATATTGCACTCTGTCATTGGCACTTAGCTCGCAACGCTTGCTTTCTAGTGCTGGTAGATTTGGCGATTTTTCCTACGGTCTATATCTGTACGGTTTTCTAGTTCAACAGGTAGTTAACCAATTAACTCAAAACGGGCTATCGGCCCTGCAAAACGCGTTAATCAGTCTGCCCATTGCACTCTTGTGTGCATGGTTCTCTTGGCGTTTTGTTGAGAAACCGATGCTTTCATTCAAACCACGCCCACGTCTAAATGACCTAAAGTTATCGCTTAAGGAAACCAACGTATGACAAACTGCCTCGTTACCGGCGGCGCCGGCTTTATCGGCTGTGCTATTTCCTCTGCGCTGGCGCAGCAGTTCGACAAAGTTATTGCCCTGGATAATCTTCATCCTCAGGTGCATAAAACCTCTGAGAGACCATCCGCTTTGGATGATAATGTGGAGCTTGTTGTCGGTGACATAACTGATCAGGCGTTATGGGGCTCGCTTTTGGCTCGATTTCAGCCAGACGTTGTCATTCATTTGGCTGCTGAGACTGGAACGGGTCAGTCGTTGACCGAAGCAACTAGGCATGCTCATGTCAACGTGACGGGTACCACCCGCATGCTCGACGCTCTGGCCGCCAGAGGCATCGTCCCTACTCGCTTTGTACTTTCAAGCAGCCGTGCGGTCTATGGTGAGGGGGCTTGGTGTGACTCTAATGGCAACGTTAGCTATCCAGGCCAACGCTCAGATTCGATGTTAGAGTCACAAACCTGGGACTTTCCTGGTTTACAAGCGCTTCCTTTTTGTGCGGATACCACGCAAACAAAGCCAACGAGCATTTATGGTGCTACGAAACTTGCTCAAGAGCATATTTTAAAAGCTTGGGCTCTTTCGTTCGGCTCATCCGCGAACATTGTCAGGCTTCAGAATGTTTATGGACCTGGCCAGTCTCTCTCTAATCCCTATACAGGAATCGTTTCCTTGTTTGCTCGACTTGCTAAAGAGGGACGCAGCATTCCGGTATACGAAGATGGAAAAATGCTTAGAGACTTTGTTTTCATAGAGGACGTCGCTAGAGCTATCTTGGCAGCGGCAACCACCGTACGAACAGACGTGTTGGCAGATATAGGCACTGGTGTCAGTACTAATATTTGGAGTATCGCTCGGATTGCGGCACAGATTTATGGGGCACCTGATCCGCACGTTACTTCGCAATATCGCAATGGCGACGTAAGGCATGCGGCATGCAAGGTTGATCTAGCCGCAGAACAGCTCAATTGGAAGCCAGAGACTAGTGCTGAGGATGGCATCCGGTTGTTATGCCATTGGATCGATAATGGCAACAAAAGGGCAGATGCATGAAAAAGAAGATTCCAATTAATAAAGTCGGGCATGTACGGATTCACTCGGTTCTTTATGGTAACGAACTTGACCGTATTCTAACGACTATTAGACATTTAAATCGGGCTGCAGATTTAGCCATAGGCGCCGGTGCTGTCGCATCGGTTACTTTGGTATACGGTGATAGCTCCCCTACGCCAACGTTCTCGAAAGATGATATTGAGTCAATTCGTGCCCAAAGTCCCGCCCTTGCTTGCGTAGACTATCTTTTTTTTGACAGTAATTTAGGTTCTGCTAAAGGCCACAATGCGCTGCTCGCCTATGCAGACGAGATGACGGAAGCAGGCACAGTAACCGATCACGTTTTAATTATGAATCCGGACGTGATGCTTGCTCCAGATGCTCTAATAGAGCTTGTACGGCCATTCCAGGACCCTCTGACTGGAATTGTTGAAGCCCGTCAGCTGCCCATTGAACACCCGAAAGACTATGACAAATCAACGGGGGAAACCGGTTGGGCAACGACGGCTTGTGCGCTTATTCGAATGGATGTGCTCCATAAGCTGAGCGGTTTCGATAGTGAGTCCTTCTTTCTATATTGCGACGACGTTGATTTTTCGTGGCGCGCACGTTTAAACGGCTATAAAGTGATATACCAACCATCGGCTGCTGTGTTTCATGACAAACGGCTTGGGCCGCAAGGTCAATGGGCTCCGACATCCTCTGAGCGCTATTATTCGGCAGAAGCTGCCTTGCTAATGGCGTACAAATACTCTCGTCTTGATATCGTTGAGCGGCTTTTGAAAACATTTGCGACATCGACCGAAAGTCATCTGAATAAGGCGGCTGAAAGCTATATTCAACGTAAGAAAGACGGTCGTTTACCCGAGGCAATCGACGCAGCCGGCAAAGTGGCTCACTTCGAAGGCGATTTCTACACTAAACACCGTTTCGGTCTCTAATATGTCTCTTTACCAAAACCCGTACCATCACGACAACGTCTATGGACACGTTATCGCTCTGCTCAAACAGCACACTGCTGGTGCTTCAGGTGTGCATATTGACATAGGCTGCAACGTTGCTGCCATTGCAGAGCATGTGCGTGATGATCTGCACCGAGAATATATCGGCTTCGATATTGACGGAGAGGCTCTGTCAATACTATCAAAGCGAGGTTTCGCCGGCCACCATATCGATCTATCAGATGTAGCTTCAGCTAAGACGGTAATTGAGGCTGCCGTATACGGAAGTAAAATAGCGTCCATAACAATTATAGACACACTTGAACACATAACTACTGGACCACAATTACTGTCCATGCTTAGCGAACTGGCTAAATCGCATGGAGCTCCACTGGTATCCTCGGTGCCCAACGTTGCTCACAGAGATGTAGGTTTTAAGCTCGCATTGGGAAAATGGGACTACACAACCGCAGGTCTACTTGACCACACTCACGTTCATCTATTTACTGACACGGGGCTGCGTAAAGTAATGCGGCTGGCTGGTTGGCACCAGATTGCAGCGTATGACGTTCTTCTTGCCAAAAGCGATCAACATTTCCCGCCTCATCATCCAGCCGTGGCTAGCGCTTCGGCATTGCACGGCCTACTTACTAGTCTCCGTGATGCTGTCGATGATCATGCACAAACGAATCAGTTGGTAAGAATGTGGTTGCCTGGACCTTCCTCGGGGGAAGGGGATATCGCGCATCCAGAATGCGATAAATCTCCTTTTTTGAGTGTTGTTACTCGTACTCAAGGTCGTCGCATAGACACACTTAGAGACGTACTTCTTTGTCTATCAGCTCAGACTGATCAGGATTTTGAACTCTGCATAATTGGACACAAGCTTAACAGCGAAGATCGCTTAGCCGTAGAGAGGATAATAGAAAATACGCACCTCGAAATGCGCGAGCGTATAAGGCTCATCAAAGTGGATTCGGGTAACCGCACTCATCCTCTTAATGTTGGCTTTCGTGAGGCTAGAGGAGAATACGTCGCGATCCTGGACGATGACGACATAGTGCTAGGACATTGGGTCGAAGAGTTCAAAAAGCTTGCGACTAAAACGCCTGGTGCAGTGTTGCGTGCGGGTAATGTTGCGCAGCTTTGGAGGCCTGTAAAAACGGCGTATGGTACACAGAGTGTGCGTGCAGTTGGTTCTATGGATGCATGCTTTCCTTTGACCTTTGATCATCTTAATCATTTGGTTGAGAATGCAAGCCCGCCGGTGTCACTGGCTTTTCCACGATCTGCATATGCCGATTTGTGTATCGTTTTCGATGAAACTTTAACGACAACAGAAGATTGGGATTTTTTGCTTCGCACCGCGGCAGTATGCGGTGTGGCATCAGCGAAGGAGATCACCTCGATTTATAGGCGCTGGGATCAAGCGGAGTCTTCATACACTGTCCATTCGCAAGAAGAATGGTTGTCCAATCATCACGCAATTTGGCGGAAGCTAGATTCGTTGCCACTCTTGTTGGGGCCCGGATCAGCTACACGGATACGACAACTGGTTGCCGACTACAACGCAAGGCATTTTGGAACACATCAAGTACTTCCGCATCCAGATATTGAGGCAGAGCGCTATGAAAACGCGATGCGCGAAGACATACATAACCTTTTACAAAGCAGGGGGTGGCGTTTTACCTCTCCCATTCGATTTGTTGCCGCGTTGCTTGGTCGTCCCAACAAATATCCAATGCTCTGGGCTATGCGTGGAGTTGAGTTGGAGCAATACAAAAAAATATTGCTTGGATCATTTTCTTATCGAGTTGCAAAAAAACTTAGAAGATTTAGCGCTCACTTACCGATTAAGGCTACTAAAGCTTAGAGATCATTATCTATAATATTTTTGTTATGGCGATAAATAACTAAATATTCATCTGATAAATTTGTATCGTATGCGATAAATTTAAGTTCACTTATAGTTTCCTGATTAGCGCTGATCCTCATTCAGTCGTCGCGCGATTTGAGACGTCCCGGAGCGATGGTATGCCCACATTCGATGGGGATAGGGGGCATGGCGATGAATCGGGCGCAGTTCTAACAAGGCCTGTCGATGGCACAGTTCATGGCGCAGTATGCAAGCGAGGCGAAGTTCCATCTGGCGCTGTTCACTCGCGCTGGCCGAAGGGGTATCACTGTCCGGCGTGTGCCGGCCGGTTGTCTTCTCGATTCCGAGCGAGGGGCAGTTGTACTACCAGTTTCGGGCGTGTTGGCATCAAACGACGCTGCTGAGATGCGCCGTGTTCGAGTCTACCAAGCTGCCGCTGACGACCGGGTTCCTCCCGATCCATCCGCTGCCTCGACCAGCATGGCCGCACTGGAAATGAAACGGCATCTGGGGATGAGCTACCGCACCGCATGGCGCTTGAAACACAAGGCGATGGAGGCGATGATGCATCGCGAGGAACCGTGCCAGCTCAACGGTTTCGTACAAATTGACGATGCCTGCCTGGGCGCTGAGCACGACGGCGGCAGGTCAGGCCGTGGCTCGGAAAACAAGCAGGCCTTCGTGATCGCGATAAAAACCGATGCCAATCTCGATCATCCGACCTTAGCCCTCATCGAACCGGTGTGCACCTTCGACAACTCGGCGATCACCGGCTGGGCCCAACGGCGGCTGGCCCCAGAGGCCGAAGCCTTTAGCGATGGGCTAGGTGCTTTTCGCCGTTTTGAGACCACCGGTCATGCCCATACCGTGCTCAAAAGCGAAGGCGGCCGGACCGCTCCCGAGATCGACGACACCTGCTGGGTCAATGTGCTGCTGTCAAACTTGAAATGCTCCATCGAAGGGACATATCACGCGTTCAAACATCACAAGTACGTATGTCGCTATCTGGCGGAAGCGGCCTGCCGATTGAACCGCCTTTTTCGCCTGCCTGAGTTCGTTCCGCGACGGCTGCGCGCCATGGTGCTCTGCATGCCTACCCCTGAGCCGCTTTTACGTTAGGCTACCAATTTTTCAGCTCAGGATCAGCGCTAATCAGGCAGTATCTTCAGTAAATTTTAATCATTTGGCTCTTATGGATGATTGGGCCGCCTATATAAGAATTAGGTGGCATCGAAGTGAAATACTTTATACATATTCCAAAAACAGCCGGAACATCACTCCGCGCCGCGGTGTGCAATATCGACCAGAGGAAATTAATTGTTGATCTCATTTATTCAGGTGATGATGTAAGTCGCCTGAGTAAATCGAATATTTTGAATAGAGATTCCCGCCTCCTTTTTGGGCACTTTTCTTTTGGAATTCATGCCTTATTTAGTGATCCTTCGCCGCAATATGCGACTGTAATGCGAGAGCCTGTTGAACGTGTTGCTTCGCTATATAGGCACCACTGTCGATTTACAAGTTCGCCGTTTTATTCTTTGCTGAAGAAGGAATGTTTGAGTCTCTCTGATTTTGTCGAGGCATGCATTACACCCGAAACAAATAACGAAATGGTGCGAACGCTTACTGCGAGTTACGGACGCCTTCCACTCTTGAGCGATAAGCTGTCAAATCTTTGGTGGCGGATGACTCGTGGAGTTCCCACTCGACAAATTAGCGAAAAATTTCGAATTAGACGAGCAATCAATAATATTGAAAATCACTTCAGTCACGTTGGTTTTACCAGTGATGTCAGCAGTACTTCAAGATTCTTTGAGGGATGGTTTGGTTGTGATTCAGGGACCATTATTGTTCCTCACGAAAATGGATTTCAGGGAGTGCGCGACGAGATATCTAGTACAGAACGACGTGTTATAGAAAATGCCAATCAGCTCGACCTCGAGCTTTACGAAAAAATGCGCGTAAGAGCTAAATAAAGTATTGAGGGCTTTGTCGACCGACGTCCCCCGCTTTGAGTAGCGGGACGGTTTGGAGTCCAGGGTTACTTTAACTGCTCGGCGTAGGCGGCGGGTGTCAGCCCGCCCAGCGCCTTCTTGGGTCGCTCCTCGTTGTATTCCCGGCGCCAAGTTTCGATCTCGGTGCGTGCATGTAACAGGCTCGGAAACCAGTGTTCGTTAAGGCACTCGTTGTAATGACCCAGCACTTCCTGCACAGGTCAGGCCGCTAAGGCATACGCCTCAGCGGGTGTTTTCATCTTCAACGCCTGGTGCGGGCGCTGGTGGTTGTAGAAGTGGATCCAGTCGCCGATCGTGCGCATGGCGTGGGTCAGGCTTTCGAACCGATGACGATGCACGCACTGCTCTTTCAACGTGCGAATGACCCGCTCGACCATGCCGTTCTGCTGCGGGCAATGCGGCGTAATGGACTCTTGCTGCAGGCCATAGCTGCGGACCAGGCTGGTGTATTTCCGGCTGGTAAAAACTAAGCCGTTGTCCGATCGAAGAAGAAAGGACGTGTTCACCTTGCCCAGGGTACCGAAGCGGCTGATCAGCGCCTGCTCCAGGGCGCCGGCGGCCGTGCTGGCCTTGCCACTGCGCGACAGATGCCAGCCAAGAAGCTCGCGGGTATGGCAATCGATGACCAACGCCAAGCTGAGCCAGCCGTCCTTGCCGCCCCAGACCCGGCACAGATCCGTCGACCAGCGCTCGTCCGGCCTGCTGGCGACCGACGGCAATGCCTGGATACGTGGACGCTGACCAATGGGTCGTTTGCGCACCTGCCAGCCCTTGAGCTGGAAGATGCGCTGGACCGTGT